>NZ_BMQI01000043.1 GCF_014648035.1 Shewanella algicola | reverse complement strand
GAAGGGTGGGTCCATCTCATTATCCCGGCAATGCTTTTGAGCCGGGATCCAGGTGTTTGTTTTGCTTTTGCTGATGGCCTACGGCCACTCATTTTATGGCGTTTCGCCCACACTGAGGTAAAGAGTTAAGGTTTATTCTTGTTTAAAATCAGAGATGATACGTCGTGTTAAATAAACCATTAGCCATTGAAATATTGCAGTATGGGTTTATTGTATAAAAATAAAGCGTATTATCAATAATGACGCGGTGATAAATGTAATCTATGAGTCGTAGGTGTTTGTTGCCTAAGATTTTTTAGTGGTATTCATCCGTGACTATCGTTATTCATCTGTGTTTAGCAGGTGATGTTGAGAGGCAAGCCTCAAGTCAGCCGTTACAAGCCATAAAATATCTTTAATTCACAATGGCCAACATACTATGGAACATAAACGATATTTTTTATTGCTTTCAATCATCTTTGTTATTGAATTTATTGTTATTTCTATCAACCCTTATAATCGAGCCGATTGGGTGCTTGAGAATGTATTAATTGTCTTCTCTGCCATCTTTGTGGTGTTCACCTATAAAAAATGCCCATTATCGCGGCTTTCTTATAGCCTGATATTTGTCTTTATGAGCTTGCATGAAATCGGCTCACATTATACTTATGCCAATGTTCCCTATGATGAATTTCTGCAGTCATATTTTAATTTTAGCCTTAATGAATATATGGGCTGGGAGCGTAATAACTTTGATCGATTAATTCATTTCGCATACGGCTTCTTACTGGCATACCCAGTGAGAGATTTGTATTGCAAGATTGCTGGCGTGACAGGCTTTTGGAGCTATTTCACACCGTTAAACCTGATAATGTCGACATCGATGTTATATGAGTTAGTAGAGTGGGGCGCCGCTGAGGTATTTGGTGGCGAGCTTGGCATGGCCTATTTAGGTACCCAGGGTGACATTTGGGATGCGCATAAGGATATGGCTCTCGCTAGCCTGGGCGGAGTGTTAGCGATGGCGATAACGCTGTTTATCCATTCACGTATTCAGAAAGATTTTCCAGAGCAATGGCGATTAAGCTTAACGGTAAACCATCACGGGGATTAAGCAAAGCACAGTCAAGTCGAATAGTTATGGTTACTCTGGCTTTATGTGGCCTAAGGCCATACAAAGCCGTGGTACTTCGCTGACGCCAAAGTTGGATAAATGTCACTCAGATCCACTTCATTAAATTCGACTTCATTAAATTCGTCGGGACGACGAGAAAATAGCGAACAAGCCTCGTCAAAAACGAGTCAGCCTCTGGTGCCTCACTCTCACCATAGAATGAAGCACCATGATCTTAATGGCCACAAGCCATAAGATAATTGGTGCTACAACTAAACCCTGTTCAATCCCACAGCCCATTAGGCTTCACTATTCACCACCCTCGAACTGACTTTTTTACGTGTTTGACTGAGCGTGTAAACGCCGCTGACGACAACCAGTAGGCTGCCGAGTAGCGTCATGACATCGGGTGATTCGCCAAATATGAATATGCCCAACGCTAAGGCAAATAATAAACGGGTGTAGCGAAAGGGGGCGATGACCGATACGTCGCCAGCGCGCATGGCGATGGTGAGGGCATTGTAGGCTGCAACGCCAAAAATAATCGCGCCGATGATTTGCAACGATGCTGTGGTATTAAGTTGTGCTGGTTCATTTTGATATAACTGGATAGCGATACCTGCAGGGATTAATACAAAGAAACCATATACCCCAAGTTGCATGTTCGATAACACCGGCGGCGCTGCGCGGGTGGCTAAATCGCGGCCGGCAAAGCCTAATGTGGCGATGACCGCGAGTAGTGAGTTAACTTCAAACCCAGCGAGTCCTGGGCGGATAATCATTAATACCCCGATAAACCCTACAAGTACGGCAATCCATCTTTTAACCCCTACGTGTTCACCAAAAAATAATGCCGCGCCTATCATGGCTATCAACGGCGTGGCTTGTAATATTGCCGAGGCGCTCGATAGCGGAGTGAGAGTGATGGCTAGGGCAAAGGTAAAGCGGCCAGTCACTTCGCAGACTGCACGGATTAAAATCGGTGTTGTTATGATGGCGGGATGCAGTATCTTTTGGCCTTTACGCCACGCTAGCAGCATAAAAATCAGCATGCCGCCGAGGCCAAACAACGCCAGAATTTGCCCTAAAGAGGTGGTTTCGGCTGCGGACTTAATCAGCATGTCTTCAATGGCAAAAGCAGCCATTGCAACAACCATATAAATACTGCCTTTGGTATTGTTCAATGTGACACCTATTGGAAAGTAAAGCGATAACAGTAACTTGATAAGCAACCCTAAATGACTTTTGCTATTAGGCATAGATAATTTTATTAATGTATCGCTTTTTATCGCCTAAGCCGCGCTGAATTACGGCTTAGTTGGTGTTTTTTATTGCCGATAACTTGAGTGTTGCATTCGGTGCTAAGAGGCTGCCACGTGGCGTATATTGGGTAGTTATTCGTGTAAAAAGGCAAAGGGTATTGGCTTTACTCCGCAGTAAAAAAATGTTGGTTATTTTTCTTATTCCTTGTCCTGTATCACTTTTTTGGCATTCTACCTTGTAGTTGTCCGCTTTTGCACGTATGAATAATGTAGAATATCGATACACATTTAAAGTGGATATGGGCTGTATTTATGCTACGTCATTTTTCCATGGCGTTTGATTAAATCCCGACTCTCACTGTTATTTATTCATCGAGGATTTTTGGATTTGATCTCTTCATTCCAATTATTCTTTGGGCTTTATGCTCAGTCTTTTACTTGTCACGAATGGAAAAACAATGGAAATCAGTTTAACGCACGTACTTTTAGCGGCGGTAGGAATGGGATTCTTGGTCATTATCGTCCAAGTTATATTATTTAATAAAATCAAGCTTGTGCAAGCGGATGTTTTGCAGAAAAGCACTGATGCCAACGCACTGTTGTCTAGCACGGTAGAAGCCATACCTCATTTGGTTCAAGCGCAAATCCACACAGGCGTTGCTGAAATCACCACGGCTGTCGAGACTTACCAAAATAAAAGCCTGCAATCATTTAAGGCAGTTAATCAACTTATTTTAACTAAATTACAAGAGACGCAGACTGAAAATACCAATATGTATAACCAGTTACAGACATTGGTTGAGCAGTTTAAGCTGGTATCGAACCAGTCTGCAGCATTACAGCAACAAACCTTATCGACCATTGTTACTCAGCTGGGCAGTAACCATAACGAAGCACAAGCCAGCATTAACGAAACTCGCCGTCAATTGGACACCGCCTTACAGGATTCGCTATCGAAAGTCTTAGCTCAGCTCGCCAGTGACCATGGAGAAATGCAAAACCATGTCAATGAAGCCAATCGTCAGCTGAACACCGCCTTACAGGATTCGTTAACGAAAGTCTTAGCTCAGCTCGCCAGTGATCATGGTGAGATGCAAAACCATGTCAATGAAGCTAACCGTCAGCTGAACACAGCGATAAAGCTTGCTCAGGTCGAAGTTGGTAAAGAATCTAACAAACTGCTGTTTACCTACAAGCAGCAACAGTTAGCTAATTTAGAGACCTTGTCTGGCTTAATTCAAAACTTGCGGGTGCAAAATTTGGTTGAGCTAACTAATGAACTCGCTCAACATACCGAGCTAAGCGTCGACACCCAAGATTTTGTTAAACACCTAGGCGAATGCAAAGTTGTTAAGGTTGAAGATAAACACAGCGGTCAAGTGACTCAGATATATTACGAAAATGGCGTAAAACACAGTAGCGATACTTTATTGGGCGAGCAGCTTAAATATCAGATGTTTTATGATCATGACGGCAAGCTGGTTAAGGGCATTGAGTATGATGAGCAGCAGCGAGTGAGCTTTGAGTATTTATATGACGCTGCAGGCGAAATTAACCAGCGTGTTGAATTCGCCTATGATGCCAACGGCAAGCAAGCTGAACCCATTAGTAAAGTTTATTAGAGTAAGGTGACTTAATGTATTTGAGTGAACTATCAGTAGCAGAGCGTAAAAATTTCCTGGAGCTGGCTTATTGCACCATGGGGCTCAACGGCACCTACAAAGAACAAGAAAAAGCCATCTTCGAGTCATTTACCCATGAATGTGGCATGCCAAGTTATCAACTGAAAAAACAAGATGATATCGATGGCGTCATTAAGCTATTAACCCGGAGCGAGGTGAAAAACCGCCGGATTATTTTAGTGGAGTTATTTGGCATTGTGTTGGCTGATAATGAGTTTTGTGAAAGTGAAACTGAGTTTATGCTCAAGCTGGCTGCCGCATTTGATATTGCAGAGTTTGAGCTTAAGCGACTACAACGCTGGGTTGAGGCGATGAATGACCTAGTGCATGAAGGTTTTAGTCTTATTATGAAGGATTAATCTATGTTTGGACGGATTGGAAGCTGGGCCTCGAGCAAGATAAGCAACATGGTCGATAAGGTGGTTGAAGTTGGCCGAAAGGTCATCGATAAAGTCGTTGAAAAGGGCGCCAAGTGCTGGAACGCTTTTACTGGCAAAACCACCTTTGATAAAGCTGAGCAACTGTATCAAGAGATAACCGAGCGTTACGACAAAAAAAAGACACAATATGACAAGTCGAGTATTAAACTCATCGCGGATATAGACAAAAGAGTCAGTGCCATCAACCGTTTTAAGCAAGATATATACGATGTGCAGTTTAGTCGTTTTATCTCACTGTCTAATCGTTTACACAATGTAACGGTTAAAGGGCAACCGTTTGAAGAATTGTTTAGTGATGCCATTCTTGAAGTTAAAGCCAGTGAGTCGGTTGGCCAAAGAGAAAACCTATTTTTAATTGATTTTAACAAATTTGATTTAGTGCGAGTGGCTTCTTACGTACTGACTCTGGGCTTTTACTCGCGTAAAAAAGCCAAGCAAACTCTGCTTAAAGTGCAGGAAGAAGAAGCGCGTATTAATGAGGAAATTGCCAAAATGCAGTCACACCTGCGTCAGCTTAAAGTTGTGGCAAAATCGATTGATAACGTAGTGGAATACTTTGATGTTTTGATTAGTAACTACAGTAAGTTATTAGATCGTTTTGAGTATGGTATTCAAACTCAGCGACACAAACAAATGAGTCAATCAGGCGATATTTTTGCGCATAAACTCGATTTCAGGCTGATCCCTATTGCTCATATTGAGGAGTTTCAGGCGTTGTTTAATTTATCTATCGTGCTTAAGCAAATGGCTAACTTGGGTTACTTGTCCGAGAGCGGCAAGGTTAAGGCCGGAGATAACCAACAGGCCAAAGTCTTATTTGAAAAAGTGGTATCTATTCAGGGTATTGCCGCATAAAGGATTGATTAATGGCGACAAAAAATGACTATGCTCAGCCAGTCATCAGCACAGAGCAAGTATTGAGTGAGCTGCAGGGCTGCTCACCGCTTCAGGTGAGTAAGCAACTGATCAACATGGAGTTACATGATCAGCGTGAGTCATTGGCTGTGATGGCACAGATTTATGATGAATTTGAGCAAGGCGGTAATGTTACCGATGAGCTTGTTAAGCCGCTGATACTAAACCTTTGTGATGGCTTGCTGTGCATAAAGAAGCTGGGGTTAAAGCAGCGTGGCATCACTGCGACTCGCTTGGTGAGCGAGATAAATAACTTTGACTACCTAGGTTCTACTACCACCGAAAAAGACCAACGGTTTGAAAAGCAGCGACTCGACGCCGATAGCAAAAGTCATCAAGATGACAAAGGTGAATATGTTCGAACCAAAGCAGATGCGGACTCTCATACTCCAGATAATTATATGGAGGATGTGGGTAAGAAAACGGCTTATACCGATGCGTATTTCTCCGATAAAAAAAGGGTATACAGCGAACTTGAGGTTAATGATAGAGGTGAGCGTAAGCAGCTGCGCAGAAACTCGACAAGCTATAAGAATGAGCTTGAGGCTAAAGGGTTAAATGCGGTTGAACGGACCTATAATAACGATCATAACCTGCCGTTAAAGCATATTTTTGATGAGTATGGCTCGTCCAAGGCACTGTCGGTAGCCGACCTAAGAGACGCGGCGGGTAGCGCTGACAATTTTGACGTTGTCAGCCAAAAAATCAACAAAATAAAATTAGACTCTAGCTGGAGCGATCTTAAGCAAAAAAGAGATAACCTGAAAGCTAAGCCTAAACTCAGTGCGGCTGAAAAGAAAACGTTGGCGAGTCTTGAAACCCACGTTAATGAGGCCACCTGGAATAAAGCGTTAGCGCGTGAGTCTGAAGCGCGTACTGCAGTAGAGTCTCATCTGAACCAAAAGGTGGCAAACAAACTAACCGCAGACACTAAACTGGTAAAAGGCGAGGCGCTTAAAGCGGGTTCGAAAGCCAAAGATGAGCTGGTTGATGCAGGTATTGGTGAGCTGATTATTTTGGTGGTCAAGGCCGTGAGTTTTGAACTAAAAGACATGTTTCAGAATGGCATTACGCATGATACTGGTTGCTCATCAAGCATGGATGCATTCTCATTTAGAATGAAACGAGCGCTTAAATACATTACTCGTAATTTAATGAATATCAGCTTGGGCAGTTTCAAAGATGCCGCGATGAACTTTGTTAAATACCTGGTCAATGCCATTGTCGATATGTTTGTTGGCATATTGAAAAAAGCGTTGAAAATTATCACAGAAGGCTTTAATGCCATTCTAGCATCAATCAAAATCTTGCTGGGGGAATCATCTGGAGCCGAGAAAGCGGATGCCATAACCAAGTTACTTGCCAGTACTGTGGTGACCTATATTGGCTTTGCTTTTGAAGAGTCTGTGCTGGGCTTTATTAACAAGTTACCTTTTGGCGATGTGTTATCTGATGTTGTGATGGTGATGTTTACTGGTATCGCATCGACCGTGGTGGTTTGGCTACTGGACAAGATGGATTTGTTTTCAGTAAAAGACGAAAAGCGCGCTGCACGGGTGAAAGAAATTTTCGAGTTTCGCATTCGTCAAATTAAAGAAAACACCGATGCTTTTGAGGCTGCGGCTTTGCAAACCTTAACTCAACAAAAATTACAGTTTAGGCGCATGGCTGAGCGAATGAGTATGGCGATTGATAGCGATCAAAATGTTAATGCTAGCGTGTATGCCATGGCTGATTTTATGAAGGTGGATCTTGAGATTAACACCACTGACGATTTTATGGCCTTGCTGGTGGCTCAAGATCGCATAGAGGTGTAGGCCATTTTAAATATAACGTCTGGGCTTGTGCTGTGTAGTGCATCACAAGCCTATTTGCGTTTTAGTGCAGAATAAACTTTAGCCTTTAATATAACTTTAGTCTTTAATATAAGTAATTTTATTAATGTACCAGGTTTTATCACCTTGGGGCGTGCTGACCACCGCTTCGTCGTCGACTTCTTTTTTGAGCAGTGCGCGTGCCATAGGTGAGTCGATTGAGATGTAATCTTTGCGTTCGTCGTAGATTTCTTCTGGGCCGACAATTTTAAAGGTTTTAATGTCGCCGGCGTCGTTTTCAATTTCGACTATGGCACCAAAAAACACTTTGCCTTCTTGCTCTGGTGCGTAGTAAACAATTTTTAAGTCGGGCAGCAGTTTGCGTAAGTACCGTACTCGACGGTCTATTTGCCTTAATAAACGCTTGTTGAACTGATAATCAGCATTTTCAGATCGGTCACCTAAACCTGCCGCCCAAGTGACAATTTTAGTCACTTCTGGACGCTGCTCTTTCCATAAGTAATCGTGCTCAAGTCTGAGCTTGTTGTAGCCTTCTAGGGTAATTAACTTCGTTTTCACACGCTTCTCTTGGTGATTGTTACTCACGTTGAAATTAACTAATTTATTGGCATTTGTCGATGGGTAGTGGCGTTAAGCAGGTGTTTTAAGTTAGTGAGCGCCCATATTTCGCTTTGCTTTACGTTGTACGTTTCTGATTTGTTTTAACTGGGCGACTGCGTGAATTATCTGGGCGCTTTGATTCATCAGTTTAGTGTCTTCAATCGGCTTTTTTTGGTAGTTAATTGCATAGTACTCCGCCAGTTGAACAATGATGGCTTCTGCTTGTGAGAGCTGTTGATATTGCAGCTCTTTTACAAATAACAGCAAAAAACAATCAAATAATGTACTAGCGGCCTCAAACTGGGTTAATCCAATTTGTGGCGGCGTTAGTTCAGCTGAGTCGATAGGTGCTGTGGAGGCGTGTTGTAGAGAGGGATCGGGGAGCGGTTTCATTGCTGCTATCACGTTGGCCACAGTGATCATGGTTGTCGCTCCCACAAAGAGGCTTCTTACATACTCGTCTTGCTGCCAAAACAGCACCAGCTGATGTGACCATTCAGCTTTGTTCCATTGAGATGATACTGCGCGTATAAAAGACATTTTGCTTCCTACTGAATAACGCCGTTGCTCTGCATTACCTATGCAGTTTTCTTGGCATGGGTAATACGTTAAACGTATTAGTTAACTCGTTAATATAGGCCTTGGTCATTTTGGCCATGCCAAGGTAAAAATCGGTTTTAGCATGTTGTTCGCTTAGCTCCAAACAACGGCCTACCCATGGGGTAAAGTGCTTTTGCAATAGGGTATAAATAAACTGCGTTAATTCGGCTTTGTTGGTTTGTGGGTCTGATTCAATTAAGCGTTGGAAGCTTGAATCTAATACACTAAAAAATAACCCAATATGGTCAACCGGTTGTGGCATATCTAACGTAAATTCTACTTCATGGCGTTTGTAAAAGTCTACAAGGGCTAAGGTTGATACATCAAAATGCACTTGCTCTTCGCCTAGATAAGCTGAACCTTGTGGGATAGCTTTAGGCTCGCCAGGGCCAAAATACAGGCTGCCGTAGTCGACTTGCAGATCGGTGAGTTGGTCTGCTTGCCATTGTTTAAGGTATTGTTGTAAATAAAATTGCCCCGGTTGTTGTGGTGCAAGCTCGGCATACACTGGCCAGGTTTGGGCTACGTCATTATCGATAAAGTTGTTGATCAACTCTTCGTTTGGGTAAAAGCAATAAACGTTATGCAGTATGCGGGCAATAGATTGATATTCAGCTAACTTATCGTTATCAATATCGATTGTTGCAATGTGGTTTTCTGTCATTGTTAGGTCCTCAAAAAAAGGCAGTGATAAAAGGTTATCACTGCCTCAATTATTACACTTCTGTAGGATTCAGAATTTGACCTGTGCCACCTGTTGTACCTTGGCCATGGCGATTGGCTTTGATAATCAAGTTAGGTGAAGTCAATGATTGGTTTGGTAATGGTGCAATGTGTGAGTCGCCCGCACCGTATTTTGCTACGATATTTTCGACGGTATCAAAGTCTATTGCACGCATTGGACATGATTCTACACACACTGGCTTACGACCGACAGCTAGACGCTCGTAACAACCATCACACTTGGTCATGACTTTTCTTTCTTGATCAAGTTGTGGTGCATCGTATGGGCAAGCTCGTGCGCAGCTTTCGCATGCGATACATAGGCTTTCTTCAACGAGCACTAGGCCATCTTCACTGCGTTTGTGCATTGCGCCTGTTGGGCAAGCTTTTACACAAACAGGCTCTGAACAATGGTTACAACCGATAGACATATAGTAAGCATACACTTCTTGCTGATATGAACCGGTGTTTGGGTCAACGTTCCATGAACCGCCACCGTATTCGTATACGCGGCGCCAGTTAACGCCATTTAATGTTGGGACACCATCTTCTACAGGTTTGGTTGCACTGCGAATTTGATCGCCTTGTCTATCTTTACAAGAAATATGACAAGCTTTGCACCCTGTGCATTTGGTTGTGTCGACATAAAAACAATATTGGGTTGAGTCGCTCATAGTAGTGCCCCTTAAATAACTTTACGAATTTGAACGCGGTTTGTGTGTTGTGGGTTGCCTTTTGCGACTGGGCTTGGCATGTATCGAGTTAGGGTGTTAATCGCCCCTCCAATATCCACAACTTTACCTGCTGAGCCTGTTCTTCCATCTGGATCTGGGCTGTACCAAGCACCTTGCCCGAGTGTGACTACACCGGGTATGACACGTGGTGTCACTCTTACTGTGACTTCAATTGATCCGCGTTCGTTATATATTTCAACCGTATCACCAGACGATACACCGTAGTTTTGGGCGTCGATGGCGTTCATCCATATAGCGTCTTCTACCGCTTCACGTAGCCATGGCACATTGTGATAGCTTGAGTGAGTACGACCTTTGGTGTGGTATCCAGAAAGCTGTAATGGATAATCTGTACTGGTGTCTTCATCTTCGTAGCCGTCCCAGGTTACTGTGTATTGTGGGATAGCTGTGATGGTGTCACCTTTGGCTTTGTTTTGTTCCCAGTTTGCTGCACGCCATGCTAGCTCTGCTGAGTAGATTTCAATTTTGCCTGATGGTGTTGGCAATGTAGCGCTACCGTTGATGTATGACTCAAGTGCGACATTACGGTTGTTCATGTTTTTACGGAAGAAGCCAATTTCTTGTGCTTCTTTGTAAGTGTCTGGGAACGCAGGAGTCACACCTTCGTTAGTGCTAGACGCTTTAGTTCGCTGATATAACTCTTCAAGCCAGTCGTCTTCGGTTTTACCTTCAGTAAACTCGTTACCTACGCCCATTTTTTCAGCTATAAGTGCAGCAACTTGGTACATTGATTTACAATCCCAAATTGGGTCTGCAAAGGCTTTCATTGCAGTGATGTAACCTAATGCGCCAGATGCATAAGAGTCATTAACTAGGTCGTTTGATTCTAACCATGAGGTGTCTGGTAGAATGATGTCGGCAAATTTACTGCCTGGTGTCATCCAGCAATCGCAAGAGACAATCAGTTCAACACCGTTTTCGTCACTGTAGATTTCAGCGGTTTTATTAATATCAGAATGCTGATTTAGCAGGGTGCTATCAGACGCTGAAAAGATGACTTTGATATTAGTGCCTAATGGCGTATCTAACGTTTCTGTACCCGTAACACCGTGGGTTCTCGCTGTCATGTTTTCGCCGTTGTGAATGGCTTCAGTCCATGTAAAGAAAGAGATTCTTTCTTTAATTGGGTTAGTGCCTGTAGGAATACCACCACGGAACATGCTGTTCATGTTTGGCAGTTCACCATTTGATGCACCGACTTGACCTAATTTACCGGCTAGTACTCCTAGCATGTAAATAGCACGCACGTTTTGCTCACCGTTTGCATGGCGGTTAACGCCAGCGCCCGCAATAATGTATGGTCTGTCAGCGGCCATTAAATCGTCGGCTAAGGTGTTAATTTGTGCTTCGCTGATACCGGTGATTTTTTCTGCCCAAGCGGGTGTGCGTGGACCTCTGTCGCTGTAAATACCAAGACCCATTATATAGTCGTAGTAGTTTTCACTTGGGTTCATTGCCGCGGCATATTCAATTTTGGTGGCATCGCCACTGGCTTCAAAAATTTCTTTTTGAGCCAAAATTGATGCAGCATCATAACCGACTGCGTACTGGTTAATGAAGTTAATTGAGTTGGCATCAACCCAGCCAGAGCTGATCATTAAGTAGGCCATGGCTTCTGCTAAAGCAGCATCTGTGCCCGGTCTAATCGGTAACCAAGTCGACTCTTTACCCAGCATAGAGTCTGTATAACGCGGATCAATCATGGTGATTTTCAGGCCGTTATTACGCTGCAGAGCTTGCAAGTAATCGTAACCTTCGCCTGAACCAGATTGTCTAATTTCGCTTGGGTTATAAGCAAAGCCAAGTAAAAAGTCGCTGCTTTCTAGTGTGACAGTGGCTGAACCTGAAGTACTGCCAGAACCAAATGTGTGCTTGGCGGCTTCAGTTTGTTGTGCCCAAGAGTAGTTACCAAATTTATCTAAATAACCGCCTACTAAATTGAATAAACGGTTAAAACAGCTGTTAGAAGCAAAACCGTAATACGCACCAGAGCCGTAGCTTCTGAAAATTGCTTTGTTACCGTGTTCAGCAATCACTGAGGTTAATTTGTTCGCGATTGTCGTAGTCGCTTCTTCCCAGGTAATAGGGACAAATTTACCTTCACCACGTGCACCAACACGTTTCATTGGGGTTTTTAAACGGTCAAATGCGTAGGTTCTTTGACGTAATGAACGGCCGCGAGCACAAGCACGAACTTGATGTAAGCCGTAAACGTCTTCGACTTCGTGGTCAGTTTCAACGCGGGTGATCATGCCATCGCGGCTAAACACTTTAATTGGACAGTTAGAACCACAGTTAACAAGACAGGCTGACCATGTCATTGTTTCTTCTGATACTGGTGTGTCCACTGGTACTTTTACTGCATCTTTAGAGCTTGAGTTACAACCCGCGACGGTTGCGGCACAACCCATAGCAGCACTCATTTTTAAGAAACTTCTGCGTTCCATTGTGATGTCCTCTTACTAAATGTAAATTTGGTTTGGGTAACGTTTACAACAGGTAGCTGAAGTTCAGCATGACCTGATGGGCGCTATAGTTATGATTTAACTCACCTAAAGTGATTACGCTTGTCGTTTCATCAAGCGACATTTGTGCGTCATCTGTGTCGTAATAACGCTCATAGCGGTAAGTCAGTTTGAGTGCCATTTCGTTACTCAGGTTGTAGTTTGCGTACATGTTGACGCTGTGGTTGTATGAGTAATAGTCACCATAGGGCGTTGTGCCTGTGCTGGTGATGTAAGTGTCGCTGTTTGAGTTGCTAAACAAGTAGTCTGCACCCAGTGTCAGCTTGTCTTGCATTAAGCCGCCGTAGCTAATACCGGTACCGATATTGATAAATTCATCTTCAATGTCGGTATACCAGTCGGCTGCGCTGTAACTTTGGCTGCTCGCTTGTGCTGAGTTAATCCATTGCTGGCTGGCAAAGCCATATAAGCTGACATGTTTAGAGACAGTGGCATTAAGGTTAAGGTTGACGCCGTAGTCTTCTGATTCGGTTAAGCCGATAACGGTGTCGTCGTAATCATCTTTGGCGTAGTGTGCACTGATGTCGACGCCTAACCAGCTGAGCGGGGTGTGGTTAATGCTTAACTCAACGTTATTGCGGGTTCTGTTGGCCAGGTAGTACTTGCGCATTAAGGCGTTTTCTTCTGACGAGGTTAATTCATCCGTTTGGTACGCTGAGCCATCACGGTTGCTGTGCTCTGCTTTAATATCAATAACAACGTTGTCTATAGCGCGAATAGACAATTTGCCCCATAGCGTGTCGTCGTGGGTTTCTTCACGGGCACTGTAGCTTCTGTCTATTTCTTTACGGTCGTAACCCGCTTGCAGGCGATAGCCCTGACTGATACGGTATTTGGCGTTGAGCTTATACGTTGAACGCTCAATGTCAGTGGCAATGTTTTCTTTAAAGGTGTCGTTTAAGTCATTAAAGGTGTATTGCTGAAATTCAAATACTGAGCTGTTGTTTTCGCGGTTGCTGTAGTCATAGCTACCGCCCACACGTAAACGATTACTCAACATTGATGACACTTTTAAGGTCGCATCTGTGGTATCAACTTCACCATCCCAATTTTGTATTGGGTTACCGCTCATTGAGATTAAGTCGTCATCTTGTATCATCCGGCCGACAATAAAGCGCCCAGACATCACGGTGCTGTCTAATTGGTATTGACCCGAGAGTGAGATTTGATGCGCTTCATTGTCTGGTGCTGCGGCATAGACATCGTCTAAATAAGTGAAGCTTAAATCCTGACTGTTATTGTCGTACTGGCTTGCAAAATAACTGAGTTCGGTAAGCCAGTTCGCCCCATTTAATATCGCGCCTGCGGTAAATGAATCGGTGGTTGAGTCAACCACCAAGCCGATGTTAACAGGGCTTGGGTTCATCACACTGCTACTGGTGTAACCTGACTTATCTTCGGTTTCGAACTGCACATAACCTTGATACATGTCGTGTTGCACTTCAGCTTGCAAGGCTATTTTTTCACGTTGCTGAGAAAGCTCAAACGCGTATGGCAAGGTGCTGTTGACGAGCGTGCCCTGGTCATAATATAAGTTGCTTTGCGCATCACCCGATTGATATGTGGTGATTAACTGATAGTCGGCGTCGACGGTAAATAACCCCGGTTTACCGGCGCTCATTTGAGCAAAGCTGTTTTCGTAGCCTAATTGGTGAGTGTTAAGCTTAGCCTGGTAACCCTCGCTATTTTGGTATTGCACGTCAGCATTGGCCGTGGCAACAAAGCCATCCTGGTCAGTGCCGAATGCATTGGCCACATGTACATCATCACTTTCAATGTAGCCTGCTGCCACACTGACGTTACCGCGATAACCTGAGTTCACTTCACAGCGCTTACATTGATAGTTTTGCTGGTCAACCTGAGTCGTATTGGCCTGGCTTACGGCAAAGTTCGCTGACAGTACTGGCGCAGACGCGAGCAATAATGAGGCGGTAATAATATTGAGTTTAAAATTCATTGTGTGACTCCTCATTAACGCTGCAATGTGCTGCCAGCAGGGTGGTTAGAACCATGGATTTGGCTGTGGCAATTTAAACAACTTTTACCGCCACCAAAGGCGTCCACACCTGGTTGCTGCACCACACGACTCGCATGGCCATCATCGGCATGACATTGTTGACACAGTTGAGGTGCACGATGGGTTAGCATGCTTTCGTTTACGCTACCGTGCGGGTTATGGCAGGTAACACAGTTTTCGGTGACTGGCGCATGTTCCCACAGAACGGGGCCACGCTTTTCAGCATGGCAGCTGTAACATGTGTCATTAATAGAAGGTTTGTTTAACGCGCTTTCGCTCATTGACCCATGTGGTGAATGACAATCGATACAGGTCATTTGGTCCCATTTCATTGGGTGACTAGAGCGTTTGTTCATGTCTGCTTTTTCACGCGTGTGACAGTTGGTACAGGTGTCGTTGACGGTGAGTTTTTCAAGTGCAGGGTCGGTTGCGGCATGGACAACATGACAGTCGGCACAAGCAATGTCTTCAAGATTGTGTGTGCTGTTATGCCACGCCATTTGCTTGGCATCGTTATGACAACCCTGACAAACGGTATTTTGAGTTTGAGTCGACAGTTTGCTGTCTTGACCAAACTGGATCATCGGCTCTTTACCACCGCGGTTATGGTTACCGAGCGGTCCATGACAGGCTTCACATTGAAGGCCGGCCATAGGTGAATTTGAATTAGTGACATTGCCATGAACACCTTTAAAGATATCCATCACTTTGTCATTTTTTTTATGACACATTAAGCAGCTATCTGCACCTTTAGGTGAATAGTTACCCTCTGCAAACTTTTCAATGAGTGTGGTTTCAAGTTGCTCTGAATCGAGTTGTTCCCAAGGTGTAGATGCAGCATTAAATGCACACCCATAAATGACCAGTGAAAGCGCAAAGAGCAGTTGCTTGTATGCGTTCATAGGGGGTTCCTACCTTAACTTATGTAAATGATGTATATCGTAATAGGTAGTTTAGATGTCGAAAGTGGGGTTAGCCATGCTAAGAAATTGGCATAAAACGACAAGTGTGACTAAGATCAACACTCAATATAACAAAAAAGATAAAATGTCATTTAATGTAAATTAGAGTCAATTGACGAGGTAAAGTTCACCCCGTGATCAAATTTAAATGTCGCCCTGCACTGCATACTAAAATTGTTATTGAATATTGCGATAGCAAAGGTATTTCTGTGCCTGATGAATATCAACATATACGGTTGTTATCCGATGATGACAAGATTAATTATTACTCAATTAATAATATTTTATATGAAATGGAAGCCATGGATAATAATCCATACTTCTTTGCTGATTTAGAACATGTGTTCAGAGAAAGATTAATTCCTTTTACTATTAAAATATTAGACTTTAATAAGTCAGCGGCACTTAATCTATTAGATTTTACTCATTATTATCGAAGTATTTCAGATCTTGCATGGTCTAGCATTGTGTCTAAAACTAGCGTTACCCTTGTTGCAAAGCGAGGTCCAGAGCAGCTCGCCTCAAAATATGATGATTTGTTTATCTATTTTTGTATGATTGAAATATTTAAACCTTTATTAGAAAAATCCGATGATATGTTAATTCGTCTTCCATATGGTCGTGACTTTTATAGTAAATATATAAATATGTTTGAGCAAGTTGAATTTAATAAAGATCATTTTAGTGTCACGATAAATAAAGATGAGGGTGATATTGTTGAAGATAAACAGTTGGTTGTCGAAAACATAAGCGAATTAGAAAGGGTAAATGCAGCTGCAAATAGTATTCCTTATCATTCGTTATCACTTGCTGCATTGTCTCAAGTTATTAATATGACGCCGAGAAGTTTGCAAAGAGAATTAAAATTGTTAGATACAAACCCCCAAAGCATTATTAATGACGCAAAGATTAATCATATTATTTCTAGATTACTTATTAACAAAGGAAACATAAAATTAACAGCGTATGAGTGCGGATTTACTGATATGTCTACTTTTAGTCGATTTTTTTCTAAGGTGGCAGGCTTATCACCAAAAGCGTTTTGTAACGCCAAAATTTCAGCTTCTTAAGACCGTTTACTGTTCATGTTGTCTAATCAGCGTAAAACTCTATCAAAGAGTATGCTATCTTTGGCATAATTTTATTTTAAACCATGCCGAACTCGATCCATTATGCATAATATTGCCCAGATTATCGCTCAAGAGCTTAACGTTCGTGAGCAACAGGTCGCTGCGACCATTGCACTTTTAGATGATGGTGCAACCGTACCGTTTGTGGCCCGCTATCGTAAAGAAGCCACCGGTGGCTTAGATGACACTCAGCTGCGTAACTTGTTTTCACGCCTTGGTTATTTGCGTGAATTGCATGACCGTCGCCAAGTGGTGTTGTCGAGCATTGAAGCGCAAGGAAAGTTAACCCCAGCGTTGTCGCAAGCCATTAATGAAGCAGACAGTAAAACCCGCCTTGAAGATTTATACCTGCCATACAAACCTAAGCGTCGTACCAAAGGCCAAATTGCCATCGAAGCCGGCATTGAGCCGTTGGTGGATGCTGTTTTAGCCGATCGCCAATTAGATATAGAGACCAAAGCGGCTGAGTTTTTAAATCCAGAAGCCGGTTTTGCCGACATTAGAGCAGTATTAGACGGTGCGCGTTACATTTTGATGGAACGCTTTGCTGAAGATGCAGAGCTGTTGCGCAAAGTGCGTCAGCATTTAAGCCAACAAGCAGTGCTTGAGAGCCGAATGGTCAAAGGCAAAGAAAAAGAAGGCGCTAAGTTTCGCGACTATTTTGAATATAATGAGTTGATGAGCAAAATCCCATCACACCGCGCCTTAGCCATGCTGCGCGGTCGTAATGAAGGTGTGCTGAGCTTGTCGATGAATGCCGACCCAAATACCGAAGCCACTCAAGGCAGTTATTGCGAAGTGATCATTAGCGATCATTTCAACTTAGTATTAACTGACTCTAGCGTTGATAGCTGGCTAAAAACCGTGGTGACCTCAACTTGGCGCATTAAAGTGGCCTTGCAAATGGAAACTGAGTTTATTGCCAAAATGCGTGAAAGTGCCGAAGAAGAAGCCATTAAAGTGTTTGCCCGTAACTTAGGCGACTTATTAATGGCGGCACCTGCAGGCGCTAAAGCCACTATGGGGCTAGATCCTGGGATCCGCACCGGCGTTAAAGTGGCCATTGTTGATAACACTGGCAAGTTAGTGGCTCACACCACGATTTTCCCACATGCACCGCAAAACTTATGGGACAAATCAATCCGTACCTTAAGTAACCTAGTGGCGATGCATAAGGTCGAGATTATTGCCATTGGTAACGGAACGGGTTCGCGTGAGACCGATAAGTTAGCGGGTGAGCTTATTGCGGCTGTTAAAGAGTCGCAACCTCAATTAACCAAAGTGATGGTAAGCGAAGCGGGCGCATCAGTGTATTCAGCGTCTGAATTTGCAGCTAATGAGTTTCCGGATTTAGATGTGTCTATTCGCGGTGCAGTATCGATTGCTCGTCGTTTACAAGACCCATTAGCCGAGCTGGTTAAAATTGAACCTAAAGCCATCGGCGTTGGCCAATATCAACATGATGTTAGTCAAAGCATGCTGTCGCAGTCACTTGAAGCGGTTGTTGAAGATTGTGTAAACGGTGTGGGTGTAGATTTAAACATGGCGTCAGCGCCGTTATTGACTCAGGTGGCTGGGTTAAATAAAACCCTCGCAAAAAACATTGTTGATTATCGTGATGCCAATGGCCAGTTTACTAACCGTAAGCAAGTGTTGAGCGTGCCGCGCCTTGGTCCAAAAGCCTTTGAACAAGCCGCGGGTTTCTTGCGTATTCGCAATGGCGACAATCCGCTTGATGCCTCATCGGTTCACCCAGAAGCCTATAGCTTAGTTGAAACCATTGCTGCAGCTAAGCAGCAACCGGTTGCGCAGCTTATTGGTAACCCCGATTTATTGCACGACATTAATGCCGCGGACTTTGTCACTGACACCTTTGGTGTGCCAACCATTAACGACATTTTGTCTGAACTCGATAAACCAGGACGTGACCCGCGTGGTGAGTTTAAAACCGCTAACTTTAAAGACGGCGTAGAGGAGTTAAAAGACCTTAAGCTTGAAATGATTTTAGAAGGCGTGGTGACCAATGTGACTAACTTTGGTGCCTTTGTGGATATTGGCGTGCATCAAGATGGCTTAGTGCATATTTCATCCTTAACCGACAAGTTTGTGAGTGACCCTCATACTGTGGTGAAAGCGGGTGATGTCGTAAAAGTTAAGGTGATGGAAGTGGACGTAGAGCGTCGCCGCATTGCCTTAAGCATGCGCCTAGATGAAAAGCCTGCGCCTGCCAAAATGGGCCAAGCTAAATCGGGATCACAAAAGGCTTCATTTAGTGGCAAACCGAGTCATGGTAAATCTAAACAAAACAACCAGCCCAAACAGGCTAATAAACCGGTAAAAGCACCGCAAAATGCAGCAATGGGTAATGCCTTTGCTGATGCGTTTGCCAAACTGAAGAAATAATGTATTTACGCTGACGCATTGTTAAGTTAGCTTAATGCATTGATTTAAAGCCCTTACTTTGTTGAGTAAGGGCATTTTTATGCTCTTTTAAAACTGAATGTCTACAGTCAGTAATAATTCAGTTTTTATTCAGTGGATCTTAAGTGTTTTAGTTGAATATCAACGCCAGTCGAGTTTAACGCGAGTGGTTATTATGAAATTATTAACTGAAACATGGTCACGCATTACCCCACAAAGCATCAGTTATGAAGCGATGACGGGCATTATTGCGGTATATTTTGGCCTGGTATTAAACTTCCCCATTATTCGTAAAATTTACCAATTATCGACAGAGGGCCATGTGCTATTTTCGCTAACGCCAGCGATTTTGCTCAGTGGCTGCTTTATGGTGATCTTCAGCATATTTGCCTTTCGTTTTGTTTATAAGCCAGCAATGATTGTACTCATATTGTCTTCGTCTGCGGCGATGTACGCCATGCTTCAGTACAACGTTATTTTAGATTACAGCATGATCGAAAATATCTTTGAGACCAACTCTGGCGAAGCGATTTCTTATTTAAGTATCAACTCAGTAGGCTATGTGTTGGTATTTGGGATCTTGCCGTCTGTTTGGGTGTACCGCACAAATATTGCTAGCCAGGTATCATTAACCAAAGCCTTGTTTCGTCGGGTAGGATTTGTTGTCCTTGGATTAGCTGTTATTGGAGTGATGGTGTTGTTTTTTTATAAAGATTACGCCTCTGTTGGGCGCAATAATCAGTACCTCAATAAAATGATTATTCCTGCGCATATTTACAACACTGCTAAGTATATTAATCAACGCTTCTTTAGTGAAAAATTGACGTTTAATCCTATTGGTCAAGATGCGAAGTTAGTGCCAGTTGCCAATGGTAAGCCTACATTAATGGTATTAGTGGTTGGCGAAACTGCGCGAGCGCAAAACATGGCTCATAACGGCTATCAACGTAACACCAACCCATACACTGAAAACCTAGGCATTATCGCGCTGCAAGATGTGTCCTCGTGCGGAACCGCCACTGCACACTCGCTACCTTGTATGTTTTCAAACTTAACGCGTAATGACTACAGTCGCAAAGCTGCTGACGCGCAAAATAACGTGCTTGATGTCATCAAGGCGGCAGGTGTTGAAGTAACCTGGTTTGACAATGACGGTGGCGATAAAGCGGTTGGAGCACGGATTAATAAAATTGACATATCACCTAGCGAAAATAACCCATTGTGTGATGGTTTAAGTTGCTACGATGAGATATTAATTGAAAAGCTTACTCAAAAATTACAACAAGATACACAGACTAGTGCCGCGTCGGGTAAAGGGTTAGCGAACCAATTTATTGCGTTACATACTATTGGTAGCCATGGGCCAACTTACTGGCAACGTTACCCTGCAAACAAAGCTTCGTTTACCCCTGAGTGTAACCGCAGTGATATTGAAAACTGCACTGACCAAGAGATAGTCAATGTGTACGACAACACCATTGTTTATACCGACTTTGTGTTAGCCAAAACCATTAAGGTGCTTGAGCAATACCAAGACAAATATAACGTGGCATTGGTTTACCTGTCTGATCATGGTGAATCATTAGGTGAAAACGGCATGTACTTACACGGCACGCCTTACAGTATTGCACCTAGCCAGCAAACACATGTGCCTTGGTTTATGTGGTTGCCGCAAGATTACACTCAAGCAAAAGGTGTCGACCGTGAATGTCTTGTTGAACATGCCCAAACGGCAAGCTACTCACACGACAATTTGTTTCACAGTTTGTTAGGGCTTTATGGGGTTAATACCTCGGTGCGTGACGCCGCCTTAGACATGACTAGTCGCTGTAAATTGAATTAGGACATCACCATGAGATCATCAACCACAGTGAACAAAGTAAATAGTACTGAACAGCCAAAAATAGTGGTTAAGCGCCAAGGAATAATGCGTTTATTGTATACCTGTAAACATACCTTTAATGGCTTAAAGTGGATGTGCCGTAACGAAGCGGCTTTTCAACAGGAGTTGATGTTATTTGTGCCATTAACCGTATTGGCTTGTGTCGTCAATATCAGTGTTGCGCAATCAGCCATATTGGTGCTCGCATTACTGTTTGTATTGTTTGCTGAACTGGTTAACACTGCTATAGAAGTGGTTGTGGACCGTATTGGTTTAGAATTTAATACCTTATCAGGCTTGGCCAAAGACATTGCATCAGCATTTGTGTTTATCAGCATGCTGATGGCTGTGATTGTGTGGTGGGCGGTTTTATGGCCATAAGTGTTTCAATAACTGAGTACAGTGAAGCATCAGTCGGTTAATGGGTAAGGCATAAATAGGATAAGGGCACTCAATGAAAGTGTTGTTAATTGAAGACTCAGAAGCGCTGCGGCGCGGAATTAGAGTGGGGTTAGATCATTTAGGTTATACCGTTGATGAAACCGGCGATGGCTCTGAGGGCTTAAGTATGGCGTTGACTAACCAGTATGACTTTATCATTTTAGATTTAATGCTACCCAATGTTGATGGTATTAGCTTATTGAAAAGTATTCGTAAGTTAGGTAACCAAGCCAAGGTGATTATTTTGTCGGCTAAATCTCAGGCGGAAGATCGCGTTAACGGATTATTGTCTGGCGCGGATGACTATTTAACCAAACCATTTTCGTTTGATGAACTGCAAGCGCGGCTGATTACCGTGGGCCGACGTGGTGAGTTAAATCAACATACTAAAACAATTAGTATTGCTAATTTTGTCCTTGATAGCAGCAATAAATCATTGCTGGTGAATGGTCAATTTATCGACCTAACTAAAAACGAATTTAAGATAGTTGAATACCTATTTAATAACCCTAAACAAGTGCTTAATCCGGAGCAAATCAGCGAGGCTGTGGTGGGGTCGTTTAATCACTTATCTAAAAATACCATTGAAGCGCATTTATCGTCTGTGCGTAAAAAAGCCAAAGCGGTGGGGGCAACATTGCCGGTAAAAAATAAACGAGGTTTTGGTTACTTTGTGGATGAAAAAGCATGAAGTCATTAACCTCTAAACTAATGAACACCATGACCTACGTGGTGTCGGCAATTTTGATTCTGGTGTTTTTGGCTATCGACATAAGCATTGATAACTGGGTTGATGTTGAGTTTGATAATGCACTCACAGATAAGTCTAATTATTTAAAAACGTTAGTAAAAGTAACACCAGAAGGTACTGAGTTTGATTTTGCAGGTGAGTTTATGCCTGAGTTTGGTACCTCAACTAAAGCCAGTTTTTTTCAGTTGTGGCAAGGCGATGCAGTATTTGAGCGCTCGGAGTCGTTAAACCATTTTCCTAGAGTAGATTTACTCAAAAAAGACATTCCACTGAACAGCGCCATTTTTGCTGATGTCGATTTGCCTGATGGTCGCTCTGGGCGAGCGATGGTGGCGTATTTTGAACCTCAAGTGCCAAAGTCTTTAGGTGATGCTGCCATTAATGTTGAGCCTATGTGGTTAACTGTGGCGATTACGACAGAAGACCTCACTCAAATTTTAGTGATTATCGACTCGAGTTTGGCGATTGGTTTATTGCTGGTTATTGTGTTGATCCGCTGGGCGGTGGTGAAAGTGATTTATCGTGGCTTGGCACCATTAAATGAGCTCAATGACGCCTTAAAACATGCAGATGTGACTCAAAAATACATTCCTTTGTCGGCTGGCGCTGAGCGCTATTTGGAAATCGAACCGATTCGGGATGAACTGAATAAATTTGTAAAAATAAGCAAGCAGTACCTGCAAGCTGAAAAACGGATTACTGCCGATATCGCCCATGAGCTGAAAACGCCTATTAGCGAGTTAATCAGTTTAAGTGAAGTTTATATTCGCTATCCGGATGACCAGCGTATTGCGACAACATACAAACAAGATGTGTTGAATATAAGCCTTAGAATGAAGACCATTGTGAGTAACTTATTACTGCTGCAGCAGGCATCATCTGAGCATATTCATTTAAACCGCCAACAGCTCGATATCTCAACATTACTTGAACATATTATTGAAACCTTGGCGTTTAAATACCACGACATTAATAAACGCTTACTCATTGATAACCAGTTAATGGACAAACATATTTTTGCGGATGAGTTTTCATTGGATCTTATATTAACTAATTTATTCGACAATGCGCTTTATTACAGCCCCGAGCAGTCTGAGATTAAATTGAGCTTATTTGCAGAAGATAACGGTGTGACTATTTATGTAGAAAATACATTGCTTAAATCACTTAACTCCCATGACCTAGAGCACCTTACTCAACCGCTGTTTCAGGCTGAACAATCTCGAACCAATACCGACCGCCATGGTCTTGGCCTCGCGATTGTTGAAAATATAGCGAAAGCGAATGGCTTTACGTTTAGTTTTGGGCTGATTTCAGAAGATAAAATCCGTTTTAGTTTGCATATAACCAAACCAGCATTGCCATGAAGAACCTGATTTTATCGCCACCAAGACTGTTGCAGGTGTTTAAGGCGAGTGACGTTGAAATAACCCACACCATCACCAACAGTATGCTGTAAATATTGATAGGCCTGAATCCTCTAGTTTGATGATAACGGCCTTGTTATACACGCTTAGTATATAAGCCATCCTTAAGACCTAACCTATTTCCAAATAACGACTCGTTACTTGGGGCAGCTTTGTGCGCGCAAAAAAGGACTTAACGCAAAATAATAATAAATATTGGAGTCATTAATGTTCACTATTTTCAATCGTTACACTGATAATAAAACGTTAAAAAACCAAATAAATTCATCAGCTAATATATTTGGCGTTATTGTATTTTTTAGTGTGATAAGTTTTCTGGTGATGAGTGTGAGTCGCTTAGGTTTGTCTTTTTGGCAAATGGATCGAGTCGCTAATGCTCAAGGCTGGAATGATATTTTAATCCAAGGCCTGCGCGTCGATTTTGCCTCTTTATGTTGGTTTTTTGGCATTGCAGCCCTTGGCAGCGTGGTATTTGCAGGAGAGCATTTAATCGGTCGAGTTTGGCTGATAATCTTACGTATTTGGTTAACCCTAAGTTTGTGGTTAATTGTCTTTTTAGAAGCCTCAACGCCCTCATTTATTGCTGAATATGGCTTTAGACCAAACCGTTTGTATGTTGAGTACCTGATTTACCCTAAAGAAGTGTTGTCGATGCTTTGGTCTGGCCGCAAAGCTGAACTTATTTTGTCTGTTTTAATTTCAATTGCCACGGTGTGGTTTGGTTGGCGCCTAAGTGGACGTTTAACAACGAATATCAAATATTCTCGATGGTACTGGCGCCCTGCTTTAGCTGTGATTGTGATTGCAGTGACTGTGTTGGGTGCTCGTTCATCGCTAGGGCACCGGCCGTTAAACCCATCATTAGTATCGTTTTCTGATGATCCTTTGGTGAATTCATTAGTTTTAAATTCGTCATTTTCACTGATGTTTGCAATTTCACAGATGAATAATGAACAAGATGCGTCTAGCGTTTATGGCAAGTTAACAACAGATAAGATTATCGATATTGTGCGCCGAGAAAGTGGCCGACCATTAAGTGCATTCACCTCCAACGATATTCCGAGCCAATCTTTTAACCAGGCCAGTTACAGCGGCAAACCTAAAAACTTAGTGATTATTTTACAAGAAAGTTTAGGGGCACGTTTTGTTGGCAGTTTAGGTGGATTACCGTTAACACCAAATATCGATGAGCTGTCGCAAGAAGGTTGGTTTTTTGAAAATCTGTATGCAACAGGTACCCGTTCAGTAAGGGGGATTGAAGCGATTACCACAGGTTTTACGCCAACACCTGCACGTGCAGTTGTGAAGTTAGGTAAGAGCCAAACAGGCTTTTTTACCATTGCAGATTTATTAAAGCAGCATGGTTATGAAACTCAATTTATTTACGGTGGAGAAAGTCATTTCGATAATATGCGTAGCTTCTTTTTAGGCAATGGGTTCAGCAATATTGTCGACCAGGGTGACTATACTAATCCTGCATTTGTTGCGTCATGGGGGGTGTCAGACGAAGACTTATTATTTAAAGCTGATGAAGAGTTTTCGCGGATGCATAAACAAGGTAAACCTTTCTTTAGTTTAGTGTTTAGTTCGAGTAATCATGACCCTTTTGAGTTTCCTGATGAACGAATTGAATTATATGAACAGCCTAAATACACCATGCATAATGCGGTTAAATATGCCGATTATGCGGTGGGAGAGTTTTTCAAAAAGGCAAAACGGTCAGAGTATTGGAAAGACACGATATTTTTAGTGGTGGCAGATCATGATAGCCGTGTGGGTGGTGATGCGTTGGTGCCGGTTTCTCGGTTTCGTATTCCGGGATTAATTTTAGGCGAGGGTATCGACATTAAGCGTGATGCTCGCGTTGCTAGCCAAATCGACATGCCGCCCACATTGTTATCGCTTATGGGGATCTCTGACAATTATCCAATGCTAGGCCGCGACTTAACGAAAGCGCCAGATGATTGGAAGGGTCGTGCATTGATGCAATATGACAAAAACTTTGGACTGTTAGAAGGGAGTCAAATCACTATTTTACAGCCAGAACGGCCAGCACAAACATTTAGTTATGACTTTGTCAGTGAGCAATTAACACCCAATTCACTTGACCAAAGGCAAGCTGAATCCGCTTTAGGTTGGGCGTTATGGGGGAGTTTTGCATACAGTCATATGGCGTATAAAACAGCCATTGTCCCTGGAGTCATCAAAACAGATGAGGTTGGGTCACGCTAGAATTTGCAGTTGCGACTCAATATTGGGGGCGGATTGTTGTTGATAAAATTGACCAATTCGCTGACCAAACTGTTGGGCATTGGCATTAGACATACTGCTGTCTTTTTGGTGCTGTTTTAGTTCAGTTTGATCGTTAACTGCCGTTGATTGTGATTTGATTTGAATATCTTTGCGTTGCAAGGCTGGCGTGAGATTGGCAAGCACTCGAACCGTTTGCTGTTGTCGCGTTTGTTGGCGTGTAGGTTGTTGCAACAATGCTTTTGGGTCAACAGACTGTTGGGTTAACCCTTGCTGTTGTCGCTGTGATTGGTCTTGCTGTTGTTTTTTCTCGGCAACAACATAAGCTGCAGCACGTTCATTTTGTGGATTAAACGCGCGTTCTTCATGGCCTTTGGACGGTTCTTGCGGTGGAATGATCGGCGGTTTTTGTTGGTTATCCACTCGTGCAAGATCCGTCGCAACATTCGATGTTGCTAAAGGCACTTGCGGATAATGAGTGTTAATGATCATTGCGGGTCGCTACACCATAAAACCATGGCTAAATTATAGCCAATATAGTGCGCTAGCTAAAGCATTATTGCTGATATTTTGTCAGCCAGGGTAATAAATTGTGCAAAAATTCATCTGAATGAGAAATAAACGGTGCATGAGAAGCTTTGCTTAGCAATATGTCGCTGATGTTTTCTGCTTGTGGCATTTGTTGAATAACCCGCCGAGGCACTAAGCCATCGAGTTTACCCCACATCCGTAACCAGGGTTGTGTTATCTGGTTCAGCTGCTGCCGCAGGTCAACCTCTTCTAACATTGTCAGTCCCTGTGCCAATGCCTGTCTGCTAGGCATGGGTTTACTCAGCACGAGCTGTTTTATTTGGCTAATATCGGCTTTTGCGTTATCACTGCCCATGGCTTGAATGGCTAAAAAGCGCTCAACCGTGCGCGGCAAGTCGCGATTAAGTTGTGTTGAAAACTGCGCTAATACCGCGGGTAATATTCCTGGCCAAGCAGGCAAAGCATCGTTAGCGTCTCTGGCCATAAAGCACGGCGATGAGGCGAGGGTGACTAACGTTGAAACCGAATCAGGGAAATCTACCGCCACTTTAGTGGCAAGTAATCCTCCTAATGACCAGCCTATCCATATGGCATTTTTAGGTAATTGCTGCGCCAAAGCTTGCACCCATTGGTTAATATCACCGTCAATATTAGGGCTTAAGCCAAAACCCGGCAGATCAACATAATGCACTCTATACTGGTGTAATGCGTTTTTTAATGGACTGAATACAGCGTTATTGACCCCCCATCCATGCAGTAGGACTACATTTGGCCCTTGGGTGCCAACAGTATCGATATGCAGTGCAGGAAAGCTCACATTAATCCCTCTTATTCGACTATTTCATGGAATGAATAGCCTATGCCTGTAACTGTATTTAAACGTAAAATGACCGGTTTAGTGGAGCACAGTAAATCTGTGTACCAGTTTGCAAACGTGGCATTGCTGAGCAGTTTACCCAACCGTTGCCAGCTGTGCCAGCACCGAATTGAGCAGCTCGATTATCAACGGTTATTTCCTAACCAGGTGCTGAGCGGTATTTGTCAGGTGTGCCTGGCTGCAAGTTTGTACCAGCATGAAGTCTGTTTAGGCTGCGGTCGTGAAATCCCTTTGCTGCAAGCTTATTGCGGAAAATGCCTTAAGCTTACCCCTATGTTGGTGGTGGCGCCGTGCAGTTATCACCAAGGTTTGGGTCCCTTGATTGCAGCAATTAAATATCAGCAGCAATGCGCTCCGCTTAATGCCATTACTCAGCAATTGGCCACGCGGATAAACCAGTTGATTGAGCATAAACTCATTCGCGCGCCGCAAGTATTAGTTCCGGTACCTTTGCATCCTAATCGCTTACGTCAGCGCGGGTTTAATCAAGCCTGGCTGATTGCAAATCGGCTGAGCCAATTGCTTGATATCCCGTTAGATGACAGCAGCTTAACCAGAGTGGTCGATACCGCTCCCCAGGCTGACTTGTCTGGCAAGCAGCGGCGAAAAAATTGTTTTAACGCGTTTAAACTTAGCGATAAAGTGCAATATCAACGCGTTGCGTTAATTGATGATGTGGTCACAACGGGCACTACGGTGGATGAAATTGCCCGCTTATTCAGCCAGCAATTTATTTATGTACAAACCTGGTGCCTGGCCCGCGCTGAAGCACCAGGATTATTAGATTAATTCGATTTGAGTAATAACAATAATATTTAATAATTAAAACAAATGATTAGTTGTTTCAATGCCACGTATTATTCGGTTTTACAGGGTGCTTATAATGTAAAAAAACTTTGCACTGGATCATTTTTTCAAGATCAAATCATCCTGAGACTACAAAGCAAATCCAAGTCGGAGTATCATGTATCTAATTCTTACTAAATTACTCAGGTATACCCTGAGGGAGCAGGTTTTAATGATCACCATTTCCGATACAGCTCAGGCCCATTTCGTTAAATTATTGGCCGATCAGCCAGAAGGCACGCACATTCGTGTTTTTGTTATCAGCCCAGGCACTGCACAAGCTGAGTGTGGTGTGTCTTACTGCCCACCAGATGCGGTAGAAGCTGACGATGTTGAGTTACCATTTAATGGTTTCAGCGCCATGGTTGATGAGAAAAGTGCCCCATTTTTAGATGACGCCAGCATTGATTTCGTGACAGACCAATTAGGGTCACAATTAACGTTAAAAGCACCAAACGCCAAAATGCGTAAAGTAGCGAGTGATGCGCCGTTAGTTGAACGTATTGAATATATTATTCAGTCAGAAATTAACCCACAACTAGCCAGCCATGGCGGTAATATTATGTTGGTAGAGATTACCGATGATGGTGTTGCTGTACTGCAGTTTGGCGGTGGATGTAATGGTTGTTCACAAGTTGATATCACCCTAAAAGATGGTATTGAAAAGCAGTTACTGGATATGTTCCCTGGTGAGTTAACAGGCGTGCGTGACGTGACTGATCACCAACATGGTGAGCATTCTTACGCTTAATAGTGTTGAGTGTGAGCAAATAGCCTGAGCCTAGGTTAAATAAAAAACGCGACCGATTAGGTCGCGTTTTTTATTTATTGGCTTAATCGTCTCGGGTGAGTACTTCAAGTAATTCAATATCAAAAAACAAATCAGAGTGTGCTGGAATACGCTCACCAATCTGGCGTTCTCCATAGGCTAAATGAGCTGGGACAGATAACTGACGTTTGCCACCCACATTCATACCTATAATGCCTTGATCCCAACCTTTAATGACTCGGCCAGTACCAATGACACATTGAAACGCATCAGATGCATCAAACTGAGTTCCATCAGCTAAACGCCCACTGTAGCGGGTCGTTATTAGCGCGCCTTTTACTGCGGTTTTGCCACTGCCTATTTCGACATCGGTTGTTATCAATTCTTGAGTCATTCTATTTTCTCATGTCATTAACTTGAGATTATTTTACCTCAAGATTGGCAGCCAGGAAGCGCTCTATTTCTATAAATGTAGTTAAGAATGCCGCTAGCCGGATTTCATCGCTAAACGTTTGATGTTTTTAGTCTGTATCTAAGCTTATAAAAATAATGCCAACCTAATGTCATACTGCGACATAGCATAAATACCGACATGGCCGCCCATAAGCTGTGATTTCCCCATGCTTGCAATAAGTACCAGCACGGGAAGTACACTGCAAAGGTCGCAATAATCATACTGTTACGCATAATTTTACCTTGGGCTGCGCCAATATAAACCCCATCAAACAGGTAGCAACCAAAAGCAAGTATTGGCAAAAATATCAGCCAAATAAGGTACTGGTTGGCTGCTTGTTGTACCGCTTCTACATTGGTGAGCAATTGAATGATCCCACTGCCTGCGCCCCAAAATAACAGGCTAAATAATACGGCAATGGCTGCCGACCAATAAAAGGCAAGTTGCACGCTGTCGTGCAGTAATGGTTGGTTGTTTTGTCCAAATGCGCGGCCCACTTCTGCTTCGGCGTAATAGGCAATCCCGTCGAGGGCATATGAGATCAGCATTAATAGATTAAGTAACACCGCATTTGCTGCAATGATGTTGTCGCCTAACCCTGCACCGTGGAATGTCATAAAACTAAACGCCGCTTGTAAGCACAAACTACGAATAAAAATATCTCGATTTAACGACAATAAACGGCCATAACCGCGAAGGGTTAATTGGCTGAGACGGTGTTTTAAATTAAAGTCGCCCATTTTAGTCAATTGACGTTTAACCATAATCAAGGCGACCGAAAACGCGCAGATATCGGCAATCACTGAGGCTAATGCTGCTCCTTGGACGTCCCAATTAAAGCCGATTACAAATACCACATCGAGAATAATATTGGCGCAATTGGCGATGATAAGTTGCCACATAGCGGCTTTAGGGGCTTGGCGCCCTAATAACCACCCCAGTAATACCAGGTTAACTAGGGCAAAGGGTAATGACCAAATACGAATATCGACATATTGACGACAGTAAAGCATGACTTGTTCACTAGCATCACTGAGACTTAACGCAAAGTTTACGATGGGAGATTGCAATATAACGCAGGCAACCCCGAGTGTTAATGCTAAGATACAACCTTGTAACAACAATTGTTGCTGAGTTATTTTGTCGTCTGCACCATAGGCTTGTGCAACGAGTCCGGTTGTCGACATTCGTAAAAAGCCGAGTAGCCAAATCATCAAAGTTATTATGGTGCTACCAAGCGCCACGCCACCGAGGTAATAAGCTTGGCCTAAATGGCCTATCACTGCAGTATCAACAAGTCCTAATAGTGGAATAGTGATATTGGACAGTATCATCGGTGTCGCTAATGCCAATAATTGACGATGCTTATGATGATTTAATAGTAAAGCGCTAACTGACATAGGTATAGGTAATCATGGTTAAAAAAATCGTTTTAGGTTTAATGGTTGTCTGTTGTAGTTTGTTGCACTACCACGCGCAAGCGGTGGTGATTTTACAGTATCATCATGTTTCTGACAGTACGCCTAAAAGCACGAGTGTGACTCCAGAGCAGTTTGCTGAACAAATGCAATATTTAGCAGAAAACAACTTTACGGTGATGCCGTTAACGGATGCCGTTGATGCCATCAAGAATAACACGTCAATTGCCAATAACAGTATTGTGATTACCTTTGATGATGGTTATCAAAGTATTATTCAAAATGCTGCACCCATTTTAGCATCGCACAACTTTCCCTTTACTGTATTTGTGTCGCCAGCGCCGATTATTGCAGGCTATGACGGCATGATGAGCTGGCAAGACATCAAAACGCTAGCCGAACAAGGTGTAACGATTGCTAACCACAGTTGGGGGCATGAGCACTTAATCCGTCGTCTCCCAAAAGAAACCACCGCGCAGTGGCATGACCGAGTTGAAAACAATATTTTATCAACCGAGGCTGAGTTGCTAAAACAAACGGGCCAAAGTGTGAAGTTTCTTGCTTATCCGTATGGTGAGTATACTGCCGCACTTGAGGCTATTTTAGTTAAACATGGCTTTGTGGGCTTTGGGCAGCAATCTGGTGCGGCAGGTGAGTATTCATCCATTACGGCGTTACCGCGTTTTCCGGTGGCGAATGCCTACGCTGATTTATCGAGTTTAACGGTTAAGTTTTCAAGCTTGCCGATGCCGGTAGTAAAACAAAATATTAGCGAGCCTGTATTGAAGACGGGGCAATTTCGACCCAAGTTAGTGATTACTTTAGACACCACAGACTTATATCCACATCAGTTAATGTGTTTTATTCAGGGGCAAGGGGCTAAAAAACCGATTTGGTTAAGCGAGGATACCTTTAGTATTCAAGCGCCAGCAGATGTCACTCCGGGAAGGTCACGTTATAACTGTACTGTGCCCAGTAAAACCCGCACAGGGTATTACTGGTTTTCACAAATGTGGATTAGACCCAAAGATGATGGTAAGTGGCCACAAGAGTAGTCTTATCACATTGAGCCAAAGAGATTGTTAGTGCCAAGCGCTAACAATCTTATTCACGTCGCTTATCAGTTCACTGTTAATAATCTGCGGCAATTGTCCAGGAGTGGGCTTGGTTTTGAACACGGCGGTTTTCTCGCCACGGGGAGACACCAATACATACGAGGCACTGTGATCTACTTGATAATCACTGTCTTCGCCGACCATTGCGTATACAAAGCCTAAGTCACGACTAAACGGAAACAGCTCAGTGTGCTCTGCGCTGACGGCTTTAAACTCTTTATTGAAAAAGTTGATGTAATCGAGCCGTTTAATTTGAGTGTCGCGTTTAGGGTCGGCTGACACAAACACCACTTGAAACGAATCTGATATTTTTTGCAGTTTAGGGTATGCCGCCGCCAGTTTGTTCAACGTAGTAGGGCATACATCAGGGCAGGCAGTATAGCCAATAAAAAACAAACTCCATTTGCCTTGCAAAGACTGGTTAGTAAATTGATTACCGTATTGATCTGCAAGGGTAAAAGGCGCTAATTCTCTGGGTTGATCAAAGACATAACTAGTGGCCAAATCAAGTGGCCGTGATTGGGTCATTTGATAAGCCATAACACCAGCAACCAGTAATACCAGCACTCCAATAGCAATAAGTTTTTTCAATGCAATACCCTTCTATGCAACCCAAAAATAATGATCGACCAACAGTACAATAAATAACACCATCAAATGATAAATAGAAAAGGTAAACACCTTCATCGCTAAACCAGGATAGTCATGGTATTTAAGTTGCCACGCTTTATAAATAAACCCGCAACTGAGAATCGTTGAACCGATTAAATATACCGGCCCGCACATGCCAACTAATACCGGCAATAAGCAGGCAATGGCCAGTAAAATGGTGTAAAGCAAAATACATGTTTTGGTAAATTCTACCCCATGGGTGACAGGCAGCATAGGGATGTCGACTTTGGCGTATTCTTTACGGCGATGTATCGCTAATGCCCAAAAGTGTGGAGGGGTCCAGGTAAAGATAATAATCACTAACAGTAATGCGTAGCCATGTAGCTCGTTAGTGACGGCTGTCCAACCAAGTAGTGGTGGCATTGCACCCGCTAACCCGCCAATCACAATATTTTGCGAGGTCGCACGCTTAAGGTAAGCGGTATACACAAGGGCATAACCGATTAGGCTGGCAAATGTGAGCCAGGCGGTGAGCGGGTTAACCAAGGCATACAATACCACAAAGCCAATTAACCCTAACATAACGGCAAACACTGTGGCTTTGGTGGTGGAGACTTTCCCCTTGGGCAGTGGCCTGTTGTAAGTGCGCGCCATTAAGCCATCGATTTTACGGTCGATTAAGTGGTTAAAGGCTGCTGCCGCGCCCGCCATCATGGCAATGCCTGCCATTCCTGCAACTAGGGGCTGTAGAGGGACAATACCTGGCACGGCTAGGCACATGCCAACCAAAACGGTTAGTAGCATTAGGGCAACCACTTTGGGCTTGGTCATTTCAAAATAGGCACGCCAAGACAGAGACAGTTTTTGTTGTGGCTGGCTTAGGGTAAGAGGTTTTGTCATGGTCAATCCTCGCTTATGCTTTACGCCACAGGGCGTAATTTATAAAAACTAAGTTGAGCAGCAAAAATGCCGCTCCTGCGTTGTGAGAGACCGCAATACCCAGAGGTAAATTCATTACCACATTACTGATCCCAAGGCCGACTTGCATTATGACTAACAGCAGTAATAAATACCCGCTGTTACGCATGATATGTGAGTGTGAATAACGTAATTTCATCGCGAGCCAAATCAACATAACGGCGGTGACGACCGCCCAAATTCGGTGAGTTACATGAATTGTCATGCGTGTGGGGTAGTCTAAAACTCCAAATTCAAAACTGGGGTGTTCGCCTTGAAATGGCGAAAATGCATCGGCAAAGCGGAGGTTATCTACCCAGTTACCTTCGCAAATCGGTAACGTGGTGCAAGCGAGTGCTGCATAGTTTGATGATGTCCAACCGCCTAGCATAATCTGAATAATCAATACCCCTAAACACACTAAGGCCAGGGGCATTAATTTACGTGCATGGCTATCGCCGCCGGGGATCCGCAGTGGTTTGAGGCGTAAATACAGTAATAACAGTAAAGCAAATAAACTAAAGCCGCCGATAAGGTGCGCCATCACTACGATTGGCATGAGCTTCATGGTGACTGTCCACATGCCAAGTGCGGCTTGAAAGATAATCAGTGCGGCAATAAAGCTGGGTAGTTTTTTAGGCGCTTGCGGCTGCTTGAGACACAAAATAAGAATTGCCAACACCATTAAGCCTAATGTGCCAGCGATGTAGCGGTGGATCATTTCAAGCCAGGCTTTTTCAGGCTCAATAATCATATCTGGGAAATGCTGCTCTACTTTTGCTAGCTCATGACTTGCACTGGGTACAGCTAAATGGCCATAACACCCCGGCCAATCAGGACAACCTAAACCCGCATCCGACAGCCGGGTATACGCACCCATTAAAATCACTGCGAGGGTGAATATTAAGGTGAACTTAATAAGCCTTTTTATTGTCATTAGCCAACCCTCGATAACTTAAGCATTTTGCGCAAATCGGCAATCATGGCTTTACCCTGGGTGATGTTGGCATCACGACCCGCCACGTCGTCATATTGCATTATCAAGCTGCCTAAAGGGTCAACAATAATGACTTGTTGTTGAGTCATTAATGCCGCGATGGCTTTATTGGCAGTCACTTGCTCAAAAGGTATCTGTAATGTGCTGAGTATGCTGGTGTCGCTATGGCTCTCAACCAAAATAATTGGGCTGACTCTGTCGCGGTTTTTACCTAAGGCGATGTAGCTTTGATTCAGTAGGTATAACCTGTCCTGGCATGATTGCTCACAGGTTTGTGGCAATAGGTACAAAATCTGCCATGAATGTGGTTTGGGGTTGGCCATGGCCAAACTTGAATAGTTAATGTCGGTCGCCAGTAATGCCCCTTTATTGGTTGCACCGCCTTGATACAGCTCTAGGCTCAATACTAGTTTGGCCACCGCAATGGGTAACACAAACACCACTAGCAATAAGATTAATGCTTTATTATTTTTCTTAGGCTGGGAGTTCATTGTATCTCCTCGTATCATTTTAATTGTTGTGTGTTGCTGTGATTATTGACGTCTACATTGCCTTAAGGCTATCCAGAGCATCAGCCCTAAAAATACAGCCGCCATGGTGAACCACTGTAAGGCATATCCTTGATGTTTTTGCGCCGACAGTGGAATCGGTACCCAGGGTTGCGGTAGTGAGTATTGCGGCACGTTATCTGGCTGCAATACCACTGCGGCAATATCATGATGTAATAATTCAGCTAACGCAGGCATCGATAAATTTTGAAACCGTATCGGTTTGTCTGGGTGTATTTCTGGATGAAGTTCATCACTTAATGGATTAGCTTGTTTTTGATAAACCCGGCCAGTTAACGCATATTGCCCAGCTTGAATGGGCGCTAAAGCGGGTAGTTCGCGGCGGTCGTTACCAGCGCCCACAAAGCCTAATTCAACCAATATCCATGGTTGCTGCGTAGTGACTTCAAATACTTGGTAGGCAAGGTAACCTACCTGACCCTGATACACTTGATTATCGAGTAGTAATAATGGTTGCTTGACTGGGGTTGCCTGTATCGACAAACGATAGCCGGTCAGTAAGGCGGCTTCTTCAATGGCAGATGACTTCGCCTTCATAAGTGAAAGCAGCTGCGGATAGTTGAGCGCTGCTTGTTGCTCACGTAATGCTAAGGTTTGTTGCCATTGTTGCTTAAACTCAGCTCGCGACAGTTGCCACAGTCCTAACTTGACCAAAATGGTAAACACGACCAAAGTAATCAATACCAATAACACGCGAGACACACTCACACCGCCAAAAGGATTGCCCGTGACAACACCATTGATTGTTAAGTTATTTTTAGTCTCGTTGCTTGTATTCATAATATTTAACCTGGGTAGAGCATTGTTTATTATGGTTAAAGGACAGCATCAGCAGTCAATGAGTCAGTATTTAGGGCGTCGTGTTTTATTTTCTGTGGTGGTGATTGTGCTGCTGCTGGTGGCTTTAGGGTTGGGCTATATTCAGCCCAACACACGGCCTTATTAACCTGCAATTACAGCACGTACACAAAGATGAATAAGCATAACCACACCACATCGACAAAGTGCCAATACCAACTCCCCGCTTGAAAGGCGAAATGCTTATCTGGGGTAAAATGGCCTTTGATTATTCTGAGCAACAAAATCATCAAAAACAGCGTCCCTATGGTGACGTGCATGCCATGAAACCCAGTCAGTAAAAAGAAGGTATTACCATAAACCCCTGAGGTGAGCGTGAGACCCATTTCTTGGTAAGCATGGCTGTATTCTTCTACTTGTAATCCAAGGAACACCGCACCTAAAACCACCGTTAAACTTAACCAGATAATGAGGGGTTTACGCTTGGCTTTTTCTAAACTGACATGAGCAAAATGCAGCGTCACAGATGATGTGATTAAGATAATGGTGTTAATTAGTGGCAAACCAGTCCACGGCATGGCTTCGGTGGTGGTGCCATCAGGGGTTTTGATTAATGGCCATGCGGCCTCAAATGCAGGCCATAATACTTCTTGGGTCATGGCATTGTTTGACGCGCCGCCTAACCAGGGCACTGAGATCATTCGCGCATAAAACAAGGCTCCAAAAAAGGCGCCAAAGAACATAATTTCAGAAAAAATAAACCAGCTCATTCCCTGTTTAAACGACCGGTCCATTTGTGGCGAGTATAGGCCAGCCATTGATTCGTCAATGACGGTTTTAAACCAGCCAAATATCATAAAAATAATCACTGCGATACCGGCTAATAAAATGTAGCCGCCAGAGGTTTTTTCGGTGGCTAACTGTTGAATATAATTACCCGCACCAAAGGCAATTAAAAATAAGCCAATGGCGCCAATAATAGGCCAACCACTTTGGGTTGGTACGTAATAGGTTTGATGCTTTGTGGTCATCTTGCTGCTCCTTGCTTTGCCGATACCGCTTGCTTGTCAGTGATATCGTAAAGGGTATAAGAGAGAGTCAATGTATTAATGGACGCCGGTAAATCTGGGTCCACATAAAAAATCAGTGGTAGCTCAGCACTCGTGTCGGCTGCGAGAGGTTGTTGATTAAAGCAAAAGCATTCTGTTTTGTTAAAGTATGCCGCGCCTTGTCCAGGCGAAACTGATGGGATCGCTTGGCCAATAATGTTTTTTGCCGACAGATTTTTAACCAGAAATTTGGCGTGGGTAAGCTCTCCGGGGTGAACGGAAATTTTGTTCACTTTAGGAGAAAACTCCCATGGCATATCCGATTGCACTTGGGTGACAAATTCAATCGTCACAGTACGATTTTTATCAACAACGACCGCGTCATAACTGCTGGCAGTATTTTGGGTTTTGCCGTTAATCCCCAAGGTGTCGCACAGCACGTCATACAGCGGTACCAAGGCAAAACCAAACCCAAACATGCCTATAGATCCTAAAATAAGCATGGTGAGTAATTTACGGTTTGATTTTGGCGTTGGGCTCATATCACTTAATCTCCGGTGGGGTCGTAAACGAGTGATAAGGCGCTGGGCTAGGGATTGACCACTCTAAGCCATCAGCGGCTTGCCATGGATTATCTCCAGCGGGTTTGCCGCCTTTAATACACTTGAGTACCACCGCCAGAAAAATCAATTGCGATAAACCAAAGGCAAAGCCGCCGATGGAGACAATTTGATTCACGTCAGCAAACTGAATCGCATAATCTGGAATACGGCGAGGCATACCCGCTAAACCCAAAAAGTGCATCGGGAAAAACAGCACGTTGACCGAAATAACCGAACACCAAAAATGCCACCTGCCAAGGGTTTCGCTATACATATTACCGGTCCATTTAGGTAACCAGTAATACGCCGCAGCCATAATGGAGAAGATGGCACCCGTCACCAGCACATAATGGAAATGAGCCACCACAAAATAGGTGTCATGGTATTGGAAATCCGCCGGGGTAATGGCGAGCATCAGCCCTGAAAATCCACCAATAGTGAACAAAATAATAAAGGCAACGGCAAATAACATTGGGGTTTCAAAGGTCATAGAGCCTCGCCACATAGTGGCAACCCAGTTAAACACTTTTACGCCGGTCGGCACGGCAATGAGCATGGTGCAGTACATGAAAAACAGTTCGGCAAACACCGGCATACCGGTAGTAAACATATGATGCGCCCAAACCAGAAACGACAAAATAGCAATACTGGCGGTTGCGTAAACCATTGATGAGTAGCCAAATAATGGTTTGCGGCTGAAGGTCGGTACAATCGCCGAGATAATACCAAAGGACGGTAAAATCATGATGTACACTTCTGGGTGCCCAAAGAACCAAAAAATATGTTGGAACATCACTGGGTCGCCGCCACCTGCAGCATCAAAAAAGCTGGTGCCAAAAAACTTATCGGTAAGCACCATTGTCACCGCACCTGCAAGTACGGGCATAACGGCAATCAATAAAAACGCCGTGATTAACCAGGTCCACACAAATAGGGGTAACTTCATCCAGGTCATTCCGGGTGCACGCATATTAACGATAGTCACCACCACGTTAATCGCACCCATAATTGAGCTTATCCCCATAATATGGATGGCAAATACAAACAGCGCCGTTGAATCAGGGCTATAAGTCGTCGATAACGGGGCGTAGAATGTCCAACCAAAATTGGGGCCGCCGCCTTCCATAAATAACGAACCCAGTAACATGGTGAACGCGAAAGGTAAAATCCAAAAACTCCAGTTATTCATGCGAGGTAAGGCCATATCTGGCGCGCCAATCATCATCGGAATTAGCCAGTTTGCCAGCCCGGTAAAGGCTGGCATGACTGCACCAAACACCATGACTAACCCATGCACTGTGGTCATTTGATTAAAAAAGTTTGGTTCAACTAACTGTAAACCAGGCTGAAACAGTTCTGCGCGTATGACCATGGCCATTGCGCCACCGGTTAAAAACATGATGAAACTAAACCATAAATACAAAGATCCAATGTCTTTGTGATTGGTGGTCAGTACCCAGCGCATCAGCCCTTTAGGAGCGCCGTGATGATGTTCATCATGGGCAGTGTCGATAGTATCGTGCGTTGTTGTGCTCATTGGTTTTCCCCTACTGTCCATGGTTAGCGACATCGGCCGCTTGTACTGCATCGCCAGAATTATTGCCCCATGCATTACGCTCATAAGTAATCACTGCAGCCATTTGTCTTGGGCTGAGCTGACTACTGAAAGCCTGCATTGCAGTGCCCGGCTTGCCATGCATAACCATCTCGATATGCCCGCTAACCGGCCCAGTTATTACCGGACTGCCAATGAGTGAGGGGAAAGCGCCGGGTATTCCTGCGCCAGTGGCTTGGTGGCAAGCTGCACATGTTGTGGCATAAACTTGCTCACCTTCTGCCATGAGCTGCTCCATGGTGAGTGTGGGTGTTGCTTCTGGCGTGAAGACTTTGTCAACGACTTCGGCTGCTTGATTAGCCGCATCGGTTATCGTGTCTGCAACAGTATCAGCGCCAGCGGTTGCTGTATCTGTTACTTGCGCAGCAACAGTTGGCTGAGATGTTGCGGTGCCGTTATTTGCGTAGTTGCTTATGTCTGCCGCCTGTACTGTATCACCAGTATTATTGCCCCACGCATTACGCTCATAAGTAATCACAGCGGCTATTTGCTGTAGGCTAAGTTGAGCACTGAAAGCCTGCATTGCGGTGCCAGGCTTGCCATGCATAACCATCTCGATATGCCCGCTAACGGGTCCTGTTATTACCGGACTGCCAATGAGTGACGGGAAAGCGCCGGATATTCCAGCTCCTGTGGCTTGGTGACAAGCGGCACATGTTGCGGCATACACTTGTTCACCTTCTGCCATGAGCTGTTCCATAGTGAGTACGGGTAAATCTTCTGGCGCCACGGCTTTTGTAACGGCTTCAACAGCTTGGTTGGCTGTTTGGGCTAGCGTATCAACAGTATTATCAACCATAGCTGTTGCAGTGTTGGCTTGTGCCGCCGCTGCATTTGGTGTTGCGGCACCGTTACTTGAAAAGTTACCTACGTCTACTGCTTGCACTGCATCGCCACTGTTATTACCCCATGCATTGCGCTCATAGGTTATGACTGCGGCAATGTCTTGTGCAGATAGCTGTTTGGCAAAGGCTTGCATCGCTGTACCGGGCTTACCGTTGATCACAATATCGAGGTGACCTTGCACAGGGCCTTTAATCATTGGGCTGCCAATAAGCGATGGAAATACCCCTGGAAGGCCTGCGCCATTGGGTTGATGACACGCTGCACAGCGGGCAAGGTAAACTTGCTCGCCTTGTTTGCTTAAGTCTTCAAGGGATAAGGTTTGTGACATGGATGCTGCCGCTGCAGCAGCTTCGGTTTCAGCCAGTTGTTTTTGCTCTACTAGCCAGTTATCAAAATCAGCTTCAGATAGCGCATTAACCACAATGGGCATAAATCCATGGTCTTTGCCGCATAACTCAGCGCATTGACCTCGATAAATGCCGGGCTTGTCTATGCGAGTCCAGGCTTCGTTAATAAAACCAGGATTGGCGTCTTTTTTAACGGCAAATGCGGGCACCCACCAGGAGTGGATAACATCGTCTGAGGTCATTAAAAAACGTACTTTTTGATTAATCGGCAATACCAGTGGCTTGTCTACTTCGAGGAGGTAATTCACACCTTTGGTTTGGTCGCCATCGATTTGTTCTCTTGGCGTTGAAAGCGTGCTGTAAAATTCGATGTCTTTATCGAAATAGCTGTAATGCCACTTCCATTGAGACCCAGTAACTTTAATAGTCAGATCCGCATTGCTGGGGTCTTCCATTGCGATTAGGGTTTTGGTGGCAGGGATTGCCATAGCAATTAAGATGATAAACGGAATGACGGTCCAGGCGATTTCCACTTTAGTACTTTCGTGAAAATTGGCCGCGACTGCACCTTTTGATTTACGGTGATAGATCATCGAGTAAATCATGATCCCAAACACCACTAACCCAATAGCACAACAAATATATAAAATAGTCATGTGGAGGTCGTAAACCTTACCACTGATATCTGTTACACCTTGAGTCATGTTGAGGGGCATTTCTGCAGCCCCGAGTGGAAGTGCTAACAGCACAACCAACAAACAATACCACCTTTGCTTCACAAGACTTCTCCTCTGATAATTGCAAATAGCAATTACAAAGAAGAGTCACACAGTAAGTCTCTGCTCTATGCAAACTCTTCGATTCCCAAAAAAGTTTGATGACCTCAAAGTACCCTGGTGGTTGTAGGCTGCAAGCCTACGCATTTTTGTTAGCTGAACACCACACTTGTACCTACGACTGAACTAATCAATTTATGTTGACGTGTTCCCATCGATGGCTGTTGTGTCTGCCAATTCACGTCATATTAAGGATAGACAATGTTTCACCCTTGTTAACAACATTACTTGTAGATTAAACATTGATCAAGATCACTTTGTCCGCTAATCGTCTGAAAAAATGCAAAAAAAAAGCCCTGATTTGAATGCAGGGCTTGGTGTTTATGGGTTCGTTGTTAATGAAATGCTGAAAAATTACTTGTCGCATTTGTCATAGATGGATTAACTATTGGGTGTTTTTCTGGTGAGTGAGCGTTCACATCTTCAATCACGACACCTAATGCACGGGCACTTTTGGCGACAATTTCTAAACGGCGGCTGTCACGAGCATCTAATGAGCTAGTCCAGGTAATGACCGCACTAGACGTGCCACTGGTTAATGCTTTTTCCATGGCCCATAAGGTTTCGACTTCATCTTTAGTGTGCACTAATAAAATGCGATCCATTCTTACCCCGGCGCTGGCAAGCATATGCTTATAACCAATGTGTGGCGGGCTAATTAATACAATCCAGCGTCCTTGTTGGCTTAAACTTGCTAGTTGGCTACACAGTTGCCCTAGCTCAGACTCACCTTGAGTGACGGTTTGTAATGTTTGAATGGTTTGGCTGCCGTATATATCAGCCTCGGTTAAATCTACCCATAAGCCTGGGTGGCGCGGGGCGGTGCCCATTAGTTTGTTCATAACCAATCTCCATTACGGATAACGCCAACTGCAAGCCCTTCAATGGTGAGGCTTTGGCAACTTAAGTCTACTTTAATCGGGTTGTATGCTTCGTTTTCAGCATGTAGATACACCACATTGCCTTTTTTCTCGAAACGTTTAACCGTGACGTCGTCTTCAACGCGGGCCACAACAACCTGGCCATTGCGTGCTTGCTGCATTTTATGAACGGCAAGTAAGTCACCTTCTAAAATGCCAATGTCTTTCATACTGTCACCGCGGACTCGCAATAAAAAATCTGCGGCGGGTTTAAACATGCTTGGGTCAACTTGATAATATTGCTCAACATGCTCTTGGGCTAAAATGGGTTCGCCTGCGGCAACCTGGCCAATCAGCGGTAAGCCTGTTTCTTGTTCTTCTTCGTGAGGTAAGCGGATACCTCTTGAAGTGCCAGGCATGATCTCGATAAAGCCTTTTTTGGCTAATGCTTTTAAATGCTCTTCGGCAGCATTTGCACTTTTAAAGCCAAGACGTTTTGCAATTTCAGCACGAGTCGGTGGCATACCTGTTTCGGCGATATTGTTTTTAATTAAGTCTAAAATTTCTGCTTGGCGCGGCGTTAACGGTCTCATGATGATTCCTGTCTTTTTATACAGTGACTGTCATTATATACAGTGTTTTTGTTCGCGCAAGTATTAACCAACTGTTTTTTGATATTTTTCGTTTAGCCGTTAACAAATTACGCTTTTTTTAAGCGTTATACGTGATAAGTTCTATGTTAAGCTTTTGATTTTATTGGAGGTGCATACTTGTTGCGGACAGGGGCTGAAATAAGAAAAATAGGCTTGTGCGGGATTAGATGAAACCTATGACGGTATGACTCTTAAGGTGATGGGGTTTACTGTATATAAAATATTGAGTTTGCACTAAGGTAATTAACTTTTTTGAGTTATTTACCTTAGTGCTGTGACTGGCTAAATGTATGTGGGAGCAATCCTTTGCGGTTATGTCGGCGATATATTCAGGTCACTAAGATTTATTTCCAGGCTCAATTGTCTTCATTTCGTCGGCATAGTTGATTTCACGTTCAAGGTTATTGCCAACATCGATGATGACCAATACTGTGCATAGCAAAATAAATGCAACGATCACAATTTCTTTCAGATCTTTCTTTTTGGGTATATTTTTGTCCATGTTTCAGATGTCCAATTTTGTAAATGTTTGATAAAGGCTTCAACCGGTTTAATAGGACAGAGATAACGGCACCAAGGGCGATGAATAAATAGTGCAGAAAGCAAAACAAGCCCAAGTAAAAAAAACTGTGTGACGTTGCCATCTAAATCAAACATAGTGCCAAATATTTCGTAACTGGATAAGCCAGGGTTTCGATAAAGTAAGGCAATAAGTACCGCCGCAAAAGCAAGACCACGCTGGATCCACTGCATTTTTGATTGATAGCTGCGTAATGTATGCGCTTTTGCTCCGCCGATTTTTCCCATACATTCTTGAGCGGCGCCAAAAGGACAAAACCATTCACAATATGGATTTTTGTTAAACACGGTCATAGAAAACAGAATCCCTATGATTAACAAATACCAATACAAGTGAGTGTGCCAATCGGGCCAGAAACCCAGTAGCATTTGATTTAGCATTGAAATGGTTAAGGGGTTTGTGTAAACAAATCCAAGCATAATCATGCCAGTTACCATGCAAAACCAGCGCATTTTTTTGGTATGTCTAAATGATTTTTTACGCCCGATAATACCTAAAACAAATAAGGCGATTAAGGTGATTTCAGGCAGACCGAAAATAAACTTTGTCGGCGCTTTTGGGGGGACATCGAGGTCTAATTCTTGTTCGGCAAGTCTACGAACCCCCTCTAATGAAGCATTAGCTAAGCCACGAGAGGTGTATGTTGCACCGCTGACACCATCGACATCCGAGTTAAGTGAAAATGCATCGTTATAACGCTTGCCAATTAAGCGCGAGATTAGGCCGTTTTGAAATACTCGTTCAAACCAGCGAGGGGTTTCTAAGTGTTTTATCACGGTGAGATCAGTAATCTCACCTTCAAGGTTTATGGCGACAGCTAATTGCATTGGTCCGCCGTAACCGTTGCCTTCCCCAATGGCAATATAACCAAGTAACTGATTATTATTAAATGCGATAAAGTTTCCTAATGCTGATTTTTCTATCTTATCCGCGGTAGGCATAACTTGATGAAGATAAGGTTCAATGTCTGCACTTTCTCGATAGATGCCTATTATCCAAACCGCGATAATTAACATGATCGATATTGCAGCAATCTTGCGTTCTTTGCTTTGCTTTTTAGGCCGACATTGTTTGTTAGTGGTTGAGCGGTGACTAACGGGAGGCCGTTGTTTTTTGATGATGAGTTGTTGTTCCATAACTTTCAACTTAGTGTATTTTAAATATCAATTGAGGGATTTTCCTTGGTTTTACGCGCACCAAGGAAATCCGTATTTAAGCTAAGAGTATTAAGAGGTTAACCTTGCACGATACGAGCGTAAAACAATCACAGCCATCACAATGATGGGTAGCCCCATAAACACAATCGTAAGCCAAGCTACTCGTGGTTGCCCTTCATGAAATGAAGCAATAAATGTTTGCCCCATCAACATGAAGGTAATAAAAATAATGGCGGTCAGTAATAGTTCATACCAATTAAATTTGGTGGTTTTTTCTTTAATTAAAGCATGTAGATAAACGGCTCCACCGCCCATGATAAAACCGAGTAAGACATACCAAAACCAATTCCAACTAATGATGCGCATGATGCTCTCCTTATTATGAGCGTGACTTATCTAAGCCAAATAGTGGAATATCTAAATGATTAACTTCCCACGGTGATTTAGTCGGTGATGGCTCTTGTCCATAACCGAATACATCGTCCATTTTTCGGATAGCTTCATTCAGCATTGGCGCTTTAGAAATCGATATGCGAATGAGGTCATGCATCACCGCTTCATCAAATTTTGTGAAAGGGCATACCGCTTGGCAGCGGCTGCAGTCTGGGTCTCCACCAAGCATGTACGAGTAGCACTTCTTAGCATCTTGATACCAGCCTTTATAGCCTTTAGCTTGCCACGATTTGTCGCCTCCCCATGAAGGTTCATCATCCATTGGGATTGCTTCTGACGGGCACATTTCTGCACATTTTTTACACGCCTTACAGAACTCGAAGATACCGGCGTCGATAGGTTTCGACTCCGCTAAAGGTAAGTCAGTTACAGTGAGCATAACGGTTCTAAAGTTTGTGCCCCATTGAGGGCTAACTAAGATACCAGCACGTCCAGCTTCACCTAGCCCAGCCATTACACCAAAGGGGACACTTCGGCCAATAGCACCTGTGTCGCCACCGTAATATTGGTAACCAAGACCACGTAAAAAGACATTAATGCGATTGGAGTAAATATTGGCGCGAGAATAGGCCGCGGTGTTAGCTGCTGCCCAGCTCATGCGGTCGGTAAATTGTGCCATCCATAAACTTTGAGGGATTACCGCGCAAATAACCCATAAGTCTTTGTTTGGTAGTACAAATGTTCCATCTCCTGGGTCATAGCCTTTTTCTACATCCTCGAAGCGGATATTGCCATATAGTAATTTTTTTGTTTTGTCTGTTAATTTCACAAACCCCATATCTGCAGCGCCTAACACTCGGCCTGCTACACGTAGCATACGAGCATTCTCTTCCGGTGTGCCCTCGTGACGTGGGACACCGAAATCTTCAGGGGTATAAAACATTGTTGGATGTTCCCAGCCATCAACAACTTCTAATTCAGGGCCTGTCCACCCCGGTCTAACGGTCGTATTTGTTCCCCAGCCCCAGCAGTTTGCATCACCAAGCGCGCGATCTCGTAGGGAGTAACCAAGGACATTGTGTTCTGGTCAAGTCCAACCGGACACTTTTCTAAAAGAAATTTCAAAATCAATCGGTGACT
>NZ_BMQI01000042.1 GCF_014648035.1 Shewanella algicola | reverse complement strand
CCATTATTACCGTGGAACATCAGGTAAAAATAAATTGCTAGGTGCCGTTGGCTAGACGCTTACGATAAACTACGGATTAATCTAGCATTAAATGAAGCATTACGCATCTGTAGTGGCGATCCAACATAGGCAGTCAGCGGATAACAAACTCATGATAAAAAATAAAGGACAGACAGAAAGGATGGAAAAAAGAGGAAAATAACACCCGATAACCCATATACATCTGGGTTATCGGGTTTACATTGTTGATTACTTATACGCTAACAAGTCAATCAAAGTGCTCGAGGATGCGAGCGAAGCTTTTGAAGGTACGTGGGTTGCAATAACAACCCCAAAACGCCAACAAAAACCGTCTACGGGAACGTCTAAATTTAGCCTAGTATCGGCATGCTTGCATGAAAATTTAAATAAAATTTAATCGTTTTCTTCATGTTACACATACAACACCATGATTTATCGACATTACAACGCGATGACGCGCCGATGACACAACTTAAATTCAATCTTTTGGAGGAGAACTTGCGAGTAAAACAACAATAGGACGAATCGACATCTCAATAGCAAGTCTATTGTCGGATTTATTATGTAGACAATAATCCAATTAGTAGAGCAAAGGCCTACTTGAGAAAGCTTATTATCCTGAGTTAAGGATAGTTAACATTCACCCGTTTTATTACTTGACGAATGTTAACTAAATACAGACAAGGTCTAGACACCCCAAACCGAGAATAAGATATAAAACGCTTAATATCAGAACACGAGGGACTGTTTGAAAGCCTTTTACTATCCGAGTTAAAGCTAAATATCGAAGTGCAAACCACATTCGCGTTTTAAGCCGTTAAAACGGGTTTCTTCTTCTGTCATACCTAACTCTAACGGCTTGCTAGAATGGGTATCACCTACTGACACATAACCCTGTTCCCACAATGGGTGGTACGGCAGGTTATGTTCAGTTAAATACATGTGCACGTCTTTATTGCTCCACTCAATGATGGGCAACAACTTAAAACGTTTGCCACTAATGGCTAAAATCGGCAATGCCTCACGCGTACTCGATTGGCTGCGACGCAACCCAGCAAACCAGGTATTCACATTGAGCTCAGCTAATGCACGCTGCATAGGCTCAACTTTATTGATGCGGTTATACTTTTCTAGGCCATCAACCCCCTGCTCCCAAAGCTTACCAAAACGCGCTTCTTGCCACGCTTGAGTTTGCTCAGCTTGGTACACTTTAAGGTTGAGGTTTAAACGCTCGGTTAACTGATCAATAAACTGGTATGTCTCAGAAAACAAATAGCCAGTGTCGGTTAAAATCACTGGGATATCACTTTGCGCTTGAGTGACCATATGCAACATTACCGCGCCTTGAATACCAAAGCTTGACGATAACGCATGTTCGCCCGGTAAATACGCTAAACCCCAAGCAACGCGCTCTTGAGCCGTTAACCCTGCTAAAAACTGATTAATGCTTTCTAGAGCGGCGACTTGCTCAGCTTTAGGTGCTGATAACAACGCCTGCAGTTGAGCGGGAGTGACACTATGATCGACGCCTGCATCTTTCGATGCAGTCGTTACCACTTCATTAGGCATGAAAATCCTTAGCGGCGTCATTAACCGCCTTCACAACACCAATGCGCACTGTGAAGTTACCAAAGGTTTCGCCAGCATCACGCTCTGTGGCGTAGCGGCCAAACAAGGCATCCAATTCAGCTAAAATTTCAGCCTCTTGAATGTTTTCTTTATGCATTTTATTTAAACGCGTGCCTTCAAAGCTAGCGCCTAAATACAAGTTATAACGACCAGGCGCTTTACCCACTAAGCCGATTTCAGCAGCAAATGGACGGGCACAGCCGTTTGGACAACCGGTCATGCGCACCACAATTGATTGCTCGCTAATGCCATGCTTAGCCTGCAGCGCATCAATGTGATCGATAAACTCTGGGAAATAACGTTCAGCTTCTGCCATCGCTAATGGACAAGTTGGCAATGCCACACAAGCAATTGAATGCCCGCGTGTACCACTTAACACTTGGCCTAATAAACCGTGCTTACGTGCTAAACCTTCGATTTCAGCTTTATCTTCTGCAGCAACACCGGCAATAATCATGTTCTGATTAGATGTCATGCGGAAATCGCCTTTGTGAATTTTGGCAATTTCACGTAAACCGGTTTGCAAGGTTTGACCTGGCATATCTTTAATACGACCACTTTCAATAAATAACGTTAAGTGGAACTTATTGTCGATACCTTCAACCCAGCCATAACGGTCGCCGCGATCGCCAATGATCACATCACGTTTAGGCTCAAATTTAACCCCAGCACGTTTTTCAACTTCGGTTTTAAACGCATCATAGCCATGGTCAACAATGGTGTACTTTAAACGCGCACGTTTACGCACAACACGGTTACCCCAGTCACGCTGAACTGTCATGACCGCTTCAGCAAACTTGGTTACATCGTCGGTTTTAATAAAACCAAAGTCATCCGCTAAACGTGGGAAGGTTTCAACTTCACCGTGGGTAGAGCCCATACCGCCGCCTGCAACCAAGTTAAAGCCGACTAATTCGCCGTTTTCTGCAACGGCAATGAAACCAAGATCGTTAGTGTAAACGTCAACATCGTTATGTGGCGGAACCGCGACAGCCATTTTGAATTTACGAGGCAAATAAGTTTTGCCGTAAACCGGCTCTACCGTTTCAGTGCCTAATAGCTTTTCTTCATCTAGCCAAATCTCAGCATAGGCACGCGTATGCGGTAACAGGTGATCAGATAAATGCTTGGCAACCGCGTAAGCCTGCGCATGTAACTTAGACTCAACCGGATTTGGGTTACACATGACGTTACGGTTTACATCACCACAGGCGGCAATAGAGTCTAGCGCAGCGCGATCTAATCCCTGGATTAGCGTCTTAAGGTTGCGCTTTGGAATACCGTGATACTGAAACGTTTGGCGCGTGGTTAAACGAATACTGTTTGAAGTAGTTAGTGTTGATGAAATTTTATCAACTTCTAACCATTGCTCGGGGGTGCAAATACCACCGGGGACACGAGCTCGTAGCATAAAGCTATGTAATGGCTCTAGCTTTTGCTCTTTACGTTCATTACGTAAATCACGGTCGTCTTGCTGATAAAATCCGTGGAATTTGATCAACTGTTGATCGCCATCGCTAAACGATCCCGTCACTTGGGTGTCTAACCCTTCTTGGATGTCGCCACGTAAATAATCGCTGTCGATTTTTAAGTATTCGTTTACTGCTAACTTTTGCTCACTCATGGCCTGGGCCTCTCTTAATTCTGTTCAATTCATTAGTGCGATTGGGTATTGAAAACTGACCTAGACCGAGTTTAATACACGTCTTTTTGGTAACGTTTTTCGCTACGCAGTGTTTCAAAGTATGCTTCGGCGTCATCAGCGCTTAAGCCACCTTGTTCAACCGCAATATTCACTAATGCTTGATGTACGTCTTTGGCCATGCGCTCTGCGTCACCACAAATATACACATGGGCGCCGTCTTGCAGCCACTGCCACAATGCTTGGGCTTGCTCGGTTATGCGGTGCTGCACATACACTTTGTGAGCTTGGTCGCGTGAGAATGCCACATCTAAACGCGATAAATCACCGTTTTTAAGATACTGCTGCCACTCAACTTGGTATAAAAAGTCTTGCTCAAAATGTGGGTTGCCAAAGAATAACCAGCTGTTGCCCGACACACCGTCTGCGGCGCGTTGTTGCATAAAGGCGCGGAATGGCGCAACACCAGTACCAGGGCCAACCATAATCACTGGAGTCTCTGGGTTTTCTGGTAAACGGAAGTGGTTGTTAGGCTCAACATAAACGTTAACCTGTTGCCCCTCTTCAGCTGACGCTAAAAAGTGCGATGCGCCGCCAAAACGGGCATGGCCTTGACGTTCATCTTCAACCAGCGCCACGGTTAAATGCACTTCTGATTCAACTTCTGCCTGACTTGAGGCAATGGAATACAGGCGTGGCGTTAATGGACGCAACATATCAACAAGTTGCGTCGCGCTGACTTTGGCAGGGTAAGCTGCAATTAAGTCGGCTAACTGATTTGCTAAAATAAACTGTCTGGTTTGCTCTTTGTCTTCACAAATTGCAGCAAGTTCTGCATTACCACTTAACTCAGCCCAAGACTTAACAAGGCCTGGGTATAACTGAGTGAGTTCTTTCTTGTCGGTTAATGCCGTTTTTAATGAATACGATTCTTTAGATACAGTAACGTTTTCGTCAGCATCTAAACCAAGGCCGTTGATCACTTCGTTAACTAAGGCTTCGTTATTACTAAACCACACGCCTAACGCGTCACCCACTTGATAGGTTAGCCCTGACTCGCCCAAATCAATTTCAACATGGCGTACGTCACGGTCTGAATCTCGGCCAGTAATTTTTTGGCTTACAAGCACTTCAGCGCTATATGGGTTTTGCTTGGTGTATTGGCTTTCACCGACTACAGCCGTTGTACCGATAGCGGTTACGCTAGCCCCTGAGGTTTGAATATGTGGCTTAGCCGCTTCTACTACACTGTCTTGCCATTGCGCCGCAGCATCTTCGTAATCAACGTCACATTCAACGATAGGCAGTAATGCTTTAGCACCAAGTGCGCTCAGACGCGCATCAAAGTCTTTACCGGTTTGGCAGAAGAACTCGTAGCTTGAATCGCCTAATGCTAAAACCGAGTAATGTAGGTTATCTAATTTAGGCGCACGTTTTGAGGCTAAAAACTTATGCAGTTCAATGGCGTCGTCTGGTGCTTCACCTTCACCGTGAGTACTCACAACCAGCAGTAACACCGTTTCTTGCTTTAATTGGCGAACCTTGTATTCACCCATTGAGGTTAAGTTAACAGCATAACCTTGAGCCTGAGCTTTAGCGGCTAATGCCTGAGCGACACCGCGGCCATTGCCGGTTTGGCTGCCATATAAAATGGTCACTGTTTGTGCGGCAGAAGTCTCTGTTGCTGGTACGCCTGCAGTTGGGCTTTGATTCGCCGTTGCTGCTAAATAACCACTAACCCATGCAAGTTGCACAGACGATAATTCTGATGTGAATTGTTTTAGCTTATCGACTTGTCCTTGAGACAATGGCGACGCTAACGCTGAAAGTTCTTTTAACAACATAAGACGGCCTTATAACAGTGTAATGTCAATTAGCTTACTACTAGGTTTGAAAACCAAAAAAGAATAAAAGATAATTTTTTATTCCATTTAGGAATATGCAAAGACGTTTTTTTAGGCTACAAAAGTGTGGCGGAGTTAAAAGTTTTTAAATTACCTCGATTTAAAACGAGGAATTAGCCCTTAGGCACTTGTACCGAACACACCTCATGTCGCAAGCTAGGAGGTCCAATTAACTAATGAAAAACTATCATGTTGATTGTTCTCTGAGTAAAACGGGATGCGGTTATAATATCGTTATGTCATCGCAATGCCATTGATTAAATAGTTTATCCAACTTCAATGGACATATGCTGCACTTTTTCTACCCGCTAAGTGCTCATGTGGAAAAGTAATACTCAAACAGAATAGTCTATTGATGGGGCAAGCAATAGACAGTCTTTTATTAACCATCAGGAAACAGTCATGCAGATTGGAATACCGAGAGAAAGTATCGAAGGTGAAACTCGAGTCGCGGCGACTCCAGCCACTGTGGTACAGCTAAAAAAGCTCGGCTTTAGTGTGGCAGTCGAAGCACAGGCAGGTGTGAAGTCGAGCTTTGATAATGCTGCATTTGAAGCTGCTGGAGCAGATGTAGTCGACAACGTGTATCAGGCAGACTTTATTTTTAAAGTGAACGCACCGACCGATGAAGAAATTGCAAAAATGAAATCGGGTACCACGTTAGTCAGTTTTATCTGGCCAGCGCAAAACCCAGAGCTCGTTGAAAAACTGTCAAGCCAAAACATTACCGTGATGGCAATGGACATGGTGCCACGTATTTCACGGGCACAATCACTTGACGCATTGTCATCAATGGCCAACATTGGTGGTTACCGTGCAGTGGTAGAAGCCGCTCACGAATTTGGTCGATTTTTTACCGGGCAAATTACCGCAGCAGGTAAGGTTCCTCCCGCCAAAGTCTTAGTCATTGGAGCAGGTGTAGCAGGTCTTGCTGCTATCGGCACTGCAGGTTCTCTAGGCGCCATCGTTCGCGCATTTGACACTCGTTTAGAAGTGGCAGAACAAATTGAATCAATGGGCGGCAGTTTCTTAAAGCTTGAGTTTGAAAACAAAGAAGGCGGTTCATCTGACGGTTATGCCAAAGTGATGTCAGAAGAGTTTATTGCCGCTGAAATGGCGTTATTCGCCGAGCAAGCTAAAGAAGTTGACATTATTATTACCACCGCACTTATCCCTGGTCGCCCTGCGCCAAAACTGATCACCAAAGACATGGTAGACACCATGAAACCAGGCTCAGTAATTGTCGATTTAGCGGCAGCAACAGGTGGTAACTGTGAGTACACAGTCAGTGGTGAGCGCTTCATTACAGATAACGGCGTTAAAGTATTAGGTTACACCGACCTTCCTGGTCGTTTACCTGCACAGTCATCACAACTTTATGGCACTAACCTAGTCAACTTGATGAAGTTAATGTGTAAAGAAAAAGACGGCAATGCCGTACTCGACTTTGATGATGTGGTGATGCGCAATATGACCGTGACTCGTGGCGGTGAAATTACTTTCCCACCTCCAGCCATTTCGGTATCAGCAGCGCCAGCAAAACCAGCAGCAAGTGCTGAACCTAAAGCCGCTAAAGTAGAAAAAGCACCGTCAAAGCTTAAATACATCTTAGGTGCACTGGGGATTGCCGGCTTTGCAGCTGTAGCATCTGTCGCACCTGCAGAGTTTTTATCACATTTTACCGTGTTTATTTTGTCGTGCGTTGTAGGTTACTACGTGGTGTGGAACGTGTCTCATGCGTTACATACACCGCTGATGTCGGTCACTAATGCGATTTCAGGCATTATTGTGGTAGGTGCGCTATTGCAGATAGGTCAAGGTTCTGCCCTTGTCACTGCACTTGCGTTTGTAGCGGTGCTTATCGCCAGTATTAACATCTTTGGCGGCTTCACCGTCACTCAGCGTATGCTGAAGATGTTCCGTAAAGATTAAGGGGTAATATCGTGTCTCAAGGACTGGTTACAGCATCTTATATCGTTGCCGCGGTATTTTTTATTCTCAGCCTAGCTGGGCTGTCAAAACAAGAAACGGCTAAAAATGGTAATTTATTTGGCATTATTGGTATGGCGATTGCTCTTTCGGCCACCATACTCAATCCTGCTACGAGCGGCGTAGAATGGATCATTCTTGCCATGGTCATTGGTGGTGCTATTGGCATCCGCTTAGCATTGAAAGTTGAAATGACTGAAATGCCTGAGCTGGTCGCCATTTTGCACAGCTTTGTGGGTTTAGCTGCCGTATTAGTGGGCTTTAATAGCTTTATTGATATTCAACCTCATGAAGTATCTGAAGTTGTCTTGGTATTAGGTCAAGACTTACATACAACCTTAGAATCTGCCAAAGCCGCTTTTGTTGAAGCAAGCCAAGTTCAGCAAGCTGAACACTTAACTGGCGCCATGCTAAACATTCACTTAGTTGAAGTATTCTTAGGGGTATTTATTGGTGCAGTGACCTTTACCGGTTCTATTGTGGCCTTTGCTAAGTTACGCGGGCTGATTTCATCAAAAGCGTTAATGTTACCGCATCGCCATAAGCTTAACTTGCTTGCGGTAGTGGTTTCATTCATTTTGATGGTGATGTTCGTACAAGCTGGCGGCGCTGTCACTCCGTTAATTCTAATGACCTTAATTGCCTTTGCATTTGGCTGGCATTTAGTGGCGTCAATTGGCGGTGCAGACATGCCTGTAGTGGTATCAATGCTGAACTCATATTCAGGTTGGGCTGCAGCAGCAGCGGGCTTTATGCTATCAAATGACTTACTGATTGTTGTAGGTGCACTAGTGGGCTCATCGGGTGCGATTCTGTCTTATATTATGTGTAAAGCCATGAACCGCTCGTTTATTTCAGTGATTGCCGGTGGCTTTGGTAACGACAGCACTGCAGCATCTGGTGATGAAACCGTTGGTGAGTATCGTGAAACCAGCGCAGAAGATGTGGCTGATATGCTTAAAGCATCTGAGTCAGTCATCATCACTCCAGGCTACGGTATGGCGGTTGCGCAAGCGCAATATCCGGTAGCAGAAATCACTAAAAAGCTGCGTGCATTAGGCATTCAGGTTCGCTTTGGTATTCACCCTGTTGCAGGGCGCTTACCTGGCCACATGAACGTACTACTAGCAGAAGCAAAAGTACCTTACGATATCGTGCTCGAAATGGACGAAATCAATGAAGACTTTAGTGACACTGACACAGTATTAGTGATTGGCGCTAACGATACGGTTAACCCTGCTGCGATGGAAGATCCAAATAGTCCCATCGCTGGTATGCCAGTATTAGAAGTGTGGAAAGCACAAAATGTGATTGGCTTTAAACGTTCAATGAACACAGGTTATGCCGGTGTGCAAAACCCATTGTTCTTTAAAGACAATACCCAAATGCTGTTTGGCGATGCTAAAGACAGTGTAGAAGCGATTCTAAAAGCACTTTAACGTTTAATCAGTGCCTAAAAATACCAGCTTAATAGCTGGTATTTTTTTATTTAATAATTAGCTAAACTACTTGATATCGGATTAAAAGGATTATCGCTTAGCAATGGCAGTGCAGGACAATATAACCCAGCTTCAGCTTGAAATTGAGCAATACAAGCTCAAAATTAAGCAACTAGAGCGCGAGAATAGCCACCTCACCCTAGTGAACAAACGGGTTAATGAGCAGCTCGACGCTGCGCTAGATGGCACAGGCCTATGTTTATGGGAACAACATATCCCAAGCGGTAATCTGACTATTTTTAATCAACAATGGGGGCATCTGCTCGGGTTTACCCGTCAAGAACTGCCCGCACATATCGACAGCTGGAAAGGCAACTTACACCCCGACGATAAAGACTGGGTCATCGAAGCATTCGAGAGTCACGTTGCCGGTAAAGCTGAAACCTACCAAGCCGTGCACCGAATGATCCACAAAGATGGTACTGTCGCCTGGGTGTCTGATCGAGGCCGGATTATTGAACATGACATCAATGGCCAGCCCCTGCGGATCATGGGGGCTCATGTTGATATCACTAAAGAAAAACGTTACGAAGAAGAATTAGCTAAACTGGCTCACCTAGACCCTCTGACTAACCTGCTTAACCGCACCGCGCTAGTCAAAGCATTTAAAAAGCAAAAACAACAAAACCGCCAACATAATTGTGGCGCGTTATGTTTCATTGACCTAGATGGATTTAAAGTCGTTAATGACCATTTAGGTCATCGCTATGGCGATAAGTTGTTAATTCATATTGCACATGATCTACTGCATATTTGCCATCAACTGTTTAACCCAGACGACGCAAAAGCCAACCAGGTTAGCTTTCATGTGGCGCGTTTTGGCGGTGATGAATTTGTTATTTTAACTCAATGCAATGACGTTGAATTACTCTCAGAAATGGCCAATACTTTGTTAGATTTATACCGCCCACCACTGGAGCTCGATGGTGAAACCATCAACATAGGCTTAAGTATTGGCATTAGTTTATTCGATGAACTTGATGAGTTTACTAATGTTTGTGAACAAGCAGACAAAGCCATGTACAGCGTCAAAAAACACGGTAAACATAACGTCATGTTCTGGTAGCAGCGTATCTTTTTATCAAAAGAAATCATTTAAAGCCGAATCCACCCACCCACGATATGTAAATCAAGATTTTGTGAAACCGAGCACGGCAAACACTCAGTCTCAATAGACCCTAGTCATCGGGTGAGTTTATTTGACTTTTTAAAGTAAACTCTCGCTCAATTAACCATGTTATTAAAAATATTAATGCACTAATTTATGTTTTTTACCGCATAATCAGATACAAACCGCTGTGGTGCATTAGCAGACAACTGACCAATAAGAATAATTCTATATGTTTTTATCACCTTACTTTACAAAACAAGATCAAAGTGTGTTTATTTCAGCTCAACAAGCCAGTGACTTTGCCAAAAAGGTCGCCGAAGACTTTAATCCCATTCACGATGTCGGCGCAAAGCGTTTTTGTGTACCGGGTGATTTGTTATTTGCTTTAGTTCTCACTGAATATGGTTTAAGCCCAAATATGCAATTTAAGTTTGCGGGTATGGTGGGTGACAATGTTGAGCTGCATCTAGATAAAAACGTCACTGATCAATTCAGTATTTGCGACACCAAAGGCAAAGAATATCTGCACATAGAACGCCAAGGCGAAGTGTGCAAATGCGACGTGCAAACCGCCGCCTTTATTAAAAGTTACGTCGCGTTTTCAGGTTTAAACTTCATCCATGTGTTAATGCCGATGATGAAACAACATCAAGTAATGATTAACCCTGAGCGACCATTGGTTATTTACGAAAGCATGTCATTCCATCTTGAGCATTTTGACTTCAGCACCATGAGTTTACATTTGGCTGAGCAATCATTAGTTATTAACGGCAAGCGCGGTGATGTGACCTTAACCTTTGAATTACACAGCGAAGGAAAAGTGATTGGCAGCGGAGTAAAAACCCTGGTACTCAGTGGTCTGCGTGAATACGACGACGAAAAAGCTCAGCAAATGTGTGACCGTTACGAAAATCGTAAAAAGAGCTAGTGTCTAATCAAGTTGACTATGCATATTCAGGTTAATTGTGGGTATAAAGTAAAACGCGAGCAACACCGTTAGGTGCTGCTCGCGTGATATACCATAATGCTATTGCTTATTGTGTTAGCTAACGTTTGCCGTCAACCACTCAACTCAATATTGGTATGTCGATATTTTATTGATCATACGCCAATTTAAATACCGATGCGTTACTTTCAGGATAAAACAAATTTTTGCCAAACTTACACTTTATTCAATCGTTTATTGCGTAGCTTGCTCATGGTTAAACAGTGTTAAAACACTGTTTCCAATGAGCTGCTCAATGCATTGACCTCCCGCCTCTGCAAATTGCGCTACGGCAGTGTCTCTAACAATATTTAACGATTTAAGCGTTTTAATATTGTCGTCAGCACTGCTACTTAAACTTAAAAACAGTTTTAATACCGCTTTGCGCTCTGGGTGTTGCATTAATGCGCCCCAAGATTGCTTTAATCGCGCTATTGAAGAAAAATCTAATCCTTCAATAAAAAACTGCCCTATGCGTTCATCTAAACGCACTAAAAATTCCGTTTTACGTGGAAAGTGATGGCTAATACCAGTTCGGCTTATCCCAGTAGCTGCAGATAAGGTGGTATAAGACATAGCCTCAAAACCAATCGTGAGGATTTGTTTAAAGGCTTCATCTAAAATTTGGTTAACGGTTAACTCAGTTTCAACTCGTGAACGCTTGGCCATAAACATGGGTCTCTCTAATTATTTTGGTGCCAGAGCTTACCAGACCACACTAGAAAATTCTGCTAAGAATCAGCAAATTTACAACATATTTAACCGTACAATATCCAGAAAGCCAGTATAAATCAGAATATTATCGCGATAACGATTGATTTACCCCTTTAAAATCAAAGGTTATAGAACTTGTTCATAAACAAGCGGCATACGGTAAATAAATAAGTCAATAGACGAGAATCACAAAAAGTTACAAATTATTCAATCGTGCGAAATTGCTGCTGCAACCAAAGTTGGGCATTGTCTTTGCCCATTAACTGCTCAAGGGTTGGCGATAAGACTTCAGCAAGCTTGGGTTGCCGCCAAAACATATAGCCAGGTAACGGTTGTACCACCCCAGCGCCAAAAGTGCGTTGTATTAAGCTTGAAAACTCCGCCATATCGCGTTCAGACCACAACGGCATTAACGGATAAGCGGCAGCAATAAAATCCTCATACCGAACAAACTTCTGTAACTGTTCAATACTGTAGTGAGTCAACGCAATTTGCAGTTGCGGGGCGCTCCAATGAGATAAATTGGCACTGTCATTAATTAACGCTAAATTTCGGCGATGAAACTGCTGCCAAGCTAAATCGAGCTGCGGATAATGATGAGCAATGCGCCAGAGTAGATAGATATCGGCTAACCATTCATGCTGATACTCTGATAGCGAACGTGGCAGTAAGGTTTGTTGCAGATCGATATTGTACAAATGCCCTAGCTCATGCCACAAGGTAAGCTGCGCCTGTTGCTTTAAAGGCAATTGGTAAGTCGTGAGCCCTATTGAGCCACTTTGCTCAGAAATGTCTTTATTGGGATTAAGCACTATCACCCCAGCAATGGCTTTATCGTGAGCTGACAGCACCATGGCACTTTTATAGCCTATGGCGTTACGTATCGCAGCGCGAGAAAATACCGTTTGCTGGCGTAAATGTGTCGGCAACATTTGCAAGCAGTCGCTTAACGTCGTCACATAACACACTAACGCGCGTTTGTTAGCGATATCGGTAAAATAACCTTGCCGGTAACTCGAGGTAACTGAGTCTGACATCGGTTTTATTGTATTAACAGCGGTATGAGCCGATGCGCTCGCTGAGAGGGGTTGAACTGAGAGGGGCTCACTGGCAACAGCAACACTGAAACCGATAAGGCTAACGAATAACCATTGCCAGTGAAAAGTCATCACTACTTTTTAGACATGATGTTTTGAATAATCGCTGTGGTCGACACGCCATCTTCAAAACCAAGCACTTCCACTTTACCGCCAGCGGCAATCACTTCTGCCCCGCCTGCGATGTCTTCAACTTTATAATCGCCACCTTTGACTAAGGCATCCGGTAATAAACGGGCAATCACGCGTTGTGGGGTATCTTCACTAAAGGGCACAACCCAATCAACTGCAGCTAAGCCTGCAAGTACCGCCATGCGGCGATCAACAGGGTTAACTGGGCGACCAGGGCCCTTTAAACGGGTCACCGAATCATCGTTGTTTACCGCCACAATTAAGCGATCGCCTAAGGCTTTAGCCTGCTGTAAATAGCTCACATGGCCAGCATGCAAAATATCAAAACAACCATTAGTCATCACAATACGTTCACCACGTAAACGCGCTTGTTCCATTGCATACGCGAGTTGATCTTCTGTCATCACACCAAAGCCAGACTCGCCATGGCTTTGTGCCAATGCTTGTATCAGCTCAATGCGACTCACGGTCGAGGTGCCGAGTTTACCTACAACCACACCGGCTGCGGTATTCGCTATCGCACATGCTTGAGCTAAGGTTGCCCCTGCAGCAATCGATGTCGCTAACGCTGAAATCACTGTATCACCCGCGCCTGTCACGTCATACACTTCACGGGCAACTGTGGGGATATGCAGTTCAGGCTGGTCTTTAGACACTAAAGTCATGCCCTTTTCAGAACGTGTCACCAAAATGGCTTTAAAGTCATGTTGCTTAATTAACGCCTGCGCTTTTTCAATCAAATCGCTTTCACTGGTCACACTACCGACTACAGCTTCAAACTCGCTCATATTTGGAGTGATAAGTGATGCACCATGGTAACGGGCAAAGTCATGGCCTTTAGGGTCGACCAATACAGTCACGCCTTTTGCGCGGGCTTTGGCGATAAAATCTTTGGGTTCGTGAATCGCGCCTTTGGCATAATCAGACAGCACTAACACATCAACGTTATCTAAAATCGTTTCACTTTGATCAAACAACGCCTGACTGCTGGCTTTGTCGAACGATTCTTCAAAATCCAAACGGATTAATTGTTGGTTACGCGAAAGTACTCGCAATTTTGTAATCGTTGGCTTATCGGCAACAGTTAACCATTGCGGCTCAACCCCAAACACTTTAACCCCTTGGGTCAGTGCTTCGGCTGTCTCGTCTTGTCCCACAAGGCCAGCCAACTTCACTTGGCCGCCCAATGCGGCAATATTTAACGCCACGTTGGCCGCACCGCCGGGTCTATCTTCAATTTGGTTAATTTTAACAACAGGCACAGGCGCTTCGGGAGAAATGCGTCCAGTTGGACCCACCCAATAGCGATCTAACATTACATCCCCAATCACTAAAATACGCGCGTTTTCAAACGCTGGGAGAGAAACCTTCATAGTGTATTCACTGTGTTGCAAAAATTTAACCGCAATTGTACCTAATTTTCATCAGAATAATGAGTTAGAATAACAAATAATTTTTGAGAACAAGACGAGTCATCTGTGGTCGAAAAAGCCGAATTTTCTTCTGATTTATATCATCCTAAACATTGGCCTATGTGGTTTGGCGTATTATTAATGCGCACCACGATATTACTGCCCTTGCGTTGGCAAATGAAAATGGGCAGCGCCATTGGTCACCTAGTCAAAAAACTCGCTAAAGGTCGTGTGCACACAGCGCGTCGCAATATTGATTTATGCTTTCCAGACATGAGCGAAACAGACAAGCAGCAACTCCTCGATAGTACCTTTGAAGAAACCGGCAAAGCATTATTCGACACCATTAATGCTTGGTGGTGGTCAAATGAACGTGTTCAACAACACATGACCATTAAAGGCACTGAGCATGTCAGTAACAGCTTAGACAATGGTAAAGGGGTAATTTTATTTGCGGTGCATTGCTTACCACTTGAAATGGGCGCACGTATCTTTGGCCAATTTGCACCTGGCATTGGCGTATATCGCCCGCATAACAATCCGGTGATGGAATATTTACAGGTTAAAGGCCGTTTACGCTCAAATAAAGGCTTAGTGCCTAAGCGTGATGTACGCCAAATGATCCGCAGTTTACGCAGCCCTGATGTTATCTGGTATACCGCCGATCAAGACTTTGGCCGTTCAAGCGCGGTATTTATCCCATTTTTTGCCGTGCCTGATGCTGCAACCATTACCGGTGCAACCTCATTGGCAAGGCTAGGTAAAGCTAATGTGTTGCCATTCTTTGTTGAACGCAATGCCGACGACACCGGTTATAATCTCGAAATTATGCCCGCACTGGATAACTTTCCTGGCGACAATGAAACCGACGATGCCATTCGCGGTAATCAAGTTGTAGAACAATTGATTAACCGCAACAGAAGCCAGTATATGTGGCTACATCGACGCTTTAAAACCAGGCCAGTTAAAGGCTCACCATCGTTATACAAATAATAAAAAAGCGCCATAACGGCGCTTTTTTATTCAATTTTCTACAATATTTAGGTTTTTTTAGGTATAAACTCAAACTCTTGAGAAATATGTGCCGCCTTAAAACTGGCCGGATTTTGCATCAAATTAGTGGCAATAAAGTCGGCGGCCATGCCGAAAGGTTTTTCATTCACTTGGCGTTGAAACGCCATACCTTCAGCAGATTTTGCTAATAAGTATTCATAGGCCAATCGATTACACTCAACCACCCAATCTGCATTTATGCTGGCCGCTTGGGTTTTCGGTAAACAATTTAGGGCAATAGAATGCTCACTAAGTATTATCGACAATTCGACCAATTCGCCCTGGGTAGATTGAGTCTGTTGATTGTCAGCTTCAGCGAGCATTGACACCATGCCGCCTAGTGCAAATATCAGCAGAGAGCTTGTTAGATTCATATTAACTCCATTTAATACGGTTATTCATACATCCAAAAAGTCTAGCATTAATCCTTATCGATAATAAGTTACTTTAGCAAATCACGATATGCTTTAACAAGGTTAAAAAACAGCTAAGCATATTGCTTCAACTTAGATAAAGTCACACATTTCAGCGAGGGACTTTTTATTCACGGCATGCTGTGGGATGCTCGCACCCTCAGCGGGATAGCCTGCAATAATTAACATATAAGGCCGTTCATTATCGTTGTCGCGGCCACACACCTTACTTAAAAAGCTCATTGGTTTGGGCGTATGGGTTAACGTACCTAACCCAGCATGGTGCAAGGCCTGAATTAAAAAACCAGTCGCGATCCCCACAGACTCATGCACATAATAATTTGTCTTTTGCGCGCCCTCATCTTCGCTACGTTTCTGACTAAACACCGCAATCAACCAGGGTGCATGCTCTAAATAAGGTTTGTTCGCGTCGGTGCCTAATGGTTTTAACGCATCTAACCACTCTTCGCCTGCTCTGCCAGCATAAAAAGCTTGCTCAAGAGCTTCTGCTTGCTGTCGAATTTGTGCTTTTATCTCAGGGCTACTAATGGCCACAAAATGCCAGGGTTGGTGGTTAGCGCCGTTAGGTGCGGTGCCAGCGGCCAAGATACATTGCTCTATAATAGCTTGAGGGACAGCGCGATCAGAAAAGACCCGTATGGAGTGACGACGCTTAACATGTTGGTAATTGTCTTGCGCGCGCTTGAGCATTTCATCTTGAGGATATTCTATAAAATCGGTGAGCGGCAAATGCGCGGTCATAACAAGTCCTTATAAATGAGACGATTGAAAACATCGCTCTAAGCTAACAAACATAACAAAAAATGCTACACAAATATTCTTATTGAAACCGACACAATGACAGATTACATTCAATACCATCAATTCAATATTTAGCTTAATAAAGGATTATATGATTGCAGCGATAATGGGTGCGACTGGCTTAGTGGGTAATGCGTTACTCAGCCAATTAATAGAAAGTGAACACTACAGCAAAGTTATCGTTATCGGTCGCTCAACACCGGCTTTAGTTGAGCATCAGTTTGGCGCAGAAAAAGTCCAATTTATTGCCTGCCAACTTGATGAGTTACACGAGCTCACATTGACCGACAAAATTGATCATGCGTTTTGTTGCTTAGGGACCACGATTAAACAAGCTGGCAGTGAAGAGGTGTTTATTCAGGTCGACAAACTAGCAGTACTGGCATTTGCAAAATTAGTTCAGGCCCAAGCAAACCCAGCGCTTAAATTTTTAGTGGTTACTACCGCCCACGGTGCCAGTGCAAAGTCATCCGTCTTTTATAACCGGGTTAAAGGTGAATTAGAGCAGTCACTCATGACCCTCGCCCTCCCTGTATTGAATATTTTCCAACCCAGTTTATTGCTTGGCAAACGTGAGGAGAGCCGCTTCTTAGAAGGTATTGGCCAGGTGCTTTTAGGGGGCTTGTCGTGGTTATTTGTGGGGCCTCTTCGACAATATCAACCAATCCAGGCTGAAACAGTAGCAGAAGCAATGTATCAAGTTGCTTTGGCGCCACAAGCTGCCCCAACAACGAGAACCATCAGCAATATGATGATGCATGACCGTCATCATGAATAAAACGCCTAACTGCTCTTATTATTGCTTTAGGGGCTGATAAAACGCAAAAGGCGACACCGAGTTAATTAACTAACTAGCAAACCATAAAATGGAGGTGAATATGATTGATAATGATTATTTAACTTTAGATGAAGTCTGCAAAATACTGGACAAAACACCAACAACAATTAGGCGTTACGCTCGTGAAAGCTTATTAACTAGCGAACAACATGGTGAAGAGCTCAGTTTTAATAAAGATGAGGTTATGCGCTGTTTGAGGTTTTCTGATCGCTTAAGTTAAACTCTAAATGTCTACTGCATAAAAAAATCCCCAACGCTTATCACGTTGGGGATTGTTATTTGTAGCCTAGATTAATCACCAAAGTCATCTAACAAGATGTTTTCAGATTCAACACCTAAACTTTCTAGCATACTAATTACAGAGGCATTCATGATTGGAGGGCCACACATATAAAACTCACAATCTTCTGGCGCTTTATGCTGCTTTAAGTAGTTCTCATACAGCACATTATGAATAAAGCCGGTGTAACCCGTCCAGTTATCTTCTGGCAGCGGATCAGACAGTGCCACATGCCACACAAAGTTATCATTTTCGGCAGCCAGCTGATCAAAGTCTTGTTGATAAAACACTTCACGAGTTGAGCGAGCGCCATACCAAAAGCTCATTTTACGCTTGGTTTTAACACTTTTTAATTGATTAAAAATGTGTGATCGCATTGGCGCCATACCCGCTCCACCGCCAACAAACACCATCTCAGCATCGGTCTCTTTAACAAAGAACTCACCAAATGGCCCTGAAATAGTCACCTTGTCACCGGCTTTTAAATTAAAGATGTACGACGACATTTTACCTGGTGGTAAGCCTTCTTTTGGCGGGGTCGCAATACGCACGTTAAGCATAATGCGGCCCTTTTCATCAGGGTAGTTTGCCATTGAGTAAGCACGTAATACGTCTTCATCTACCTTAGACACTAAGTCGAATAAACCGTATTTAACCCAGTCACCACGATATTCTTCAGGGATATCAAAATCGGCATAACGCACTTCATGCGCAGGGGCTTCAATTTGAATATAACCACCCGCTTTAAATAGCACTTCTTCGCCATCAGGAATTTTTAACAACAATTCTTTAATAAAGGTTGCCTGGTTATCATTTGAAATAACCTCACATTGCCATTTTTTAACTCCAAAGATTTCTTCGTCAACTTCAAGCTCCATGTCGGTACGCACGGCAACCTGACACGCTAAACGACAACCTTCTTTGGCTTCTTTTTTAGTAATGTGGTCCAGCTCAGTAGCCAAAATATCACCGCCACCAGACTTTACTGTTACACGGCATTGACCACAAGTACCACCGCCACCACATGCAGACGGAATAAAAATTTGATGTCCTGCTAACGCGCCAAGTAACTTGTCGCCCGCTGGCGTTCTAACTGTTTTTTCAGCATCACCGTTAATACTAATAGTGACATCTTCGGTGCTGACTAACTTACGCTTGGCGAGTAAAATCACCATTACTAGGATGCATACCACAATGGTAAACATGCCTATACCTATTGCCATTTCCATTACATAGCCCTTCTTATCAATGCGTTATAACGTGATGCCAGCAAAAGACATAAACCCAAGTGCCATCAATCCAGTGGTAATAAAGGTAATTCCGATACCTTGTAACCCATCGGGAATGGCATGAAACTTCATCCGCTCACGTAAACCTGCAAGTAATACAATCGCCATCGCCCAACCCACAGCCGAACCTGAAGCAAATACGATTGACTCAGTTAAGTTGTAGTCACGGTTAGCCATAAAAATTACCCCAGCAAAAATGGCGCAGTTTACGGTTAATAGCGGCAAAAAGATCCCCAATGACTGATACAAAGTAGGAATGTAACGGTCTAAAAACATTTCTAAAATTTGCACTAATGCGGCAATAACCCCAATAAAGGTAATGAGCTGCAAGTAGCTTAAATTCAGTTCAGCATAACCTGCCCAGGCTAATGCGCCTGGTGCAAGAATATTGACGTAAATGATTTGATTTAATGGCACTGCCAACATCATCACCACAATGACAGCAATCCCTAAACCAAAGGCGGTAGACACCTTTTTAGATACCGCAAGAAACGTACACATGCCCAAGAAAAAAGACAGGGCCATGTTGTCGATAAATGCAGCCTGGATAAATAAATTAATATAGTGTTCCATGATGCCTCCTTAACTGCGCTTACGCTGAACGACTTTAATGGCCCAAATCATCACGCCAATTAAAAAGAATGCGCTAGGCGGTAATGTGAACATTTCATTTGCAAGGTACCAACCACCGTTTTCGATGGTGGTTAATATCTCATGGCCAAACAAACTGCCACGACCTAATAACTCACGTACAAATGCCACGCCTAACAAAATCAAGCCATAACCTATAGAGTTGCCTAATGCGTCAACCAGCGCTAAATGCGGTGGATGCTTCATGGCAAAGGCTTCTGCACGGCCCATAATGATGCAGTTAGTAATGATTAAACTTACAAACACAGATAACTGTTTTGATAGTTCATACGCTACATCTTGCAACACCATATCAACGATAATCACCAATGAAGCAATCACGGTCATTTGCGCAATAATACGGACACTGTTGGGAATAAAGTGACGAATACTAGAAATAATTACATTTGAAAAAACCAGTACAAAGGTCACGGCTAAGGTCATCACTAATGCGGTCTGCATTGAGTTACTGACCGCCAATGCCGAACACACACCCAGTACCTGCATAGCAACAGGGTTATTGGTAAAAATTGGCGATGTTAAAATCTCGCGAGTCGAACTGACTTGGCTCATTTATTTACCCTCCGCAGCAATAGCGTGTAAATAGGTTTGATACCCTTCAACGCCAAACCAAAACCCAACTAAACGTTGAATCCCCACACCGGTACGTGTTGCACCACTGACACCATCGATACCGTGAATATCACCTTCTTTAGCGCCGCCTTTGATGACTTTAATAGCCACTTTGCCTTTGTCATCAAACAACTTTTTGCCCTGCCACAAAGCTAACCATTGTGGGTCGGTAACAAAATCAGCAATACCTGGGGTTTCACCGTGTTCATAAAATACGATATTTTCAATGGTGTTCAGATCAGGCCTAATTGCCATGTAACCGTAAATAATCGACCATAAACCTTTACCGTAGATTGGCATCACAATGCTAGATAGCTGACCATTAGCATCATAAACTTCAAAAATACGGATATCAGTCGCCATGGTTTTAATCTTGGCGATATCTTTTTTAGGCTTAGTTGACGTCTCAGGGTTAATGGCCGCCATACGCTCGTCAAAATCGAGTAAGTTGTCTTTTTCGGTAACTTGACCACTGGCCAGATTCACCATTTTAGGCTTAACACGTTGTTCGAACAGGGCATTAAAATCACCTTGGCTAATATCAATGCCTGCGGCTTTTAATACAAACTGCTTCACTTCATCACGTTTTTTAGCCAGCTTACGCTCTTTTAAAATCTCAGCTGTACCTGTGATCATAAACGAGCAAACCAAACTTAAAACGATAATAAAAATCATAGTTCCAGTAACGGTATCTTTTTTAAAGGCCATGACGTTTTAGTCTCCGTTTGATATTGGCTTGAGCGACTAGATAGTCGAATAACGGTGCCCATAAATTGGTAAACAAAATGGCTAACATAATGCCTTCTGGCATTTTGGCATTGAGTAAACGGATAATAATGGTCATCAAACCAATCATAAAACCATAAGCGAACTTAGCTTTGCGAGTATATGAGGCGGTCACAGGATCGGTCGCCATAAACATCATCCCTATGGCAAAACCACCAGTCACTAAATGCCATGTCCACGGCATTGCTGACATTGGGTTTCTGCTTGATCCAAAGTAGTTAAACAATACTACTGTTAAGATCATCCCAACCATCACGCCAGCCACAACACGCCAATCGGCCACACGAGTTAGCAGTAAAATACCGCCACCAATTAAAATCGCTAAGGTGCTCGTTTCGCCAACAGAACCAGGGGTAAACCCTAAAAACGCATCCCACCAAGTGCTATCGCTAAACACACTAAACCAGCTTGCATCGACAAAACTGAGCTTTTTAGCCACTGTTAGGGTTAATGTGGTTGCGCCAGAATAGCCATCAACCGCCACAAATTGGCTTAATGCAGCCACTTCAGTTGGGTAAGCAAAATAGATAAATGCATAACCGGCCAGTGCAGGGTTTAAAAAGTTATACCCCATGCCGCCAAACATCTCTTTTGCTACAATCACACCAAAACTGAGGCCAAGTGCCACAATCCATAACGGTGTTGAAATGGGTAAAATTAGCGAGAACAATAACGCTGTGACAAAGAAGCCTTCGTGTAACTCTTGGCGGCGGACTTTGGCAAATACCACCTCCCACACGAGGCTTACTACCAATGCAGTGAGGTAAAATGGCACATAAAAACTGGCGCCATAGGCAAATAAACTGATTAAGCCTGAGCTTTCAGTTAACGGCCCAAACAACAAGTTATAAATAGCCAGTTGCCATACTTCTGGTTGCGCAGCACCGGCCATAATGGCCACCTGGGCTTGCAGCCCCAAGTTGTACATACCAAATAACATGGCAGGGAATAAACACATGCCCACAATGTGCATGGTGCGTTTAACATCAATTGCATCACGGATATGCACATGACCTTTGGTGCTACGGCCATTGGCAATCCATAATGAACGTAAGAAACTACGCATCGAGTCGCCATGAGCGTAATAGCTATCTTGGCTGGGCTTTTTCTGTTGCTGACTCATTAACCTTCCCTCTCGATAATATCTAGGCAAGCACGAAGTTCTTTACCAAAGTCATACTTTCCTGGGCAAACAAATGTACATAAGGCTAAATCTTCTTCATCTAGCTCTAATGCGCCAAGCAGTTGTGCTTCGTCGGTATCACGTACCACTAAATCACGTACAAGTAAGATAGGTAAAATATCCAAAGGCATCACATGGTCTAATCGACCAAACGCCATCATGGCGCGAGGTGAGCCACCAGCATGAGTGGTAAAATCAAATAATTTTTTGGTGCGGCTAAAGCCTGACATCATGATACCGGTGAGCGAAAACTTATTACTGTCATGGCGAACCCAAGGTAATACTTCCTGGCGATCGTTTTCAGTTAATACACTCACCTGGTTGTGGAATCGACCAAGGTAATCATAAACGCCAGCTGCTGTATGGCCTGACAATAACGAGCCAGACACGATGCGTGATTGGCGCTGATCAATTTCAGGCGCGACCCATTCGCTCAACTTAGCACCCAATTGAGTGCGCACTAAGCGAGGTTTTAACACATTAGGGCCAGCCAGTGCGACGATGCGGTCGGTATAAAGCTCACCTGTTAAAAACAATTTGCCAAACGCTATCACGTCTTGATAACCCAAGTGCCACACTTGACGTTCAATACTGACTGGCAATAAAGAATGAATATGAGTACCGACTAAGCCTGCTGGGTGTACACCGTTAAAACCTTGTACACTTACACGAGATAAGTCGTATTTTGATGTTGCAGACAGTAACGATTCGCCGTCATCCTGACACAAGTACACTTTGCCAGAAGTTAATAGGCCTAATACATATAAACCCGCCTCAAAAGCCTGTGGCTGAGTTGCAATCACCACCCGAGGGTCTGCCGCTAATGGATTAGTATCAACTGCGGTGACAAATATGCCAGCAGGGGTCGCATCAAGTTGGGGTACCCGTGAAAACGGACGCGTTCTAAACGCAGTCCACAAGCCACTTTTAACAAGAGCTTGCTTTACGCTTTCATGGTTTAAGCTTGTTAATTCAGTTGGCTCTATCACTTTTGCCGTCGTTTGCTCTGCATCACAGTCAATCACAACTGACTGTAATACACGGCGTTCGCCACGATTAATCGCAGAAACCACGCCGCTAGCAGGTGCGGTAAATAGCACGCCAGGCGTTTTCTTATCTTCAAATAAAACCTGGCCTTTTGTCACGCGGTCGCCAACTTCAACCATCATGGTTGGTTTTAGCCCGACGTACTCTTCGCCTATCAGTGCCACTTGCGTGGTTTTAGGCGCGCCGTCTATTTGCTGTAGTGGTTCACCAGCAATCGGGATATCAAGTCCCCGCTTAATGGTTATCACTGGATTTGTCACACCAGTCATGTCATTCACCATCTTAAAAAAATTTCGATAGCTTATAGTATATGTTTGCAACTGCTAATATATGAACAAAGATCACACTCCCAGCTCGGCTTGTAATTTTGGAACATAACCTAATCACAAATTTGTGAGGCAGATCAATTTATCTCAACCAGCGAAAACACTTTATGTAATTTTTGTATCAGAAAGGTTGTTACGTTTCTGAGCCTTTATGCTTACTTGCTAATAAAGCAAATAAGCATAAAACCCAGTATTTGAAAGGGATCTAAGAAGCGAAAACCACTTTTTAACACTACTTATGTCAATAATGAGCTTGTGAGCGTTGTAAGTTACCTTGTTGAAAAGTATAAACCGCATCCATCTTGTCGAGGGCGGTACTACGATGGCTAATCATCAATAACGTTTTATTTTCTGCAAAGTTCAACAACAGTGAAAGTATCTCCCGTTCGGTGCGTTTATCAAGCCCTTCGGTAGGTTCATCGAGCAATAATAATGGCGCATCGCGTAATAACGCTCTAGCAACACCAATACGGCGCTGTTCGCCACCCGATAATTGTCGGCCACCCTCACCAATCCACATGTCTAGCGGTTTGTCGCCTTGCAACAACGCCCCTAAGCCGACTTGTTGTAATACCGAGATAAAGCGTTCATCGTGAGCTTTTTTAGGTTCACCTTGTTGATAAGGTAAAGCCAGCGTTAAATTTTCGCGCAGCGTGCCTGCAAACAAATAAATACGTTGACTCACAACGGTCATTGACGCTCTAAGCTCTGCTTCACTGTAATCGCAAAGGGGTTGACCATCGAGGGTAATATCACCTTGTTGGGCTGACCATTCACGCGTCACTAGCCCCAACAAACTCGACTTACCACACCCGGTTGGGCCTAGTATTGCCACTTTTTGACCTGCGTTAAGGGTTAAGCTCAGCCCTTGTAAAATAGGGGTGTGTGGTTGATAAGCAAAATGAACATTGTGTAATGTCAGCGCGCCCGAGTTGGCTTTTAAGGGGCTGTGCGAATCAAAGCTTATCGCAGGTGTTTGTTCGGTTATGTCTGTGACTCGCTGCGCGGCTAACAGGGTACTGGATAAATGTTGAAATGCACCTGCGATGGGCATCATCATCTCCAGGCTCGCCATAGTAGCAAATACCATTAACGCCATTAACGGTCCTGGTGGCGTTGCATCGCCCACGCCCTGGCTGGCCAAATACAACATCACCACCACGGCGGTGCCATTAACTAAAATCAGCATGGCTTGGCTTAAGCCGGTAATATTGGCCATCGCTGTTTGTTGGCTAAATAATCGCGCTTGGGCTTGCTCAAGTTTGGCTAAATAACGCGTGTTTGCTGCAAACAGGCTTAATTCGGCTTGGCCTTGAATCACATCCAATAACATGACTCGGTACTGCTGTTTCGCATCGATTAATGCTCGACCTGGCGTTTTACCCAGAGCATAAAACACCACGGGTAATACACACCAAGCAAGCAATAAAATACTGCATAAACTCAAGGCTAAGTTAAGGTCAAACCAGGCTAAAAAAACAAACAGTCCTGCAATCATCAATAATGACGCCACTAAAGGCGTTAGCAAGCGTAAATACAAATGATCTAAGGTGTCGATATCGGCGACTAAACGATTAAGCAAATCACCACGGCGCAGCCCTTGTAAGTTAGCGGCGCTCAACGGTAAGAGCTTTTTCCACGCCCAAATGCGTAACTGAGTTAACAATTTAAATGTGGCTTCGTGGGTGGCTAAACGCTCACCGTAGCGGCTTGCTGTTCGTGCAATAGAGAAAAATCGCACGCCGCCAGCTGGGGTGAAAAAGTTAAACATTTGCGCTGTAGCAACTGATAACCCCGCGATTGCTGTGGCCGATAAAAACCAGCCCGATAATGACAACAAACCAATGCCGGTTAATAAGGTGATAAAGGTTAATATTAAGCCGGTCAGCATCATCAACCATTGGCGGCGAAACAAGGCTAAAAACGGCATTAATACTCGCAATGATGTGCTCCGTGTTGGTATCGATTGTGCTGCAGTTTGAGGCGAGTCAGTTTGCAGTGAGGTTTGCTCAGTTGAGTGATTCATTAGTAACCCTCCTGCTGTTGATTAAGCATTTGCGCTAACAAGCCTTCACTGCCAAGTAACTCACTCACCTCACCTTGCTGCACAATAAGGCCTTTATCCATCACCAACACCTTATCCATTGCGTTTAAGTCATCTAACCGATGGGTAACGGTTAACCCACTCGCGCCTTGCATGGCGGTTTGCAATGACGCCAACACAAACTGCTCGCTTTGAGCATCTAAACTGGCAGTTGGCTCATCGAGTAAAAACAGCTTGGCGGGTTGCGCGAGTGCCCGTGCTAAAGCAAAACGTTGCGCTTGACCAACAGAGACTCCCGCGCTTTGATCGCTGATCATCAGGTCTAGTCCTTGGGCATGCTTAGTGACAAAGTCGCTAATATTGGCTTGTTCAAGTAGCGTCATAATTTGCGAGTCGGTTAATTGTGGATTTGCCAGTGCGACATTATCGCGCACCGTGCCATGAAACAATTGAGGGTCCTGACCAAGCCAAGCTAAATGCCGGCGCCAGTCGCTAGGCGAAATAGTCGACAGAGATTGTTGATTCACCATTAGTTGGCCTTTGTAGGGTAAAAAGCCTAATAAAGCATTAAGTAAACTGGTTTTTCCTGCACCACTTGGGCCAACAATCGCCCAATGTTCGCCCGCAGGCAAGGTAAAGGAAATCGGCCCTAATAAGCGCTGTCCGTCGAGGCTGAACACCTCAAAATCAACCACTTCAATGCTGATGGCATCGGTTGAAAATGACGCTTTAGTTGAGCTTTGAGCATCTGTTTTAGTGCCTTCAACCTGGTAGTCGAGTAATTCAACTAAGGTTTCTGCAGCGCCAATGGCTTGCGCTTTAGCATGGTAATGGGTGCCTAAATCGCGCAAGGGCTGAAAAAACTCGGGCGCTAAAATGAGTACAAACATGCCGGTAAATAAGCTAATACTGACGCCGTAATGGCCAAAATCTAAATGGTCTAAATAACTAAAGCCAAAGTAAACTGCTAGCACGGCAATCGACACTGCTGCAAAAAACTCTAATACCGCTGAACTTAAAAAAGCTAAACGCAGCACCGACATGGTGCGACTACGAAAGTCTTCTGATGCGCTTTCAATATTACTAAGCTCAGCATCACCGCGATGAAATAACTTAACGGTTTGTAAGCCTTTTAAGCGGTCCATAAAATGGCCGCTTAAACGTGCTAACGCTTTAACATTTTTACGGTTAGCATCGGCCGCGCCCATACCCACTAAAATCATAAACATTGGGATCAAGGGGGCTGTGATTAATAAGATAACCCCTGCAGCCCAGTTAAGCGGAAATACACACACCAAAATGAGCAAAGGGATAAAGCCGGCTAACATCATTTGCGGCACGTATTTAGCGTAATAGTCGTGCAAATCTTCAACTTGCTCAAACACTATGCTTGCCCACGCACCGGAAGGTTTACCCTTAATAAACACAGGCCCTAACTCAACCAACTTATTCAACACAGCTTGGCGAATGTCGCTGCGTAAACGTTTACCCGCCTCAAAACTCACTCGCTCACGCACTTGCACTAATGCAGCACGCAAGAGTAACAGACCAATGAGACCCATAAACTCAATGCTCGATGCTTGCAATGGCATATTTTGCATAATCACTTGCTGCAAAATACGCGCGATACAATAGGCCTGACCCACAATAGCAACGCCATTGAGCCAGCCACATAAAATAGATAACTTAAGGAAAATACCACAGGCAGGCTGTTGACTTTTAAGCCACTGAGTTAATGACTTTTCTAACGACTTATCCATAACGCTCCGGCTGTGTTGAACTATGCCCCAAATTGGCTTGCAGTATCGCAGCACTGGGCCAGAGATAACACCTTAAACAGTGTAAATGTTAACTGATTCACATTTTGCTAATGGACTATCAGTAATGGATATCAGTTATAGGGAATCGCGCTTAAATCAAGCTTAACCTACAACAGAAAAGGTTCATTCGAGGGAGTATGACCGTATTTAACTAACACATGCCATAACAGTTTTAAGTCTTGCATCTTTTTGGTGTGCGCACCGCGCTCACTCCAGGAGGTCGGTTGCTTTTGCAGTTGATAAGCAGCTCGGCCAATAATTTCAGCATTGATTATCTGATCTTCAGCAATACTTTGTGCCAACGTTGGCATCGCCGCACCACGAAAGTCATCGGGGACATCTGTAACCCGCATTTGTCTGCCATTGTGCCAAAGCAGTTCAATGTCATATTCATCGCACAGTGCCAGTAAAGAATCACCAATTTGACTGCCAATAAATGAGGGGTCGGCCACTAACACGGCAACATCTTTATCTAACGATAAATCACCGTGAATTTGCGCCTCAATATAATGATCCAAATTACCGCAAGGTTGATTGTCAAAACGCTTTTCTGTCGGGGCGGTTAAATGCTGACTAAAGTAATTAATCAACTTACTGGGTTTAAGCCCTTCGCAGCCTAAGGCATATTGGCGCTCAAAACTTTCGCTCAATAGCGCCGCTAAAATCACATCAAAGCACTTAATGGTGCCTTTCTCTTTTGGCAGTCGGTACGAGTCCATATAGCTGAAAGTACAGCGCGGCAATATTTGCGAATGAGTCACTAAGTAACAACTGCCAAAACGCGGTGCTGGGCCTAACGGACAGAGACCAAAATCAAGCGCGCCGTATTTGGGGCGATGCTTAATGCCAGAATAACAATTGCCAAATAACTGGTTTTCCCAATGGTCGCGGGAGCCACCAAGCTCAGGCGACAAATGGCCATTAGACACATGAGTTTCAAACTGGCTTTTATACACACCGTCGCGCAATAAGCCGTCGACCACACAGAGGCCACGGCTATCAATTCGGTCGGGGTGAAAATGCAAAGCCACTCGACTCTGGCTAGAAAGTTGGCGCATCGCCATTTGTAACGCTAAGGTAGAAATGTTCGACATTAACAACACATTCTTAATCACAGCATGAGCGTGATCTCGCAGCTCATATGCCGTTTTCTCAATGTGTGAGTGTGCCGTTAATTTCATCAGTTGATATCACCTTAACAGTAAATAACCTCAGCTAAGTCGCTGAATATAGGTTGTCATTTTATTGTATGTAATAAGTTGAGTTTTAGCACTGATCGTAGCCTCAAGATTAACACTATTTCATTCTAAATCATTATATTCATAAGCATTGATAGCTAAATGTGTCTCAAAGACACCACAGCAAGGGCCAACAGCACCGCATAGCTTGCAATTATCAAGAGTTTATTAGCACTTATAGCTGTTTTCAGGTAAGCTTCACGGCCGCCGTTTCTGGCTACCTTTTATTCAAAGCAACAATGCGTTGCCCAAAGAGATTTTTCTATGAGTTTTGCCTCACTTGGTCTGAATGCTGCTATTTTAAAAGCGGTTGAAAAACAAGGTTATGACACCCCCTCTCCTATTCAAGCACAAGCCATTCCTGCCGTATTAGCCGGACAAGATGTGATGGCAGCAGCCCAAACCGGGACAGGAAAAACCGCAGGATTTACCCTGCCAATCCTAGAATTATTGTCAAAAGGCAGCCGTGCTCAACGCGGTCAAGTGCGTGCATTAGTATTGACACCAACGCGAGAATTAGCCGCCCAGGTACAAGAAAGTGTGGCCACATACGGCGTTAACTTACCGCTTAAGTCGGCCGTAGTATTTGGCGGAGTATCCATTATCCCGCAACTTGCCGCGCTGCGTAACGGCGTTGATATTTTAGTGGCAACCCCAGGCCGATTACTCGACTTGTGCCAACAAAAAGCCATTAGTTTTAGTAAATTAGAAATCCTGGTGTTAGACGAAGCTGACCGCATGTTAGACATGGGCTTTATTCGCGACATTAAAAAGGTGTTAGCGTTACTGCCGCCTAAACGTCAAAACTTGATGTTTTCGGCGACCTTCTCGGACGACATCCGTGAATTAGCGAAAGGCTTAGTCAATAACCCAGTCGAGATTTCGGTGACGCCACGTAATGCCACCGCCAATACCGTTACTCAATGTGTTTACCCATTGGATAAAACCCGTAAATCTATGGCGTTAATCGAATTGATTAAAACCAACGATTGGAAACAAGTATTGGTGTTTTCGCGCACTAAACATGGCGCTAACCGTTTGGCCAAAAATTTAGACGCTGCAGGCATTAAAGCGGCGGCTATCCATGGTAATAAAAGCCAAACTGCCCGCACTAAAGCATTAGCTGATTTTAAAGCTGGCACAGTGCAAGTTATGGTGGCAACTGACATCGCAGCGCGCGGTATCGACATTGACCAACTACCATTTGTGGTTAACTTTGACCTGCCTAACGTACCTGAAGATTATGTTCATCGTATTGGCCGTACTGGCCGTGCAGGTTCTACGGGCCAAGCAGTATCGTTAGTCGGCCTTGAAGAAGTTAAATTGTTGCACGATATTGAGCGCTTAATTAAGCGTACTATTGAACGTAAACAACTTGCCGGTTTTGAAGCACCATTCACTATCCCTGAAGCAAGTAGCCGCTCAGGTCATAAAGCCAATAGTGTTAAAAAGCCCAACCCGAATCGCAGCAAGCATGCTCAGCAGCAAGCCAATGGTGCACAAGGTGATAAGCCTGCGCGTAAATATGACTCGCGTCAGCAATCTCGCAGCAATAAAGAAGGTCAGTCGCAAGGTGCTAACAAGCCAAAAGCCGCCGGCAACAGAGCTGAAGCGATTGCCAATGGTAACAAACCACCACAGCGTAACCGTCCACCGCGTCGCAGCGGTGGTGCAACTGGTGGCGCTGCAGCGAGTAGCAATAGCAACACGGGTTCTGCGTCAAAGGGCAGCGTTAATCCATACGCCAATGCCAAAGTAAAAAACTAAGATTGAATTTAAGCGATACGATTTATGTCTTATTGCTTAGTGAATAGCTGCTAAGCCAATCGTTTCTTAGCCAATAAAAAACCGCTGAACATTGTTCAGCGGTTTTTTGTTTAAACATTTTTTACGATTACATAAACCAGGCCCGATAGTTACGACCCTTCAACTTACCTTTATTGAGTTTATTCAGCGCTTGCTTTGACGCCTTACTGCTTACAGCAACATAGGCACGGAACTCAGTGACTTTAATTTTACCAATATCATTAAAATCTAGGCCGTTATCACCAGTTAATGCGCCAACAATGTCGCCTGGACGGATCTTTTGCTTTTTACCCGCATCTATTTGAATGGTGATCATCTCAGCCGTTTGAGGCTGCTTGTTGAGTGCACTCATCGCGGGTAGTGTTTCACCGATGATATCTTTGTTCATGGCTTCTTCAATCATTGCCATTTTGTAACCGTCATCTTCACCAAAGAAGGTATAAGCTGCACCCGAGCTACCCGCACGGCCAGTACGGCCAATACGGTGAATGTGTACTTCGGTATCGTAAGCAATGTGGTAGTTAAATACTGCATCAAGCTCATCAATGTCTAGGCCGCGCGCCGCCACATCTGTCGCCACCAAAATACGGGCACTGCGGTTAGCAAACTGTAATAACATTTGATCGCGATCGCGTTGTTCTAAATCACCGTGCAGTGCTAACACACTAAAACCAAACTCAGCTAATGCATCTGCCACTTGCTGGGTTTCGCGCTTAGTATTACAAAACACTACCGAGCTGCGCGGTTGCTTATCAAGCAACAACAAACGCAACGCCTCAAGGCGACCTTTGTTGTCATCAATACGGTAAAAGTGCTGTTCAATGGTTAAGTTGTCATGCTTTTGCTCAACTTTGACCATCACAGGGTTATACATAATTTGATCGGCGATCGATTTGATTTGCTCAGGGAATGTCGCGCTAAATAATAACGTTTGGCGTTCACGCGGCGCAGCAGCAATAATCTGGTCGATATGCTGCTGAAAGCCCATTTCTAACATGCGATCGGCTTCATCTAAAATCAACATGTTCATGTTGCTTAAATCTAAGCGGTTACGATCTAAATGATCGACAATACGACCCGGCGTGCCAACAATAATATGCGCGCCGTGTTCAAGCGAACCCACTTGCGGCCCCATTGGCACACCACCACACAAGGTTAATACTTTAATGTTATGAATACCGCGGGCAAGTGTACGGATTTCTTCAGCGACCTGGTCAGCAAGCTCACGGGTTGGGCACAACACCATGGTTTGAATACGAAAACGTTTTACATCAAGCTTATTGAGCAAACCTAAACCAAACGCAGCCGTTTTACCTGAACCTGTTTTTGCTTGGCCAATCACGTCTTCACCGGCCAAAATTGGCGGTAAGCTTTCGGCCTGGATTTGAGTCATTGATTCAAAGCCCATAGTTTGTAGGTTTTCAAGCAATTCAGTTTTTAAATTAAGTGATGCGAAAGCCATGTTAACGGCCGGTTCAGTAGACTTACTCAAGGCGAATATCCTCTGATATCGAAAGCAAAAAAGCGCACAAGTGCTGCACAAACAAATTAGCCAAGGTGATTATTGTCAGTATAGCGAATGCTACACATCAAATTGTCCTTGGCCATATATACCCAATCAACCTGAAGATGCTCGATTTCAGCAAGAATTTACACGCGTTTAGACAAGGCATTGATTGCTGGTAATGGTTATTCCCTTTCCAAAATCAGCTAAATTAACAAAAGCCGCAGCATAAACGCGTGTAAAACTTGCCCTTTGGGAGTTTCACCGTGCTTCCACTACGTTGTTACGTTAACTTATAAGGTACCTACATTACTGCATTAACGCGCCTAGTATTGAAAACACGGTGAAGCTCTGAAACACGTCTCTTCAAGTTGATTGGGTATACGCGCTATTGTAGCAATTTTCTTCAGCTTTCGCTGACAAATCTTTCTCTCAAACAGGGATATTTTATGATTAGCTGACTATTCTATCTGGCCAAAAAGCCCTTGCTGATAATCACGCACCGCTTGGTCTATTTCGGCTTGGGTATTCATCACAAACGGGCCCATTTGCACTATTGATTCATTAATAGGATTGCCTGCAAAAATCAATAGGCCAGCCCCACAAGCTTCTGCTTGAAAATGACACAACTCAACGGAATCTAGCAGTAACAATTGCCCTTCGCCTGAGGTTTCACGCAGTCCCAGCTCATCCACGTAATGGATTTCACCTTGGTATATATATACAAACGCGGTGTGATAACGTTCAAGGTTAAGTGTACCGTAGCCGTGTCCATTCAAGGTCAAATCAGCTATCGCCCCCTCCCCAGCTAGCCCTTGAATAGGTCCATCGATAGAGCCTAGACTATGATTAAAACCCCAATGGCCAACCAGGGCTATCAGGGTCGCGCCGTGTTCATTACTCTGTTGTGGTTTAATGCAGTGAGTGCTGTCTTGATAAATTGGCGGGCGCATTTTGTCTTTAGCTGGCATGTTTAGCCAAATCTGAAACCCATGCAGACCATCATTGGCATCGGCTATTGGCATTTCAGAATGCACAACGCCACGGCCGGTACTCATCCACTGTACATCACCGGCGCGGATTGGTTTAACATTACCCATTTGATCGCGATGTTCAAATCCACCTTTACGGATATAGGTAAAGGTTTCGACACCACGGTGAGGGTGTGGCGGAAAACCACCGATAAAATCTTGTTGCTCGTTAGATTTGATTTCATCAATCATTAAAAAAGGATCAAAGCGAAGCCGCTCAAAGTCAGACACTCGACTGATGTTTACACCATCACCGTCCATTGCCGCTAAGGCACTAAAACGCTGTATCACTCTCATGCAAACCTCAATCTATGAACCTATTTGTAACAGAATAGCAGGCCTCTAACCGAATAAAAATGGCATAATAGTGTGATTTACTGTCGATAAAATCGATACTTTTTTAGGCTTTCAAGAGGCTAACACGGCAAGCGACTCTAGCCAGCTGAATCAGGTTAGTTAAACTGCGCCACCAACTCTGTTTGCCTGCTCCCTTGGGCACTAATATCTTGGCTGTGTAGCGACGCATGTTGGCAATTTTGCTCAAACTGTTTAATGCCACTTTGTAAAGTCATCGCATTAGTATGAATTTGATTAACTACAACAGCTTGCTGCTCCGCCGCTACCGATATTTGCTCACCGTTATTTTCTATAATGGCCATAACATTACTGACTGAGGTTAAACTTTCATCCAGCATTTTGCTTGAATCAATACTCTTATTAGTCAGTACATGACTTTTATCCATTTGGGTCACTGCCTGAGCGGTAGTTTCGCTAAGTGTATTAATAATGGTGTGAATTTCGCTTGCTGATGTTGCCGAGCGACTGGCTAAATTACGCACCTCATCAGCGACAACAGCAAAGCCTCTGCCCGTTTCACCTGCACGAGCGGCCTCAATTGCGGCATTAAGCGCCAATAAGTTAGTTTGCTTGGCTATCTCCTCGATGACCTCAACCACTTTATTTACATTTTGGCACTGCTGGTTTAATGACGAAATAGCCACGCGCGACTCAGCGAGTAAATTATTAATTTCTGATGTTGCGGTTTGGCTATGTGTCAGCGCCTCTTTAGTGGCTTGTATTTGAGAAACCAATTGATGAATTTCTGTAGTTGAGTTTGCTGTATTTTGTGCGATATCAGTAACAGATGAACTCATTTGCCCAATAGAGGTAACAACCTCCTCAAGATTTTGTGACTGCTCAACAAGCTGACTTTGGTTGGCATTATTTTGCTGTTGATGCTCATCCAATCCTTGCTGAAGATGTTCACCACTGTCTTTAATACGCCCTACAACCGCAAGCGTTTCTGCTTTTTGCATCCGTAAACTTAACTCTAAATGAGATAACTCATCGACATGACCTGTATAAACAAATTGGTTCAGTGGATTATTATGTATTGACTTACTCACTGCGATCACGGTTGCAAAACGGTGTTTCAGAAAATAAAGTGGCATGCAAAAGCACATAACAGCAGCAACAAACCCAAAAACTGCAAATGTTGAACTTAAATAAGGTAGGCAGACAAACAGGATGACAGAACACAACCAAGTGAAAAATAACTTAGTGATAATACTGGCACCCAATTTAGGTTTGGCCTTTTTACCAGCATTTATCGCATCGTAACAAGCCTGAGCACGCTGAGTGAGTTCAGGATCTGCTTGTGTTCTTACTGATTGATATTCGCAAATACTGCCATTACGTTTTATTGGTGTAACGTAGGCGTTGACCCAATAATATTTACCGTTTTTACACCGATTTTTTACCAGTCCCATCCAGCTTTGTCCTTGCTTGATGGTATTCCATAAATCAGCAAAAGCAGCTTTGGGCATATCAGGATGGCGTACAATGTTATGTGGTTGATTAATTAACTCATCTTTGCTGTAACCGCACACATTAATAAAGTCTTCATTCACATGAGTAATAATACTGTCTAAATCTGTGGTAGAGAGTATTTTATAATCTGACGGATAGGTGACTTCCTCATTGATAATTTCTTTTATAGCCATATTGATGTCGTTAACTTTTTTATGTAGGACAAGAATATGATTATTAATCAATCAATATGACTTTTATGTGATTTCCGGCGACTTTAATCAGAAAAGCACCAAAATTTTTAATATTCACGAAATAAGTCACATTATAATAATAACGAAACTGAGCCAGTTCATACTTAATACAACACGGTTTATTGCTTTTACCTCACCGTTAAAGACTGACCCAGTATGTTGAAGCATTAACCGATAACATTGCTCTGATGAGTATTGAGCAAAACCTCAACAAGACAGGTATCAGCTCTAAGCAATCATACTTGGCTTACTCATGATGTGTACTAGATAACGGTAAAGGATGTAAAACACCGTATAATCAAGGTTAGTTTATGATTAAAGGAATGTGGCGTGCTAACAAAAATCCTTATTACATTTTTAGTGATTCTGGGTGCCGTAGTGTATTTACGACGAGGACGCAATCGCAACGTCAAGTACACCAGAACGATTGAAATTGAAAAAACACCCCTGCTTAGCAAGATAGCTATCTATGCGATGATCGCCGTGTCAATGCTGGCAACAGCAGGATATTGGGGCTGGGGCTGGTATGATGATAATACGATTGTAGAAGTCACGATTTCATCTCCCATTGAAGCGATGACAGCCAGTTACCAGGTGCGTAAAAAAGATATTGAAGAGCAGCGGATAACCACCATTGATGGCATACAAATCAGACTCTCCAATCAAGAGCGACTCACCGTTAAAGCACTTAAAACAGATTAACGTGATCGGTTTGCTTTTCGATAAGCTCACACTTATTAACTCATGTAATATGTCAGTTTGGTGTGTTTGTTTTAGGGCGAGTAAATCTTAACGCAGCTTACACAAACGCATTTTACCTCGTCAAATGGATTGACATAACAACCCACTCTCCCCTTTCCTTTTATAACAAATTGAACTTTACTTTCTATTAACAATCAAACCTAACACCCATAAAATAAACGATATTTTAGTGACATGGATAGCATCACAGCAACGCGAGAAGGCAGCAACAGACAAGCTAATTCGGTTAATCCACAACGCCTAGCCACGCCTTTGTTTTACGCAATTGTGATTCATAGCATATTAATATTGCTAATAGCTTGGTTTTGGCAACAAGATACCAAACGCCGAGTGGCCGAAATCAAAGCGCCAATAAAACACAGCGCGATTAAAAGCTACCTTATTACCTCGCAGCAATACCAGTCGATGCTAAACGAAAGTTATTCTGAACCCATCAGTCAACCGCCAGCACAACCCACTCAAGCTAAATCCGATGCTCACAAGCCCCTGCTCAAAATTAACAATGAAGCAACTCAAATAGCGCCAGTTGTCACCAGCACAACAAATTCATCAGCGCCAAATAAACCCAATAAAACGAATACACCCACAACCCCTGCTGCAGAGGTATCAACTCATGCTTTTAATGCTGCAATCTCAATGAAACAGGCTACAAGCCAATATCTACAGCAACAAAATCAACTTGAGTTTGAGCAGCTTGTTGGCGAGCAAACCGCAGCGCAACATCAACCAAGAGGCAGTTTAAGTGAGATGGATGCGACTTTGAATTTTATTGAGTTAGCCCCCACGCCAACGGATACAAGCCAACCCCATACCTTAAATCACAAATTAGATCCTAATCGAATCGTAAAACAAGGTGATTATTGTTACACAGTGGTCAATCTGGCTACCCAGGTTAATCCTCATGGTTGGGGGTTAGGTTTTGCAGAGTATTGTGGCGAAGATAAGCAAAAGCAGCAGCTGACAGAAGCCATCCATAATAGAGTCAATAAAGTCAAAAAAACGGATTAATATTCACCGATATTATCAACCAGGCGACTGCGTAATCCGTTTAGGTTGTTTGTAATATTACTCCGATATCACCTGATTTCGCCCTTGAGCTTTCGCTTTGTAAAGTCTTTCGTCAGCGGCTTTATATATCTGGGGTAAATGGCTACCATCATCAGGCCAACGCGCTACCCCAATACTAATGGTAATATTAAGTGGGCAGCCGTCAATAACCGTAATTTTATCAATCGCCAGCCTTAACCGTTCAGCAATTTTTTCAGCCTGTCGCATGTTTGTGTTAGGGATTAACATACAAAACTCTTCACCGCCAAAACGAAACGCCCAATCATTACGACGTCGCATATCACTGATTATTGTTGATACCTCAACTAATACTTTGTCACCGACATCATGACCAAATTCGTCATTAATTTTTTTAAAGTGGTCTAAGTCAAGTAACAGCATAGAGACAGATGATTGTTCCTGCGTCAGGCTTTGACACAACATCTCAAAAATAGAATCCAATAGTAAGCGGTTATTTAACCCTGTAAGTGGGTCAAGAGAGGCCATTTGTTGCAAGCGCTCTACTGCTTCGGCTCGTTTATATTCATAACTATAAGACAACGCCCAAATGGCCGCTAAACACAGCACGATATTGGCAATGGTAATGGGGTAAATATCAGCAATATTGTATATTAAGTCATACATTAAAACCGCAATGCCTGCCACCATATACACACTGGTATAAATGGTGCCTAGCCTAATGCCCAGTAGCAGGTACGACAAAACAGGAATGATAAATAACCAAGTAAACAGCCCCGAATTAAACGAGGCGCTATAAATGCCAATAAGAATGACCGTATACAGGGCAAATAAAAATATACAACACCACAGGGTTAAGTTAGTTGTGCGCTTATGAATAGCGAGGATACCAATACACAAAAATACTACTGCCAGCTCAACCATGGCATAGATCTGAAAACCACTGAACCAGTTATTAACAACAAAAATACTGCCTGCAATAATGATTACAATTAACACCGCCTTTAACACTGTACGACGATACTCAAGTTCAGTTGCCCACAAGTTGGGGATGATCATTAATCTAGTAGTCCTGTATTGAGTCACAGCTGCCTAAGTGGCTAAATTGAAGATGGCCATGATTTTAATGAGTTTTATATGATAGCCAAAGATTAGTCTAGAGTTGGCAGACACGCTAGATAACGTATCAAATTTTATCTAAACGCTGTTAAGAACAGTGTCTTTTATTAATGATGTTTATTGTGTTATTCACTTTTTATATTGCATGGCGTTAACACACAACGCTTACCTTGGAACTCACAGTATCAATAATGGTTCACCTACGCGCCGTAAAACAACCTAAATAATTTGCTGTCCCTAGCATGACATATCAGTTAATTCTAGTTCAAATTTGAACAGGTATTCATCATACTATAATAACAACTCATTTAGCCAAGTTTGCTAACCATAAAAAACCAAAAATAAAATGGCAAAACCCAATAAAAAAGGCCCTACACGCACTGTCGATATTTATTGCGCTAAATGTAAAGTGCAACTTTTTAAGTACCGTAAAGGTGGCAAGGGGGCACTCATAAAATGCTTTAAAGAGCGTATTACAGAAGACTTGACTCAAGTTGCTTGCACTTGCCCCGCATGTGGGCAAACCTTTGCTCGAGAATGTTTAATTCGTGGTGCACCGGCCCTCAAAATGATTGGAGGCAAAGTTACTTTTAAATAACCTAGTCATCACCGGTATGCACCTGCACACTTTAATTCTGTCTTATACCGCCTGGCTCACTTATTAATGTTAAATAACCAATTGGCTATCACAGCGATACAACCACAACATCAAGCGCCTAATATCGTTACAAAAAAAGCTACACAGGCCTAAAACTGGGCGTTTAGCATTAATTAGCAGTTACGATTATTTGCGAACGGGATCGCTTTTTGTAAAACTAAAACTGCAAAAATTTTACTTATTGTGCTAAATTTAAAACTCACCGTTCTAAATTTAACATTGAGAGGCGACTATGGCGCATCGTTGGCAAATTGCAATTTCTGCAGGTTTATTAGCAGCTGTTTGGGCTGGTCTTGCTGATGTGCTTCATCTGGTCACATGGGTCGGCTTTCTAGGTTGCAGCACATTTTTTGCGCAAACTGAAACAGGCGTAAAAGGCATGATGATGGCAATGATGACTAATCTTTCAGGTGTATTTTGGGGATGGTTAATTATTGCAGGCAGCGGTGTATTGGGTTCACCTATCATTAGCTATGCATTAACCGGTATTGTGACTGCGTTTATGTGCCTACAAGCCAGCAATAAAAACTTTGCGTTTATTCCTGGTACATTTATTGGCTGCTGTATCACATTCGCATTAAATGCCGATATTGCTGCTATTGTTCCGCCACTTATGATTGGTGCAATGCTTGGCTATAGCATGAGTCTGTTAACTGGCGTACTTATCACGCTAACAGATAAAACAGCTGATTCATTAAAAGATAAAACGGCAGAAGAAGCCTAAATAACTACAGCCTACATAATGATGCCTTCATATTTTTAGCTGATCACATCCATTCATATGTGGTCAGCAATAACGATAAGATGCCAACCTCTGTGGTTTCCAACCCACTTTTCCTCTCGGTTCAATGTAGTGCAATCATCACTTTATTATCAGTAATCAGGCACTACACGCTGAGTCTCAGCTAGCACATCGATAATTAACTGACTGAGTAATAAAAGGCCGAAAAACCAAACGCGAGCTCTATGAGTAAATGGAAAGTCAACGCAGGTCATAAACTGCGGGTTTTGAGGGTTAAACAAGACAATAAAGGCGAGGAAAATATCATCCCTACAGCTTCATAAATCGGTTTTTTGATGTGGGATAACACTTCGAATATACAAACAATAATGGTCATTATGACCGCTGCAGCGGCAGGGTTAACCTTATAGTGCTTGGTTAAGCAATATTGCCCGCCACCCAGTAAAAAACCACGATGAATTATCTCCCATCCAATAATGGTCGACGCGGTAAAAATTAAAAAACGTTGAAATGCACCTGACTCTCTGAGCCCCTCTAACGAACGACCATGGCGGTAGTGGGATAAGTAATCTGCAGCAAAAAATTGTAAATATATAAACAAACACAGCAAAAGCCCAAAAAGCACACCCATAAATATCAAGGTTTCACGATTAATCGTGGGCCGAGAAAAGTACAGATGCTTTAACGGTATTGCCAGCAAAAACACCACAATAAAAGGTAATACTAACCGGCTTAAAATCCAATAACCTTTAAATCCGCCCGATGCTAAAAAGCTGTTGCTGACATACACTCCCACCACCTGAGACAACAATACCACCAACAGTAATATACAAAAAGGGGCCGCCATTTTGACGCTAAGAGGTTGGTCCTTGTGTGGCATGTTTATGACTTCCGCTTACGCTTTTACAGCTTTAAAAGACAATTGCCACACAGTCTGTTATGTCGACATTATTATTGCAAACTAGATAAAGCGCTGAAAAATAGCGTGCATTCACAAAGTGCTTAGCTAAGCTGCTTAGGGAAAGCATTTAATCAGTATTGGCATTGGTCACACACGAATAAGCACCAGTGAGTTGTTGATTAAACCGAGCTTTCATATGCTTTAGCCAACCATTCAATCACTTCATTATCAACTTCGGTTAGATTTTTTAGCTGTATTCTATGGGTACACATAGTGCCAAATGGCCCGGAGTTTTCTAGGCGCCCTTGTACTGCCACCCCTTTCAGTTTCAAGCCTAAATCTATTCTTTTTTTAGTGGCTGGTTTAATTAACGCAAATTGGTTTTTTCTAATGATACTGACACTTGCTTTTTTAGGCGTAATGACAATATCGTCACCCAATTTTTGTACGGTTGAAATCAATAAATCATAAATGGGTTTAAGTGACTCTTTACCACCATATTGATTTGATACTAACTCTTCAGGAGAATCCTTTGTGTCCTTTGACAAGGTCACAATGGTATTGGCAAAACCATGGGTTACACCGTGCTCTGTTTTCAAAAACGTTACAGCTTCAGAGTGTTTAACAAAATTTTCTTGTTTTAATATTTCAAACCACTCTGTTAATTTTTTACCTGTTTTTTCAGGCATATTATCAATCATCGTTTGCAGTGCTTGATCCATACTCTTCTCCTTTTGCTTCAAAACATAACACCTACTATGCAGAAAACACATTGTTATGCTGCCGTTGCATACTATCAGAGCTTAGCACTCCTAAAGCTTTCCCGTAATGAGCCACCCATTCTTCGACAGGCCGAAGGTGAATGGAGAGTCCCACAGCAGAACACAACTCAGTTATTCCAAGGTAGGAGCTTGATTTTTGACTCATCTGTAGCATTCTATAGTTATGCCCCACTGTCTGATGAAAATAATGACATTGATTAAACGACTCAACACCCTAGCTCTTTTGGCATCACTCATAGCACCTTTATGTCTCGCCGTGGAAAAAACCTCGCAAGAGCAGCCTAACTATAATACTGATAATTGGGGTATAGCTATCGGTATTCGTCGGGGCGATATTCCCTATGCAGTAGAAGAAGATGAAGTTTACGATGTGCTGCCACTATTGAAGTTTGAAAATGAATACATTTTTATCAATGGCATGGAGGGCGGCGTACATTTATGGCAACAAGGCGAGCACCAGATTAATGCCTATACCCGCTTTCGCTTCGTCGATATACCAAAAGAGTTACAAAACCAATCTCAAGCTCAAGCCTTCGATTTTGGTTTGCAATATAAATTCAACCACGGGCCATGGGAGGCTGATGTCGCATTATTATCAGACTCTTACAAGCGTGGCTATGTGTATTCGCGCACAAAATATCACTGGCAACAAGGAGATTGGAAACTCACACCTTACGCAGAATTCCAATGGAAAAGCGATGACTTTAACCAGTATTATTATGGATTAGAACAATATGACGTGGGCGGCGGTATTCAGGTTAACGCAGGACTAGAAGCGCAATACCATTTGATCAGTAATCTGTATCTACTTGGTCAATTTGGCGTTGGGCGTTTAGAAGACAATGTATCGAATCTACCAACCATAGATAACGCTTATCAATATGAATCATTTTTAGGTGTCGCTTTCTTTCCTGAGCCTAATAAACAACACTATCACTCGACGCCCCTTAGTGATGACAACGATGAGTTTTTAAGGCTTTCACACGGCTGGGCAACGCCGTCTAATCTCAACGAGATATTAAGCTGGAACACACGTTCTGACCGATACAATAATCAAATGAGTTCGTTGTTTTATGGTACTCGATTAACCAAAACTCTGTTTACCTTACCTATTGAGCTTTACTTTACCCCTGGCGTGGTATGGCATCACAGCTCTGCGGTGCAAAATGATTTAGCCGAAGGTGTCGTCGCGATTAAAGCATTTTATACATTCGAACTAGGGCCGAGGTTTAGACTCGGTGTAGCAGAAGGGGTTTCTTATGTCAGCAGCCTGACTTATATTGAAGGGTCTGAGATTGAAGAAAAAGGTTATACCCCCTCAAAATTACTGAACTACCTTGATTTCTCTTTCGACGTTAACATGGGCGATCTATTGGATAACTCGAATTTGCACAACATGTGGTTAGGATATGCCATTCATCATCGCTCTGGGATTTTTGAAACAAGCTCTGCATTTGGTCGCATTAAAGGTGGCAGTAATTACCAAACGGTTTACGTGCAATGGCACTTCTAAAAAGCACCCACCCTCATTTTAAGTCATTACATATAAATACATAGGTGGCATTGTGAGTGAACGCAGCTTAAAGGGTAAGCCTGCCTTTTTATTTAAGCAAGCAAACGTAACAAGCCGTCCGCCTCTTAAATAAGCCATATATGGACGCTCCCAGTGAATCGAGATAATACTCGCGCATCAAATGCTTTTGGATCATGTAATGATTTGAAGCTGGTAATTATTTGAATTTGGTAAAGTTAAAGATTTTCAACTCCACATTCTTGGTACAAGTATTAAAGTTGTCTGGCGTGCAAATTGTAATTGGCGTGTAAATTATTTTCTCATATTTTTGTTCTGTGACAATCTTATGCAATGTCAAAATGGCTTGTCTACCCATTTCATATGGGTTTTGACCAATATTGATATGAGCAAGATTATCTCCCAACATCGTTAATTGTTCAGAAGATGTATCAGTGATAACAATAATGACCTTGTTGTCATTAATTTTTGCCTGATATGGAGCAATCATTTGACGGTAAAGCACTTGGTCATTTTGCGGCCAACCACCTACTGCAATAAAGGAGTCTGCTTTTACAGGCTTACCTTTCAAAACCGATTCCATCTGCTTAACAGATCGTTCAAGTTGATCAAAATTAAAAAAAGGTTCTCTAACTTCGGTCCAACCCGAGTCGTTATTAAGCAATTCTCCGGGCGGTGCATCGTATTTTTTTCCGGATAATGCGGAACGGACTCCCATCAGTCTTAAATTCAAATTGGGAGAATCTGGTCGTCCAGATTGCATTATTAGTGTCCCCCCATTGGGCCGAAGTTTTTTTAACTCTTCACCTAATGATTTACCCAATTCAAAATTGTCAGTGCCTACATAGGCTAGGCGTAAATTATTAGGGTCTTCGTTGATTGAAGCATCAAAATCAGAGTCATAGGTAATAATTGGTACGCCTAATTCTTTCGCTCTCTTCAGACTATTTTTAACGAGATATTTAGATTGCGTAATGGCTACAGCAATACCATCTACACCTTCATCAATCAGTTGATTTATTACCTGATCTTGCATCCTAACGTTACTTATATAGGGTCCCCGATAAATGCATTCCACGCCTTTTATTTGAGCGGCGGCATCTATACAACCAGTTTTACTTTGCTCAAAAAAAACACTGTTAAATTTAGGTACCACAGCAAGCTTCAACTCTTTTCCATAGACAGAAGATATGGGGATAACACTAAAGACAATCAACAATACGAGTAGTCTCGCCACATAACCTCCTGAGATAAATCAGAGCACTACTCTGCTTTACAATAAAAGATAGCAAAGGGATTCACTTAAAGATATGAGATAAAAAAATATTATTGAACATAGACGTGTGGGTTAATCGACATTGTTGTGTTTTCAAATCGACCATACAGCCTGGATGGCTACATCATTAAGTCGCCAATGGGTTCACATTTTTAAATACTTGTCTTAATTTGATTTTTAACTTTATGGCAACTTGTTTTAGGTCATCCCAAGCATCAAACACTTTGGCAGGCATTCAAATAACACTGGGTGAGGATGTTAGGCAGAACCGGTAAATACAGGCATCACAGGTTCTTTTTTAAAGATGCCACCCATGATTATATAGAGAAATATAACGACTTTTATTTTTAATCCTCTGTACAGTGCCCTTAAAGCCTTTATATCATTGAATTAACACTTCTTTATCTGACCACTGTTTTGCTTTATCAGCATCAACCTTTAACACCACATGCAAATGATTACACATCACAGCGTAGGCACAGATATCGATGGCAAAGGTGGTCGCTAACTCAAGAATGCGTGAATCAACCCACTCACGCCGATGCTCAAAATTCTCTCCTGTAGAGTTATCAATTCCACAAAGAAATGCCTTACGCACCACACTCGAGCAATAGTGATAATAAGGCGTATCTTCTAGACTAACGATTGTCTGTCTTGGTCTGGCCATCTTTAATTACCGTTTGTGAAAGGTAAATAAAGCATGGTTGAGTGTTTATTATTTAGCCAGCCGGAATGGATAGCAATGTTAATTAAAACCACGAATAGCTCTTGTTACAGCTCACAATTTAGCAAAGGGGCTCAACCCTATCGTTGCATCTATGCGTGTGAGGCGTTAACGTGATGGTAGATAATGAGTGTTATTAGGGAGGCAAGTATGAATCGCTTTATCTCTACCGTTTTGCTAGCGTTTGTCGCAGGCGTCATTGGCAATACGAGTGCTGCAGTTGCCGAAGAAAAAGAGCAGATGGATGAATACCACTTCCGTCTCTGTATGATGCTGGCAGAGCGGCTAGAGGACACCGAACGCAAAGTATCGAATAACTTTACGGATGGAAAAAAATACTCATTGGAAGCGAATAAAATTATGTTGATTTTACTCAAAGAAAATGATCAGATTGAACCCGATCGCGAAAAAGCATTAACGAAAGAATTGGACCATGCCAATAAAATGCAGGAACACCACGAAAGAAAGATGAAGGTATACGAAGACGTTCTGCCTGTATATGAAGCTGACTTTCAAAAAACCTGCACCAACAAGCAAGTGCCTTCTGCGTTAGTAAAAAAACATTGTTCAGGGCACTCGATATTCCTCGGTGAGTTTTGCAAGGCACAAGTGAAGGCAGGCCAATAGTCCTTAATCGTCGTCCTCATTTGGACTTTAAGCATTAATAGAGCGACTTTTCAGAGCCTTGAATTTCACCATTTGAGGATTAACCGATAAATGTCTCGGCTTTAACTTCCTGCGTCGCTCTACCTCCTAAATCCATTTGGTCGTAGTCCCCCTCTGCTATTTCAAAAAAATGAAAAGCGTCAGGCAGCATTCTTCAAGGGAAAAGAAGCCACAGGGAAAAGAAGCCACCCATAATTTGTAGTTAAACCTTACCTGACAGGGACTTACACCCTGCAAGATGCATCAAGCTTTGCTTGACGCACTAACGCCCGCATAAACGGACAAAAATTGTTGGCTAAAATTTGTTGAGGCTCGAAACATAGCCAACTGTTTTTGTTCCGATTTAATGCACTTGTTACGTGTCCGCGGTTTCAATGCCAACAGTTGAAAAATACATTCCTTCTTCTTCGTCACTTTCATTATCTGGGCGCCAAAACCACAAACCCAATTTAGGTATCTCGTAAGAGTAGCCATCATCTTCTGTAATTGGCTTTATACCTGTGACTTCTTTAACCTTTACTAGAACCTCTTCTACAGGAACTTCCAAAACAGAGACTCCTGATAACATCACTTCAAAACCACAGCCACGCGATAACTCAATACTATCTACAATTGGATTATCACCATCGTAAAATATTTGAAAACCAGAATCGAAAAATGCATCAGTTGGATACTTACTCATGGGTGTTTTCATAAAACTATCAGGAGTCGCATTCATTAAATCAGCAATTGAAGCACGACTTTCTCCTAATTTAATAGGATTTATTCCAATTGTAGGAATTAACTCAAACTTACACTTCATAAATTAGGACTCAATATTTAAGATACGATCGTGGTAGAGCGGGCCATTACTGACCCGACCCCACACAGATCCGGACGTGCGGAACTACCGCATCCGGCTCTTCAGTTATATATTCACTCGTGTAAAACACGACCCTAGTACCAATCAACCAGCACTAGACGCTTGCTGACCTTTGGACTCTCAATTCTAAAATACTCTAACATCTTCTTGAAATTACTCGGTAATCTCCCCATTTTTAACTGAGATCAAAAGTAGATATTTAGGCCACTAGTGCCAGTTTTT
>NZ_BMQI01000041.1 GCF_014648035.1 Shewanella algicola | reverse complement strand
TTTTTAAATAAAAGTCGTGAAAGACGAATAAACTAGTAAAAGAAAACCCCCACTTTTAAAAAAAGTGGGGGTTTGTCATTAATCTGAAACCGCCTTTTGGCGGTTTTTTGAAGACTGATTAGTTAGTCAATTGATGGCTCATCGCTGTAATCAATATCGTGATAGCTTAAGCAGGTATCAACTTCATTCGCACTACCTAAAATCACGGCTACGCGCTGGTGGATTTCAGTTGGTTGAATATCCAAAATAGTCTCGTAACCTGTTGAGGCTTTACCGCCAGCTTGCTCAACAAGCAATGCCATTGGATTGGCTTCATACATTAGACGCAATTTAAAAGGTTTAGCCGGGTTTTTATTGTCTGTTGGGTAGGTAAAAATACCGCCGCGACACAAAACACGATGCACATCACCCACCATAGCGGCAATCCAACGCATGTTAAAAGACTGGTCGCGAGGGCCTATTTTACCCAGTAGCAAGTCGGCAATGTAGGTTTGCATTGGCGCTTCCCAAAAGCGTTGATTGGACATGTTAATGGCAAATTCAGCCGTATCTGGGGTGATTTGTACATTGTCGTTGGTCAGCAAAAAGGTTTGGCTGTCTGGGTCTAGGGTATAAAACTGTGTACCTTTGCCTGTGGTTAATGCCATCATAGTTGATGGGCCATAAAGCACGTAGCCTGCAGCAACTTGTTTACGCCCAGCTTGTAAAAAGCTTTGCTCGTTAAATTCGCCAGCAGGTGCAGGTAATACCGAAAAGATCGTACCCACTAACGAGTTAATATCGATATTAGATGAGCCATCTAAAGGATCAAAACTCACTAGGTATTCACCCTGTGCATTGGCCTCTACAACGTAATCTTCTTCTTCAGAAGCGATACCGCGCACTGTTGCGTCAGCCTTTAAAGCGTCTTTAAGCATGTCGTTAGTGATCACATCCAGTTTTTTCTGGGTTTCACCTTGAACGTTTTCTTGCTCTGTTGCGCCTAATACACCTGCTAACGCGCCGTGACGAACGGCACCGCTAATGGCGATTGAGGTTTCTGCTAAAGTGAACAGCAATTGCGTGAGTGACGCATTTACTGCTTGAGCACTGAGGGTTTGGGCCAAAGTCTGCATGATTTTTCCTATGAGATTTTGCGAGGTTAAGGTCGATGTTATTCATTTTATAGGCAAATCATACCCCACAATGAGGCTAATTTCAGCGATTGTTATCTGAGGTTTTGGTTTTACTGCAAATTAAGGCAAAATGTTGACTGATTGATTGCCCCTAAGGATTAATAATAATGACAACAACATGGAAGCAGCATGCTTTAGCGGCAATGACTGCCGTACCGTTTCTCTTTACTAGCCAGATTTTTGCAGCAGACCAAGGCAGTGCTATGACTTCACTTACTACCGCACCGTTAAGTGCAATAAACGGCAATAAAACGCCACTCACTATTGAGCGTATTCATGCTTCTCCCGCATTAGCAGGTTCAAGCCCGCGGGGCCTGGCATTATCACCAGACGGCAAACGAGTGACCTATTTATCGAGCCGCGCCGATAACCAACATTTTTATGATTTGTGGCAAATGAATATCGCCACGGGTGAGCGCAGTGTATTGATTAATGCTGACCTGCTTGCCAGTGGTGAGTTGTCTGACGAAGAAAAAGCGCGCCGTGAACGCCAGCGAATTTACGGTGAAGGGATCATGGAATACTTTTGGTCTGAAAACAGCCAAAGTATTTTAATTCCTGCCGCTGGGCAATTGTATTTATATGATGTAGCCAGCAATAAAGTCACTGAGCTTAACACGGGTGAAGGCTTTGCAACGGACGCGCGTTTGTCGCCAAAAGGGCGCTATGTGTCATTTGTACGCGATCAAAACCTTTATGTGTTGTCATTAGCGTCTCAACAAGTAATCGCGTTGACAACCGACGGTAAAGGTCCGATCAAAAATGCCATGGCTGAGTTTGTCGCCCAGGAAGAAATGGATCGCATGACGGGCTATTGGTGGGCGCCGGATGAGTCAGCTATTGCTTTTACTCGAATTGATGAATCAGGTGTTGAGCTGGTGACACGAAATGAGATTTATGCAGAAGGCATTAAATTAACCGAACAACGTTATCCTTATGCCGGTAAAGCTAATGTTGAAATCGCCCTTGGTGTCGTGAGTTTGCACGATAAGAGTGTCAATTGGATTGATCTGGGCAAACAAAAAGACATGTATTTACCGCGTGTTGAATGGCTACCCGACAGCAAGCATGTGTCTTTTCAGTGGCAAAGTCGTAATCAACAAGCATTAGATTTACGCATTGCAGCTGTAAGCCAACCAGAACAAGTTAACACAGTGATTGAAGAGCGCAGCCAAGCCTGGATAAACCTCAACGATGACCTGCATTTTTTAAAGCAGCAGTCTGCCTTTATTTGGGGCTCTGAGCGTGACGGGTTTAATCACTTGTATTTATTTGATTTACAAGGAAAGCAGCTCAAACAATTAACCCAGGGAGATTGGGCGGTTGATGCGCTTGAATTTGTCGATGAGGCCAGCGGCTGGGTGTATTTTAGTGGCCGTAAAGACAGTGTAGTTGAGCGTCATTTATATCGGGTTAATTTAAACAAAGGTGCCGACTCAATCGAGCGAATTAGCCAAAGTGCAGGAATGCATGCTGCGGTTTTTGCTGATAAAAGCCCAGTATATTTAGATTATTTTAGTAGCCTACAGCAGCCGCCACAGATCAGCTTACACAACGACAGTGGTAATCGATTAGCCTGGGTTGAACAAAACCTAATCAATAGCAAACACCCGTTATATGATGTGGCTGGGCTATGGCAAATGCCTGAGTTTGGCCAATTAAAAGCGGAAGATGGTCAGCCATTAATGTACCGTTTATTTAAACCTGTGCCGTTTGATGCTAATAAAAAATATCCTGTGGTGGTGCGTGTTTATGGTGGCCCACATGCCCAGTTAGTCGTCAACAGTTGGAGCGAGTCTGATTATTTTACTCAATACTTATTGCAACAAGGTTATGCCGTATTTCAATTAGATAACCGTGGCTCGGCTCATCGTGGTACTGAGTTTGAGTATGTGATTTATCAAAATATGGGAGATGCTGAGGTAAACGATCAAAAAGTGGGTGTGGATTACTTACGCAGCCTGCCATTTATTGATGGCGACAACGTGGCAATTTATGGTCACAGTTACGGCGGCTATATGGCATTAATGAGCCAATTTAAGGCGCCAGATTATTTTAAAGCGGCTATTTCAGGGGCGCCGGTTACCGATTGGCGTTTATACGATACCCATTATACCGAGCGTTATATGGGGGATCCTGAAACCAATAAACAAGGTTATGATGCCAGCAGTATTTTGCCTTATGTTAGCAATTACCAGTCTGGCCTGTTGATGTACCACGGCATGGCGGATGATAATGTGTTGTTTGAAAACAGCACGCGCGTTTATAAAGCATTGCAAGATGAAGGTAAATTATTTCAGATGATGGATTACCCAGGGTCTAAGCATTCAATGCGCGGCGAGAAAGTGCGTAATCACTTATATAAATCGTTAGCTGCATTTTTAGACCAACAATTAAAATAATCATAAATTAATCGCTAAAAGCGGACATAAAAAAACCAGGTTAATCACCTGGTTTTTTTATTGGATAACCTACAAGATTAGTCTTCTAAGTCACCACAAAAGCGATAGCCTTCACCGTGGATAGTCGCGATGATTTCTGGCGTATCAGCTAAGCTTTCAAAATGCTTACGAATACGACGGATTGTGACGTCAACAGTGCGGTCATGAGGCTTTAACTCACGGCCTGTCATTTTTAATAGTAAATCAGCACGAGTTAAAATCTTACCAGGGTTTTCAACAAAGTGAAGCATCGCACGGAATTCGCTGCGTGGAAGCTTATAAGATTCACCTAGTGGGTTCACTAAAGAACGGCTGTTAATTTCTAAGCTCCAGCCATTGAAACGGTAATATTCAACAGAACCTTTTTCTTCTGTTTCTGCTGCAGCACTGTTTACGCGAGTTAATAGGTTACGAGCACGAATTGTTAATTCACGCGGGTTGAAAGGCTTGGTGATGTAGTCATCTGCGCCAATTTCAAGACCAAGGATTTTATCAACTTCGTTATCACGGCCGGTTAAGAAAATAAGACCAATATTATTTATTTCACGTAATTCGCGAGCAAGTAATAACCCGTTTTTGCCTGGCAAGTTAATGTCCATCACCACTAGGTTAATTTTATTATCTTGCATGGCTTTGTGCATTTCTGCGCCGTCGTTAGCTTCTGTCACAACATAGCCTTCGGCTTCAAAAATACTGCGCAATGTATTACGGGTTACGGCTTCGTCTTCAACAATCAGAATGTGCGGGTTTTGCATGATATTTACCTAATTTTATAAAATTCGACTCTAGCGTTTCGTTGCTAGTAAGTTGTTATCGCGCATTAATTAACGCTGATACTCCAGTATTTTTATGGTGTTTATCTATGTCTGCCCTGAATAAAACACTCTTATTTAACTCGTTTGATGTAACGCTATCTTTGGTTACTGAGTTGTCTTGCGTATAGTCAATCTCATTACGCCGATGCAAAATGCATGTTAGTGCCTAATAAGTTAAATTTTTTGCCAATTGGCTTACTACTATGAATACGATTTATCGAGATAGTTCCATTTGTTGCAAACTTAATTTAATCGTAAAGCTGTTCTTGTCATTAGTTTATTAAATGTAGAACATAAATCGTTCAAGTGTAAACTAAGCACATCAACGTAGTTAACTTCCAGTGAACTTGTTTAAAACACTATAGTGAAAGAGATGGTTTAAACTATTGTTACTAGCTTATCTAGTCGATTTAACAGCTGGTAATCATTATTGTACTCGTTTTAGACATTTGTTAACAAATTAAATGTTAAAAAATTAATATAACTGTCAGGTATATGAAAGATTAACCTCTATAACATTATAATTTTAAACCTATTTTAAATATTATACTTGTGACTGATGTCACAACCTTTAAGAATCCATAAGGCTCTGCTAAACTAATTTTGGCTTAAATTGACGAATTAATATTATGGAAAATGTTATCGATAGATTGTGGCATGACTACCAAAGCACGCATTTTTTGCTGACGCAACGTCTTTCACATGATTACCCATTTGCTATTGTTACCGCGCACAACCCTCATGGTTTATTACTCACTCCTTCTCAAAACCGTTTGCTCGATCGCCAGCTTCAATTCAAAATCCAACAATATAAAAGCCCATACCGTTCATTAATCGGTGCGGCACCAGATTTATCTCACATGGAGAAAAGTTGGGCCATTTTTATCGATAAAGAACAAGCGCTTGAGCTAGGGAGAGAGTTTAATCAACATGCTATCTACTATGTTAATCAGGGGCGGTTATCTTTGGTCGCTTGTGTTGACACGGTAATGCCTGAGATAGAAATGGGTATTTTTAATCATAGGTTACGCCTAGTTAGTGAGCTGCCTGATATCAGTGCTCGTATTTAATCTTTGCTCCGTGAAGACGGTGTTTTATAAGTAAATTGATTATTGTATCTAATTCGGGTCCAATGATTATGCTTTGTCTTAGTTATTGCGCTTTCTTCGTTTTTTTATTGGATTATTGCATGATTTTTCACTACAAAGAACAATCTTGTTGCTGGCATGTAAATTTTTAGCAAATAGCCTGTATTGTTTGAATTAAGATGGATATAAGTAAAATAGTGTATTTTTACTACGATTGTTGATTGACTTGTCAGTGGGTTTGTTGCTATTTTTCAAGTCCCTCCTTAGGGAGGCACAGAAGAGGAGCGTTAACTAGGTAGTAAGTTTGAGGATGCCAATCCGATGACAACTTACGAGGGAGATTAGCGCCGAGGTATCAAATTGTGTGGCACACATTGGTACCGGTCGTATAGGCTGAATCCTAACGATTGTCACCTGTTTTTTGGTGGAGAGCTTCTGGTGATGATTGCTGTTTCCCTTCTTTAAGGGTGCGTTATCTTAGCACCAGGCTCTTCGAACGTAGTGTGTTCGGAGTGTATATCATGTTAGTAAATCACATCTTTTTTTATTGTCTTTCGCCAATCGCGGAGGCATCGCTATGAGCACTGCTTCTCAAGATATTCGTCCCGAATTAGTCGTCGCTAAATTTGGCGGTACCTCTGTAGCTGATTATGCATCAATGAGTCGTTGTGCTGATATTGTGTTAGCAAACCCTGCAACGCGTTTAGTGGTGGTGAGTGCGTCAAGTGGTGTGACTAATTTATTGGTCGAGCTAACACAAGCGAATGTGAACGATGAGCGCCGTTTAGCGCTGTTAAAGCAAATTGCGCAAATTCAATACGCCATTTTAGATGAGGTGGGGCGCCCACAAGATGTTGCGGCAAGTATTGATAAAATTCTGAGCCGTATGTCTGTGTTAAGTGAGTCGTTAGAGCTTGATCGCAGTAAGGCGATTATGGACGAATTGCTTTCTACCGGTGAGCAATGTTCATCGATTCTATTTTCTGCTGTTATCCGTGAAAAGGGCACTGCATCTGATCATTTTGACGTACGTCAGGTGCTTCGTACTGATAGCCATTTTGGCCGTGCAGAGCCACATATTGAAGCGATAGCTTCGTTGGCGGGCGATTTATTAAAACCGCTGCTATCAAAATACGTCATCGTGACTCAAGGGTTTATTGGTGCAGACCAAGATGGCCGTACGACTACACTTGGCCGTGGTGGTAGTGATTATTCTGCAGCGCTACTTGCCGAAGCATTAAGTGCCACAGCGGTAGAGATTTGGACCGATGTTGCCGGGATTTATACCACAGACCCAAGGCTGGCACCTAATGCACGCCCAATTGCCGAAATCAGCTTTAACGAAGCAGCAGAAATGGCAACCTTTGGTGCTAAAGTGTTGCATCCTGCAACCATTTTACCTGCGGTAAGACAAAAAATTCAGGTGTTTGTGGGTTCCAGTAAAGCTCCTGAAATGGGCGGTACATGGATCCGTCATCAAGTTGAAGATACACCTGTTTTTCGTGCAGTGGCATTACGCCGCGATCAAACTTTATTGAATTTGCATAGTTTACAAATGCTCCATGCACAGGGCTTTTTAGCGGAAACCTTTGCCACACTTGCACGCCATAAAATTTCAGTAGATTTAATTACCACCTCTGAAGTTAACGTATCGCTGACCTTAGATAAGACCGGTTCAGACTCAAGTGGTCAGGGTTTACTGAGCGAGTCATTGCTGCAAGAGCTGTCTCAGCACTGTCGTGTACGTGTTGAAGATAATTTAGCGCTAATTGCGATTATTGGTAATCGCATTGCGTCTACGGCCGGTATTTGTAGCCGCGTGTTCCAGGTGCTTGAAAACCATAATGTGCGCATGATTTGTCAAGGTGCGAGTCCGCATAATTTGTGCGTGTTAGTGTCTGAGCCAGAAGCGGCGCAAGTGGTTAATGCTTTGCATCAAAATCTGTTTGAGTCGTAATTGATGAGTAAGGTGATAAGGTCGAATATACAAGTGGGAGAGCTTGCCACAGGGCAAGCCCTCAGCATACCGCTTTATGATATTCAAGGCTCTGATAATGCGGCACCAAGCGTGTATATTCAGGCCAATGTTCATGGTGCTGAAGTGCAAGGTAATGCGGTTATTTATCAACTGATGACCTTGCTCGAAGGCTACGATGTACTTGGTGATATCAAGCTGGCTCCCTTGGCAAATCCGTTGGGCATTAATCAAAAAAGTGGCGAGTTTACCTTAGGGCGGTTTGACCCGATCACTGGGGTGAATTGGAACCGTGAATATTTTGACCATAATATTGATTTAACGGCCTAGTATGCAGAGCATCAACATTTAACCAATGATGGGTTATTTAATGCATACCGTGCAACGTTGGTTGAGTCGTGCCAAGCAAGGCTCAATCAGCCTTTTGGTATCACAACAGGCCATAGGCTAGCCGTAAGCTTGCAATCAATGGCACACAAGGCAGATATCGTACTGGATTTACATACCGGACCTAAGTCATGTAAGCATTTGTATTGCCCTGAGTACGACATTGATGCAGCGCGTTTTTTCTCTATTCCTTACACTTTGGTTATACCTAATAGCTTTGGTGGCGCAATGGATGAGGCGGCATTTTGTCCCTGGTGGCAACTCACAGATTTTGCCGCACAACATGGGCGTGAATTCACTGTGCCTGTGTCGGCATTTACCCTAGAGCTGGCTAGCCAGGAGCGGATTGATTTAGCTGATGCACTGGAAGATGCTAAAGGTATTTTGGCGTATTTAAGTCATCGAGGGGTGATCCGCGAAAAAGTAGAGCCGGCTAATATGACGCGCTTTGGTTGCTACTTAAAAGACTATAAGAAGTTTCATGCACCTAAAGCGGGTTTAATTGAATATTGCGCAGTGGTCGGCCAACCACTTAATGCCGGTCAGCCATTAGTGAATATATTGCGTATGGACTTATATGGCACTGATGAGGCGCATCAAGTGATAAGTTTGCCAATGGATTGTGTGCCTATTTTGCACTTTGCATCAGCGTCGGTGCATCAAGGTACCGAGCTGTATAAAGTGATGACCAATGTATTTACGCTGTAAACAAAAATAATAAAAACGCCTGCATTTAGTAGGCGTTTTTGCTTTGACTGAATGAAGTTGCTCGAGAGGCCTTGAGCTTAAATTAGCTGCCAAGGATTTGCAGTGGTATCGCTAACATATCGTCACCTGAACTCGCAAAATACCAAATAATCCCCACTAAGCCAGCAACCGTTAATAAATACCACACGGTTGAGAAAATTTGTCCATATCGGTCAAGCGGGAGTAAGTGGCTTTGATGACGACCGCGCCATTCAAAGACAATTTCTACACTACCAATCAGCAGTAAAAAGCCTAATAGAGCAAGACCTAAGGTGTAGCTGATAAATACACCTGCAGCGGCACCTAAAACACAGGCGATTAGGCCGACCATGCTGTTCATTGAAAAGCTGATGCTTTTTAAAATATGGCCGCCATCGAGTGGTAAAATCGGTAATAAATTAAATAGATTGAGTAGTGCATTAAAGCTAGCGAGTCCGGCAAAAAAGATATTGCCGGTGATCCAGTACAGACCTAAGCTGATGACAGATAAAATCAGTCCAAATGTCGGCCCCATAATCGAGATATAGACATCTTGCCAGCGAGTGTTAATTCGCTCATCGCTTAAGGCCAACCCGCCTACAAACGGGATTAGATAAATGCCTTTGGTTTTCATGCCAAAGTGTTTCATTGCCCTAATATGACCGTACTCATGAAACACTAAACAACCAATGAGCGCTAACGCAAACTCTAGCGAAAATAGCCATGAGTATGCGGCAACACTGGCGCCTGCAAATAATACTTTAACCACTTTGGCGCTTTTAAGAAGCTTAAACCCCAGTGAAGCTAAGCCGACAACACTGAGTTTTTGCGTTTTAGCGACTGGCACTTCAGGTGTTTGTTTTTCAATATCTGTGACTGTACGTTGCCCTTGCGTGATCTGTTCATCATCGACAAGTAAGCAATAGTCGAGTTGAAAAGGCTGCCAGTTGACGTCTATTTCTAATCGCACAGAAATTGCTTTGGTGTGGGTGGCAATATTCTGATTGGCCATATTCTCATCGAAATGGTCATTAGGTGCATCAACGGGGTTAACCGGTGGCGCAAATTGTTGAGTGAGTTCAAACGAGTGAATATGAAAAGCTTGGTCACTCGCACTGGCTGACTTTTGTGACACCAGTTGGTTGTCCCAATAAAGTTGCTGCCAACCGGCAATTGAGCCTTCTAGTCGTAAGCGTTTACCTAGACATTCAATATTTAGTAATTCCATTAAGGATTCTCAGAGCTTATAGACGGTGAGTATGCGGGCATTTTGCCAGAGCGCTGTTTGATGCTCAATGGGGCTGAGGCGTTTATTGTCTAATAAAGCTGAACTCGGGTTAATAAAGCTGTTCTAACTCTGCAACAGTGGCAATACCTTGCTCTATTGTGGTGAAAACAATTTTTGCGCTGCAACAATGGCCTTGAAATTGACCGTATTGGCGTACTAAAGGCAATATTTGCAATACGTTTATTGATTGAGGTTGTTTCACGAGGTGCGGCAGTTGTGCAATGCTCTTTTCTGTGGCGGTGGTTTCTGCAAGTGGCTTTGCTATGAGGTAGATATCACCACTGCTGTCTATCAACTGATCTTGAAAACAAACAGTATATTGGTTGGCACAAATAAAGCTTAACCAATCTTGATGGTTGGCCAAATACATAAGCTCATCATCTTGATCAAATTTCAAAATAGCTGGCCAATGTATTTGCTGCATAGTGAACAATAATCTCAGTTGATTGGGTCTATTAGTTGTACAGTGAATTATCGGTTACTGTAATCGTATGATATCTCATGATTGATGTTCTTCACCATACAGGGCCCGTGCTCTCGCTGGGTAAGATTAAAGGCATTACCAATGTGGATTTCAACGTTGGTGAAAATATGCTTTTCGGCTTTGATAAAGTAATGGTCATAATAGTTCTCAACTTCACAGAGTTGTTGATTGTATTCAACCTCTTCTTTACCTTGCTCTGCTGTCATTTGATGCTTTTGATCTAACATCATTTTGACTTGTTCAATCATGCCAGCATCGTTTTGCCATTCACTTTTTGGCGGTAGTTTACGCAATCTTGTTTCGAGTTCTAGGCCGGCTACCACCATGGCTTTTATGCTGCCATCTAACTCTTTTAATTGTTGTTTTAATACATCCTGTTGCATAGCACAATAGAGTACTGTTTTAGTACTCGCGGTGGCGCCAAAGGCAATGGCTCTTATCCCTTTATTGGCGGTAGCAATCCCTCCGACAATGTCGCCTCGTCGACATTGAGCGTCACTAACCGTAATGCTGCCACATGACGTTGAGTTACTGTGCAGTAATTGCTTAGTGACTAAAATATCGCCCTGCGCTTCTAGGTGCGAGTATTGGACAAATTGAGCACATATTTGACCACCCGCTTTAATTTTGGTGCTGAGCTCTTGCTCTTTAATCAAACGGCCAATGACGCCTTTACTCACAATGACATCGCCTTGTGCTTCAATGCTGGCAGACTCGACAAAGCCCATTACTGTGACATCGCCACTGGCTTTCACTTCCATGCCTTCGTGTACGTCACCGGTAATTAAAATACTGCCTTTAAAATTGACATGGCCAAAGCGGACATCAACATCTTTAATTTGTAGCATGTCATCGACTTGCATGCCTTTGCGGTTTTCTACCGGTTGCCCAGATAAGGTGGCAATCAGCTTGTTAGGATCTTTAGGGTGTATGCTAGTACCTGTGCCAGGCTCCATAGGCTTATCTTTGCCGGGCATTTGCTGCAGTACATCACCATGAACATTAAAACCTGGAGTGCCAATGGTGGCAGGGGTTTTTACCATTAATACGTCATTGGGCTTTACGGTGATGAGCGCGCCTAAATTACGCATGTCTACCGAGCCGTCTTCACGTTCTTGAGGCTGCAGCAATCGCTCACGAGCTAGGGCCACTTTGCGGCTTAACACGGCATTTTCTCCATTAACCGCAGGTTTGCCATTTGCGATTACCCCCTCGCAACTTTCACCTGGAGGTAATATGGATAAGCGCTGCATTAGTGCCATGATCCTTGGCTTACTTAAGCCCATTTTTATTTTTTTGCTTTTCAGTGTCGTCAGAATATCTGGCAGACTGATGTCTTTACCGCCCCAGGCCGAGTTAATGGTCATACTTGCGTGCATTTTATCTTCACTGACTTCAATTAGGACCGAACCATCCTTACGTTCAGCAATAACAAAAAAGAGTTCATGATCACCGGGCTTTTGGCCACACAATGCATTGATTTCAGTGACGGCTTTATTGATGGCGGGAGAGATGGGGAATAACATGACAAAGTCGGGCTGGCTCAGTATCAGAGTAATATCTTCTACTGTTATCGGCCCGTGTGTATTGGGGACCACACGTAATTCTGCTTTGGTTTTATCTGCACTTAATGAGACTACTGAGGGCTCTAACATAACATCCTTTGTTTTTTGTTTTTATTCAGCTCAATTAAAGAAAGCATAGAGTAACAATCGTAATAAAGAAAAAATGTGAGTCACTTAGCTTTGATCAATTTAGCTGATATCGAAATCCATTTCCAGCTATAAACACTTATTAGACTTGATGTAAATACAACTTATATCTGTTATTTTCTGCTTGGACATTCACTTTACCGAAATGAGCTGCAATGGTGTCAGAGTAAGGTAAGTGTCTGTTAGCGACAATTTGCCATATACCATTAGCGGCTAAGCTCGACGCACTGTGTTTAACAAACTGCGTCGCGATGTCTGTGGTGCTCGTTAACCCATCGTGGAATGGCGGGTTAGAAATGATAGCGTTAAATTGACCTGTGATTTGGTTAAAGCCATCTGATGGATATACTTTTGCTTGCATATTGTTGGCGGCAAGAGTCAGCTGGCAAGAGGCGAGGGCCATTGCATTAATATCAATGCATTCAATATTGAGTTGTGGATTTGCTTTAAGCAGTGCAGCGCTTATGACACCGGCACCACAGCCAAAGTCGAGTATGCGCCCCTGGAGGTTATCGGGTAAATGTGACAACAATAACTCGGTGCCTTGATCGAGTCTTTTTTCGCTAAATACACCGACCAAATTACATATTTGCAGTTGCCCTTGTGGGGTGTCTAGTGTGTATTGGCTTAGCCAATCGGTCAGTAATAACGGTGGTGCTGCTTGTGTTAAGTAGCTTGTATAGAGCAAGCAATGACGTGCGTTATCTTGCTTAATTGGCGCAGAAAAATACGCCGGCATGAGTTTAGCAATAGACTTAACTCCACCTTTGTTTTCGCCTACGACAACGAGTAACCCATCGATTGCCATATGTTGAGCCGCTAATTGCAACAAGTAACCCATAAGAGGCTTAGCTTTTGGAAAATAGATAATCACACAGTCGTATTTTTCGTTGGCTAAGTTATCTGGTAATTGATGGCCAAAGTAACACTCTAATGTGTTGTTGGCATATGGTGATAAGGTTTGATGATGGTTAAAATCAAAGGCTAATGCAGTAACATGGCTTGCTGATTCTAAGCATTGGCTAGCAAATGTATCGGCTTCATAATTGAGGATAAGCACTTTTTGCTGTTGAAAAAGTTCGCTATTTCTAATTAATGCTTGAGAGGGATTTGTTAGCACAGGGGTTACTCACGGTAAAGATAAATGAATAACAGCCCGTTGCGATAGGCAAAAGGCTGTTTCGAACAGTTATTGTTTTACGGCTGATAAAGGCAATAAACTCATAACTTTGTTGGCTATGTCGATGTTGTCTTGGTGACCGCTAAATAACCTTGCCCCTGGGCCAGATGAAAATACCTGAACGTCAACCGCAGTATGACCGCCGCTGGTCCAGCCGGTGTTAGAGTGCACATCAATTAATTTACGCAGTGCAATGGTTAATGGTGCATTACCTTGCATACGCGCATTGTCTAATAATGCGTATTCAGCTTCTGTTGGCGTAAAGCCGATGAGTGTGGCAATAACGTCTTGCCAATTGTTGTCTGCAACAGCACGCGCGGCAATTTCATCAGGGCTTGCTTTGACTTTATGCAGTACTGCGGGGTTCCACTCATATTTGTCGTTCGCCCCAACAGACAAGCCGCCAGTATTATGATCGGCTGTGATTACGACCAAAGTGTCTTTGCTTTGGCGTACAAATTGTTCAACCACTTCAATGGCTGCAGCAAACTCGTCCATTTCACCCATTGCGGTAGCGATGTCGTTACTGTGGCCAGCCCAGTCAATTAAGCTTCCTTCCACCAATAATACAAAACCTTGTTGATTTTGCGAAAGCAGGTCGATGGCTTTTTGCGTCATCTTGCTGAGTTTATGACTTTGATTGTCGTTAATGGCCCAAGGTAATTGTACGTCGGCAAAGAGTCCTAATACCTTAGGGGCGCTTATTGCATCAAGTTGCGAAAACTCGTTGATGTGCTGATAACCTTTGGCTGTAAATTGAGCCAATAATGAATCAGAGAAATATTGTTGTCCGCCGCCTAAAATGACATCGGCGTCAGAGTTTAAATAAGACTCTGCAATGTCGATGTAGTTTCTACGACTTTCGTTATGGGCCAAAAATGCCGCAGGGGTAGCATGGTTAACCTGTGAGGTTACTGCGACTCCGGTTGCTAACCCTAATGTTTTGGCTTTTTCCATTAACGTTGGCAGCGAACGTTTTTCAGTATCGACAGAAATGGCACCGTTGTAACTTTTGAACCCGGTAGCGAGCGCGGTAGCCGATGCAGCTGAGTCGGTTACATAGCCACTGACTGATGCGGGATAGGTACTCGACATACCAACCAGTAAGCGATCAAACACCGTTTGTTCTATCTCTTCGGTTTCAGGGTTATCTTTGTAATAGCGATAGGCCGTAGTGTACGCAGGCCCCATGCCATCACCAATCATAATAATGATGTTTTTAGGTCTGGCTGGTCCTGCCGTTGGTACGTTGCTATTTGCCGATCCAGTCACCGCAGGACTTATCATTACATCATTTGCCAATACACTTGCCACACTAAGGCAAGGTATTAGCAATAAACAGCTTAATGAGCGTTTACATGTCGTTAAAAAATCCATGATGCATCCTAACTGGTTAAGCGTTAATACGGGCTTCAATGGCATCCATCAACATACCGGTGATGTTGACATCAAATGCAGCTTCAATTTCTTTAATGCATGTTGGGCTCGTGACGTTGATTTCTGTCAGCTTGTCACCAATGACGTCTAAACCGACAAAAATTAAGCCGCGTTTTTTGAGTTCAGGACCAATTGTGCGGGCTATTTTCCAATCGCTTTCTGAAAGAGGTTGGGCTAAGCCACTGCCGCCTGCGGCCAAGTTACCACGAGTTTCGCCTTTCATTGGAATACGTGCCAAAGCGTAAGGGACGGGTTCGCCATCAACCACAAGGATACGTTTGTCGCCTTGAGTGATCTCAGGAATAAACGCTTGTGCCATAGCATATTGCTGACCATAGTTGGTTAATGTTTCAATAATAACACCCACGTTTGGATCGTCTTTTTTCACTCTAAAAATAGAGGTGCCACCCATGCCGTCTAATGGCTTAAGGATGATATCTTGCTTTAATTGGTGAAATGCACGAATACGTTTAGCATCACGAGTCACAATGGTCTCTGGGGTAAATTCAGAAAACCATGCCGTGAATAGCTTTTCGTTAGCATCACGTAAACTTTGTGGTTTGTTAACGATTAATACGCCTTCTTCTTCGGCGCGATCCAGCATATAAGTTGCGTAAATAAACTCTGTATCAAATGGTGGGTCTTTACGCATTAATATGACATCAAGGTCGGCTAATGGCGTGTCTTCGGCTTCACCTAGGGTAAACCACTCATTAGCATCTTGCTTAACGGTTAACGGACGCATGTTTGCCATGGCTTTGCCATTGACCATTGCCAGATCGTGCATTTCCATATAAAACAACTGATAACCACGGGCCTGTGCCGCTAATAACATCGCAAAGCTTGAATCTTTTTTGATGTTAATGTCGCTGATTGGGTCCATTACAATGCCGAGCTTAATCATGGATATTTCCTTTATATTAGGGAGGATAGCGGTTGAGTTAACCGATATCGCCAAATTTAACTTGTAGTGCGGTAATCGCGGTTAGCGATGCCGTTTCGGTGCGCAGTACGCGAGGGCCAAGTAATATATCGGTGAAATGGTGGGTTTCAGTCATGGCGATTTCTTCATCTGACAAACCACCTTCAGGGCCAATTAACAGTCTCACTTTGTGATTCCCTGCATCTAATTGCAAGCCATTTATACCGTGTGATGCGCGCGGATGTAAATTGAGCTTAACTGCATTGGTTTGTTCTTCACACCATTGCGCGAGCGTCATGGCTGGGCGCACAACAGGGACTATGCTGCGACCTGACTGCTCACAGGCGCTGATAACAATCTTTTGCCATTGCTGCAGTTTTTTCTCTAGGCGTTCACCGTTCAGTTTAACGCCACAGCGGTCAGAAAAAAGCGGTGTAATTGTGGTCACACCAAGCTCTACTGATTTTTGTACAGTAAACTCCATGCGATCGCCACGCGAAATAACCTGACCTAGGTGTAAATCAAGCGGTGACTCACTGTTGTTGGCTTCACAGTTTAAGACCGTGACAGTGATGGATTTCTTACCGGCATCGATAATTTCGGCTAAATAATCATTGCCGTCGCCGTTAAATAAGCTGATATGGTCGCCATTGCCCATACGCAATACTCGGCCAATGTGCGCGACGCCGTCATCATCTAACGCAACGGTTTGCCCTTGCTGTAGGTTGTCTATGGGCTGGTAAATGCGTGGAACTCTCATCAGTGGTGACCTTCTATCATTTATGGCTCAAGTCAGTATGGGTTATTCAATTAATGGAGCAAGCCGTTATTTTGGCATTGTTTGAGTACAAAATCATTATGATTACCTTGGCGAGAAGCGATTAAACTATCACGTTGGCATTCTGTTACCTTTACTGGGAACATTTTGTCCCAGGCGTTAAATAGTTTTTGCTGACTGCTACTGATTTGTAATCCATATGTTTGTTGCATATAAAAATATGTGCGGGCGATTTGGCCGCGAGCACGCGCGGGTGGTTGTACCTTACGGCCTTTAAAGTCAACTATCATTGCGCATTGACCGTATTGGTCTGCTTTTCCATTCCAATCACTAAAGCGATAATTACTGCGATCACCGTTTACCTCACCGATGGCAGGCACTAAATTGTGTAAATCAGCTTCCATCTTTTTAAACTGATCATTGTTTTTACCACAATTTTTTCGGCCACCGTCTTGCCAGCATTGTAGCTGATGGCCAAATTCCCATGCGGGTACCACGTGTTCCCATTCAATTCGATTTGCGCGGATGATCTGTTTGCGAACGCTATAGCCGCACGTTGGATGGTCGGCTTGCCAAAGCTTGCCACTAATGGCGATATCACAACCACAATAAAAGGTGCTTAAAGGAAGATTTTGCTGGTAGATTTTCTTGGCAATGGTTTTTGCTTTGCGAAAACTACTCGGATGCTCTGCAGCCTGAACGGTAGTAAAAAAAATGCCGCACGAAAGCGACACCCAAAAAAGCCATGAGTGATAATAAGATAAGCGCAAAATAAACCCTAAAAATAAACTGAAAATCGTCAGGACTGTTGTTCTTTTGAATCACATTAGAAACAAAGCAGGCCCTTATTGCGGAGTTAATCCGTCATTTTGCGCTGATGTTAAGGCATAGGGTGCGATGACGCAATTGATAAAATGTTATGCGTTGATGGCGCTGAGTTTTATTGCACTGATTGAAGTGTTTGTTGGCAGCGACGACAGCGATATTGAGTTTGGCCACGCACCACTCGATTATGCCGTCTAATAGAAAGCGTGGTGTTGCCACAACCACAAAAATAATCAAATTGTTGCCCATTTACCGATTGAATATTCAGTTGATGGGTGGTTTTTGGCGCCACGTTAAAAGTGGATAGCATGATGCTTTGCCATTCTTTGCCATGGGGTTTTACTCGGCCAAACAGCTGGTAACAAAGTAAGTGGCTAATTTCGTGTGGCACCACTTCAGCCAAAAACACGTGTGGGTTTTCGGCTAATAATACTGGGTTAAAGCGTAAGCGATTGGTTTGCAAATGGGCGGTGCCGGCACTTTTTCCGCGTAAACTAAATTGCACTACAGGGCGTGGAAACGGGCGGTTAAAATGACGTTCAGCATGTTGGTAATCGCTTTCTACTTTATCGAGTATTTGCTGTTGCAAAGCTGATTTGGCCGAGCAAGATACTAATGCTGCTTTGGTGCTTACTTTGGGTTTGCCCAACGCGGCTTGTTTGGCTGACGTAAAATTAAATAGATTCTTTAACATGGCTTCATTCTTGGCTTGAGTAGCGTTTGCTACTCAAGCGCTTGGGTAGCAATTCAGGTTATGCCGTTACAAGCTCGTCGCAGCTGCAGCAATCATGGCCTTAATTTGCTCAACAATGTCTGATTCAACTTGCGCATCATACCCTTTTATTCGCGGAGTATGAATGTGCCCTACTGGCAAAGTTAAATTAAATTGGTCGCGCAATAATATGCTGCGATAGGAGATTTCATTCGACAAGTAACCGCCGCCAGAGCCTTCAACAGAGATTTCATTTTGCAACTCGGCTAATGACGATGCTAAAAATTGCCCGCGTGAAAGGGTTCTAACCTGATGGTTGTCATTCACTGTCCAGTGGCCTTTTACAGCTTGCATTAATTCAACCGGCAATGAGAACTCAACAAATTCAGGGCCATTCAATTTACCGTCGCTTGAAGTACCACTGGTAAACAATGGTGATTTGGGATGTTTAAAACTGGCACCTGTTAATACGTTTAAATTATCGGGAGCATCGGCACTACGGTTGCGAGCAGGAAAGCGTTCAATATCAAAGTTCTCACGCCCCATACTGACGGTAAATACCATGTCTAAGCTGTTTTCGCGATAAAACGGTGTCAGTAATGATTCAATGATTCCGTTGTCGAAATCGCTAAAACGAACGGGGATCATCACGGTTTCAATTTGGGCTGTTTTACCATTTACTGTAAAGCGGTAACCATCTAGGGTAAGTGCGGCCAATCCAGAAGGATTGCTCTGGCCAATATTGCGGTCTAAAAAGAACGGATCAAAACCGGTAAGTAGAATATTAATTTGAGTGTTTGGATCAAACTCGATGTCACTAAAACCACGTGATGATTTTTCAACGGTTTTGACTAAGATTTCGCGTTGCCAATCGGCAATATTAAATCCTACTTTATCCTGCTTAAGTGTATTGCGCATGTTCAAGCGGCTCCAATACAGCGAGCGGTCGTCATGATAACCAGATTGCACATCTCTTACTGCTTGTTGCCATAAACGGTGGCCTTGTTGAGCAGCCATTTCGGTTACCGACAATTCATCCGTCGCACGTTGCAGTTTAACTTCTAGTGTGTCGTTAATTGCTTGGTAGCGATTAACCACTTGCGGCAGGGTTTGGCCTGCTTTTGATACGCGCATCTCTTCGATATTTTTCGGCAGTTGTCCAGAAATGACAGAATTAGAAAAAGTGAGCAATGCCAATGAACTTAACACTACTAAAGTGTTGCACTTAATCATCACGGTTCCTTAAGGTCATCAGGTGACCCTATTATGGTTATGTTTACAATCTTTAAGGGTATAAGTGACAGTTATATCACAGTTATAGCAGCGACTTAACTGTTCATTAGTGGATAAATGTTATCGCGTAGTTCATTTTGTAGCGGCGTTAAACCTAATGTTTTATCGTGATTGAATCGTTATATTGTATGCGATTTCAGCGTTGGTTTTTTATAATCAATATGCCAGTAGGGCAAACAATCAATTTGATTACCCCATCATCGAATGCAAAGATTCTTGGCTGGTGTAACGTTTAGTGAAAAAGTCTAAAAAGGCACTGATGTTGCTGGCGAGCTGGCGCCTACTTGAATACACCCCGTACACTTTAAACGATTCCATTGGCCATTCTTGTAAAATAGGCACTAGGCTGCCTGATGCTAATTCTTGCTTGCAGCTGGTGTTCGATAACATGGCAATGCCATAATCATCGAGCGCTAATCGCTTTACCATACTGGCACTGTTTACCCGTACTTTACGTTTGAAGGTCGCCATCATTTTGCGGTTGCCTTTACCTAATGGCCAAATCGGGGCCGAAAGTGTGGTACCTAATAATATGCCATTATGTTGGGCAAGTTCTTGTGGCGTAGCCGGGCTATTATATTTTTTGATGTAACCCGGGCTTGCTACTAAAATGGGTTGGCGTTCAAACAATAATCGGGCAACTAAATCCGATGACTGTAATGGACCATATTTAATGGCGATGTCGTAACCTTCGCCCACTAAGCCAACATCGTTATCGGTAAACTGAATGTCGAGTTCAATGTTAGGGTAAAGTCGCATAAAGCTTGAGCATAAATGACCAATCACATCTTGAGAAAATGATACTGGGATGGCAATGCGTAATGACCCTGAAATATCGGTATGGGTATTCTCAATAATCGCCTTGGCGGCTTCAATCTCGTGACTAATGGAATCGCAATGTTGATAAAACAGTGCGCCAACTTGCGTTAAGCTCAAATTTCGGGTGTCGCGTTGTAATAAACGCACCCCGAGTTGCTCCTCTAACTGGGCAACTTTACGACTTATTGTTGATTTAGGTTGTCCGATGTCTCGTGCAGCTTGGGAGAATCCTTTGGCTCTTACCACCGCTGCAAACAGCATCATACCGTTCAAATCGGGCATTTTAGTCTCACTGTCTCATTTATGGAACAAAGCGTCCAAGGTAGTTTATATGGTAATTTGCCTACTAACAAAGTTATATTTACGAGCTATAAAAAATTTCAGAGGCTATATAAGCAGAGGATCTAAGGATGACCAGCAAAAAGCAGCCCGCTAACAAGACTCAAGCACTATCGGCTGACCCACTTTTCTTACAAGCTGAACACTTGGCTAAAGATTTTTCATTATTTCCTGCTCATAACAAGCAGAGTTTATCTGAAGAAGTGAAAGGACTATTAAATGAAGACGCAATACAAGCTAATTTAAAAAGCTTAGCGTCTTTAGATGTTGACGGTTACGTGACTAAAGTCATTCAACCAACACTGGATAAAAACCGCCCAGGTGCGAAGCGTATGATCGCAGACTTGAAAGGCAAAATTATTGCCGAAAGTCATGCGGGCCCGTTTTATCGTGCAGAAGTTGAGCTTGATTTTGGTACGCGTACTCGTCGTATCGGGTTTATTGCTCAAGAGCGTACAACCGCCAATGGCGCGTGGATGCCTGAGCATCACCTCGCAGCGTGTAAAGCGATCCGTCACTTTGCTCAGCTGTCGATGCCTATTGTGTACTTAATTGATACACCAGGTGCTGATGCGGGTGAAGTCGCGAACAGTCAAAACCAAGCGCACACCATTTCAAAAGCGATTGCAGAAAGTGCCAATGTTGATGTTCCTACTGTCGGTATTGTGATTGGTGCAGGTTATTCTGGTGGTGCGATTCCATTAGCTGCAGCTAACATTTTATTGTCGGTTCGTGATGGTATTTTCAACACGATTCAACCGCAAGGTCTACAAAGCATTGCGCGCAAGTACAACTTGTCGTGGCAAGAATGTGCCAAGTCTGTAGGTGTATCGCCAGAAGAGTTATATACCTCTGGTTGTATTGACGGCATTGTCGACTTCTCTCCGTCGGATAAAGACGAGCGTCAGCATAATTTGCGCCGCGCCATTATTAGTTCTATTGAAGCTGTAGAGCGTGCAGCAATCAACTTCGTGCGCGACTCTAGTGATTTAAAAGAGCATTACGACCGCAGTTTACAGCGTTTCTTAACGCCGTCTAAAAACCTGCTAACGCTAGAAAATAATACTCGTTTATCGGTCGCCAGTGACCCGACCATGTACCACAATATTTTTGGTAGTGCGTATCGTTATTTGCGTTACCTAACGCTGCGTAGTCGTATTCAATCGATTTCGCTAGAGCAGTATGGTCGTTTATCTAAAGTTAGCGTACCTGAAGGTGACTTGCTAGAGCGTATTAAGCAAGAGCAAGAGCGTGTATTCCAGGCATGGTTAACTAACCCTGACAAACTGGTTTACGACGAAGAGCTTAACAAGCTTTGGACCACTTTTAGTGCTAAACGTGGTGAAATATCAACTGAACGTAACATGATTACGCGCTTTATTTTGGGTGAACCAAAAGAAAACTACAAAAAAGCACGTAAAGCTCTGTTATTTAACATTGGTTGGTCTTTGTATCACCGTTGGAAGAGTAACGCAGCAAACAACTTTAATGGTTTAATTAAGTATTTAGAGTCATTACCAAAGTCGACAACTCAAGCGCCATGGCCTGAGCTAAACCAATTGACGGTATTGGATGTCGTGGTTAACGATGAGCTGCGCGAAGACTTTATTTGGCAGTGCCATAATGTGCTGATTTTTAACGCGTTATATGACAACGTGGTGGGTAGCTTAGCGTCGATTTCGAAAGAAGCGATGATGTCTAAAAGCTTGTCTCGCGAATCTGTTGATAAGCTATTACATAAGTCTATCGACCATGCGTTATCAACTAACGACAAAGCCAACGACAAGAACAAGTTCTATAAGTGGCTTAAATACTTTATGGATCAATCTAACCGTGCTGAACTATTAACACGGGTAGAGCAATGGAAGAGCGTGGGTTTCCCACAGCTAAACGATTCATTATTCGTTATTTTAACTTACTTCTTTGAACGTTTGTTGCCTGAGTATTTTGACAGTGAAGAAGATCACGACAAATACACCGGCACAATTAACCCTGTGCGTATTGGTCGTCGTAAGGATTTCTGGAACCGCTTGACCATGGGTTACCAAGACTTACTGATCCAAAAAGTGCTTCGCGAAGAGAAAAAGCAAGGCAAGATGGGTTGGGAAAATGTCATCAAACAGTTCTTTACTAATTTTGACGAAGTTGATGCCGACAAAATGTCTGCTAACTTGCTTAACTTCCCAGGATTCCGTTTATCGATTGAAGATGCCATTGATAAAAAGATCCGTCCTTGTGGTTTGATTACCGGCTTAGCTGATTTTGATAACAATGGCACTAAGCTGCGCGTAGGTGTGGCGGTTTCAAATACGGCATTCCAAGCGGGTGCGTTTGATATGGCCAGTGCTGAGAAATTCAGCGCGTTATTAATTGAATGTGCTAAGCGCAAGTTACCGGTGATTTGCTTTATCAGCTCTGGTGGTATGCAGACTAAAGAAGGTGCTGCGGCGCTATTCTCAATGGCTGTAGTTAACGACCGTATTACGCGTTTTATTCGTGATAACGAATTACCTGTATTGATGTTTGGTTTTGGCGACTGTACCGGTGGTGCGCAGGCGAGTTTTGTGACTCACCCATTAGTGCAAACCTATTACTTGTCTGGCACTAACATGCCGTTTGCAGGCCAAATGGTAGTACCGGCTTATTTACCGTCAACAGCAACGCTATCTAACTACTTGTCTAAAGTACCGGGCGCGATGACGGCATTGGTGCATAACCCATTCTGCGAAACACTAGATACACAACTATCTGGAATTGATCCGTTAATGCCGTTACCCACGGTTAATATTGAAGAGGTGATCAGCAAAGCATTATCTTCACTTGTGCCAGAAATGGTAGAAGTAGAAGAAGAGATTGTGCAAGATGATCCACGTACTTTGATGAAGCCAATCGACAAGGTATTAGTGCATGCTCGTGGTTGTACTGCGGTTAAATTGATCCGTAAAGCACACGATAACAATATCAATGTGGTATTAGTGGCGTCAGATCCTGACATGACCTCAGTACCAGCAGACATGCTGAAAGAAAACGATAAACTAGTTTGTATTGGTGGTAACACATCAGATGAAAGTTACCTTAATGCTTACTCAGTCTTAAAAGTCGCTGAGTATGAAGATGTAGACGCATTACACCCAGGTATTGGCTTCTTGTCTGAAAGCCCACAGTTTGCTGCATTATGTGTGAACAACGGCGTTAACTTTGTTGGCCCAAGTGTGCACTCAATGACAACCATGGGTAACAAGTCTAACGCCATCCACACCTCACAGGCGCACAACGTGCCAGTAGTGCCTGGTAGTCACGGTATTTTGACCAACGCAGAACAAGCGGTAAACGTGGCCTCTGAAATTGGTTACCCAGTACTGCTTAAAGCGGTACAAGGTGGTGGCGGTAAAGGTATTCAGGTTGTTAAGCGCTCTGAAGACATGATTGGTTTATTCCAAAAAACCGCAACCGAAGCCGCGGCAGCATTTGGTAATGGTGACTTGTATTTAGAGAAATACGTTACCTCTTTACGCCACATTGAAGTGCAGTTATTGCGTGACAAGTTTGGTAATACCAAAGTGTTGGGTATTCGTGACTGTTCAGTGCAACGTAACAACCAGAAAGTGATTGAAGAGTCTGGTTCTACAATGTTACCTGAAGAGCTTAAGCAACGTGTGATGGAATACACTCGTGCCTTAGGTGATGCAACTGATTACATGGGCGCGGGTACGGTTGAGTTTATTTATAACCTTGACGCAAATGAAGTGTACTTCATGGAAATGAATACACGTCTGCAGGTTGAGCATCCTGTAACCGAAGCGACTTCTGGTATTGATATTGTGAGTGCTCAGTTTGATATTGCCGCTGGTCGTTCAATTGAGAAGTTAGAGCCTGTTGAGCAAGGTTATGCGATGGAAGTGCGTGTCACTGCAGAAAAAGCGGCGCTTGATAGCCAAGGTATTCTGCAGTTGATCCCTAACCCAGGTAAGATTACAGAATGCGTTATACCACAACGTGACTATGTCGAAATTATCTCGATTGCTGAAGCCGGTAAAGAAGTATCGCCATATTACGACAGCTTAATCGCGCAAATTATCATTCGTGGTAAAGACCGTGCCGATGTCGTGGCTAAAATGTACGCTTACTTAGACAGCGTAGTCATTAAAGGTATTGCGACTAACATACCGTTGTTAAAGTTGATCCTTAAAGATCCGACTTTCAACGAAGGTGTGTATGACACTAACTACTTACCACGTTTAATGGCTGAGTTAGACATTCCAGCATTGATTGCTGAAATGGAAGCTGCTGCAGAAGCTATGCCAGTGGACACTGAATCTTTGCGTGTTGGCGAAAGTAACGAGCTTAAAGTCTTGGCACAAGGCGCAGGTATTTTCTATACCTCTCCAGCGCCTGGTGAGGCCGACTTTGTTAAAGAAGGTGATATCGTAACGGTAGAGCAAACGCTTGCGCTGATGGAAGCGATGAAGATGTTCTCTCAGGTCACATTAGCCGGCTTTAACCGTCAAAGCGGTGTGTTATATCCTGAAGATCAAAAGTATCGCATTGAGCGAATTCTCAATAGCAATGGTCAACAAGTCTCGCAAGGTGACTTACTGTTTGTGATATCGCCTGTTGAGGCTTAACTCGCACTCGTGATTGTTGAATAACATACCCGCCAATTGGCGGGTATTTTTTTGTCATACTTTTGTTGGTATATACTACACTTTTTACGAGGTACACTTTTCGTCCAAATACAATTGGGTGTAGGCATTGTTTAATCGTAAGAGAATGATATTACTCAACACACTCCGCATATTCGTATGTATGTGCATTGGTCTTGGCATGACGCCATCCGTTTTTGCTTTTGCAGAAGCCGCTATTTCGGCTACCTCGCAAAGTAACCCGATGATCCGTTATTGCGTTGACCCAGATTGGCTGCCTTACGAGGCTATTATAGACGGACGTCATACTGGCATTTCATCCGATTACCTCAATCTCCTAGCCGACTATACTAATTTACGTTTTGAGTTGGTACCTACTTCATCTTGGCGGCAGAGTTTAGAACTACTGCAACAAGGTGAGTGTGAACTGACGCCTATATTAAATCAAACCCCTAAACGCGACGAATACCTGTCATTTAGTGATGTATTCTTTAAATCGCCTAATGTATTAGTCTCTCTTAAAACTCAGCCTTTTTTACAAGGATTTGAACATATTGGTCAACGTACGCTTGCCATCCCGAAGGATTATCGATTAGTTGAATACATTCAACAGTTTTACCCTCATATCAATACAATGCTGGCTAAGACAGAAAGAGAAGGGCTGGAAAAGGTTGCTAATGGCGACGTTGACGTGTTTGTAGGGTCTATGTTTTCAGTAAATGCCTATATTCAGCAGCATGGGCTGACATCGTTAAAAATTGCCGGGTGGGGTGGGCCAGAAGATGAGCTCAGAGTAGGGGTCATCCATGCAAAAAAAGGCTTACTCCAGCAAATTAATGCCGGACTTGCAAAAATCACTCATGCTGATCATATCGCGATTTATAAAAAATGGCACAACATCACAGTGGTTGAAGACATAGATTACAGCCTAGTTTTTCAAGTCATTGGCGCTTTAGGACTGTTTATTCTCTTTTTACTTTATCGGACGGTATGTGTCACTAAGTACAACTTTCATCTTACTGAAAATAATAAAGAACTACAAAAATTGCAGCATGAGTTAGAAAGAAAAAACAACGACCTGGATTTTTTAGCGCAACACGATCCGTTGACTAAATTGTATAACCGACATTATTTCAACCAAACCTTTTTGAACGACGAGCGTGCATATGGCAATGACCGTGTGAGTCTTGTGATCATCGATATCGATTTTTTCAAAGCCATTAATGACATGCACGGTCATGTCGTGGGCGACAAAATATTGGTACAGGTTGCTCAAGTGTTGCAAGCATCGGTTCGCGATGGTGATGTTGTGGCTCGCTGGGGAGGAGAAGAATTTGTTATTGTTTGCCAACATGTTGACATTCAAGGTGCCAAAGAGTTGTGCCAGCGAATAGCCCAAGAACTTCAAGATTTTTCATTTGATAACAATATTAAGGTCACCTGCAGTTTTGGGATTGCCATGCTCGGAGAAAACGAAGCAATTCAACTTTGTTTTGAACGTGCCGACATGGCGTTATTACAAGCTAAAAGAACAGGTCGTAATCGATATTGTTGTGCTTAATTTTGCGTAAACCTTAATGAACCCCCTCTAAAATCATCATGTCTTTTTGGTGTCATTAACGATAATTACGTCGTTTTTCTCCTAGAAGACCATTTTTATGAATTTTAAATGAAAAAAAATAATAGATTAAAAAATAATCTATTATTTTTTAATCTATTGTTTTATAGAAAATAACTGCACTTTTTTTGTGTTTTTTCTGCTAAAAACAAATAAATATTGCACCAGCCATTTGCGCCCAGCAAGGTTCCAATTTACAATATGCGCCTTAATAACCTGATGTGCGGTGTGTCGGTTTTTTTCGCATGCTCCGTCTACTTCTTAAACTAATCATTAAAGTTGAATCATGACCGAATTATCCAAATACAGAAACATTGGTATCTTCGCTCACGTTGACGCGGGTAAAACCACGACCACCGAGCGTATCCTTAAGCTAACCGGTAAGATCCATAAGATCGGTGAAGTACATGATGGTGAATCAACCACTGACTTCATGGAACAGGAAGCTGAGCGCGGTATTACCATCCAGTCAGCAGCAGTAAGCTGTTTCTGGAACGATCACCGTTTCAACGTTATCGACACCCCAGGCCACGTTGACTTCACAGTTGAAGTTTATCGTTCTCTTAAAGTGCTTGATGGCGGTATCGGTGTATTCTGTGGTTCAGGCGGCGTAGAGCCACAGTCTGAAACTAACTGGCGTTATGCTAACGATTCTGAAGTTTCGCGTATCATCTTCGTAAACAAGTTAGACCGTATGGGTGCTGACTTCTTACGTGTTGTTAAGCAAACTAAAGACGTTTTAGCGGCTAACCCACTGGTTATGGTTCTACCAATTGGTATCGAAGACCAATTTACAGGTGTTGTTGACCTATTAACTCGCAAAGCGTGGGTATGGGACGAAACTGGACAAGCTGAAAACTACAAAATCGAAGATGTTCCAGCAGACATGGTTGACCTGGTAGAAGAATACCGTGAAATGTTAATCGAAACTGCTGTTGAGCAAGACGATGACCTAATGGAAGCTTACATGGATGGTACTGAGCCATCAATGGAAGACATTAAGCGTTGTATCCGTACTGGTACTCGTACAATGGCATTCTTCCCAACATACTGTGGTAGCGCATTCAAAAACAAAGGTATGCAGTTATTACTAGACGCAGTTGTTGATTATCTACCTGATCCAGTTGAAGTTGATCCACAACCTTTAACTGACGAAGAAGGTAACGAAACTGGCGAATTCGCAATCGTTGACGCAGATGCTCCATTAAAAGCATTAGCATTCAAGATTATGGATGACCGTTTTGGTGCATTAACATTCGTACGTATCTACTCAGGCCGTATCAAGAAGGGTGACACCATCCTTAACTCTGCTACTGGTAAAACTGAGCGTGTTGGCCGTATGGTTGAGATGCAAGCAGATGAGCGTAACGAATTAGATTCAGCACAAGCTGGTGACATTATCGCTATCGTTGGTATGAAGAATGTTCAAACTGGTCACACTTTATGTGATGTTAAACATCCTTGTACTCTTGAAGCAATGGTATTCCCAGAGCCAGTTATTTCTATCGCTGTAGCGCCAAAAGATAAAGGTGGCAGTGAGAAAATGGGTATCGCTATCGGTAAAATGATTGCAGAAGATCCATCTTTCCGTGTAGAAACTGACGAAGATTCAGGCGAAACCATCCTTAAAGGTATGGGTGAGCTTCACTTAGACATTAAAGTCGACATTCTTAAGCGTACTTACGGTGTTGACCTAATTGTTGGTGAGCCTCAAGTTGCTTACCGTGAAACTATCACTAAAGTGACTGAAGATAGCTACACGCATAAGAAACAGTCTGGTGGTTCTGGTCAGTTTGGTAAGATTGACTATATTATCCGTCCTGGTGAGCAAAACACTGGTTTCACGTTCAAATCATCAGTTGTTGGTGGTAACGTACCTAAAGAATTCTGGCCTGCAGTTGAGAAAGGTTTTGCTAGCATGATGAACACCGGTACTGTTGCTGGTTTCCCTGTGTTAGACGTAGAACTAGAACTAACTGACGGTGCTTTCCACGCAGTTGACTCGTCAGCTATCGCGTTTGAAATCGCTGCTAAAGGTGCATTCCGTCAGTCTATGCCTAAAGCCGGTGCGCAACTTCTTGAACCTATCATGAACGTTGACGTATTCAGCCCAGATGACAACGTTGGTGATGTTATCGGTGACTTAAACCGTCGTCGTGGTATGATCAAAGATCAAATGGCTGGTGTGACTGGTGTTCGTATTAAAGCTGACGTACCGTTATCAGAAATGTTCGGTTATATCGGTTCACTACGTACTATGACTTCAGGTCGTGGCCAATTCTCAATGGAATTTGCTCACTACTCACCATGTCCTAATAGTGTTTCTGAAAAAGTTATTGCTCAAGTTAAAGAGCGTAAAGCAGAAGAAGCTAAGAAGTAATTCTTAACTGCACTAATAAAAACCGTTGCCTAGGCAGCGGTTTTTTTATGCCTGCAATAAGCGGTTTGAAGCTACGCTGATAGTGTTTGCTCAGGTAGTACCAAATCCTGGCATTTTCGCAAAAAGTGCAATTTTACTGCGGATTAGTATCATGCGAATTGGTGTCATGCATTAGTATCAATATTATACCATTGTGCATTAATAAGTGACCACTCAGAATGCGTCCAGCGGTTTTTGATTAAGGCATCGCTATGTAGTAATGGTGTTCCCTTTCAAATAGCGAGAACGCAAAGCAAAAGCTGTTGGGGCATTCCTTTCAGGCGAGTTTTAAAAGGGCTTACACATGCGTTGCATGACTTCGAAAGAGAACAACTATTCTGTCATACGCCTTGTTTAAGCCCTTTTAAATTCTCACAGAGAGATCATTTACTAACGCGGAATGGTATTACAGCCGATTACTATCAGAGCTACTGAGGGTTAACAATGCTTGAGCAGGTGGCGTTAACGGTAGGTTTTGACGCCATATTAGCGCAAGATCCCATGTCATGGCGGGCTGTATTGGTTTGAAAACCAGTTTACTTGTGGTTAAGCGCTGGCAAATCGGCTCTGGTAATATGGCTACCCCCATATTGGCCTCAACCATCGCAGCTAAGAAATCCCATTGACCACTTCGAAAGGCAATATTAAGCTGAACCCCCGCTTTGCGGCTAAGTCGATTAATCAATTTGGCTAACGAGAAGTCTTCGTTATATAACATAAAAGGGTATGCCTCAAAGTCCTGCCAGGTGATATGAGTTTTATGCGTCAATGGGTGCCCTTCAGGTAAGCAGGCAAGTAATGGATATTTAGTTAATGGTTGATTCGCTAACTCATGCTTATGGGTTGTTGGCAGTGCAGTGAACGCGATATCAAGGCTATTATTGATTAACGCCTTTTCGCAGCCAAAACCTCCGTATTCGTACATTTGTACTGAGATACCAGGGTATTTTTGCCTAAATTGTGTCAGTAGGCCAATAATAAGACTGCTCATCATTGGGCATACACCGAGTCGCAGCTCACCTGACTTTAACCCACGTAAATTGCTCATGTCTTCTTGAAGACGATGCCAGTGACCTAATATTTCTTGCGCACTTTGGGCAAAAATACGACCAGCTTGAGTCAGTTCGACACTTTGATTATTGCGGATCAGCAACTGTTCGCCAACATTGTCTTCTATACGCTGAATAATTTTGCTCAATGTAGGTTGAGTCATAAAGCACTTTTGTGCGGCTCTGGTGAAGTTTTCTGCCTCAACAATGGTCAGAAAACAGCGTAAGCTCTTGATTGGTATATTCATGCCATTTTGGAATCTAGTAAGAATTAATTATTCATTTTACTGATAAACCACAATCCAGTACTTTGAACTCGTTAACAGAAACGGAGTAATCATCATGAAAACAACATCAAGTTTATGGGTTGGCGCATTGTGGCAAGCAGCGATGCCAATGGAACAAGAAAACCAAGCATCGAATAAAAGAGCAAGCGTTGCTGAATCGAGTTCACCGGTAACACAACAAACGCAACAAACAATAAACCCAGCATAAGCTGGGTTTTTTATTGAGTATTATTTAATAAACCGCAAAGATAAAAAAACCGCTTGCAAGCAAGCGGTAAAGTCTTAATCGGGGGGGAAGTAGACTAATTAAAGGTGTTTTCTATCAGTTGCTGCTTGTTCTCTGCTTGTGGTACATGGCATTGGTCGCAAAAGTAATACATACCTTTTACAGTGCCCTTGTCGTCCATCACATGTGATGTATCGACTGGTGTTGCTTTCATGCGCTTAGCTTTATCCCAACTGTGGCAGCTTAAACAACCATTTTTATCAGTACTGATTGAATAGGTCGCTTTATGCGGAATAATCGGTGGTTGATGTACAAAAGTACGTTCTACCGCTGTGCCACGTTTTGGGTAAACCGGCATTTCGTCAGCAGGGCGCACATCTGTTACTTGCGAGTCACCAGCAAGAGACGATAATTTTACTGGTTCTGGATTGGCATGTGCTTGCTGACCTGAGTAAGCGCTAATCGCTAGCATTACGGCTGCTAAAGTGATTAATTTTTTCATAACTTGCTCTCCACCTTAAGAGGAATTCTGTTCGAGTATTTTGAATTAAATCGGTTTTTATATTGGAATACGCGCGGTACACAAACATCAATACAACGGCCACAAAGCGTGCAGTCACTGTCTAATATAAAGGGTTGAGTACTGCCTTTTTTAAGCACAGGTTTTAGTACCTGGCGCTCAGGGCAAACAGTAAAACAGTCCATACAGTTGTCGCATGCTTCAGCCCTTACGGCAGCTATTTTTACTGGGCTAACTTTACCTATCAGCGAAAATAACGCACCTGTCGGGCATAAATGGCTACACCATGCTCGTTCAACCACAAAGGTGTCGAGCAAAAAAATCACTGCCAATATCCATAATCCACTCCCTGCACCAAATAATAGTGCACGATAGACGATGGGTACTGGGTTCAACCATTCCCAAACCGTAAAACCTGTCAGGATAGGTAATATCAACACAAGTGCTAGCATGTAGTAGCGCAGATTTTGCGGTATTTCACTAGTACGAGGCAGAGATAATCTACGCCTAGTCCAGCTGGCTAAATCTGTGATGATATTAACTGGACATACCCAGCTGCAAAATACTCTGCCACCCAGTAGAGCATAAATCCCTACTACGATAACGGCGCCGAGTAATAAGCTTAGCTCTGGCCAGTGGCCACTCATCAGCACTTGCAAGGTTGCTAATGGGTCACTTAATGGAATAGTGTCCAGTAATAAACTGCTTGAGAGATTACCTTTAAAAAGCCATAAACCTAAAAAAGGACCAATGGCAAATAAGCTCAGCACGCTAAGTTGCGACAATCTGCGCAAAATAAGGAAGCGGTGTGCTCGCCACCATCCTAATTCTGTGACAGCTGCATGGCCAAAGCGTGTGGTTGATTTAGAGGCTGAACGATGTTGATTGCTCATAAAGACAGCCCCTTATTTAACATCTCAAGTGTGGTTTCTTCGGTGTGTTGGTAAGTATCATGAGCAGCTGCTTTACCCAGTGCTATGTGGCTTGGTAATACTTTTATCACTGCTTGTTCTGTCACGCAGGCATGTTCACATTTGCCACATCCCGTACATACATCTGGGTTGATAGTGGGTAAAAACATTGCATGATGACCGCTTTTCTCATTACGTTGCAGCTCTAATGTGATGGCTTTATCTATTAATGGGCAAACCCGATAACAGACATCACAGCGTAAACCTCGATAATTAAGACAATTTTTCTCATCAATGAGAACCGCAATCCCCATTTTTGCATCGTCGATGTTGTCTAACTTGTGTTCAAGCGAACCGCTAGGGCAAGCCTTAACACAAGGGATGTCATCGCACATTTCACATGGAATGTTACGCGCAGTAAAATAAGGTGTGCCTGTTGCTGCGCCGTCAAACCAGCGCGCCAGTTTGAGGGTGTCGTAGGGGCAAGCCTCTACGCACAAACCGCAGCGAACACACGCTGAGAGAAAATCGTCTTCTGCCAATGCACCTGGCGGGCGAATAGCAAATGGGTCAAGTTGACTAGATTGGGTGGCAACAGTTGTTAGCCCCAATCCGGCCATGCCCATCACGCAACTGGCTTTTGCTGTTGTGGCCAGAAATTGCCTACGGTTTACACCGTTAACACTTCCTAATTTGCTATTTGCTTTGCTCATAACATGACTTTCCGTTTATGCACTTAACTATTGACTAAGCCTTCATCACTTTTACAGGACACTTCTTGAAGTCTGTCTCTTTTGACAGCGGGTCAGTTGCATCGAGTATCAGTTTGTTGACTAATTGGCGCGCATCAAAGAACGGCATAAATACTAAGCCTTGAGGTGGCTTGTTACGGCCTTTAGTTTCAACACGTGTTCTAACTTCACCACGTGGAGAGGCAACAATAACTTCGTCACCACGTTTTAAGCCACGTGATTTTGCATCTTCTGGGTGCATAAAGATTTGAGCATCAGAATAAGCGCGTTGCAGCTCAGGTACGCGGGCTGTCATTGAGCCAGTGTGCCAATGTTCTAGTACACGGCCTGTTGACATCCATAGGTCGAATTCTTTGTTTGGCTCTTCTGCGGCAGGCTCGTAAGGTAGGGCAAAAATAACCGCTCTACCATCTGGCTTACCGTAGAAGTTAAAGCCTTCACCAGCCTTAACATAAGGATCGCTACCTTCAACAAAGCGGCGTAAGGTTTCTTTACCGTTAATGACAGGCCAGCGTTTACCACGGTTTTCATGGTAATTGTCGAAGGCATCTAAATCATGAGCATGGCCGCGACCAAATTTGGCATATTCTTCGAATAGACCTTTTTGCAGATAGAAACCAAAGTGCTCGCTTTCGTCGTTGTATGCGCCTTTACATTGCTCAACCGGATATTTGTTGACTTCACCGTTAGCAAACAACACGTCGTATAACGTTTTGTCAGCAACATCTGGTTGCTTGGCGATTAATTCAGCGGGCCATACTTCTGACACTTTAAAGCGTTTTGAAAACTCAACCATCTGCCATAAATCTGATGTGGCCCCTTCTGGTGGTTTAACTTGTTGATGCCACATATGAGTACGACGTTCAGCGTTACCGTATGCACCTTCTTTTTCAACCCACATTGCGGTTGGTAAAATTAGGTCGGCAGCCATAGCACTGACTGTTGGGTATGGATCTGACACAACAATAAAGTTTTCTGGATTACGGAAACCAGGGTAAATCTCATCGTTAATATTTGGGCCGGCTTGCATGTTGTTGGTACACATGGTCCAGTAACAATTTAATTTGCCATCTTTTAACATACGGCTTTGCAGCACGGCATGATAACCCGGCTTCGGTGGAATTGTGCCTGCAGGTAATTGCCAAAGTTTTTCGGTTATTTCACGATGCTTAGGGTTTTTAACGACCATGTCTGCTGGTAAGCGGTGAGCAAATGTACCGACTTCACGTGCAGTACCACAAGCTGATGGCTGACCTGTTAACGAGAATGGACTATTGCCTGGGGTAGCAATTTTACCGGTTAATAAGTGGATGTTATAAAGCATGTTGTTTGCCCACACACCACGAGTATGCTGGTTAATACCCATGGTCCATAAGCTCATGACTTTCTGCTTAGGGTCGGCATAAACTTTGGCTAGCGTAATGAGGTTTTCAACCGGAACACCACTCATTTCTGAGGCGTATTCAGCCGTATAAGTGCTCACAAACTTGGCATATTCTTCAAAACTAATTGGTTTAGATCCACCGTTACCAGAGTTTTTCGCTTTCTTCTCTAATGGGTGCTCCGGACGTAAACCATAACCAATATCTGTTACACCAAGGGCAAAGTTAGTATGTTTTCTAACAAAGTCTTTGTTTACCGCATTGTTTTGAATAATGTAGTTAGCAATGAAGTTTAAAATCACAAGGTCAGTTTGTGGGTTAAAAATCATTGGGTTATCAGCAAGGTCGAAGCTGCGGTTTTCATAGGTTGATAACACATGTACTTTGGCGTCTTTATGGCTTAAACGACGGTCAGTTAAGCGAGCCCATAAAATTGGGTGCATTTCTGCCATGTTAGCGCCCCAAAGCACAAAGTTGTCACCGGCTTCAATATCGTCGTAACACCCCATTGGTTCATCAATACCAAAGGTACGCATAAACCCGCCAACCGCAGATGCCATACAGTGACGTGCATTAGGGTCGATGTTATTGGTTAAAAAACCTGCTTTATGTAATTTTGATGCTGCGTAACCTTCCCAAACTGTCCATTGACCTGAACCGAACATACCTACTGAAGTTGGGCCTTTTTTGGCAAGACTGGCTTTCCATTTTTCAGCCATAGTGTCGAATGCGACATCCCAGCTGACAGGAGTAAAGTCACCTTCTTTGTCGTATTTGCCATCTTTCATTCTAAGCAATGGCGTTGTTAGACGGTCTTTACCGTACATGATTTTTGACAAGAAGTAGCCTTTAATACAATTTAGGCCTTTATTGACTGGGCTTTCTGGGTCGCCTTTGGTTGCGACAACTTTGCCATTTTTGGTACCAACTAATACACTACAGCCGACACCACAAAAACGACATGGGGCTTTATCCCATGTGATGTCCGTTTTACCTTCTGCGGCGTGAACCATATTAATTGGAATAGCGATACCCACAGCCGATGCTGCTGCGGCAGCGGCGTTGGCTTTTAAAAACTCGCGACGGCTTATGCTCATGGTGTTCCTCACTCTTAGAATGTTGTTCTTGGTGCGTGATAGTCATTGGAGGTGACGTGATGAAAATAAGTCTAGACCTTACTATTATTATGGGTATACCTCTGAATGGGTATAGTGGTTGATAGTTGTTCAAGGTCACATTTTTTCGCGTGATGTAAATCTCACTTTAACAATTAGGGCAATCCTGTTTTAGACATTGCTTGTAAAGCTTAGTGCGTATGGGGTGCAGGTTTTATCGACGATTGAAGAATTACAGTTGGTTTAAGTTAAGGTTATCAGGCAGTCCGATTTACGTTAATCGTAAAGATAAATCTCTTTATAGGTAGCCCTTACAATTAACGATACCCCGTTAACTCCATATAACCTTTGCCTTGATGACTTCCTTGAATATTAATGGGACCTTCCCAGTACGAGGTGGACACTAGCATGTCACTGTTGGGGTTAACGGCTTGGGTTGTCAGGTCAATGGCTTCGCTGTTTATACGAATACGCCAAGCAATGGGATGCTTACCAAGCGCGGTTTGTTGCCACTGTGTAGGCTGCATATCTATATCGCCTGGATTATCACGACTGTTGATATTACGGCCGCTACCGTCGGCATACATACGTCTAGCGCTAAAGAAATGATCTTGCTCTGTGTCGCCACGCAATCTAAAGGCCATTAAAGTTGAGTCGTCATTTAACCTAAGTGAAAACCAGTCCCATCCTTGTTGTGCTTTAGTGAGAAATTGCGAGCTCCACTCTCTATCTAACCAGGCTTTACCGCTGACTTTTTCGGTGACGCCATGGCGAGTTATCTCTCCTGTTACATCAATAAAGGGTTGGCTGTAATAATATGAGGCGACAGCCTGATCGGCACTTTTACTGCTGTAGCCATTATCGCCCTGTAATTGCACAGGCTGTTGGCTACTGAGTTGCAGCTGATAATGAAATGCTGGGTTGTTGACCGTTAATGTTGCCGGAAACAGATCATTAGACTGACTTTTCCATTGCCAGTTTTGCAGGTGCACAGTAAAGGGGGAAGGGCTGACACTGGCAAGTTTAGGGTGTGCTCGTGACCATTTTTCAGCCGTAAGGTGCTCATCTTTTGATGTGATAGCTGCATGGGCCATGTATAGTTGATTACTGCTCCAGTCGTTTTCAGTTGTTACCAGTTGCTCGGTTGGCGGCGTCATGCCGATCCTAAATTGGGTCCACTGTACGCCAACATCTTCACCTTTGCTGGTGGTTAAATTTGCGGTTAGATACCACCATTCAATTTTGTAGCCATTGTGGGCTAAATGATCGCGTGGAAACTGCAAAACCTTACCTTGTACAACTTCACTGTAGCCAGCCGATGATTGTGCTGACATATTACTAATAGTCGTAGATTGTTCATGAGTCTCTGGCGCAGGAGAGCAGGCCGATAACAAAGTGGCAAAGGCCATTGTGACTAAGCTGATACTGAACACTTTTTTACCTGTAACAGAGGTCATAGTGCTTCCTGTTGTAAACTGGATATTAAGGGTTTTCGGGTTTGCCAATATAAAGGTAAGCTCACCGCCAGTAAGCAACTGATGATCGCGATAACAACAACCTGACCATAAGCTGCCCAGTCCCAAATCATCGCAATACTCCAACCAAAGGCTTGTAAGGTCACTTTATGGATCAATAAATAACCTAGCAATGCGCCCATTGGTAATGCCACGAGGCAGGTTAACAATACAATAAATAGCATTTGCACTACGACCATTAATCGTAATTGATTGCGACTCACGCCGAGAGCATATAAACGCGCCAATGGCGCTTGTCTTGCCTGGGTGAGCATCACGCAAGCGCTGAATAAACCAATTGCGGCAACTAATAACGTTAAGCTGTTGAGCACGACGGTAATTGAGAAGGTTTTATTAAATATGGTAATGGCTTCGGTTTTAATCCGCTGTTGGCTGTACATGTACGCCGATGATAAGTTGAGCTGCTGACTTATGTTATTTTGTAATGTGCTTAGCTCACCTTGATAATTGACAGCCAAACTGAAAGGTTTTGTTGGCAGAGGAGATTGTCGCCATAATGACTGGCTAATAAGGACTTCGCCCTTAGGGTTGCCATAATCATAATAGATTGCGCCAACGGTTAATGTATGTTGTTGCAGTTGTGATAATTGTACTTTATCGCCAATATTGAGCTGATATTTTATCGACAATGGCTCACTGATCATAATGCTGTGCCCTGCAGTAAATGCTGGCCAAAAATTATCTGCGGTTGTTTTAAATACCGTGGTGTCGGTTAACGATAAATGGTCGCGACTGACTAGGTTAATAGGCACTTGAGTTTGCGGTGTTTCTGCCCTACTTAGGCTGCTGTCCACGGTCCATTGTTCATAAATAGCCTCTACTTTAGGATCCTTTGCCAGCAGTTTAATTAACGCCTCCATCTGATTCGGGTTTGGCCTAATATACAAATCAGCATGCAAACGTGCATCAAGCCATTTTTTTAAGGTGATTTCAAAGCTACCAACCAAAGTGTTCATTGCGATATTGGCGCACAATGCCAGTAATATAGCCATCATGGCGAGGGCAAGTGGGGCAATAATCTCTTTAGTTTCGGCAACTACGTATTGCCATAATCCTTTGGGCATGGCTGCACTGAGTAGGTTTACTACCCAATGTAGGCATTGTGGCAATAATAGTGGGATGGCGACGACTAAGGCGCCTAATAACACTAAGCTATGGCGATATTGTTCGGTAAAGGCGAAAGCGACGGTGCACAGCAATAACAATATCACTGCGATAATAAACTGGCGTCGATGAATAATATTAAATTGTTTATTTTGCGGTTGTTTTTGTGCGCCCTGTGCAAGTGGGGTATTGACCAAGCTAAGCAGCATTGGGATGCAAGCGGCAAAGGCGGCAGACAATGTCAGGACAAGTGCTTGTGCAAACCATTGCCATTGCCAGTTACCCGGCAACAGTTTAGCGCCATATAACTGCTCTAGTGTAAGGGCAACCATGGGCTGTAGCCATTGCGACAATTGTAAGCCAACAATAAAACCTAACACACAACCCATAAACACTAAGCTGATGATTTCAATGCTTAAGGCAAGCATTACTGTGCGACGATCAACCCCTTGCTGCATAATTTGCACTAACAGTTTTTGGCGTTTCATTAAGCTATAACGCACGCCGTTGTAGGCAATAAATAAGCCTACAACAAACGCCAACATGCTCATGGCATCCAAATTTAAATGAAAACTGGCCGTTAACGCGCTAAGAGACTCACCCTCGCTAGCTTGTGTTGTAAAGCGTAACTGGCTGCTGTCGAAGCCAGCTTGAGTTAAGGTGTGTGTGAGACGAGTGATTAGCTCACTGTCGGTTTCAGATTTATCTGCGTTGAATACCGCAATGTAGCTCAGCTTGCCTTGCATGTTAAGCAGTGGCTGCGCTAACGAAATATCGGCGAGTAGGGCTGAGCCTAACCCCCATTGCTCATCAATGGTGACTATGTCTAGCGGGATATTATTTAAGGTGATAGTTTGTGATTGATTGGTCACCTTATTGATGCGCTCTTGCTGACTTGCTGACATCAATACTTTGGGTTGGCCTGCGAGCAATTCGGCAAGCGGGATATTGACCGAAGCCACTGATGAGCTTGCTTGCTCATCTTGGGCTAAGCCTGTGCTTATCGCGGCAATAATATCGCTGCTATTGACTCGCCATAAGCGCCCTTGCTCATCAGTCGCCACGCCTTCAATACTCGCTATTGCGTCAAAACCCGCATTGGCTAGCGTAAAATAAATGGCTTCGTTGATCGTGTCTTGTGTGAGGTGACTAATGGATACGCTGGCTTGCTTGCTAAGCAGTTCTGACACATTGCCATAGCTTTGTTTGGCATTGGCGTTCGTGGCATACACCCCAATCAGTAAAGTCACGGCCAGCATAATACCGAGTAAAATGGCACTGGCTTGTAAAGGTGCATGGCGGTAATGGCTGGCAAACAAGCGCAAACACAGTAATAAGCGGCGAGTGGCAAATACGTCTGTTTTCATTAGCTTACCCTTGCAGCTGGCTATCGGCAGGGTTGACGACAATTTTTTGGTTTTCAACATGCCAGCGATGTTGCATAAACTGAGCACACTCTTCGCTGTGAGTCACCATCAAAATACAACAATTGGCTTGTTTAGCTAAGTCGGTCAGCAATTGCATTACTTGCAGGCCGGCGTGCTGATCAAGGTTACCTGTGGGTTCGTCGGCCAAAATTAATTGCGGCTTGTGTGCTAAGGCGCGTGCAATGGCAACTCGCTGTTGCTGTCCGCCAGAAAGGTTTTCAACACTGCGCTCGAGCAGTGGTGTCAGTCCAAGCTGGTGGCATAATTCGTCACACCAGGGGCTCCAGCTTAATTGATTGAGAGCCAATGAAAATTGAATATTGTCGCGGACATTAAGGGGCGTCAGTAAGTTAAACTGCTGAAATATCACTCCAAGTGATTGGCGGCGATATTGACTCCAGTGCTTATCTTGCCACTGAGTCACCGAATGCAGCGTGTCACCCTGGCGGATTAACATGTCGCCACTGTCGATAGTTTCAAAGCCACCAATAATGTTCAGTAAGGTACTTTTACCGCTGCCACTAGGACCCGTTAATGCAATGGTTTGACCTTGCTTTAGGGTTAAGCTGACCTGTTGCAACACACAATGGAATGATTCACCATCACGAAATCCTTTGCTGATGTTCTCTAAGGTGACAATGTTGGTCATAGTCGCTCCATAACGAATGTGGTTACCGCGCCATTAATGCAGTCATATAAAACCGCTTAATGTCATCATAATACCATTGCGCATTAATAAGTGACCACTCAGAATGCATCCAGCGGTTTTTGATTAAGGCGTCGCTATGTAGTCATGGTTGTTCCCTTTCAAATAGCGAGAACGCAAAGCAAAATCCGCTGGGGCATTCCTTTCAGGCGAGTTTTAAAAGGGCTTACACTGCGTTGCATGACTTCGAAAGAGAACAACTATTCATTCAGTCATTCGCCTTGTTTAAGCCCTTTTAAATTCTCGCTGAGAGATCATTTACTAACGCGCAATGGTATAACAACAATATACGTTATATAAAGCGCAAATGTTCAAAATAAAAAAAGCGAACCTAAGGCTCGCTTTAATAGATTAACATGCTGATTTAATTAAGCATCGGCTAATGAATATGGCAGTTCAATAATGCTTAATTGTGAGCTTTCATCATCAGCAATCCGCAGATTTGCAGTGTTTTCGGTATCGTTAGCCAATACAGCAGTCAGCAAAATATTTTCACCTTGCTGTACGCACTCAATAATATTACCGCCACGACGGAAACCATCTTCTAAGGCGATTTCTAATTGGGTTTCGGTGTTAATGGTTGTGCTGGTGGTGCCCGACAAAATATACAGTGCACGTTTGTTACCACCACGGTATTTCATTCTGGCAATGGTTTCCTGGCCCATATAGCAGCCTTTATTGAAGCTGATCCCATCAATGGCTTGCAGGTTACACATTTGTGCAACGTATTGGCCCGAGTGGCTTGCGTCAATATTAGGGTAACCAGCTTTGATTTCTAATGCTTGCCACGCTTTAGCGTCAACCAATGTTTGTTGTGAGGCACTGATTAATGCCGCGGCTTTATCATTAGCAATGATGAGAATAAAACGCTGACCATCACGTAATATCGCACCACCATCAACCAAGGTTAACGCTGCAGATACATCACCAAATTGCTGGGTGATAAATGCTTGTGCCTCATTGCCCGCAACGCCAATAATTTGATACTGGCTGCTGACATCGTTGAGCTCAGCTTTGCTAAATACCGCGTATTTTTTGAGTTGCGGTAAATCAAGCTCAAGGGTTGATGTTGGCATAAGCATAAACAAGCTGTCTGCAATGGCAAATGTGCGGAAGCTGGCTAGCATTTTGCCTTTAGGATCGCAGTGTGCGCCCCATTTCCATTGGTCTGCCGTTAACGAGGTAATATCGGTGGTGACTTGGCCATGAATAAAGCTGCGACCTTGTTCACCGGTGACTTCGATTAACCCCATATGAGATAAACTGGATAACATTAATTCTGGAGAGGTGGCGATGAAGTCCCAATCTGGTTGGCTTGCTGAAATGGTCATAACGATCCTTAACGAAAGAATAAGACGATATGGTTTGAAGTGTAACGGATTAACACAATACTCAACAGAGGGTTGAGGTTTAAAGGCAATAAAAAAAGCTACCTTGTGCACAAGATAGCTTTTTGAACAACTTAATTAACCCCAGTTAATTTGTTGTGAGATTAAAACAATACGCGAGCACGAATAGTGCCTTCAATTGATTTAAGTTCAACTAACGCTTCTTCAGCTTGATCTGAATCGACTTCCATCACCACGTAACCGATTTCAGCAGTGGTTTGTAAGTACTGAGCGGCAATGTTAATGCCTTTTTCAGAAAACGCTTGGTTGATTTTAATCAACACACCAGGGCGGTTTTGGTGAATGTGTAATAAGCGTGAGGTGCCACGGTGCTGTGCAAGAGACACTTCAGGGAAGTTAACCGCAGACAAGGTTGAACCGTTATCTGAGTATTTAACTAACTTACCAGCCACTTCAATACCAATGTTTTCTTGCGCTTCTGCAGTACTACCACCAATGTGTGGCGTAAGCAGTACATTGTCTAAACCCCGTAATGGCGTGATAAATTCATCGTCATTTGATTTAGGTTCAACTGGGAATACGTCAATTGCTGCACCAGCTAAATGTTCTGAGTTTAATGCACTTGCGAGGTCTTCAATATCAACGACGGTTCCGCGTGAAGCATTGATAAAGAAACTGCCCTGACGCATTTTGGCAAATTCAGCTTTAGCAAACATATCTTTAGTTTGTGGCGTTTCAGGTACGTGAAGACTCACAACATCTGCTTGAGCGAGTAAATCGTCCATTGAATGAATTTGCGAAGCATTACCCAGTGGTAACTTGTCTTCGATATCAAAGAAAATGACTCTCATGCCTAAGGTTTCAGCCAAAATACCTAGCTGAGTACCAATATGGCCGTAACCAATCACACCTAGAGTTTTACCACGAACTTCAACACTGCCGCTGGCGCTCTTTAACCAGCCGCCACGGTGCGAAATCGCATTACGTTGTGGAATACCGCGCATCAACATAATGATTTCGCCAATCACTAACTCTGCAACACTACGCGTGTTAGAAAACGGTGCATTGAAAACGGGGATCCCCAGCTTTTCAGCGGTCGATAAATCAACTTGGTTAGTGCCGATACAAAAACAACCAATCGCGACGAGTTTTTCAGCGTGATGTAATACTGCTTCAGTAAGCTGAGTGCGGGAACGTAACCCGACAAAGTGAGCATCTTTAATCGAAGCAAGTAGCGCCTCTTCGCCTAGCGAGGCTTTGTGATATTCAATATTGGTGTAACCTGCACGTTCAAGTACATCAACCGCAGTTTGGTGTACGCCCTCCAACAGCAGGATTTTAATTTTATCCTTGTCAAGCGAGTGTTTCGCCATGATATGGGTACCCTCTCATCATTCAATGGTGCTTATGCTAATGCATATACGATTTGTGTTAATGCATATACTGATAGTTATGATATAAATGCGGACTTCCGACGCAATGCCAAAGTAGCACTTTTTTTAGAGCTTGTGGAGGGCTAGATGGCTAAAGTAATATTTTAAATTAAGAACAATATCGTAGATAAGGAATTTAGGATGAAAATGCGCGTAATATGGATGGCTATTTACCTGATGGTATTGCTATGGTCGGTGAGTAATCCTAAAGATATGTTCACCTGGTGGCTCGAGGCTATCCCCGCGTTAATCGCGTTACCCATTTTGTTTTTTAGTCGTAAAAGCTTCCCGCTGACGTCACTGGCTTATGGGCTTATTTTGATTCACTGCTGCGTATTATTTGTCGGTGCCCGCTTTACCTATGCTGAAGTACCGCTATTTGATTGGTTAGCCCAAGTAATGGGCAGTGAACGTAATAATTACGACAAAGTAGGTCACTTTGCTCAGGGGTTTATTCCGGTCATTTTGGCGCGAGAAATTTTTATTCGTAAGCAGGTGATGCAAATCGGTGCTTGGTGCCAATTTTTGGCAGTGTGTTTTGTGCTGGCGTTTTCTGCTTTTTATGAGCTTATCGAATGGTGGGTTGCTGCAGCGACAGGTGAGAATGCCGAAGCATTTTTAGGGACTCAAGGTTACGTCTGGGACACACAGTCTGATATGTTTTTAGCGTTAATTGGCGGCATAACGGCATTGTTATTGCTGACACCGCTTCACAATAAACAGATTACGCAAATAATGGCTAAGCCTAAACAGTAAGGCTTGTTGAGTTTTCAAGCTTGTTATTACAGCCCAGGTGATACATTAGACCAGTGCTGATAAAAGTGTGCTGCTTGTCAGTCTTACGACTTATTCATACTTTTGATTGACATAATAATCCTATGCACTAGCAAAAATTTACTATGATTGCTTTATGAGAACGGTGTTTGTTAATTGAACCGCACCTGATTACATCAACTTATTTGAGCGAATTAGCGGTCTAGCGTTAATTTTGCTGACCATGGCACTGCTTAGTGTTATTACTCTAAAGTATTAAATGCAAAGTAAAATAAACAATAAGCAGTCGGCAAGTTTAAGACTTAAGGCTAGTCAAGGTATGAGCTTTACGTATAGAATGTTGCTCAGGATGTGCTCAAGTGTTAAAGAGCAAAATAAGCTTTTCAGGGAGAAGAGTGATGAGTTCTAATATCGATGAATTGGTGTTTTTACATCAAATAGCCTCACCATGTCATTTAGCGATTTTAGCTGAATCAATCGGTTTAAAAACCCGGATTGTTAAGCATGCTGCTGAGCTTGAACTTGATAAAAATTCGAATAACTTTTATCTCATTTCACAAAAGGGTGCAGCGCTTGACGCTAAAGGCATCCCTTTGCTGGCTTCACGCTTAGTCAACCATGTTCCAGTGGCACTTTACCAAGTTGAACGCGGCTCGCTCGATCAAGAATCAGCCTTGCTGCTTGGCGTGCGCGGCTTATTGTATAGCGACCAACGCATGGACTTGATGTTAACCGGCTTACGCAAAATGGTTTCAGATGAGCTGTGGTATGACAGACCGCTGATTAGCAAAATTTTTAGGCGTTTAGTACAACAACTAGATACCAATGTTGATTTAACAGAAGAAACTGAAGCCATTATGCAACGGCTAACAAACCGCGAACGTACCATTATTCAGTTAGTATCGAGTGGCGCACGTAACAAAGAAATCGCTCAGCGTTTATGCATTAGTGAGCATACGGTTAAAGCGCATATCTCTTCTATTTTTAGAAAAACTGAATCGCGTAACCGTGTTGAACTATTACGTTGGGCCCAGACTTATCAAAGTCACTGCGAATTAGTCAGCTAAAACAGATGGTAATATTGATTAAACCAAAGGAGCTTCGGCTCCTTTTTTGTTTATCTTTAAAAATGTTAATCACAACAGTACACTAGGATTATTAACAACTAAAATGGAAAGCTGTCATGAGTATTTGGTTTAACGATTTCACCTTAGAAGATTGTGCTCGTTTAGATGCAGGGATGCAGGGAAAAGGCACATTAATGCAAACTCTAGGCATTAAAATTACCGAGATTGGCGATGATTATATGGTCGCAACCATGCCAGCTAACCCCTCGGTACATAACCCGTTAGGGATTGTACATGGCGGCGCTAATGTGGCGTTAGCTGAAACGGTTGCCAGTTATGCGGCTAATTTTGTGGTCGACTTTACTCGCTACTATTGTGTTGGCCAAGAAATTAACGCCAACCATTTAAAAGCCTCACGTAATGGTGAGTTAACGGCAATCGCTAAACCAGTACATCTTGGTAAGCGTAGCTCTGTATGGGAAATATTAATCCGCAATAGTGCAGGCGAGTTATGCTGTATTTCACGTATGACAGCTGCAGTAGTTGAACGCTAAGCTACACTTATTGATCTGGGGATCATAAGCGCAGCGCGGTTTATTTTGGGGAATAAACGATAAAGCAAAACCCTAACCTTATATTTTTTATGATTTTATAAGGTTTTTGCTTAATTTGTTGTCATGTATTTATCGTCTGGCTGTCATAGACAGATAACAGCAGGCCGGTATTGTGACAAATCTATTATTTTAAGGAGAATCCATGGACAGTATTAATATCTGGGAATGGGTTGGATATTTGGCTTCTGTTGTTGTCGCGATTTCGTTGATGATGTCAGACATTAAAAAATTACGCTGGTGGAACTTGATTGGTGCAGGGCTTTTTGTGGCATATGGTTTAGCCATTGACGCTATCCCGGTGGCACTGGTTAACTTTTTCATTGTACTGATCGATCTTTATTATCTGGTTAAGTTATATCGAGCCCCCGCACCCGATAATCAATAATCTATTGGGTATATAAGCCAACATGCAGATGTTGGCTTTTTTTATTACCGACAATTTACTCCTTCGCATCCAATCTGTTTTTTTAATGCAAGTCGCATCGTTTAACCCATTTAATCTGTTTTATCGTTAGCGGTCATCTATTTTAATCGTTTTATCTAATTGCGCTGCACGTTTATTATTGCTCCATCGATTGATGAGTTGAGTGAGGAAAATCATCATGGCAACAGTTTACGACATAATTGAACAGTGGATAACAGACCACGCGTAGGAGCAAAACATGAATCAGGCTAACTATTTAACAAGTCAAAACGGTGCTCCAGTAGCAGACGATCAAAACTCATTATCAGCAGGAGAGCGTGGGCCGCTTCTATTACAAGATTGGCACTTAATTGAAAAGCTTGCTCACTTTAACCGCGAACGTATTCCTGAGCGTGTTGTGCATGCAAAAGGTACCGGTGTATACGGCACATTTACTTTAACCAAAGATTTAAGCGAATATACTATTGCCGACCATTTTAATGGTGTTGGTAAGCAAACAGAAACCTTTGTGCGTTTCTCGACAGTGGGCGGTGAAATGGGTTCTGCTGATGCTGAGCGCGACCCACGCGGATTTGGATTACGTTTTTACACCGCACGTGGTAATCACGATATTGTAGGTAATAACACCCCAACATTTTTTATTCGTGATGGTATTAAGTTTCCAGACTTTATCCACACCCAAAAACGTCATCCACAAACCAATTTAAAAGATCCACAAGCTATGTGGGACTTTTGGGCGCTAAACCCAGAGGCGATGCATCAAGTGACTATTTTGATGTCTGACTGCATATTCTCATGCATCGCGATCACCTAATACCCTCTAAGCCGATCACCTAATACCATCC
>NZ_BMQI01000040.1 GCF_014648035.1 Shewanella algicola | reverse complement strand
GCTCAAGAACTTGAGCTGTTAGATAGCACTAATATCGTGTTTGCTTAACCAGATCTGAGGTTAACTTATACGTACTCATATGACATCGAGTACGACAGGACAACACCACACAAGGACTTATCATGTTAAAAACTCTGCTTATTACTAGCGCGTTAATGCTAACCAGCTTTGCCAACATGGCCAAACCTATCGCCAGTGACGAAAACAATGTCATGCCATTACTCAATGGTCACCAAATTCCCGCAGTTACCTTGCAAGATGTTGATGGCACCTCGGTTGATTTAGCAACATTAGTCGCCCAAAAACCAACTATTTTCTTTTTTTACCGTGGCGGTTGGTGTCCGTTTTGTAATTCACAAATGGGGCAGCTAAAAGCCATTGAACCTAAACTTATCGAAATGGGTTTTCAGCTTGTGGGGATTTCACCTGATACACCTGAGAAAATGCGCGCCTCATTAACTGATCAAAAGCTTGATTATTTATTGCTATCAGACAGCTCATTGACCGCATCACAAGCCTTTGGTTTAGCTTATTATACCAGTGCTGATATCACCCAAAAATACACCGCCAGTGTGGTGACTAATGAATTGTTTACCACGCCACAAGGCGAAAAACGCCTAGTATTGCCTGTGCCAGCGGTGTATTTAGCGGATACAAAGGGTCTGATTCATTTTCAATACGTCAACCCAAACTACAAAGTGCGCCCAGCTCCTGAGCTTATTTTGGCCGCTGCGGGTCTTTTGGCTAAATAAGTTGCACGTAATAATTTAGTCTCTATAACAAGCCAGTAATAGCATTGCTGGCTTGTTATTATCTCCCCTTGTTAACTCACTCTTACCGAGTTGCTTCAAGCCACTTATCGTAATTAAACACAATCTTACATCACAAAAAATCATACCTATTGTGATAAAATAGCGATTTAATGGTTTTTCTATTGGATTTTTTGTCCTTGGGAACGTTACACTGTTCGGCATATAAAAATATCCCTACATAAAGGCTATAAATCATCATGTCCATTCCTACTATATTCGGCACAGCAAACACACCTGGCACAATAAAAGCCATGTTATTAGGTTGCGGAGAGCTTGGTAAAGAGGTCGCCATTGAACTGCAACGTTACGGTATTGAAGTCATTGGTGTTGACCGTTACCCCAACGCGCCAGCAATGCAAATCGCTCATCGATTTCATGTGATTAATATGCTCGACGCTAACGCGTTAAAAGCGGTGATTGAGTTAGAACAACCCGATTTTGTTATCCCAGAAATTGAAGCCATTGCCACTCAAACCCTAGTAGAACTTGAGCAGCAAGGTTTACATGTGGTGCCAACCGCCAATGCCACTAAGTTAACGATGGACCGTGAAGGTATTCGCCGCCTTGCAGCAGAAACCCTCAATGTGCCGACATCAAAGTATTACTTTTGCGATACTCAAACCGAGTTTGAACAAGCCGTGGCTGACATTGGTATTCCTTGCGTGGTAAAGCCGGTCATGAGCTCGTCAGGTAAAGGCCAAAGTGTTATTAAGTCGAGCGATACCATTGCCAAAGCGTGGGCTTATGCACAAGAAGGTGGCCGCGCTGGGCAAGGCCGTGTAATTGTTGAAGCCTTTATTCCATTTGATTATGAAATTACCCTATTAACTATTAGCGCCGTTAATGGCATACATTTTTGCGACCCAATAGGTCACAGACAAGAAGATGGCGATTATCGTGAGTCATGGCAGCCGCAGGTGATGACGGATGTTGTTCTGCAAAAAGCTCAAGCTGTCAGCCAAAAAGTGGTCGAAGCACTAGGTGGCTTTGGTTTATTTGGTGTCGAACTGTTTATCAAAGGCGATGAAGTGTATTTTTCTGAAGTGTCTCCAAGACCACACGACACTGGCCTAGTAACTTTAATTAGCCAGGACATCTCTGAGTTCGCCTTGCATGTACGTGCTATTTTGGGTTTACCCGTCAGCAATATCGTTCAGCATGGTCCAAGCGCTTCTGCTGTGATTTTAGCAGAAGGCACCTCAACCAATATTCGCTATCAAGGCATGGCACAGGCGTTAGCACCTGCCGATACTCAATTACGTTTATTTGGTAAACCAGATATTGATGGTCGCCGCCGTTTAGGTGTTGCCCTAGCACGTGACACATCGATAGAAAGCGCCATTGAAAAAGCCAAGACTGTCGCCAGCCACATTAAAGTATTATTTTAATCTGCACAGCCTTGAGCGAGGCAAATAGCCTTGAGCTAAACCCAAAAGAAAGCCGCAAATCATTGCGGCTTTCTAGTAAGTTATTCATCAAACATCTTTTAACCGTTTACGCAATTAACCACATTCCCCTGCTGGAACTGCTTTACATTATCAACAGCAATGTTGAGCAGGTTTTGTCTTGCTTGCAAGGTTGCCCAAGCAATGTGAGGCGTAATGGTAATATTGGCAGCACTTAATAACGGGTTGTCGGGGCTTGGCGGCTCTGTCGATAACACATCAACGGCAGCAAAGCCGTTATTTTGATTAAGCCATTGCGCTAAATCAGTTTCATTAATTAAATCGCCGCGAGCGGTATTGACTAATAAACACCCCGGTTTAAGCAAGGCTAAACTGTCACGGTTTATCATGTATTGTGTGGCAGCAGTAAGCGGGCAATGCAGCGAAATAATGTCAGCTTGTTTAAGTAAGATGTCGCGCTCACACCATTGAATTGAAGGTGGTAACCCCGTTTTAGGCTTGGCACTGGTCACCAACACTTTCATGCCAAATGCGGCACCTAAATTAACCACTTGCTGGCCAATATCACCATAACCGACAACCCCTAAGGTGAGCCCTTTTAATGACGTTAACGGCGATAACGTAAAACAAAAATCGCGGTTGCGACTCCACTGTCCTGCTTTTACAGCTTGGTCGTGTAATGCCACTTGTTGATGGTGATGTAAAATATGGGCAAACACCATTTGCGCTACGGCATCAGGGCCGTAAGCAGGAATATTGGTCACGCGAACGCCATGTTGGCTGGCACAGGCTATGTCGACCACATTGGTGCCAGTTGCCAGTACACCGATGTAAGTTAATTGCGGCAGTTGGCTGAGGGTTTGGGCATTAAGCGGCGTTTTGTTGGTTAATACTATTTGCGCATCTTGACAGCGCGCCACAACCTCGTCGGCTAAGGTATGATCGTAAATAGTACATTCACCAAGTGCCTGTAATCCTTGCCAATCTAAATCACCTGGGTTGAGCGTATAACCGTCTAATACCACTATTTTCATCTATGACCTCAGTCCGTTGTTTGCATAAATTTGAGCGCCCTGAATTTAGCGCATTCCTCGAGATGTTTTAATACATTCATACGCAGCTTGAATGTCTTGCGCTTTGGTTTTGGCCAGGGCCATCATTTCTTCTGGCAACCCTTTAGCCACTAATTTGTCGGGGTGATGTTCATTCATCAATTTACGATAAGCACGCTTAATCTCTTGGTCGGAAGATGACTCTGAAAGGCCTAACATCACATAAGCGTCAGTCAACGGCATTTTATTGCCTTGCGGCGATTGATGATGGCTAAACTCAGCTTGCCAGCGAGCTAATAACGCATCAAGTTGCGATGCCATCCCCAGCTTATTAGCGATAATTGATAAAATTTGTTTCTCGTTTGCGTGCAATTCACCGTCAGACAATGCCGTTTGAATTTGGATCTCTAAAAACATTTGCGATAATTCAGCACGACCTTGAGTGACATGACGAAATTGCTCTAACTCTTTAGTTAAATCAAAGTCAGCCTGGCGACCATGCCTAAACGCTTCTTGAGCATCGATACGCGACTGCCCAGTTAACTTCATTTGATCCATTAGCATGGTGGCAATACGAATGTCGTTTTCAGTGACACGGCCCGACGCTTTCGCCATGTGTCCCATCACAGCAAAAGTGGCGTTAAAAAATATTGCCTGACGTTCGCTACCTTTACGCATTAACGACGCCAAACCCTGGCGTTTATCGTATGCATGCCCAAGCCACAATCCTAAAAATGCGCCAAAAAAACGGCCGAACATAAACCCGATAATAAACCCGAAAACTTTACCCCAAATGCGCATTTTACCTTCCGCTTTATTTAATGATTAACGTCTCTCATACCAGTATTTATTACACTAATGCTGAGCCTGTAACCTTGTATGTAATTGTTCAAGCCTTGCAATGGTGCCCACATCACACCAATAACCACTAAAGTGTTCGCCTTCTATACGTTGCTGCGCTATCGCATTTTTGAGTAAAGGGCCTAACGCTTGCTTACCTGCAGGCAAATTTTTAAATAATCGCGGATGATAAACCCCCAATCCCGAAAAGGTAAACTTTTGTTCATCGCTAAGGTTAAGCTTTGCCTGTGCGTTAATGGCAAAATCCCCTAACGGGTGATGCTGTGGATTATCAACCAACCATAAAAATGCATCGGCTTGATGCTGAGCAACCCGTTGGTAAGCCAAACTCACCTCAGGTAAATAGTCGATAAAAATATCACCATTAATCACTAAAAAGGGCTCATCACCTAAAAAGTTGAGCGCCTGTTTAATGCCTCCTGCGGTTTCTAATGCTTCGGTTTCATCGCTGTAGTTAATTTGCAGCCCCCAACGTTGTCCATCGCCAAGTTGCTCAGGCAGTTTATGCCCTAACCAAGCATGGTTAATCACCACCTGCTTAACCCCTAAGGCGGCGAGTTTTTCAAGATGATATTCAATCAAAGGTTTGCCGGCAACATTAACTAAGGGCTTTGGCAAGGTGTCGGTTAACGGGCGTAAACGCTCGCCTCGGCCTGCGGCCAAAATCATCGCTTTCATGGTTAATAACCTTTATTGGTTGTGTCTAATTGCTGTTTAACGGCAGTTTGTTCGACTAACGGGGCAATAACCGATTTAACCCAAGCACTAAACTCGGCAATTTGAGGGTATAACGCACCTATATCAACAATGTATTGCAAGGTTAATGGAATATCAGCCAAATAACCGCGCTTACCATCACGATGATATAAACGCGCAAAAATGCCAGCAGCTTTGATATGACGTTGTAACCCCATTAAATCAAACCATTGCTGGTAAGTTGCAAAATCAACCTCATCACCAAGTAACTTGTGCTGCTTGATTAATTGATAATGATATTGCATCAATTGTTGCACCTGCTGATTAGGCCAGCGCACATAACAATCGCGCAATAACGATACGGCGTCGTAAGTGATTGGCCCTAATACCGCATCTTGAAAATCAATCACTGCAAGTTCATCGGCATTGATGAGCAAATTGCGGCTATGGTAATCACGATGCATACCCACTTTAGGTTGCGACATGGCACTGTCAGTTAACGCGGCAAATGTGGCTGTGATCATTTGTTGTTCATTGTTCGTTAACGTGTAATCTATGTGCTTATTTACCAACCAATCAATGAAAATCATTAATTCTCGCTGCACAAACTCACCATCGTAGTCGGTTAACGGCCCCAGCTCAGTGTCTGTGACACTTGCAATGGTGGGTAATAGATTAAGCGCTTGTTGGTAATAGCTAATGACATTTTGCAGGTTGAGCACAGACAACAATTGCAGCTCACCCACATCTGTTTGCAAAACAAACCCTTGCTCATTACAGGTTGCAAGCACTTCTGGCACACATAAACCTGCATCATGGTAAGCCTTGGCAATAGCCACAAACGGTGCAATAGGCACTAGGTGTATAGGTGAATCTGACACAATGTAATGCTTGCCAAAATGCTGAATGCGAAAATAACGACGAAAACTGGCATCACCACAAATTAATGAAGGCGTCACCTCTGCCTCAAAATAATGGTTTAACCAGTGGCTTAAGGCGACAAATCTTGGATCGGATAAACTCATCTCAATGGCTCTTAACGAAAAATTGCTTTATTATAGCCAGCATAACATTTGGAAACAGCTAATGAATGGAATGTTTCATTTAGCTGAGTATCTTTTTCTCTCCAAAACTTTTCCTGAATATGAAATCATAAATTATTGACAACAATGCAGATCCGTTATTTTCTGGCACTATGCCTACTTCCCAATATCGTTCTAGCTGACGAAGCAGACTCGACTGAACTGCCAACATCGCAATGCTTTGTTACGCCACCGGTTTCTCGCTCTTTTGATGACAGAGCAGCATTAACAGGGATCGATGACGAACAAATCGTGATTATCAGTGATTTTTCTAACGCTGCATTTAACGCGCAAGCTGAATTTACTGGCGATGTCAGCTTTAGCCAGGGTCAACGTCATATTGCGGCTGACAGCGCGATTTTAGATCAAAAAAATCAACGATTAAACGCTAACGGCAACTTAATTTTTAAAGACGAATTGTTTACGGTTACTGCTGACTCACTTGAGGCCCAAATGAGCACCAACAGCGCCACATTACAAAAGGCGCAATACTGGTTGCATGGTCAACAAGTCCATGGTGACGCGAGCAAGCTGCAAATCACATCAGATAACAATTTATTACTGACCAAAACCAATTTTACCACTTGCCCTCCGGGCGATGAATCATGGCTGTTAGAAGCCGACATGATTAAAATCGACAGCACAGAAGAGTGGGGGGAGATTTGGAATGCAAAATTACGGATTGCCGATGTCCCAATTTTGTATATTCCATACATGACAGTCCCAGTGTCAGACAAACGTAAAAGCGGCTTTTTGTTTCCAAGCTTTAGCACCAGCACCACCAACGGTGTAGAAATCAGTACACCTTATTATTGGAATATTTCACCAGAATATGACCTGACCTTTACACCTCATTACATGTCATCTCGCGGTTTATTCACTAAAACTGAGTTTCGTTACCTTGCTGGTGAACAACAAAATGGCCAATTTAATGTTGAATATTTAGACAGTGATGACAACTTAAGCACAAAAGCTGACCGTTATCTTTATCACTGGAGTCACCAAGGTGCCGTTAATGCCAATTGGCGTGTCAGAGCTGACTACACTAATGTATCAGACAACAACTATTTCAATGATTTAGATTCAGACGTTAACCAGTCAACGGACAATCAATTATCACGTATTGGTGAGGCAAGCTACTTTGAACGCAATTGGGATTTCAATATACGCGTTCAAGATATTAAAGTATTAGGCGAAGATGAGAAACCGTATCAAGTGATGCCGCAGTTAAATTTTAATTACCGTACTGAAGATATTATTGAGTCAATTGATTTTAAATTTAACTCTGAGTTAACTAATTTCCGCCACCAAGATGACGAATACAATACCGCTAACCGCTTACATTTAGTACCGAGTTTAATCTGGCCAATTCAAGGACCTGCTGGATCATTTACCAGCGAAGTCAAATTGATGCAAACTCAGTATTGGCAGCAAAACTTAGACGATGATTCAACCTTAGATGAAACTGTAAGCCGTACTATTCCGCAAGCACGCTTGCACGGTCAGGTTAACTTTGAACGAGCAACACAGATGTTTGGTGAACAATATCGTCAAACATTAGAGCCGCAAGTGCAGTATTTATATGTGGGTTATGAAGACCAATCAAATATTGGTATTTATGACACCGCAGAACTACAAGAAGATTACTACGGTTTATTCCGTGACCGTCAATACTCAGGCCTAGATCGTATTGCTGATGCAAACCAATTTACTTTAGGTTTTACTACTCGCTTATTTGATCACTCAAACCGTGAAAAATTTAAGTTCAGTGTCGGGCAAATTATGTATTTGCAAGACTCTAAAGTGAGTATTGATGACACTTACGAAGAGAGTTCACCATCAACGTCAGTGTTAGCCGCTGAATTAGATGCCCAATTATATGATGATTGGTTTATTAGTGGTTCAGTGCAACATGACACTGAAACAGGCGAAAACAAAAAGAACGAAGTGACTTTAGATTTTCGTCCAAGCAATGACAAATTATTGCAGTTAAGTTATCGTTACGTACCTGATTTATTGAACACTAACACCAATGACCAGGTCGATATTTCACAGGCTGGTTTTCGAACATCATGGCCAATCAGCGATGACTTGTATTTTGTCGGTAACTACTATTACGACCTAAATGAGGATCGTAACATTGAAACCTACACAGGGGTTCAATATGAGTCTTGCTGCTGGGCGGTTCGCTTAAGTTACCATTACCGCATTAAAACCAATTATGACGATGATTTAACAGACATCGACAGCACCAGTGAAAAGTTTGAAAGCGGTGTATACCTCAACTTCGTGATTAAAGGTTTAGGCGGTTCTGGTCCATTAGGTGTCGCAGACATGCTAAACGAAGGCTTATTTAACTACCGTAAGCCACTTTACATGAGGAATTAGCATTCTTTTGTGATAGATTGCTGAACCTAGCGATAAACTCATAGTCCAATAACAACAAACATGCTGTTGAGTATGAAGTAGTAACCTTATTTTGGCGATATATCGCCAGTTTATATTGAATTGAATGTGCCAAGGATTTTGTGGATGAAACACAGTAAAAAAATGATTTTTGCATTACTTGCGCTGGCGATTAGCCATACTAGTGTTGCAGCACCAGTGCAATTAGACCGCGTATCAGTACAAATTAATGATGGTATTGTTCTCGAAAGTGAAATCAAAAACATGATTGTCACTGTAAAAGCTAACGCAAAAGCGGCTAATCAAACACTGCCTTCTGAAAGTGCGCTTCGCACCCAGGTGATTGAACGCCTCATTTTAACCCATTTACAAATGCAAATGGCAAAGCGTATTGGTTTACAAATCGGTGATTTACAATTAGACCAAACCATCCAAAATATCGCGAAAGAACAAAATATGACTGTGGCACAAATGCAACAGACAATCGAAAGCGAAGGTACCAGCTTTAGTCAATACCGTGAGCAATTACGCCAAGAAATCACCCTAGGTGAGATTCAACGTATTCAAGTTCAACGTCGTATTCAAGTGTCGCCACAAGAAATTAGCGGCCTGGTTAAACTGATTGAAGAACAAGGCTTAAAAGATGTTGAGTTTCAAATCGGTCACATCTTAATTGAAATTCCAAGTAACCCAAGCAGCGAACAGTTAGAAAACTCAAGTCGTCGTGCTGATATCGTATTAAAGCGCCTTAACGATGGTGATGATTTCCGCAGCACAGCTATTGCAGCGTCATCAGGCCCTAAAGCCCTTGAAGGTGGTATTTGGGACTTTATGAACATTAATGAAATGCCAACCTTGTTTGCTGAAGTGGTTAATGGTGCTAAAAAAGGCGACATTATTGGCCCAATTAAGTCAGGCTCTGGTTTTCATATCATCAAAGTTGTCGAAACGCGTGGTCTGCAAACGCAAGAAGTGTCAGAAGTTAAATCTCGCCACATTCTATTAAAGCCATCGCCAATTTTATCGGAAGAACGCGCTAAAGCGATGCTAGAAAGCTTCTTAACGCAAGTGCGTAGCGGAGAAGCAGACTTTGCTAAGCTTGCAAAACAGTATTCAGAAGACCCAGGTTCAGGCGCTAAAGGCGGTGAACTAGGCTGGGCAGACCCTAGCATTTATGTGCCTGAATTTACACAAGCATTGGCTAACTTAAACGAAGGCCAATACAGCGAACCGTTCCGCACTAGTCATGGTTGGCATATCGTTCAACTCGAGTCGCGCCGTAAAACAGACGCAACCGATCAACTCAACAGCAATCGTGCTCACCAGTTAATTTTCCGTCGCAAATTTAACGAAGAATTACAAAACTGGTTGGATGAAATGCGCTCAGAAGCTTATATTGAAATTATTGAGCCAGAAACGCAACGAGGTTAAACAAGATCAATGACTAAACGTATTGCCATTACTCCGGGTGAACCAGCAGGCATCGGTCCCGACTTAGTCATCAAACTCGCTCAGCAGGCATGGCCTGTTGAGTTAGTTGTTTGTGCCGATCCAGATCTTTTGATTAGTCGGGCAAAACGACTCGGGGTACCGTTACAATTAAGAACTTATAACCCAAACCAGCCACCGCAGCCCCAAGCGGCGGGCACACTGACGATTTCACCTTTTGCACTTGCAGAGCCTGCAGAGTGCGGCGTGCTAAATGAAGCCAACAGCGCTTATGTCGTCGACACCTTGCGTTATGCAGGTGAAAAAAACATGTCTAATGAGTTTGATGCTGTTGTTACAGGCCCTGTGCACAAAGGCATAATCAATCAAGCCGGTATTCCCTTTAGTGGCCATACCGAATTTTTTGCCTTACAAGCAAACTGTGCCGACGTAGTGATGATGTTAGCCACACCAGGATTGCAAGTCGCCTTAATGACGACCCACATTCCATTGGCGTATGTCGCTAAAGCCATTACACGCGACAGACTGCATCACATTATCAGTATTTTACACCGTGAACTTGTTAGTAAGTTTGGTTTAGGTTCACCAAAAATTTATGTGTGTGGCTTAAACCCACATGCAGGAGAAGATGGCCATTTAGGTCGTGAAGAAATTGATACCATGATCCCCGCGCTTAACGAGTTACGAGAGCAAGGAATGGACATTGTTGGCCCACTGCCAGCAGATACCCTATTCCAGCCTAAGTACCTTGAACAAGCTGACGTGGTGCTCGCGATGTATCATGACCAAGGATTACCTGTGCTTAAATCGTTAGGATTTGGCAAGTCGGTCAATATCACCTTAGGTTTACCTTATATCCGTACCTCTGTCGATCATGGCACTGCACTTGAACTTGCAGGCACTGGCAAAGCGGATAGCGGCAGTTTTACCTGTGCATTAAACAAAGCCATCGAATTGGCCTCAAAAAGTAAGTAACCCATTTTAATGAGCAATAAAGTACATTTAGGCCACACGGCCAGAAAACGTTTTGGACAAAACTTCCTCACCGACCAAGGGGTTATCAGCAGTATCGTTGGCGCGATAGCACCGGATAATGATCATGTGATGGTAGAAATTGGTCCAGGTCTTGGTGCGTTAACTGAACCTGTAGCAGACACAATCGACAACTTAACCGTTGTTGAATTAGACCGTGATTTGGTGGAACGTTTGCAAGTGCATCCGGTTCTTAAAGATAAGCTGACCATTCACCAAGGTGATGCGTTACAGTTTGACTTTATGAAGCTACAACAGCCTGGCAAAAAGATGAAAGTGTTTGGTAACTTACCTTACAACATCTCAACCCCGCTGATGTTTCATTTGTTTGAGTTTGCTGAGCAAATTGAAACTATGCACTTTATGCTGCAAAAAGAAGTGGTATTACGCCTGTCTGCCAGCCCAGGCACTAAAGCTTATGGCCGTTTAACTGTCATGGCCCAATATTACTGCCAAGTTGTGCCAGTACTTGAAGTGCCACCACATTGCTTTACTCCACCACCCAAAGTGGACTCAGCTGTGGTACGTTTATTGCCATATGAAGTTAAACCTTGGCCATGTAAAGACGTGAATGTATTACGTCATTTGTGCTCTACTGCGTTTAGTATGCGCCGTAAAACATTACGAAATAATCTAAAAGCCTTGCTGTCTGATGATGATTTTGCGTCATTAAACATCGACTCCAGCATGCGGCCAGAACAAATCAGTGTTCCGCAGTATGTCGCGATGGCGAATTTACTGTGTGACAACAAAAAGTAATAATAAGGGCATGCCAATTCGAGCATGCCCTTTTGTTTTAAAGACAGGAAATAGAATGAGCCAAGTCGAATCACCGATAAAAATAAAAATCGACACCCAATATCTAGAGCAACAATCGGATGTCGCTGACAGTAAATACCTGTTTAGCTATACCATTACTATCATTAATCTAGGTGATAAAAATGTAACCTTAAAAGACCGTCATTGGATCATTACTGATGCAAACGGAAAAGAGAGTGAAGTCAAAGGTCCTGGCGTGGTAGGTGAAACCCCAACTATTACCCCCAATACCGCATACCAATACTCTAGCGGAACCGTAATGGAAACGCCTGTCGGCTTTATGCGGGGCTTTTATGGCATGGAAGACGATAAAGGCGAGAGATTTCTAGCCACCATTCCAACATTTCGGTTAGCGGTACCAGGAATATTACAATAACCATGGCTCATTATTTTGTCGGCGATATTCAAGGCTGCTTTAACGAATTAACCTTATTACTGCAAAAAGTCGATTTTAATCCCTCAAAAGATCAACTCTGGGCTGTAGGAGACTTAATTGCTCGCGGCCCAGAGTCGTTAGCCACACTGCGCTTTTTTAAGTCACTCCAAGACGCTGCACAAGTGGTGCTAGGCAATCATGATCTGCATTTATTGGCACTTCATGGAAAATTAAAACGCCCCCACCCGCAAGATCACCTTAGCGAATTACTTAACGCCCCTGATATAAACCAATTAACGGATTGGATTAGACTACAGCCATTAGTTCGTACATTGCCCGAACACAAAATCATCATGACGCATGCAGGTGTTCCACCACAATGGGATATTGCCACCTTGCTACAAGAAGCAAAGCAGGTCAGCGTTGCCTTGCAAAGAGATGACTACTTAACGGCACTCATTGCACAGATGTATACCGAGGATTCAGAGCAGTGGTCAACGGAGTTGCAAGGCATTAATCGATTACGTTATTGTATCAATGCCTTAACTAGAATGCGCTTTTTGCACTCAGATGGTCGCCTTGATTTTAAATGTAAAACGCCACCACAACAGCAAACATCGCCTGAACTCTCCCCCTGGTTTGAGTTTCCATCACGCTGCGCCCCACAAAACACACTCGTATTTGGCCATTGGGCTGCACTAATGGGACAAACTCCTTATCCTCATTTTATGGCATTAGACACAGGCTGTTGCTGGGGTGAACACCTCACACTATGGCATCTCGAAAAGAATGAAATAATTACCCAAAAAAGGGTCATTTAACGTTAAACTAAAGTAGCAGTTTGCCGATAGTAAACTATAGGATTTATTACATTTGCCTGAGAAACAATTGTTCAAAAATAAATTCAATCTCTATCACTACATATAAAAAATCAGGATCAAATAATAATAATCGGAGTATTGTATGAAAATTAACGTAGCGACTAGAGTGATAGGTGGCTTTTCTGTCGTCACACTACTCATCGTGTTCTTAGGCGTTGTTACCCTACTGAGCAACAACAGCATTAAAGACGGTACCACGATCCTTAAAACGATTAGCTTACCTGCGCTTGAATCGACCAGTGTATTAAATGAAAACCTCAATACCCAACAAATTGAAGCGTTAGTGGCTTATTACAGTACGCATTCATCAAATATCCCCACTATTGAGAAAAAACTATCTAACCTCAATAATAGCTTCGAAAATGATTTAGCTAACTTAAGCGACTTAGTCAGTAAACAAACACAACTTACAGCCCCCTTAAATGCATTAACCCAAAGTTATAACGCTTATGAAGCAAGCGCAAACAATATGCTTAATGAGCGCAAAGATGCATTAAGTTTACAAGAAACGCTCAATGATATGCGCAGCGACCTTGAAAATGCCGCTGATGATTCTTCATCAATCTTACTCGACATTATCGATCTTGAAACTAGCGAAGATACAACAGAGCGCAGTCTTGCCGCCTCTGCTAGCCTTGTTGATGGCACCTTTATTAATATCATTACCACCATTTATGATTTAGTTGCTACTACTGAGCAAAATAAATATGACCTAATCATCAAAGAGTTGGATTATATGGTTAGTGAGGCCTCAGGCAAACTTGACTACATTAATCGTCAAGGTAGCGGTGTGATCAAAGACTCACTCCTTGAAGACTTAACAACAGAAAGCACCAAAGTGTTTGCCTTGCTTAAAGGTAATGACTCCATTCTAAACCTTAAGCAGCAACAATTAACCCACAGCTTTGCCGCAACCAAACAACTTGCTCAAACCCAAAGCGCTGCAAAAGACGTTAATACCACAATGACCGTATTAGCCAAATCAATTGACTCATTTGCAGGTGATATCAGTAACGAAGCGCTAAGTATTATTGACTCGGCATTTTATAAAACCCTCGGAGTGGTTCTTTTTGCCATTGTGGTCGCTATTGTGGTCAGTATTGCCGTTATAACCCCGCTCACCAAATCCTTAGAAAAAGTGAACCAAGCTTTAACAGTACTAGCCTCTGGCGATTTAACTCATAAGTTAGATGACACTGGCCATGATGAATTTGCCGAGCTGGCCAAAAACTGTAACCGTTTGGTCGACAGCTTACGCAGCCTTATTGTGGGTATTGTTGACAGGGCAAATCAACTCGCCGCAGCAGCAGAACAAACATCTGCAATTACCTCGCAAACAACGATTGGTATCCAAGAGCAAAAAAGCCAAGTTGACCAAGTAGCAACAGCAACAACAGAATTGAGTTCTAGCGCACAGCAGGTTTCAATGAGCGCGGATCAAGCCCTCAATGAAATCAAGCAGGCTGACCAAGAAGCACAGCACATGCGATCACTAGCCGAAGAGAGTAAAAATACGATTCTTGCCCTCGCTGACGAAGTCGCAAAAGCCGGTATCGTCATTAACAAAGTGCATTCAGACAGCGCCTCAATTGGCTCTATATTAGATGTTATTCGTGGTATTGCAGACCAAACCAACCTGTTAGCACTTAACGCAGCTATTGAAGCTGCAAGAGCTGGCGAACAAGGACGAGGCTTTGCCGTCGTCGCCGACGAAGTACGTAACCTCGCATCACGCACTCAGCATTCAACCAGCGAAATCCAGCAAATGATTGAAGTATTACAAGTCGGTACTCAAGAAGCCGTTGCCGTCATGGAGCTCGGTCGCAACCAAGCAAACAGTTGTGTTGAAAAAAATGAACAAGCTAACGTCGCCCTAGAAACGATCAGTCAATCAGTGCATAGAGCTTACGATTCAGGCAATCATATTGCCCACGCTGCACAAGAGCAAAACATTGTCAGTCAGCAGGTTTCTGAAAAACTAGAACACATTGCGTCGATTTCAGAAGAAACCGCAACAGGTGCAGATCAAACAGCACAATCAAGCCATCAAGTTGCAGTGCTTGCAGAAGAGCTACAAGCTTCTGTACGAGAGTTTAAAGTGTAACTAGCACCAACACTTTAACCCATCTCAAAAAGGCCCATTAAGGCCTTTTTTGTTCCTCGTAAAAACATAAAAAAATACCGATAACATGTTATCGGTATTTTTAGTTAACCCGGTCAATATCGGTTAACACTTTATCGTCTGATTAAGATTAGCCACCAACGCGGTCTTTAATCGCTGCAGTGATAGGACCGCCATCATGACCATTGGCCGCTGCCCAGTCTAAAATGGTTGTGCCGTCGGCCTCTGGGGCTGCTAAGTCAGACGATGGCATACGTTTTGCGATAAACTCACCGACATCATTAGCACTTGAATTGTAGGCAGTACGCAATAAACTGCTGCCATCACAAGAAATGCTTGAATAAACATTACGTAGTTTAACGCGACTTTCTTTTAACTTTTTACGTAAGCGGTTTTTGTCGTCTGATTGTACATAGTCACAAATGTTTGCTACTAATTGTTCTGTATTGGCAACAGCAGGGGCTGACACAGAAGATGCTGCAATCAGGGCCGCAATAGCCACAGGCAATAGGCGCATCTGACTCTCCTTTATCTATTTATTGTTATATAGCTTGTACATGAAGAGCATTACACTCCGCAGAGATACATTATTCTCAGGGTTTACGTGACCAATTTAACATTTTTTCACGAGTGTGTTAAAGCTATATTGCAAACCTTTGTCGTTTGTTAAAGTTTCTGAATTCTCTAATTTCCACGAGCCGTCATCCCAGGCAGGAAATACCGTATCGCCATCGACATCTAAATCAATCATAGTTAAGTACAATACGTCAGCTTGAGGCAGCAATTGTTCGTAAAGTTGACCGCCACCAATAACGACAACCTCAGCACAATCGCCTGCGGCTTTGAGTGCAGCATCAAAGTCAGTAACACAGGTCACACCATCAATGGTCAGCTGAGAATTACGACTAATCACAATATTGTGACGCCCGGGTAAAGGTCGACCAATGGACTCATAAGTTTTGCGTCCCATGATCACCGGCTTAGAAACTGTCATAGCCTTAAAATGGCGTAAGTCTTCCGGTAAATGCCATGGCATTTTATTGTCCTTACCTATGACTCTATTGTTAGCCATAGCGGCAATCATTGCGATACGCATTGAGTTAAATCCTTATTATCTCGAGGAGTAGACGAACAGACTGGCTTACGGAACATTCAGCTCAGTAGATCAACCTAAATAATTGGTCTGGTACGGTAATACAGCAGGCTTGGTAATGCTAACCCCACAGCCAGAGCACCAAGTATAAACACCGTTTTAAGGCCGTTTACAATCACCTGTGCAGTAAGCTCTGGGCTCACCTGGCTTTGAGCCGTTAATTGAATCAGCGCAATCACGGTATTAAATGCGTAAGTTCCAGGCACCATAGGAATAATAGCCGCAACGGCATACATCAATGGTGGCGCTAAATGACGCTTAGCAAAACGAATAGTGATAAGTCCAACGATGGCAGCAGCAACAAACGTAGCCCACTCAATTGGCATAGAAAATTGCAGTAGTATGGTTCTCGAGCTATGACCAATGGCACCAGCAATTGCGCAATAAACTAAATAACGTTTAGGTACGTTAAATACCATGGCAAAACCCACTGCGGGAATCGCCGAGAAAAACGCATCATGGAGCAGTAAATTTAAAAAAGATAACATTTAAAAAATACCACCCATTTGCATCGCAATGGTAATGCCAATCACCGATGCTAGAGTCAGAAGGGTTGCATGCCCCCAACGTGATATGCCCACATTCATATGGCCTTTAACCATATCAGAAATGGCATTAATCAACGGGAAGCCAGGCACTAGCATGAGCACACTCGCCGCCATCGCGGCTTGCGGCGTTTGAGTGATAGGCCACAAATACCCCACTTGAGCTACGGCGGTGATAACAAACGCGGTAAGCGAAAAATTAACTAATAAATTAAAGTGACGTGATGCTAAAAATAAACGCACCATCATACCAATTGCAGAGGCAAAAAAAGTAATGATACAGGCAATTAAGTCACCATCAAATAAGTGACAAAAGCTGGCACAAGACAAGCCAATCATGGGTATAACAGCAATTGCTGGGTAAGATTTAGGTTTGATATGGGCTAGGCGTCGTCTGACTTCATTGGCACCATAAATGCCCTTTTCGGTCAGTAAACAAATACGCTGTAACTCACATATGACCATCATATTAATGCCATGAGCACGAATGCGTCTCGTCGTCGTAATACAACGCCCATGAACAAGACTCGTGAGTACCAGAGCATTGGAAGAGATTGATAATTCAATACTGGCAAGCCCGAGAGCCTTACCAAGACGCTGACTGATCTCTTCAACGAGATCAGACTCAGCACCATAGGCCAACAGTAATTGCGCACAGCGAACTACAAGACGGGTTATATCATTTTGGCTATCTGCGTACACGATATCCTCAAATGAGCAAATTAACGTTGGTAGATGACTTCTACATCGTAATCATCATCGTCGAAATCATCATCAAAGTCATCATCATAATCTTCATTAACTGAATCATCTGCACCTTGGTGATAATTATCCCACTTAAACTCAACATCTTTGTCTTCTGGCAATAACTCTTCAACCACCGGAATACTACTGATGTAATCAAGCATCTTAATACTTAACTCTTCAGTTCCTGTGCGGTTGTATGCTGACATAGTGTAAACATCACCTTGCCAATCTAACTCTTTCACAATGTGGTCGATTTTCTCTTGAAGTTCTTCTTCAAGTAATAAATCGGTCTTGTTAAACACTAACCAACGTGGCTTAGAGGCCAACTTAGGTGAATATTTTTCAAGCTCGCCCACAATTGCGCGTGCAGAGTGCACAGGATCGCTGCCATCAATAGGCTCGATATCAATAATGTGCAACAACATACGACAACGCTCAAGATGCTTTAAGAAGCGAATACCTAAACCAGCACCTTCAGCGGCACCTTCAATCAGCCCAGGGATATCAGCAATAACAAAACTTTGACCGGGACGAGGATTAACAACCCCCAAGTTAGGCACTAGCGTAGTAAACGGATAGTCAGCCACTTTTGGTGTCGCACGTGAAACCGCACGAATAAAGGTCGATTTACCCGCATTTGGCATACCGAGTAAACCAACGTCTGCTAGCAACAACAGCTCAAGCTTAAGCGCGCGAACTTCACCTGGCGTGCCAAGTGTCTTTTGACGCGGGGCACGGTTAGTGCTGCTTTTAAAGCGTGTATTGCCTAAGCCGTGGAAACCGCCTTTAGCCACAAGCAGTTTTTGTCCATGCGTAGTTAAATCGCCTAATGATTCTTCAGTTTCTTGATCGATAGCACGAGTACCTACGGGTACTTGAAGAACCAAATCAGCACCGCCATGACCTGTACAGTCACGTCCACGGCCATTTGATCCTCGTTCAGCCATATGGAAACGAGTAAAACGGTAATCGATTAGGGTGTTTAAGTTTTCGTTAGCTTGCAGATAAACACTGCCGCCATCGCCACCATCACCACCATCTGGACCACCATCTGGAACATATTTTTCGCGTCTAAAACTCACGCAACCGCTTCCGCCGTCACCTGCTTCTACGCGAATATTCGCTTCATCAACAAACTTCATACTGACTCCTGACGCCACTTATTCTGTAATTATAACCCCAAATCACTGGGATTTGCAGAAAAGCGCTGAAGATAGCATTCATCACGATATCGCCTACTGCATATAAACTAAAATCATCAAACTTCCCACGGAAATTTAATGATATAAAAAACACAAAAGCCCCACCATAGGCAGGGCTTTCGAGATCTAGCTTTGTAAAGAATTAAGCTTCGATGCTAATAAACTTACGGTTATTAGGACCTTTAACTTCAAACTTCACTTTACCGTCTGTTAATGCAAATAGTGTGTGGTCACGACCAACACCTACATTAATACCAGCGTGGAATTTAGTACCACGTTGACGAACGATAATGTTACCAGCTAGAACTGATTCACCGCCAAAGCGCTTAACACCAAGACGTTTACTTTCTGAATCGCGGCCGTTACGAGTAGAACCGCCAGCTTTTTTATGTGCCATGAGTTAGACTCCTAAATTATGCGTTAATCGCAGTGATTTTAACTTCAGTGAACCACTGACGGTGGCCCATCTTCTTGTCGTGGTGCTTACGACGACGGAACTTAACGATAGTTACCTTTTCGCCGCGACCGTGGCTTACTACTTCAGCTACGACTTTACCGCCAGCAACTAAAGGAGCACCAACATGTACTGTTTCACCATCAGCAATCAATAAAACTTGATCGAATTCTACGGTTTCACCAGTAGCAACTTCTAATTTTTCTAAACGAACTGTATGACCTTCAGCAACACGGTGTTGCTTTCCGCCACTTTGAAAAACAGCGTACATAGCTATTTTACTCCAAATGACTAACACGCTAACTCATATTATTGACGAGACTAGGTGCTAAAAAACTTTTAATGACAATGGGCGCGGATTCTACGCGAAGATTTAGCATCAGGCAAGCCCTAATTCGCATTCAAATAAAAAAGACGACATAACCGCACACTATTCATTAATAGCTAATGTGCCTTACCTAAAAATTAGCTAATATATGTTGCGTAAGAAGCTTGCGTAAAAACAAACGTCTTAATGCATGTTTTAACCTCATTTTGCAGCATTGCTAACTTAAATAAAGTAACCAAATTCGCAATATGCGTGATGTAACACAAGCTTAGTAGAATAGATACTTTGAAAAATAGTGGCCATATCCTGTAAGATGTGCGCTCAAATTCGATATGACTTATTAAGGGTGCAAACTCTGTTCCCCAACAACCAGAGACTATTATGGATTTAAACGCCATTCGTCAACTGGCTGACACTGATATGCAAGCAGTCAATCAGCTGATATATAAACAACTTGAATCTGATGTAGCCTTAATTAACCAACTCGGTTTTTACATCATCAATGGCGGCGGTAAGCGTTTACGTCCGTTATTATCAGTATTGGCGGCGAAGGTCGTCGATTATCAAGGCGATCAACACCTTAAACTTGCGGCTATTATCGAATTTATTCACACAGCATCTTTGTTACATGACGATGTTGTTGATGAATCTACCTTACGCCGTGGCCGCGAAACCGCCAATGCATTATTTGGTAATAGTGCCAGTGTGTTGGTAGGAGACTTCCTGTATACCCGCTCATTTCAAATGATGACCGAGCTCGACAGCATGAAAGTGCTCAAAGTGCTTGCGCATACCACCAATATTCTTGCTGAAGGTGAAGTTCTGCAGTTAATGAACTGTAATGACCCTAATACCAGCGAAGAAAACTATATGCGGGTGATTTACTGTAAAACAGCCAAGTTATTCGAAGCCGCCACTCAACTTGCAGGTGTGCTCGCCAATGTGACTCCAGAGCAAGAACAAGCCCTTGGCGATTATGGCAAGTTTTTGGGCACCGCATTTCAGCTCACAGACGACTTACTCGATTACACCGCCAACGCCGATGAATTAGGCAAAAATATTGGTGATGATTTGGCTGAAGGAAAACCGACACTACCGTTAATCTATGCTATGGAACATGGTTCAGATGCCGCTAAAAAGCTCATCCGAGAAGCCATTGAACAAAGCGATGGCACTAAAGCTATCGATGAGATTTTAACAGCATTAGATGAATCTGGCGCGTTAACTTACACCGAAAAAAAAGCACAATCAGAAGCACAAAAAGCCATTGATGCACTAGCCGTGTTTGCTGACAGTGATTATAAGCAAGCGTTGATTTCTTTAGCTCACTTATCAGTAAACCGTAATAATTAATCGCCATGGCGCATTTAACTGGAGTTAAATGCGCCTAAGTGACTACACTTGCCAATCGATGACCTTTTCATTTCTGCTAAGTAACATTTTGTTAATTTTAGAAAAATGCTGACACCCAAAAAAACCGCGATATGCCGATAATGGCGACGGGTGGGGCCCTGTTAATACCTCATGCTGCGGTGCCGTAATTAATCGACCTTTTTTAATTGCATGATTTCCCCAAAATACAAAAATAATTGGCCTAGTTTGGGCATTTAATAGCTTTAATACTTCATCGGTAAAGGTTTCCCACCCCATTTTTGCATGAGAATGCGCCGCCCCTTGCTCTACCGTTAATACCGTGTTTAACAGCAATACACCCTGCTTTGCCCATTTTGTTAACTCGCCATGTTCTGGCAACGTAAAACCGTCAATATCATTGCAAAGCTCTTTATACATATTGGCTAATGACGGCGGAGGCTTTATCCCCTTTTTAACCGAAAAAGACAGTCCATGCGCTTGATTAGGGCCATGATAAGGATCTTGTCCTAGTATCACCACTCTCACCTCGTTTAACGGGGTTAAATCAAATGCAGTAAACACTTCGTCACTGGGGGGGTAGATCACTTTACCTTCAGAACGTTGTGAAGCAATAAACTGTTGCAGCTGTTGATAATAAGGTTGATTAGCTTGTTGTTCTAGCAAGGCCTGCCAACTGTTTAGCATCGCATTCTCTCTAACACATAATATAAACGGATAAATATGATGCCATGACAGGTCGGCAAACACGAGTATGCAAATAAAGCATTGCTGTTTATTTGAGATGACATGTGCAAGTGTTCTGTCGATTAAGATCTCATTCGTTAATTTTTTTACCTGATATTTTAAATAGAAATCGTTACACTCGATAGAAACTAACTCACCAAAAGTGGATATGATGTCTGAAGAAAAAACTGAACTCACCATGTATCAAATAGCTGACCAATTTATTGCTCTTGCCAATCAATTAAGCCAACAAGAAAATGATATTGGCAAAGTCGGTACCGCGATGAGATTTGCATCAGCACGCTTTAATGCGTTTGAAGCCGCGATTAAGTCAACTGACTTAGCAGCAGAAAAAGACAATGCTTTAGAATGGTTTTCTAACGAATTTAAAGCCATGCTCAATGAAAACCTTGATGACCATATTGCCCACCCTCCTGTACCAGCACAAAAGCCTGCAGATGACGGCGTACAGGTATTTAACGGAGAGTAACACTCGCTGTTTATAGCAAAGCTAAAAACCATCTTATGATGGTTTTTTTGTTTCTAACACGCGTTAAAGCAAAGAATAAATTACTCTCATCGCCAGTAAAATCAGCACCACGCCAGACAAACGGTCAATTAATTGCGACTTTTCACGCAGCCTAGGTAACACTGATGCATGTGATAATACAAATGCGATGATGGTGTACCAAAGGCCGTCAACCACTAACGGAGTAAAAACAATTAACCCCTGACCCACAGTGGTTTGTGCCGCAAGTACAAACTGGCTAAATAATGCTAAAAAAAACAATAAAATTTTAGGGTTGAATAATGAAATCGCAATGCCATCACGTGCAGCCTCCCACAAACGGCTCGGCTTACCCGCGGCTAATTTTTGCTGCATTCCCCCTTTAGAACGCAATGACTGAATCCCTATCCAGGCCAAATACAGCGCGCCCACTACAGCAATGGCATTAAAAATCATTGGCGAGGCTTTAAGTACTGCTGCTAATCCAAGCAATGTCACTAACGCATATACACCGATACCAATCGAGTGCGCCCAGGCACACACCACGCCATGTAAACGACCACCACTCAAAGTATGCCTTACTACCATTGCTAAGCTCGGCCCTGGCGACATCGCTCCCAAACAACAAATGGCTAATAATCCTAACCAAGCACTAAACGTCATAACACCTCTATTTTATTTTTAACAACCAATTAAGCGTGTGCTGCTAATGTAACGCCACTTTTGTATTTGATAAAGCAATAACAGAGAAAACCATGACAACAATGATGATGATATTGTTAGGGATTATTTTTGCAGCAGTCGCGGGACTCACCTTGGCTAAAATCAAAGGGAAATCAATCCCAACCTTAGTCATTGTAATGTTAATTATAATGGGTATTTGTTTTGCTGGCGTGCTTGCATTTATCAATAAAGGCGAAGATTATCTGGCTTATCAAGCGCTACGTTGGCAACCACTGCAACCAGACACAATTGCCCAATATGTGTCGCAAGGGAAAATCGTATTCGTGGATATTACCGCCGACTGGTGCGTGCCATGCCAAACGAATAAAGCGAATGTGTTACACCGAGAACAAGTGGTCAATCAATTAGATCAAGCTAACATTATCCTTATGCAAGGTGACTGGACCCAACCCGATACAGTAATCGAGCAATACATGGGGCAACAATCCGTAGCCGGAACCCCCTTTAATAAAGTATATAGCTCCGTTTACCCAGACGGTATTGAACTCCCTAAAGTATTGATGATTGACGACATACACTATGCTTTGTCGCTAGCCCAGCCCCCACAATTGAACACAAAATAAAAAAGACTGCCAAGGCAGTCTTTTTTATTAAAAGTAACCGCAAGCACGGTTAACATATCTTAAAGTTTAGAAGCGATAGTTTACACGGCCGTAGTAGTAGCCACCGTTGTAATCAAAAGGACCACTTTCGTAGTACACCGCACCTAACACACCTAGAGTACCATCTTTAAGCTTTTGCGCTTCTTGATCGAAGATGTTGTTAGCACCTACAGATAGCGTAAGGTTATCCATAACCGCATAACTCACTTCAAGGTCAATTGTCACAGCAGCATCAGCGGTTTCAGAACCCCAATCAGATGTATCATCCGCATGAGTTGCATAGTATTCACCAAAGTAATTACCACGCACAGACATACTTAAGTCATCCCAGCTTTGTGCCCAGGTTAAGGTTGCACGATGTGCAGGGATACCATCTTCTAAACGACGCACTTTCCCTAAATCCGTTGTCGCTTCGTCAAACTTATCAACTTTAGTGTCTGTCCAGCCGTACGCTAAGCTGAACTTAGCATCACCAGAAAACAGATCCATGCTGTAAGAACCCACAATATCAATACCTTGAGTAGTGGTATCAAAGTCGTTGGTGTAATAAGTTACCGCAGAAATTAACTCAGGGAACTCAACACCAGCAGCTCTTAGTGCATCATAGTCACTTTCTTCTACAGCTATTTGGCTAGACTGAGCAATACGACCTGTGACTTCAATGTTGTAGTAATCAACGGTTAAGAAAAGGTTTTCATATTCATACACAAAACCTGCAGCATAACTCACCGACTCTTCAGGCTCTAACGTTTTACCGCCATAAAATGCTGACAGTGGATTCGTGGGTGGGGCAATAAAGGTTTGAATCAAATCACCTTCAATAATGGATGTTTGGGTATTCACCACGTTTTCTTGGCCGACTGTCGGTGCACGGAAACCGGTACTGTGCGAAGCACGGAATGATAATTCATCAGTTGCAATGTACTGTGCCGTTAACTTGTAATTTAACGTGTCACCAAAGGTTGAAAAGTCTTCGTAGCGTAATGCTAAGCCAACCAATAAATCATCAGTTAAGTGCGCTTCTACATCGGCATAAACGCCAATATTACTACGGTCATTTTTGCCAGCAGATTCAGGACCAAAACCTTTAAACCCGTGTGAACCAATATTGAATTCTTGGCTAGCATAAGGGCCTGCAATCCAAGACGCTTCTTCACCTTGGCCAATCTCGAATGACTCTTCACGCCATTCAAAACCAGTCGCAAAGCTAATGTCTTCTAAACTACCGATAGTAATGTAACGACTAAAATCGACGTTAACCGTCGTTTCAACTTGTTCGTACGAACCGGTGTCAAAGTCAGTTGGTGTATCTAACCCCATAGATGGGTTAAGTGAGTTTTTTAAACCAAAACTGGCTTTGTTGCTACCAGTACCGGCACTGGCATCATACATCCAGTGGCCTAACTCACCTTTAATACCCGCAAAGAAAGACATGTCTTCAATTTTACCGGTAAATTGAGGTGTATACCCACCTGGACGAATTTGGTTCATTGAGAAACAATTTGGATCGGCTACCATGGCTTGGTATTCAGGAGTATCAAGCACGTTACCGACGTTAGCAGGTACATTACCCACCCAAGAGCACGACGCCACACCGTTTTCAGCTAACCCAACATCACCGACTAATAATGTTTCGCCACCATCAACCGAATAAACATTGCCACGATTGTGTGGATTACGATAATAAAAACCACCTGTTGCTTTACGCGAAGATACGTTACCAAAAGCGTATAAATGCGTATTATCATTAATATCAAAACCTGAGTTTACGAATACGGTAAAATCATCTTTAATTTCTGGGTTACCCCAAGTTTGCGCAGGGTCTTGAATAAACTCGTTACCCTCCGTTAAATCGTCACCATTGGCAATTGCAGCAGCATCTGGACGCTGCACACTGCGACTGGTTGCATCGGCAGTTTTATATTGCGCGCTGATGTTAATAAAACCATCATCTGTTAGCGGTAAACCAATATTACCGTCAATCGTTGTTGCTGCGCCGTCACCTTCGTAATACTCGCCTTGACTCACGGTAATCGAACCGCCTTCTGAGGCATCTTTTAATACAAAGTTCATTACCCCTGCAATCGCATCCGAGCCATACTGCGCAGCCGCACCGTCTCGTAAGACTTCAACTTGCTTTAATGCCACGCCAGGAATAACTGAAATGTCAGGGCCTTGAGCGCCATCGTTAATGCCGCCCCCCTGGAACGCAATAACCGATGCTCGGTGACGACGTTTACCGTTAACCAAAATCAGCGTACTGTCTGATGGCAAACCACGTAGGTTAACAGGACGAACAAGCGTCGCCGCATCACTAATTGGTTGAGCGCGAGAGTTAAAAGAAGGTACAGAAGTCACCAACATGTCGATCATGTCGGTGGAGCCGTTCTTTTTAAGGTCGTCGCTACTGATGATGTCTACTGGTACAGGCGAGTCACCAATCGAGCGTGGTGCTGCGCGAGAACCTACAACTGCGATTTTTTCAACATTTTCCTTGACCGCAGTTTCTTCATCAGCAGCGAAAGCTTGGCTGCTAACAACGGTACCGGCAAGCGCGAATGATATGGCTAAGCTCAATGAGCTAAAACCAAATTTAGTCTTTTTTGATTGCATCATTATTATCTTCCCAACGACTTATTGTTTTAGTGTGTCGAGTGGTTTTTAGGTGATTCAGTCCTAAATCCAACCCTTTATTGTGTGAAATTACCCCATCAATTTACATTTTTATAACAATAAAAACACAATTGCTAACACTTTCTAAAACAAAATCAGCGATATCTAAATAACAATTTGGTAATTAACCATATAAACCTATGATTTATTTGTGATATAGATCACAGGTGATTTTTTTTGAAATATACCAATTTAGTCGTAAAAATGGCTTAAAAAAACCATTGTAAAGGCAGGTTTACACATAAAATGAATGGTAATGATTTTAAACAACGGTAAACAGAAGATATTTTCAATTTCAATACAATCTTTGCCAATTAACCTAGAGGAGTGTAGGTTAGTAATGCAATCTAAACGGACGTTTGATTTTATTACAATAACAACTCAAAATTTACTGGGGGTATGCATGCCTTATGATGCTGATTCAACACTCGATTTACATCAATATACTTCTATCGTCGACCTGATCGAAAAGTCGTGTCAAAAATATGCGCAAAACACCGCTTACGCATGCTTGGGGAAAGACACCACATTTAGCGAAATAGAACGCGATTCACGTCATTTTGCAGCCTACTTGCAACATTGCACTACTTTACAACCTGGGGATAGAGTAGCACTTCAACTGCCTAATATTACGCAGTTTGTTATCGCAGCTTATGGCATAATTCGCGCAGGTATGGTGTTAGTTAATACTAACCCTATGTACACCGAACGAGAATTGACCCATCAATTTAACGACTCAGGCGCAAAAGCCTTAATCGTACTATCAGACCTGCTGCCAACACTCACCAATGTCGTCAATAACACCCCTGTTGAACTGGTTATTTCGACACATGCAATGGATCTTATCCAGCCGCAACCTCAGCCCGACACACCGTTTGCAAAAGTGACATTTTTAGATGTATTAACCGAGGGGGCAAAACATCCTTACCAGGCTGTTAAGCCAACCCATGATGATTTAATTGCCTTACAATACACAGGCGGCACAACGGGTTTATCAAAAGGTGCCATGCTCAATCATGGCAACCTTTTAGCTAACTCAGGCCAAGTAAAATCACGTATTGCAAGCACTATGAATCCGGGGCATGACGTATTTGTAGCTCCTTTACCTATTTACCATATCTATGCATTTATGGTGAATTTAGTCCTGTATTTTGAATCGGGTAGTTGCTCGGTGTTGATCCCTAACCCACGCGATATCGCAGGATTAATCAATACAATGAAAACCTACCCTTTTACCGGGTTTGCAGGTTTAAACACCTTATTTGTGGGTTTATGTCATCAACCAGAATTTAAAGCACTAGATTTCAGTAAGATGACCATTACTATTTCAGGCGGAACTGCATTGACTAGCGCCGCGGCAAATTTATGGCAACAAACCACAGGTTGCATGATTTCTGAAGGCTATGGCTTATCTGAAACCTCGCCCGTTGTAAGCTTAAATGCTCCAGGACACCAACGCCTCGGCACTATTGGAAAGCCCGTATTAGCGACTGAAGTGAGAGTGCTGGATATGGAAGACAATGAAGTGGCGACAGGGCAAGCTGGGGAGTTAGCCGTTCGTGGACCTCAAGTAATGCAAGGTTATTGGAATAAACCCGAAGAAACCGCCAAAGTCATGACCCGAGATGGTTTCTTTAAAACCGGCGATATTGGTATTGCCAGTGAAGATGGTTATCACACCATTGTTGATCGTAAAAAAGACATGATTATTGTGTCTGGTTTTAACGTTTATCCGAATGAAGTTGAAGATGTCTTATCAACCAATGAGCTGGTACTTGAATGCGCCGTGGTCGGCGTTGAAAATGAACGCACAGGCGAAGCCGTTAAAGCTGTGATTGTTTTAAAGCAGCAACCGGATAATATCGAAGCAACGAAAAAAATTATTGATGACTATTGTCGCAGCCAATTAACCGCGTACAAAGTACCGCGAATAATTGAGTTTACCGACCAATTACCGAAAAGTACGGTAGGTAAAATTTTACGCAGGGAACTGCGCAAATAACCTGAACTAGGGATAATAATCACACTACCACTAATAAAAAAGATGCTTCGGCATCTTTTTTTATCAGCTTTAGACCCTTTGTTTTTCACCTATGCTGGCTCTGAATCCATCAATAACTGCAGATTGGCAAACTCGCGATATAATGTATTGCTGTGCATTAATTCACTATGGGTACCGCTAGCAACTAATTGGCCCTTATCCATAACAAAAATACGATCCACGTTAATCACTGTCGCCAAACGATGAGCAATAATGACAGTAGTGCGTGAGGCCATCAATGTATCCAAAGCTTGTTTCACTTTCACTTCACTCACCGCATCTAAGGCACTGGTTGCCTCATCAAGTAATAGTAAAGGTCTGTTAGCTAATATAGCTCTGGCAATGGCAATACGTTGTTTTTGGCCGCCAGACAAACGTACACCACGCTCGCCCAAATAGGTTAAATAGCCCTCGTTAAACTCAGTAATAAACTCATCTGCTTTCGCTGCAATACAGGCTTGAATCACTTCATCGTCAGTGGCATCTAAACGCCCATAACGCACGTTTTCGAATACATTCATTGCAAATATCACCGACTCTTGAGGCACGAGTGCATACTGCTGTCGCAACGCCGCTAGCGACAGTGTTGAAATATCAATACCATCTAATAATATCTGCCCAGATTTAGGTTGATAAAAACGCATCATTAACTCAAACAAGGTACTTTTACCCGCGCCGCTAGGTCCAACGAGCGCAACTCGCTCCCCAGGTTGAATCCGCATTGATAACTGTTTTATCACCTCTTGATTAATATCAGATGGATACGCAAACACGACTTGATTAAAATCTAACTGACCCATTACGGGTGTCGGTAATTGTTGCGGTAATGCTTGCTGGGGAATATCAATCGGCGTATTCACTAACTCAAGTAAACGCTCCGCAGCGCCAGATGCACGCTGGATCTCACTAAAGACCTCACTGATGGTTGCCACTGCGCCAGCCACCATCACCGCATAAAACATAAATGCAGATAACTCTCCACCAGTAATATTGCCGCTCATTACATCTTGAGCGCCCACCCAAGTGACAAAAGCGATGGCAGCAATACTTAAAAACATCACTGTCGAAATAAGCAAGGCTCTATACTTAATCCGCCCCTTAGCAACATGCATAACGGCTTCGACACGATCAGTAAATAGTTGACGGTCTTTCGCCTCATGCGTGTAGGCCTGAACAGTGTGGATTTCATGTAAGGTTTCATCGATGTAGGCGCCTAAATCACCCACCCTATCTTGGCTTTTACGCGATAACACCCTAACTTTACTACCAAAAAAGCTCACAGGCCCCAGCACTAAAGGCACCGCTAACAACACCAACAAAGTCAGTTTTACACTGGTAAAGCCCATCATCACTATGCCACCAGCCACCGTGACAACCGATCTCAATGCCATCGACAAACTCGAACCCACCACGCTCTGGATCAGGGTACTGTCGGCAGTAAATCTCGAAATGACCTCACCCGTTCGTTGAGTGGCAAAAAAGCCTGGCGATAACGACAATAAGTGCTGATAAACTTGCAAGCGAATATCTGCACTGACACGCTCGCCAAGCCAAGTCATCAAATAAAAACGACAAAACACCGCAGTACCACTGATTGCAGTAATTCCGATAATAAGCCATATAATTTCATTTAATCGACTGGCGTTGTCTGCAATAAACCCTTCATCGACCATCAGTTTTACGCCTTGCCCTAACGACAACCACGCCAATGAGCCAATAAACAAAAACACAATTGCGGCAACCACCTTAATTTTATAAGGTGATAAAAACTGTAAAATCCAGGGTAAAACGCGGTAAGGTGTAGTAGCGCTTTTAGAAGAAGCTGTTGCAGTCGTTGAATTCGTCACAGTATTAACCAACAAACAAATCTAAGATAAACCGATAATAACAACAAAACGACATCAAGTAGATCAATGATCGCTGATTTAACACTTTAATGAACCAATAAATAATAATAAAAATATCCCATGAAAAAATCACATATTTTAAACTCTAAACAATCACGGGGCTTCACCTTAATTGAACTCGTCGTGGTGATCATTATTTTGGCAATACTTGCCATTGTGGCAAACAGCCGCTTTATCAATTTACGTAAAGATGCAATTGTCTCAACAATGGTTGGCATGGAAAGCGCGATGCAATCGGCTGCCACATTAACGTATTCAAAAGCTGCGATTGCCGGCGTTGAAAGACTCGAAACCACAACACTTGATATTGATGGCGTTGATGTCGTACTTGCTTATGGTTACCCAGACGGCACGGCAGCAGGGATAGACCTATTAATGAATATTCCAGACAAAGACTGGAAAAAGCGCCCCAGCGTATATGATGGTGCCTGGATTTATTGGCATGGCGTAATAGATGAAGATGCAGGCGTTGCGCAATGTTATTTACGCTATAGGCAAGCCACATCGACCACAGCACGGCCAGTTATTGATGTTCAAACAAGCGGCTGCTAGATACTTGTTTAAGCATCAGGATAACGGTTATCGATAGCTTTTAGTGAGCGTAAAAACAAACCTAAGCCACCAATGCTTAACACTAAAATTACGATTAAATCGAAAGCGCTCATGTAAGAAAAGCGAAAGTTAATCGAACTTATCACCCCAAAAATAAGCGCAACCAGTGACCCAAAGGTCAGCAGCCAACCAAACGGATTTTTAGCATTGTAAAACATCATCCCAACCCCAAATATAAACGGGATCATCACCATACCACTGGTTAGGCCGAACCCACCAAAGCGATACAAATGGCTGCCGAGCCCAAATGAACTGGTGATTTTAATAGCGTTAAGTAGCATATAAAACCCACCACACATCATCACCAACCCAATAAAAAACTGCCCTATACCACCTGATGTTCCACCAGCACCTTTCATCATTATCCCTTGAAACTGTTTATGATATTGCCAATTTACTCAACCGCTTAATGAATAGCAATCTTTGCTCGCGTCGCTATGTCTCGCACCGTTTACTGATATCTGAGATAATACGCTTATCTATTGGGTTACAACGTCCGCAATAGACTCATTTAGGTACACATTCATAAAATTTCTATTTAGGTAACACACCCATGACCACCCAATTTGCTTGTGAAGGCATTGAACTTGAGCTATTTCGTTATCCCACTCAACAAGCATCTAATTTACAAGCATGGGATGCTGCCGATGAGCATTTAATTAAGCACTTAATTGATGCACAACAAACTGTAGTGCCAACAGCAATCCTAAACGACAACTTTGGCGCATTAACCTGTGCGTTAGCGGCTCAAGACCCACAATGGCCTATTACCCTAGAAACTGATGCTAAAACCAGTTTACTTGGCTGCCAACATAATTTGCAGCACAATCACTTAGTACCTAAATCATTAAGCATTATAAATAGCCGCCAGATACTCAATAACCATACTCAACTGGTGTTGATGAAATTACCTAAAAACTTACATTATTTTGCCCAACAACTGGCGCGCTTATCCACCAGACTTGCGCCAGGAACCCAAATACTAATAGGTGCCAAAGCAAAATCCATTAATGCCGCGTTACTGTCATTGATAGTGAAAAATCTCGGTCCCGCAAATGCTAGCCTCACCTGGAAGAAAACACGTGTTATTACCTGTGTTAGCGACGGTAAGGCGCGTAAGATAGCCCCTGCGGTAAACTGGAAAATTGACGAGTTAGGTCTTAATATCAGCAATTTGGCTAATGTATTTGCCGCGAATAAATTAGACATCGGCGCGCGGATTATGCTCGACAACATGCCAAAAGGTGACTTTACGCAAATCGTTGATTTAGGCTGTGGTAATGGTGTTTTAGGGCTACATGCCAAACAATGTTATCCACAAGCTCAAGTGCATTTTGTTGACGATTCAGACATGGCGATTGCCTCAGCACAACATAATTGGCAAAACAATGCATTAGACAATACCGAGCAAGACACACCACAAGGGCATTTTTATTGGGACGATTGTTTAACTCACCTTCCGTCAGAAGTGACTCCCGATCTTGTCTTGTGCAATCCACCGTTTCATCAAGGTGAAGCCATTACCGATCATATTGCCTGGCAAATGTTTGTCGATGCCTATAAACGACTAAAAAAAGGCGGCATACTGCACGTAGTGGGCAATCGTCACTTGGCATACCATGTCAAAATAAAACGTATTTTCAACAACTGCACAACGGTTGCCTCTAACGGTAAGTTTGTCATCTTACAGGCTAAGAGATAACCTCTAAACTCACCCTAATCGATTGGCTCAGCACTGTATCTGGGCCAATGGTTAGCTCTCTGTCGATTTACTCCCCTTCACCACCCGCACATTTGGTATGACCAAAACTTAATATTGGTTGACAACAAAAACAACCAGGGCTTATTATCAATCAACTTAATTTACGACAAGTTATGTGTTTTATGTTGGATGATGGCATTGAATGACATCATCCCGACTTTATAACGAGTGCAACTAACTAGCAAAAATCGCATTATTAGTTCCATTTTACAGTTATAAAGTCACCCAATTAGTGACATTTAGCTGACAAAACCTGTTTCATGAATGACAAAGTTCGACAAGGATGTCGATATTTACAGGTAGAGCTTCTCTGTCTCATACCGATAGTCGGCCCCTTAGATCATTTCTAAGGGGTCTTTTTTTGACTGCTAAACCACAATGTTTAGAGCATTTAAAAAGGTGATTTTTGTCAGGCAAATAAAAACGCGCCAATACTGGGTATTGACGCGTTATGTTGCTAAGCATTGATAAAAGGCAATTAACTTTTAATTTTAACCAAATTCTCAATCGAGTATAAATCGCGGTTCGCACTGTTTTTACGGCGAACTTCTTCTAATGCTTGTTGCTCTAGTTTGTCAAATAACACATTGATTAAACGATTAAAATGTCGATGCATCGCTAAACGAGCTTCAGCAGCGTCATGGGCAGACAGCGCCTCATAAATTGAGGTGTGCTCAGCCAGGGTCTTATTATTGTCAGTACTACAAACAATATTGTAATCTTCAATGATTTCATTGCTCGATGAACGCAATGACCACATGTTTTCGAACAAATTAATTAATGCGCCATTACGGGTTGAATAGGCAATAATTTGATGAAATAACTCATCAGCTTCTTCAACATTCTGCATGTCTTTCATCATAACTAAAGTGCCATGAAGTTTTTCAAGCTCTTCTGTTGTAATGGTTTTTGCCGCCAAGGCCGCGATTTCGCCCTCAACTAGAGCTCGTGCCTGGGTTAATTCAAAGGCATTAACCTTGCTAGCAGTCACCGTTTGCGACTGATGATTAACAACATACACACCAGAACCGGTTTTTACCTCGACTTTTTCACGTACTTCTAAAGCAATAATCGCTTCACGAATAGTGGGACGGCTAACATCAAATTTTTCAGCTAATTCACGCTCTGGCGGTAAACGGCTGCCGACCGGATACTCACCACTAGCAATAGAAGCTTCAATTGTATCGACTATTCGCCAAAATAAACGACGGTTTTTCATATACCTTCCTTCGAAAAGTAAAACCAATTTACAGGTTTAGTGCTGACATTTTATCGGTATTTACTATCGCAGCAAACCATTAATTAACATGTTAATTAGATCAAACTATTACAATTATAGCACATTGTCATACCCACACAAATCATTGGTAATAACGAAAACCATTAAACCACCAAAATTGGTAAAACCATTTAATTGACAACAAGCCATTAATTGGTTAGTTTCTACTCAAGCGTAGCGTAATTTTAGCCAAGTCCTTAAATGGACTTGCTAATGAAAAAAAGCGAAGTCGTTGATCTGGGGAGATTAAAGTGAAATTCAACAAAACAACATCCGTTGTAAAAGCACTCATGGTGATAATTTCAGCCATTCCGTCGATTCATATTCCGCGTTTATATCGTCATTAAACCGCCTTTCATTTCATCCCCTATGAAGCAAATTAATCGCCATCAAAGTAACTGATTGATTTGGTGTAAACACAAATAATATTGCTGTTTAGCAGTGACGATTAACCTAGGCTACCTATCGATAAAGTTTACGGTGGTGGGCATAAAAACAGTGAGATTCGAGAGAGCATATGAAACCATTTAATAACAAAACACCCTTATATTATGGGTTATTAACTCAATGGTTACTCTTATTACTGTTTATTCCCTTATCTCTTTCGGTGAATGCCCAAGAGCATTTAGTGGCATCACAAGCACAATACCAACAAGCATTAAAACACTTGCAACCAGGCGATAAAATCATCTTAAAAAATGGTATTTGGCAAGATTTTGAAATCGACTTTATCGCAAAAGGAAGCGCAGAAGCCCCAATCGAATTAACCGCACAAACTAAAGGCAAAGTGATTTTATCTGGTCAATCCAATTTAACGTTAGCCGGTGAGTATTTAACAGTATCCGGTTTGGTATTTAAACACGGCTTTACGCCTAGTAATGAAGTCATTTCCTTTAAAAAAACCGATACTCAAGTCGCTAACCACTCACGAGTGACCGAAGTGGTAATCGATAATTACAATAACCCAGACCGTCAAGTGTCAGACAATTGGATTGGCTTGTATGGCCGGCACAACCGCTTAGATCACAATCATTTTACGGCTAAACGCAATGCAGGCGTAACTTTAGCCATTCGCCTTGAGGGTAAACATAACCAACAAAATCAACATCGCATTGATCATAACTATTTTGGCCCTCGCCCAATTTTAGGCTCTAACGGCGGCGAAACCATTAGAATAGGCACCAGCCATCACTCGCTTTCAGACTCATTAACCGTGGTCGAAAATAATTTTTTTGACCGCTGCGACGGTGAAGTTGAAATTATTTCGGTTAAGTCAGGTAAAAACCGAATACAAAACAATTTGTTTTATCAGTCTCGTGGCACATTAACCTTAAGGCATGGCAACGGTAATATCATCGACAGTAATGTGTTTTTAGGTAATGGCATTGACCATACTGGTGGGATCAGGATTATTAATCGCGATCAAATCGTCACCAACAACTATCTTGAAGGATTAACCGGCACTCGCTTTGGTAGTGGATTGACCATTATGAATGGTGTACCTAACTCGCCGCTCAATCGCTACCATCAAGTGGTCAATGCCAATATTAACCACAATAGCTTTATCAACCTAGAGCATATCGAGCTAGCAGCAGGCAGTGACAGCGAACGCTCAGCCCCACCTCAAGATAGCACACTGACTCAAAACCTATTTATCAACTCAACCGCCCCCTTTTCCGTACATGACGATATCAACGGATTAACATTTACAGACAACCTCAGTAATATTAACCTCAACAAAATCAATCCAATTATCGCCAAAGGACTTAACTCTCGACAGGTTCCCCTTGCGCGGGCAGCTAATGGCTTACTCTACCCAAGCGATACAGCCTTAACCCATTACGGTGCAACGCTAGAATTAACGCCTACATTAAAACAACATACCGGCGTAAGTTGGTACCCAAAATCTGAACTTAGTGTTGCGTTTCAATCTGGCAATATCATCACGGTGAGTTCAGAAGAAGGCGAGCTAGACATTGCGGTGCAAAGCGCTCAGCCGGGCGATACCTTGTTGCTAAAAAATGGCCATTATAACGTCAGTAACATCTTAGCCATCACTAAACCCCTTACGTTTAAAGCCCTAAATAAGCATCAAGCCATTATCAGTTTTAAGCGCCCTAGCTTATTTGAAATTCAAAATAACGGTAATTTACAACTCGACGGGTTACGTATAACCGGCATAAACAGCCCCAATGCTAGTGGTAACAGTGTTGTTAGAACTCGCTCAACAGGGATGTTAACTAATTATCGTTTTGAGATGTTTAACAGCATCGTTGAGCAGCTCAATACTCACCATCAATTCCATTTTTTCGACTCGGGTAATCGTGCATTTGCCGATGAAATAAATATCTCTCATAACCTGTTTAGTCACATATCAGGTGATCTTTTTCGCCTAGATAAAGAAACAGACGACAAAGGCATTTATAACACCGAATACCTCACACTCAGTCATAACCAATTTGAACATATACAAGGTAGCGTCGCTTCTGTATATCGCGGTGGAAAAGATGAAAGTACCTTTGGCCCACATGTTTCAATTAAGCATAACCAATTTAATGATGTTGCCATGGGCAAAAATAATTTATCTGGCGCGTTGATAACACTACATGGCGTGCAAGTGAGCCAAATAGATCACAACAGTTTTAGCGACAGCGCAGCCATTGTTGTTGAACATACTGTCGGCGAACCCAAAACAAATATCACTAACAATAAACTCATCAACAGTGCACTCCCACAGGTCAGCGAATTAGTCACCACGGGTAAGCACACTGCCAACATCAACAATAATGAAGTGCAAACAAGATGAAAAAAAACGTCCTAAAACAGCAGTCAACAACCAGTATTGGCCGAACGCTGCGTTACTTTGGCGTCATATTGGTTGGCATTGCACTGGCTCTATTGGGCATCAATTTACCGGCGAATGCAGCCAGCCATCCCAACCTTGTAATTAATCAACAAGACGTCGCAGCCATGCAGCAGGCTATTACCGAGCAAGGGGCTTTTCAAGATGCATTTAAGGCCAAGCTTAATCAGGTTGATATTGGCCTAAATCAATCTATTGAAGTGCCATTACCTCAAGATGGCGGTGGAGGTTATACCCACGAAAAGCACAAACGCAATTATCAGCAAATGTATGACACCGGCATTATTTATCAGCTTACTGGTGATAAAAAATATGCAGAATATGTAAAAAACATGCTGCTGCAATACGCTGCGCTCTACCCCGAACTACCTGTGCACCCTAAACGCAAAAACAGCAACGCAGGCAAACTGTTTTGGCAAGGCCTTAACGAAGCCGTTTGGTTAGTGCATACCATTCAGGCTTACGACTTTATTTACCCTGTATTGACACAAACCGAGCGTAATACAATCGAAACAGGGGCAATTATTCCCGTAGCATTGTTTTTATCAGAGCAGTCGCCTCACACCTTCAATAAAGTACATAACCACGGCACTTGGGCCACTGCAGCCGTAGGCATGACAGGTTACGTACTTAACAAGCCCTTGTGGGTTGAGCGTGCTTTATATGACCTTGACCTCGCTAAAAAAGGCGGCTTTATGCGCCAGCTAGACGAGTTGTTTTCACCTGATGGTTATTATAACGAAGGGCCTTATTATCAACGCTATGCGTTAATGCCGTTTGTTACCTTTGCCAAAGCAATTGAACAAAATGAACCACAACGTAAAATCTTTGAGTATCGAGACGGCATAATACTTAAGGCGATAAATACCACAGCAGCGCTAAGCTACAATAAATTGTTGTTCCCGTTAAACGATGCCATTAAAAGCAAAGGAATAGACACCATCGAATTAGTCAATGGTGTTGCAATAGCGTATGGCTTAAATGCCGACCCAACATTACTCGATATAGCCAAACAACAAAACACCATTTTATTAACCGGTGATAGCCTTAAAGTCGCACAAGGATTAGACCAGCAACTGCAACAACCTTTTACTTTTAACTCTGAGTTATACCGTGATGGTAAACAAGGCGATGAAGGCGCACTTGTGGTCATGCGTAATGGTAAGCCAACCGACCAAGCCTTAGTCTACAAAGCCACGGCACAAGGTTTGGGCCATGGGCACTTTGATAAACTCACCTGGCAGTTTTACGACCAAGGAAATGAAATTGTCTCTGACTATGGTGCAGCTCGATTTTTGAATATAGAAGCTAAATCTGGCGGAGGGTATTTACCAGAAAACACCAGCTGGGCTAAGCAAACGATTGCCCACAACACGTTAGTTGTCGATGAAACAAGCCATTTTAATGGCAAGGTAAAGCAAGCTAATAAACATCATCCGACAATCCATTTTTACGACCAACAACAAAACTTAACCCTTGCGTCAGCCTCGATTGACAGTGCTTACGATGATGTCGCCTTTAAGCGAACTTTTGCTCTGATTAATATTCCACAGCGCGAAGCTGTTATTGCTGTCGACATACTCAGCGCAACATCGAGTCAGTCGCACCAATACGACTTACCAGTGCATTATCAAGGCCAATTGATTGACACCAACTTTGAACGAGAAGCATCACTCACACAACTGTCTACACTGGGCAGCGATAATGGCTATCAACACTTATGGTTGTTAGCAACCGCTAACTTAAGCCAATACCAACCTCGTGATTCACTCGCAAGAGTTACCTGGTTAAATGACAATGGTCGTTTTTATAGCCATAGCACGTTAGTCAGCACTAACACTGGCAAACATCAGCAAATGTTGTTTACTCAGTTAGGCGCAAATGATCCCAATATGAACTTACGCCAACAAACGGCGTTTATTTACCGGGTTGAAGCCAGCGATCACACTTTTGTCAGCGTGCTAGAACCACATGGCAAATACAACCCAGCAAAAGAGTTCACTCTAGGCGCCACCAGCAACATTGCAGCCTTGACTCACCATCAACAAGCAGAACTATCCGCCGTGCACATCCGTTTTACCGATGGTGAACAATATTTATTGGCAATAAACCATCTCGAGCAAGCATTAACCGAACAAAACCAAAGTGTCATCAACATTAATGGTGTGCAGTACCCGTTTAATGGTCGCGCCCAACTTTTAGGGCCGCTCAACACTGGCTCATTTAATTAAGCAAAAATTTAAAACAAAATTAGGAGCAACACACAATGAAACAGAATCAACATTTTGGCTTTGGCGATAAAACAGAAATACAAGACATTGGCGGCGGATTAAAGCGTCAAATGCTGGGTTATAACCACGAACTAATGGCAGTAAAGATTTGGTTTGATAAAGGTGCAGAAGGTTATGTGCATGCTCATCGCCACTCTCAAGTATCGTATGTTGTTGAAGGCGAGTTTCATGTCAATGTGGACGGTGTGATTCAAATACTTCATGCCGGTGACAGTTTCTTTATACCACCTCATGTTGAACACGGTGCAGTGTGCCCAACCGGCGGCATTTTAATTGATACCTTTAGTCCGCCGCGTGAAGACTTTGTTGAGGACTTATCATGAAAAACAGCCCGTTTAAACTAAACCATTTACGTTGGCTTGTGGTCAGCTTAGTTGCCCTAGCCACCGTAATTAACTATATCGACCGCTCCGCCCTGGCCATTATGTGGCCGGGCATTGCCGAAGATTTAGGCTTAGACAAAAGTGATTATGCCAATATTATCACTGTGTTTATGATCTCCTACGCCATTGGCCAATCGCTGTTTGGTAAAATATTTGATGCCATTGGTACGCGTTTAGGCTTTTTACTGTCAATTGTGGTGTGGTCGGTGTCAATTGCATTACATGCCATCGCGGCAACGGCAATGTCATTTGCCGTGTTTAGAGCCATTCTTGGTATCGGTGAAGCCGGTAACTGGCCCGGTGCAACCAAGGCCAATGCTGAATGGTTTCCCATTAAAGAGCGTGCTCTTGCCCAAGGTATTTTTAACTCTGGCGCTTCGCTAGGTTCTATTATTGCCCCGCCTCTTATCGCCTTTTTATATGCATTTTTAGGCTGGCAAGCGACGTTTATCGTGATTGGTGCACTGGGGATTATCTGGATCATTCCATGGATGATTATCTATAAATCTGCGCCTGATGCCCACCCATGGATCACCGAAACCGAACGCCAATATATTCTTAGCGGTCAGCAATGCGCCACCGAAACCAACCAAACTGAAGAATATGTACCTACCACAGGGCAACTACTCGGCCATCGACAAGCCTGGGGCGTGATTGCCGCACGTTTCTTTATCGACCCTATTTGGTGGTTATTCGTTGCCTGGCTACCATTATATTTAAATGAAAAGTTTGGCTTTGATGTGAAAGAAATTGGCGCATTTGCCTGGCTACCCTATGTAGGCGCAGCAATTGGTGCATTGTTTGGCGGTTGGTTCAGCGGCCATTTATTAAGCCGTGGCTGGACAGTCAACAAAGCTCGTCGTAGCGCGATTGTATTAGGTTGTGTTGTGATGCTTCCGGCACTGTTATTAACCTCACAAGCCGCTACACCTTGGTTAGCAATGGGATTGATTGCGGTTATTTTGTTTGGTTTTCAAACCGCCATTGGTAATGTGCAAACCTTACCAAGTGATTACTTCTCGGGTAAAACAGTGGGGACGTTAGCAGGCATTAGTGGTACATCGGCAGTGTTGAGTGTGATTATTACCATCCAGCTGGTCCCTATGATGACCCAGGGTGGTGACTATACGCCATTCTTTATTTTAGGTGCGGCATTAGTACCGTTAGCGTTAATTTCATTATGGTTAGGTGGAAAAATTGAACCGGTAAAACCCAAGTAAGCAGAATCACTTAAAATCTAAAAAGGCTTGCTCAACTCACGTTGGTAAGCCTTTTTGATTTATATCAATCAATAAAGCCGCTGACTCGTCATAGTGATGTCAACCCAGTATAATTTAACAAACGAGAATACATAAGACACAAGCAATGGACTATATCGAAATCAATAAACAAGCTTGGGATAATCGAACTAAAATTCATCTAGCGTCATCTTTTTATGACTTACAAGCGTTTATTGACGGTAAGACATCATTAAATCCCATTGAATTAGCACAAATGGGCGATGTTAATCATAAAAGCTTACTGCATTTACAGTGTCACTTTGGCCAAGACAGTTTATCGTGGGCACGATTAGGCGCCAAAGTCACCGGTGTTGATTTATCGAGCGAGTCAATTGCAACCGCTCAACAACTGGCAAACCAATTACAACTCGACACAAACTTTATCAACAGTGACATTTATCAGTTTGGCCTCAGCAACACCCAGCAATATGACAGGGTGTTTACTTCATATGGTGTGTTAGCCTGGCTACCCGAGTTGACGAGTTGGGCACGCACAATTGTCAACGCACTCGTCCCTGGTGGTGAGTTCCATTTAGTTGAATTTCATCCATTTAATGATGTGCTATATGGTTACGGTTATTTCTCGCAAACACAACCTGATATTGAAAATGAAGTCACTTACACAGAAAACCATAATAACCAAATCGAAACTGTGGCAACCTGGCCGCATCCGATAAGTGAAGTCATCAATGCGCTTATTCAAGCTGGGCTGACGATTGCGTCATTTAACGAACATCCATACAGCCCTTACGATTGTTTTGAGGGGCTAGAATATGTGCAAGATAAAGGATATCGATTACAACATAAAGGCCAAAACATCCCTTTAATTTATGCAATAAAGGCCATTAAACCGTTATAAGCTTGGTGTTGTATCTGACGGAGTAGTATCTGATGTTGTTGATACCGATTGATGAGTTGCTGGTGGCGCGAACAATATGCCAAAGCGCTGCGCCAACGTTAATTGTGGCTGGCTCACCTCACGCCACATATCACGCCATTCGCTAAACGTGACCACAAGTGGGTTAAAACTGTTGACTGGTTTGGTAATGCCATATTGCACAGTTTCATTTTCTGGCTCAAACGTACCAAACATTTTGTCCCAAATAATCAGCACTCCCGCGTAGTTTTTATCAATGTATTGCAGGTTACGCCCATGGTGAACGCGATGATGTGACGGCGTATTAACAATCCACTCTAACGGGCCTAAAGATTTTATTGCCTGGGTGTGGACAAAAAACTGTAAGCCCAAATTGAGCAATACAGCAAACACCACCCAGTTAGGATCAAATCCAATCACCACCAAAGGCAACCAAAATAACCACATACCCGCGAGTGGATACATTAGGCTTTGCCTAAATGCAGTAGTGAAATTCATGTTTTCTGAACTGTGATGCACAACATGAGCAGCCCACATCCACCGGATACGATGGCTGGCGCGGTGAAACCAGTAATAACAAAAGTCTTGAGCAACAATTAATAGCGCAAACGTTAATAAGGTCATTTCAATATCAAACAAACGCCAACCAAAAAAGTGTAAATACACTTTCGCAATCAGCAAGCCTGCAATAATGTCTGCCACCTGATGCATTCCTGCTAATATAAAATTACACACCACTTCTGCTGGGCGATACTGGGCGCTGGTAGGTAAACGTCTTAGGCGCACGCCAAACCACCACTCCAGAGCAATACAAATAAAAAATAGTGGCGCTAATGCCAGTAATAGCCACTCAGGGTGGGTAATCAGTAAATCCATGTCCATATGATTTTCCATTTGTTATTTTTGTTTTTTGTGTGGTTGCTGAACACTAGTTTATTACCATTTAGCAAAATGATCTTCGGTGAGTCCAAGCTGATTATGTAGTCGGTATTGATTACCGTTGTTATCGCTTATGACACCGCTAAAATAGCCAATATATTGCCTAAAGTTATTCTTAAGCCAGAGTAAATTGAGTTTCTCACTGCGCTGGTTAAGCGGCCTAAAATACAAATCGACTTGACCGTCATTGGTGGTGATATGCCATATATCTTGTTGCGAGTGTCGATTAAACTCAAACTGTGCGCTGCCCAATAAGTGACGTTCGCCATTTATCCACATCACATTCTCAGTGACGCCGGTTTCGTTAACCCCCGCGGCTAAATTGAGTCCAATAATCCCTGCATCGGTTTGTGCATTAATTGATGCCCAACGCCAACTGGTTTCGCGGCGCATAAAGCCAGCAGAAAAGTCATAGCCCGCCAGCGCATATTGCAAAGGTTGTGGTTCATGATGAATGGTTAATTGGCCACTCACGGCCAAACCATTGTGTTTTTGCGTATAGGTCCAGCCGTTATACCCCGTTGGAGTGCACAAGCTTAATGGTAAACTTAGCGGTGCCGGTTGTAACCGTAAATGAGCTTGAATATGTGCTAAATGAATATCGACTTGCCATTGGCCATCCACAATATCAATAGTGACGCCTTTACGATGACTGCCAACTTTTGCCCGACCTTGTTTAGGTGACTGACTCACCTGGCTACCTAAACCTAGCGGTGTTAGCCATTGGGTTTGAGTTAGTTTATTGCTTTTTATCTCGTATAAATAACAAAATCCATTCGTGACATAGCGAATGTCTGCCACCGCGAATGCCACAATGTAATGCGGTGTCACTATGCTCGCAAACTGAAATTGTTTATAAGCAAAATGCTTAGCAAGAGCTGACGCCGGCTTGTCCATGTCATTGTAAAACGTAAACTGCTTAACGTTGAGTGAGTCGACCATACCATCAAAAACACCAAACACCGGCTGCCCATCTGATTGAATTAATTGCAGTGGAGCTAATTGCGGTTGCACATGTTGCATTAGGAGTCCTGTGTCGTAAGTCATCAATGGAATTAAATTTAATCAACTTAAACTGTATTAGTTGGCGCTTCAAGTCAACATTAACACTGATAACATAACAATCAGCGACGTCGCTAAACGAGGTAAGTTAACCGTCAATATAATTGTATTAACGATCTGCTATTACACTGGAATGGTGAACAATTTCTGGTATCCTTTACTTACCTTTTGTTCAAAATAGTTGCCAAATGAAATCATTTTTACCGATTTTACTATCATCACTATTACTCACCGCTTGTGCCAGCTATGAGCCGACTCACGTGGGCTTAAATCCAACGCTTGGCGCAGTAAGCTTGCAAACCGAAATAGACTTCCCTGTAAAAGTAGAAACCATTGATACACGAGAAGCCAGCTTTGTGGTGAGATTTAATGATCCTGACACCACACCACGGTTAGTTAGCACAAGCGAGCCGGTTCGCCAACAATTGGACAAACTGTTTCGCGATGGGATGATAAGAGCGGGCTATGTGGTTGACCCCGCAGCATCAACTTCGGTGCAATTTCAACTTAATTATTTGCTTGCCGATGTCACCGATAGCACGTTTAGCTTCGAGTCTAATACCAGGTTAGTCATTAATGTGCTTGCTAAAAATGCCCAACAGCAACTGACAAAATCATATAACGCGAATGGTTACCTTAAAGGTCCGTTAAGCCCTGACTTTGCCACACTTGAACTCGACATTAATCAATTAATAGACAAACTCACCACTGAAATCCTTAATGATGAAGAACTACATCAATTTATTCAGCGTAAATAATTAGTTAGCCTCAGTTAAGTGATATGCGGCATCCGTATGATGCCGCCAAAAGGACTCTCAATATGTTTAAATGGCTTACCACTAGCTTGTTGCTTGTAACCAGTTTATCCGCTTCTGCCGCTGTTGATATTCAAAAAGACACTATTTACCCGCAAGTCGAGTTTGATACTTCAATGGGTAAAATTGTGGTTGAATTAGACCGCACTCGCGCGCCATTAACCATTGATAACTTTTTAACCTATGTGGTGAAAGGTGAATACGACAACACGATCTTTCATCGGGTTATTGCCGAATTTGTCGTCCAAGGTGGCGGGCTTACCACTAAACTAGAAGAGCGTCCATCAATGGACCCTATCGTAAATGAGTCTGGTAATGGTTTATCAAACTCATTGGGCACCATTGCCATGGCACGAGACAACGATCCGCACTCGGCCACAAGACAATTTTATTTTAATGTCGGTGACAACAAAAAATTAGATCCGTCTAAGCGTCGTTGGGGTTATACCGTATTTGGCGAGGTCACCCAGGGCATGGATGTACTTGAAGCCATCTCATTGGTTGAAACCGCGCACAACAGCACTTTAAATTGGCCAGATGTGCCAGTAAAAACGGTGTTACTCAAAAAAGCGACATTATTACCACGCTAAGGCCTCTATGGCGCGCTTAATCACCATAAACCGTTAAGCGCGTTATCGGCACTATGTTTACTTTCTGAACACCCATCACATTTCTGCTTGTTGTTTTTACTCACAATTTTATTCCACACGCCTTCAACTATCTAATTTAAATAGTAATTATCTAATCATTTAACATAAATTAATTTTGTCATATTTTCTGTCATGGCCAAAATTTGGGTCTATACTCTAATTTTAATCAATGTAGTCGCTGTTTCATCATGCATTCATTACCAAGGACATTCCTCATGACAGCAAATGATTTTATCGAAACTAAAGCGCCACAATTAGCTTATTACGGCAAAGCCTTCTTAGAAAACCAACTTGATTACAAAGAAATTCAACTCTATATGTGGGACGTGTTAGAAGAGTGGCAATGTATTTCAAGCAAGCAACTGGCCGACCAACCCAGTGACACTGAAAAAGTATTTTGGCATTTACTCTATTGCTTCGATCATTGGTCTGGTTGGGCAATTAAAGGCAATCAGTATCTTCGACAACAAATACATGACTGTTGTGACTACATCAATATCGGCGGCAATATGCCCCAAAGCTGTATTGGTATCAGACCTTAATCATTTTTAACTCAAACTCGTTCAATAAACTGCGTGAATGGCTTGAACCTAAACCCCTTGCAACATAAGCTAGAGCCATTCTCCTTTATCCAGTTGTCTTATGTCGGTTTTCTTTTCTCAAGCGCGTGAAGCCTTATCGGTTTACTACCATAAACGTGTATTCATTTTATTATTGCTGGGGTTCTCTGCTGGCTTACCGCTTATGCTGGTCTTTTCAACGCTTAGCTTTTGGCTGCGAGAAGCAGGCGTTGACCGAGCCGCCATAGGATATTTCAGCTGGATAGCCCTGACCTACGCCTTTAAATGGGCATGGTCCCCTCTAGTCGACCGCATGTCACTGCCATTGTTTACCCGCTTTTTAGGACGGCGACGAGGCTGGATGCTGTTTGCCCAGCTTTGCCTAGTCGGCGCTATTCTTGGTATGTCGGTTAGTGACCCATTAGTTAACCTTGATCGTTTAGCCTTATGCGCTTTATTACTCGCATTTGCTTCGGCCACCCAAGATATTGTGATTGACGCCTTTAGGATTGAATCTGCACCCGAAAAAATGCAAGCGGCACTGGCTGCGGCTTACCAAGTGGGTTATCGCAGTGCGATGATTATTGCCACCGCTGGCGCATTAACTATCGCTGCTTGGGTTTCCCCTGGTGATGACTCTTATAATTTAGAAGCCTGGCAAACCGCATACTTTGCGATGGCAATGCTAATGGGAATTGGTATTTTAACGACTCTGTTTAGTCAAGAGCCGCAAGTCAATACCAAACATGCCGACGAAAAAGAACGTCAACTACGGGCAGACTTTGCCGCAAAATACCCAAAGAAAATCGCTGGCGCTCTGGCTTGGCTATATAGTGCCAGCGTTTTACCGTTTATTGACTTTTTTAAACGTTATGGCAAGAGTGCAGTTTTAATCTTACTGCTGATTTCTTGTTATCGTATTTCAGACATCGTCATGGGCATTATGGCTAACGTGTTTTACGTTGATATGGGCTTTAATAAAGAAGAAATCGCCTTTATCAGTAAGGTTTACGGCTTAATCATGACCTTAGTGGGTGCTGCTTTTGGTGGTGTGTTATTGATGCGCTATGGCACCATGAAAATTCTATTCTTAGGTGCATTGTTAGTGGCCATCACTAATTTATTGTTCGCGTGGCAGGCTTATATTGGCTACAACATTCCCTTTTTAACCTTTGCCATTTCGGTCGATAACTTCAGTGCTGGTATTGCTACCGCAGCATTTATTGCTTACTTGTCGAGCCTAACCAGCAGCGGCTACAGCGCGACACAATACGCGTTATTGTCGTCGATTATGCTACTGTTCCCAAAGTTTATCGCCGGGTTCTCAGGCTTATATGTCGATGCATTTGGCTACATCAACTTCTTTGTCGCTGCAAGTTTGATAGGGTTTCCGGTATTGCTGTTAGTGGTATTGGTCAATCGATCGCAAAATCAAGCAGTGGTTGTGGACGGAGCATCGGCAGGTGACGCACTTGATGGGGCAGCGGATAAAGGTAAATCATCACTTTAAGCAGTGTATAGCCCATTATTTTGGATATTATACCAATCAACATTAATAAGTGACCACGCAGAATGCGTTCAGCGTTTTTGATAGCTTGGTTATTATTGAAGCTGTTTTTTACACCTGTAATTCATTAGTGTTAATTGCCTTTCGTAGGCTTCCTGCAGATGATTAAACGAAATGCCGCAAGCCATCTCCTAAAAACAATAAAGCCGATAAGGTTTCCCCTATCGGCTTTATTATTTCGGTGTTCAACGCTAACGCATAGGTCGCTTTAAGAATTAATCTTTAAAATTATCAAACTGAAACGGTTGACCTAGCTCTGACTCTTTAGCTAATCGCATTACGGCTTGTAAATCATCACGCTTTTTACCGGTAACACGTACTTTGTCGCCTTGGATGGCTGACTGTACTTTAAGCTTGCTGTCTTTAATTGCTTTAACCAATTTTTTGGCCACTAAGGTATCAATACCTTGCTTGAAGCTCACTTTTAAGCTGAATGTTTTACCGCTGTGTACCGCTTTGTCGTCCACTTCCATTGCCGATGGGTCGACATTGCGCTTAGTCAACTGCATACGCAACATGTCCACAAGTTGCTTACAAATAAAATCATCTTCCGCTTTTAAGTTAACGACATTATCTTTTAAATCAATATCAATTTCTTTGCCACGCAAATCAAAGCGGCTCGACACTTCGCGGCGGGTGTTTTCAACCGCATTACGTAGTTCTTCTTCGTCAATTTCTGATATTACATCCATAGATGGCATGTTAATTCCTCTTTGATACTTCAACGGGCTCTCACCCAAATAATGGCAATTAAGGCGTATTTTACACTAGGTCAGTATGACGGGATAGTAAAGTGCAAAACGATTGAGTTTTCGAGCTAAAAGTGTGGCAAAGATTTACTTAATTAACCTGAGCTTCGGATAAGAAATTAGCTCCCCAAAGGAACTAAATGCTCGTTCCTTGATC
>NZ_BMQI01000039.1 GCF_014648035.1 Shewanella algicola | reverse complement strand
ACGCCATTTTCTAGAGTAACTTCAGTGCCCGCAGCATAGGTTTCACCTTCAACTTCAAAGCTGGTAACTGTTAATGCGGTGTCTGCATCTGTGTCATTACTGAGTACATTACCTGAAGCAACTTGGTCTTCTGCAATCGTAATTGCATCATTAACTAAAACTGATGGGGAATCATTTTCACCTAGACCTTCTTCCTGGATTTCAGCTGTTGGGGTAACTAAAGCTCCAGTCGTGTCATAGCCATTAGAGGCTAATGTTTCGTTAGCATCTCTTGATACAGCGATATATCCAAAATCACCAGGGTTGGCAGTTGGGGTGCCAGCAGCGGTTTCAGGTAATTCTTCAGTAGGATCTTCGCCTGCAGCGATTAAATCTTGCAGAGCTTCAATTTCGTCCAATGTTGCCTGGTCTACAACTTGTTCAGCTGTGACTTCAGCATCATTGATGGTATTTGCAATCGATTCATCTAAAGGCGTTTCAGCACTGTTAAAAATGGTGCCATCATCAAAAGTAATCACGAAGTTAATATCGTCACTACTCGTCACAGTCGCTCCAGCTGGCACCATTTGACCTAACTGAAGCTCTGTCGTGTCATTGTTGATGGTCATGGTTACTTTGCCTTCTGAGGCAGAAAGTATTCCATTTTGTGATGTTTTAATCGATTCCATGTGAAGCTCCCAACAGCTTTGATATATCAGATAATTACTACGTAAGTATGTGTGTTCTTGGTCAAAAATTCATATTAAAAAAATTTAACTACAATCTAACAATTTTATCATTTACACGCTAGGCAGTCAATTTTTTGACATTGCAGTTTTGTTAAATTAAGTGATTGAAAAATTGTTAATTTACATTAAAGGATTACGTAAAAAATGTAGACTTTATAAGAGGTGTACATGTGCAGCGAGTAAATTTATATCGGCAGAAATGGAGATTAATTGAATAAATAACCCGCAAAAAGCGGGTTATTTAATTAAAGGCATAGAATTTAATACTAAAGTATTATAATGCATTGGCTGCTTTGCGGTAGCTCTGATTTGCAGCGCTATTTTCTCCTAATTGCTCTTGAATTTGGGCAAGTGATAGCCACGATTGATGTGTAGGAGCAATTCGACAGACATTTTGCCAATGAGTTTTAGCCTGTTTTGCATCGCGCTGTTGCATAGCTAACTTAGCTAAACACATTTGATAATCGGCGTCATTTTCATGAGTTGATTCTAAACGAGCTAATACATTACGAATATCGGTGTCATCGGCACCAACCAAATCAGGTAAAGCCTCGAATAAGGTCGCTGATGGAGCGGATTTTAATTGTTTTTCCAATAACTTTAATGCTTTAGTTTGGCGATTAAAACCGTTTAAGCCGTGAGTATAAGTCACAAGTAATGCATCGTGTTTACGTTCACTTTTGCTTAGCCATTGCCAGCATTTTTCTAATTCTGTTTCAGATTTTTTAGCCGCATCTGCGAGTATAATGGTGTTTGTTTTTACGCTGAGTGTTTGTAATTCAACATCATTTAAAAGCTTGCGCTTAACGATAATGGGTAATAATAATTTTAGTGCCTGCCAGTCTTGCTGTTGTTGATACAAATCAATAGCCAGTTTGAGTACGGGCTCACTGCTTTTACTCGTTGGTTCGAGCTTGTCTACAATAGCTCTTGCTTGTGCTAACTCACCTTGTTTAATGAAATAGCGCGCTCGAGAAGTATTGACTGCAGTTTTAGCAACTGGACTCTTTTCTGCTTGAGTTAAGTAATGATCGCGGGCAGTTGTTTTACCTTGATGGTGTGCGGCACGGGCTGCGGCAAATAAATTAAGTAGCGGAATTTCACCTTGTTGTGCGCCTTTTGCCATGGCGGTTTCTGCAGTGGACCAATTTTCTTCTGCAATAGCTAGGGCACCGGTTAGGGTATGTTTTTTAGCCGCTTTTTGGCGCCATTTAGTGGGTAAGTAGCGGCTGTTAAGTATGAGATTAAGCAATAACATGATTGCCCACTCAAGTAATTGCAGCGCAAAGTAAAATACAATTAACCCTACAACGGCAGCAACAAGACTGGTTTCTATTTGGTACTCACCGATAGCAATATAAACATAACCGCTTTGGCCAATAATCAATGGACTAAGACACAAACCCACTAATATGAGTAATACAAATACTAAGACTTTGATCATTGTGTCAGTTCCTCCACAGGCATAATTTCACCATAGATCACCAATTGCTGTAGCAATGGAGAGGCTTGGAACTTATTCAAGGTTACTTTTTCAATTTTGACCCGGGCTAATTTATCTAACGCTTCGATTGTGTCTTTCGTTTTGGCATCTGACACATCAAAATATTGCTGTAACCATTTGTCTGCTAACGCAATAGATTGCTTGTAGTTTACTTGATCAAAGCGATATAAAGACAATTGTGCTTGGAGTAATTTATTACGAATATTTTCAACTAAATACCACTGTTGTTCTGGTGATAGTAGAGGCTCCAAATCTGTTGTACGTTTGCGGATGGTGACAAAACCATCTGTGAGATCATGCCAAGTACGCGCTAAGTTTTGTTGCCAATCGTCAACCGAATCACTGATAGGCTGATTATCTGATTTGTCAGCAAAGTCTTCATTAACACGATTAAGCGGTAAAGCGGTTAACTGACCAATCACAGTATCTAACTCAAAAATAGTATTGGTAATGTCAGTGGTTTTTAAGGCTTTTACTCTGGTTATGTCATCAGCTAAGGCCTTACGTAAATGAGTTAAGGCAGGGTCTTTCATAGCACTGATACGTTCATCAGCTGATTGTAATAAGCCAATTGCGGTTTGTGGATCATTTTCTAGCCACAATTTACGGCCCGCCATGCGGACTAAATATTCAGCCTCAGATGCCATCCAATGATTAGGACTACGCTGGGCTATTACCGCTACACGCTCTTGTAATAACTTACTTGATTGCTGAAGTTCAGCTAACTTTGAATAAGCTTTGGTGTCGTTTAATTGTTGTTTTTCAAGAGCAGTAAGACGCTTATTACTGTCCATTGAAATCTGTTGTAAATCGTATTTTAAAGACTGATTTTCTTTGGCTTGTTCAGAGATGCTTTTGCCGAATTGACTCTGGTTGCCATCTTGTTTGTCCAATTGCAAATAAAGCCAATAGCATGCAGCAATGGCAATAATGGCGATGATTAAACTAAATAGTACTCCAAGACGGATCCACCACGAGCTTTTCTTCGCCTGACGACGGTTGCTATTGACCGGAGCGCTTTGAGCTTGCATGTTTTTGGGCGGAGTGTCATTGGTTGGTTTGTGGACCGTGCTGTCTTCTTGGATATCCGCCGGTTTTTCTGCTGGCGCTGTTGTTGGAGAAATGACTTTCTCATCCTTGTCTGCTGGCGAGTTTGGATCTTTTTTATTGTTTTCCATGAACAGTCCTTGAAAGCAAAAATACAACCAATAAAAGCTATGTTATTTAGTGCGCGTCAACGCCAATTAACAACATTATAACAAATTAATTCCCAGACTTGTTAATGTTGCTTGAGTATTTGCTCCATTTGCATTGCTAATATGGTTCAAACCCAAAGCGTTAGCTTGTATTTCGACGCGGTTACTTGGGACTATGATATGACATGAACGTAGCCATGCAAATAATTCTTTTGGTACAAGGGCAACTAAATTGGATAATATTTCGCCGCTAGTGACCACAATGGTATCAATACCGAAAGATTGCCATTGGCGACAAATGTAGTATCCATCAAGTTTAGGGAGTGTGCGTTGATATACCTGCCAGTAATTTACTTTGGCGCCACGCTCCGTTAATTGCTCTGCTAATGTTTCACGTCCACCTACACCACGTACAATGATAAATGTTTGCTTATCGACGTGTTGTAATTCGGCTAAAGATAGCAGGCCCTCACTGTCTTGACTTTTGTCTGGCGAGGTTAGCGCATTAATATTGTGCAGCGCTAAGCTATCTGCAGTCGCTTGTCCTACTGCAAAATATCGACAATGGGTTGGGAAGGTATACGCTAATTTTTTTGCGGCAAAATCAACTGCATTGGTACTGATAAATAATAAATTGTCAGTACAACTGAGGCAAGATTCGGAGAGTTGTTCAGTGGTTTCTACAACGGCTAGAAGGGGGGTAACAAAATAAGCAACGTCACGTTGTGACAGTTGCTCTTCCATTGCTTGATTGCGCCCTTGCGGGCGCGTTAACAAGACTTTCATAGTCTAATTATCTTGATGATAAAAGATTAGCTAGCATATACGGCATCTAAAATCGTTTTGGCGCCGCGACTTAATAAGTCATCTGCCAATGCTTGTCCTAGGCTTACCGCATCAGTTTTTGCACCCGATACAGTGCCATTAATCACTTCGCTGCCGTCAGGGTTACCCACTAAACCACGTAGCGTTAATTCGTCACCGTTAATTTCAGCAAAAGCACCGATAGGAACCTGGCAACCGCCTTCTAGGCGAGTGTTCATTGCACGCTCAGCTAACACTCTGTAACGTGTTTCTTGGTGCTCTAATGGTGCAAGTAATGCTTTTACTCGTTCATCATCTGTACGGCATTCAATACCAACAGCACCTTGACCATTAGCTGGTAAAGATTCTTCAGCAGAGATAAAGCTGGCAATACGGTCATTAAGTTTTAAACGAATAAGACCTGCGGCAGCAAGAATAATGGCATCATAATCACCACTGTCTAATTTTGCTAAACGAGTGCCCACATTACCACGTAAGTCTTTAATGACTAAATCAGGACGGGCAGCTCGAATTTGGCATTGACGACGTAAGCTTGAAGTGCCCACAACAGCGCCTTGAGGAAGCTCGCTAATCGTTTTGTAGGTATTAGAGACAAATGCATCACGAGGATCTTCGCGTTCACAAATCACTTCTAAGCCTAAACCTTCAGGAAAATCTACCGGCACATCTTTCATCGAGTGCACTGCAATATCGGCACGGTTTTCAAGCATAGCGACTTCAAGTTCTTTAACAAACAGACCTTTACCACCTACTTTTGCTAAAGGCGTATCTAAAATTACATCGCCTTTTGTACTCATCGGCAAAAGCTCGACGCGTAAACCAGGATGAATACGTTCAAGTTCTGCTTGAACAAATTCTGCTTGCCACATAGCCAGTGGACTTTTACGTGTTGCAATACGAATTACATTTTCAGACATGTTAATAGATCCAATCAGATAGCCTTATTTAGCTAATGCTATCATTGCCAAAGCCTTGATGTAATATATGGATGCTAATTGTTTGAAGTCTGTAGCGGTTATTTAACTCAAATTCGCTCAAAGGTTTGATTTAAAGTACTAGCGAAATGAATAATTAATGCTACGATGATCACATAACTGGTAAGTTTGTGACGTTCAATTGACTTCGGATAGTGATAAATTCAAATTCTAAAAATTAAACGTGTATCCAGCTTTTGTATATATCTCGCATGAAGAAATAAGGAAATAGGCTTTGGCGACCGTCCCTACAGGTTATCAACAAGGATTAGCACAACAACTCAATAGTATTCGCTTGGCTCGAGTGTTGAGTGTGTTGCCACACACCCAGCAGCACCTGTTCAACATTATTCCTTTATTACTCAGTTGCCATCACCAAGATTTACCCGGCGTAATAAACTCAAAAACACCTTGCGGTATTGAAGGGTTTTCTCTCTCTGATAAAATCAAAAACGCTTGTGCTGAGTTATCACTGGCCATCCCTCAAAACTGTGCGTTTCAACATATCGATACTGATATTGCTTTTGAAGGCGTATACGCCATGGGCAGCACAGCCAGTTTTGGCCAACATTTCAAAAGCGATGTTGATGTATGGTTAGTGTATAAACCCCACTTAACTCAAAGCGAACTCAATTTAATTAGCCACAAAAATGCATTGTTAACTCAATGGTTTGCTGGGTTTGATTTTGAAGTTAATTTTTATCTTGTTCACCCGCAACAATTTATACAATCCAACGCATTTGATAGTAATCAATCTCTCGGGCTAGAGCACAGCGGAACCAGCCAACATTGGTTACTGTTGGAGGAGTTTTATCGTTCACATATTTGTTTAGCAGGCAAAACGGTTGCATGGTGGCCAAATGCCCATTGTGATGGCAACACACGTGACCCACAATTACTGTATTTAGGTGATATTGAGTCATTGCCTGCTGCAGAATATTTTGGTGCATCATTATGGCAACTCTATAAAGGATTAAATAAGCCTCATAAAGCATTGTTAAAAGTGTTGCTACTTGAAACTTATGCATCTGAATATCCGCAGACAACATTGATTACCCAACAAATTTGGCAACTGTGTGAACAAAACAACTTTAGCTGCGATAACGATGCATATTTATTGTTATACCAGAGGATTGAGACTTACTTACTGGCGCAAGGTGATACAAGTCGATTAGAAATTGTTAGACGTTGCTTTTATTTGAAATCGGGCGTGATGTTGTCGCAAAAGGCTGTTAAAAGTGGCTCTGATTGGCGTTTAGTCAAAATATCTCATCTTGTGCAAGAGTGGCGTTGGAGTTCTGATTTAATCGCGACATTAGATAACAGCCCACACTGGCACGCCGGCCAATTAAAATGGTTTAACAAACAATTGAGTGAGTTATTGCTTGTCAGTTATAAAAACTTGCTCCAATTTGCTTCCAAACAGGCGTTAAGCGACCGAATGCGAGTTGAAGAACTCGGCTTGTTAGCAAGAAAGTTACACAGTTATTTTAGTGATGATGACCATATATTACAGCCACTTAATCGGTTGTGGAGTATCACTACCACTGAGAAAGCCCTTACAGTGCGTTATTGTGAGTCAACGGCTCGGTTTTACCTTTATCGTCAGCCCCAATCTGAAATTGCAGCTTCTGTTACCCCAAGCGACTTATTAAAGGAGGTTGATGACGGTCTTATTATCCACCAAGCAGACAATGTATGCAGTTTAGTTGCTTGGTCGGTAATGAATGGAATCGCTACATCTAATACCACCTGGTCACAAATTGGCAGAGGCCATCGCCGGGCAAGTAAGTTGGCTTATTTAACGCGTAAATTAATGCCGGTGTTACACAATGTGCCTATGGTGTCTAAGCGACATTTGTGTGAACCCTGGTATTACCAAAAAGTCGTGTTAGTGGTGAATGTTGATTACGATCCAACCGGGCAGTGGCAAGGTCAGGAGTTGATGTTTGATTATATTGACTTAAATATTTTGTCGTTTGGCCGCGATAAAACCAATATGTTGTCGTCAGTCGCGGTCGTGTGCTTAAACAGCTGGGGTGAGTGGCAAAGCCACCGTTTTGACGGGGATACAGCATTATTAGAAGCCATTTCGTTTGTGATTTTAGGGCTTAAACGCTCAGATGATAAAGTCGACTTATCGATTATTAGTTGTTCTGCAAAATTAAAACAACCAATATTCAACCAGCTTAAATCATTATTATTGCGTTGTTATGGCTTAATGAAAAAGGTAAGCCAAACCAATACATTAATGCATCAAGTTTCCATTGGCGAGCATCGATATGGTATGTACTTTAACTCCCTAGGGATGATGTATCGTAAAATTGATACCGCGGTGAAAAGAGATTTAGTAGAAAACCTGGTGTTAGCCAGACCAGAACTGGTAGATGATCCTTATGCGAGTGTCCCATCGATTATTCAGCAGTTTGTGGCATTAGGTGCCAAGCAATATTTTTTGCGTGAACGCACTAATACGCTAGATGTGTTTATCGTTGATGAACATAACCGCTTAACTCAATTAGAGTATCAGCAGACCAGTATGAAAAGTTTTGTTGAAAAAGAAAGTCACTCATACGTATTTGATGGTCAAAAACAGCGTTTGTCGGTGTTTAATATGCCGCAGTTTTTCTTGCTGTCTCGTATTGAAGGTGAGTTAACCGTGATCCCGTTTGGGTTGTCAAATGATGAAATGGGGTCGGCTTTTTAACCGTCCCCATTTAGGTAAGATGCGTGCGTTAAGCCTTAATGTCTAACACTATACCGCTTTGCTTTTTGATTGAATCAATTACAAAAGGCATAAATTCTAAGCTGTTACGTGTATCAAGCCATTTACCGTCGTTATAGTTAAAATGAAAACCACCAAACTTAGTCGCGATCCAAATTTCATGAAGTGGCTCTTGTTTGTTAATTACAATTTGCGAGCCATCTTCAAATGACAATTGCAACACGTTTCCGCTTGCATCAATATCAACATCAGCATCTTGGTCGTCAATTGCTCGTTCAACCGCGTTGTCAATCTCGCCAAACATTTCATCTGCTAACCGGTGAAACTCAGTATCTGTCATAGCCATGCATTTCTATCCTTTGCTTTCTGCGTTATGAATGCGATTATAAGGCCATTATTCATTAGATGCACAGATGTTGAGAAAAATGAGACTGCTTTTATTTATTATGCTTGCTAGCCTATTCGTAACCGCATGTGGTCAAAAAGGGGATTTATACAAATCTCCCGAGCCAGTGGACAATAAAGTTGCCTCGCAACCTGTCAGTACCAATGTGGCTGATAAAACGCTAGCAACCGACGAACAAACCTCAATTTCACAACAAGAATAGCTTTTTTAAGGAACCGCATTTTGGACTACTTTTCTTATCAAGACGATGCTTTGTTCGCAGAAGACTGCGATGTAGCACAGCTGGCAAAAGTGCATGGCACGCCTCTATATATTTATTCGCGGGCAACCTTAGAGCGTCATTGGCATGCATTTAATAATGCAGTGGCCGAGCATCCTCATCTTATTTGTTACGCAGTAAAGGCTAATTCAAATTTAGCGGTACTCAATGTGCTTGCGCGTTTAGGCAGTGGCTTTGATATTGTCTCTGGTGGTGAGTTGTCTCGTGTGCTTAAAGCGGGTGGCGACCCGCAAAAAGTGGTGTTTTCTGGCGTAGGAAAAACCATCGCCGAAATGGAACAAGCACTGCAAGTTGGTATATATTGCTTTAACGTTGAGTCCAGCGCAGAACTTGAACAGCTTAATGAAGTTGCAGGTCGCTTAGGTAAAGTAGCTCCGGTGTCATTGCGAATTAACCCAGATGTTGATGCGGGCACCCATCCTTATATTTCTACCGGGCTTAAAGAAAACAAATTCGGTATCGCGATGGATGAAGCAGATACCGTTTTTGCCCGCGCAGCAGCGCTTCCGCATTTGCATGTTAAAGGGGTAGATTGCCATATTGGTTCACAGTTAACTGAACTTAAGCCATTTTTAGACGCCATGGATCGTATGCTGGCGTTAATTGACCGCTTAGCGAACCAAGGTATTGTGATAGAGCACTTTGACGTAGGTGGTGGCTTAGGGGTGACTTATAATGGGGAAACTCCGCCGCATCCAGATGCATATGCAGCCGCATTGCTCGAACGTTTAGGTGGTCGGCCACTTAAATTAATTTTTGAACCAGGACGTGCGATTGCAGCTAATGCAGGTGTTTTTGTTACCCAAGTGCTGTCTTTAAAAGAAAACAGCGACAAACGTTTTGCGATTGTTGACGGCGCAATGAACGATCTTATCCGCCCATCGCTATACAGTGCTTGGCAAAATATTATTCCAGTTCAACAAACTGATGCCGCTACGTGTGCTTATGATATTGTAGGTCCAGTATGCGAAACGGGTGACTTTTTAGGTAAAGACAGGCAGTTAGCGATAAAAGCTGGCGATTTGTTAGCCGTCCGCTCGAGCGGTGCTTATGGATTCGTGATGTCATCAAACTATAATTCACGTCCGCGAGTGGCTGAAGTGATGGTTGATGGTGATAAAGATGTCGTGGTGCGTGAACGCGAAACCATAGAACAGCTTTGGCAGGGCGAGCACCTGCTACCGTAAATCAAATAATCGTCGGTATAACGTTTTATAAGGAAACTTTAGTGATCCATTTCACCAAGATGCATGGGCTAGGCAATGATTTTATGGTTGTCGATGGCGTAACACAAAATGTGTTTTTTTCGCCTGAGCAAATTCGACGCCTTGCCAATCGAAATTTTGGAATTGGGTTTGATCAATTATTATTGGTTGAGCCGCCTTATGATCCAGATTTAGATTTTCATTATCGTATCTTTAATGCCGACGGTAGCGAAGTTGAACAGTGTGGTAATGGTGCACGCTGTTTTGCGCGTTTTGTTAGAAACAAAGGCTTGACACAAAAGAATAAAATTAGCGTGAGTACCAGCTCAGGTAAAATTACTCTTCGTATTGAGCGTGATGGCAATGTGACCGTTAACATGGGCGTGCCGATTATCGAGCCGAGCCAAATTCCGTTTAAAGCCAAAAAAAGCGAAAAAACCTATTTATTGCAAACGCCAATGCAAACCTATTTGTGTGGGGCGATTTCAATGGGTAATCCACATTGTGTGCTTCAAGTTGATGACGTACAAGAGGTCAATGTAGACGAAATTGGTAGCAAATTAACCCGCCATGAACGCTTTCCAAAAGGTGTGAATGTTGGCTTTATGCAAATTGTTACTCCGGGGCACATTAAATTGCGAGTATACGAGCGCGGTGCAGCCGAAACCTTAGCGTGTGGTACGGGGGCATGTGCCGCCGCCGCCGTGGGGCAGTTACAAGACAAATTAGCAAAGCAGGTCAGAGTCGACTTACCTGGTGGCAGCTTAGTCATTAATTGGGAAGGCGAGGGCAAGCCACTGTGGATGACCGGCCCAGCTGAACACGTATACGATGGACAAATACAACTATGAGTGACATTACCTCAGACATTGCCTCTGAAGTTACCGACATGGCAGATGACAACCAGCATACTGTGAGCAGTTCACAGGCAAAAGATATCAATGCCATTGGCCATGATTTAGGCGCTGAAATGCTTACTAATATGCAACAGCTTCCTTTTGATGAAGCGCTCATTCGCGAGTATTTACTCGATAACCCAGACTTTTTTAATCGTTACCCTGAGCTATTAGTGGCCATGCGTATCCCACATGCAGAGCGTGGTGCAGTGTCGTTAGTGGAACGTCGGCAAGAGTTGCTACGCCAACGAGTCAGTGAGTTAGAAGAAGAAATAACTTCGCTGATGAAGATTGCCACTCATAATGAAAGAATATTAAACTTTAATAATGAGTTGTCTTTTAAATTACTCGCCAGTAACGACTTAGGTGAGCTGCGCCAAGCTTTGTCAGAAGGCTTAAAAGGTGAGTTTGGTTTTAGCCATGTTAGGTTAATAACCGTGCATGACATTGACAGCGAATTAGCCAATATTTGGCGACATCGTTTGCAAGCAGGTTATTATTTTGGCCGCTTAACCCAATCAGAGTCGTCTCGATTATTTGGTGGTGAAATTGGCTCAGTAGCATTAACTAAATTGTCAGACGACAATGGCCAAGTTATTTTTGCTATTGCCAGTCAAGATCCCGCTCACTTTCACCCCGATATGGACTCATTATTGTTTAGCCAATTACGCGATTTATTAGACCATATACTGCCGCAATTATAATTGAGGGCCTGCCCAATGAAGCAAATAAACTGGCTAGAGACCTATCGCCAATATCTGACTTCAGAGCGGCAGTTATCGACCTATACTGTACGTAATTACTTGTTCGAATTACGCAGAGTCGATAGCCAATTAGGTGACAACGTAGCACTTGTCGCTGTGACTCGCGAGCAACTGCAGTCAGTTATCGCTGGGTTGCACCGCAAAGGGTTAAGCCCGCGGTCTTTGTCTTTATGTTTGTCATCAATTAAGCAATTTTTTGATTTTTTACTGCGCGAAGGTGTAGTGAAAGTAAACCCTGCTCAAACACTTAGCGCCCCGAAACAAAACAAACCTTTACCCAAAAATATGGATGTTGATTCAGTCAACCATTTATTGTCTATTGAGGGCGACGATCCTCTTTGTCTGCGTGATAAAGCCATGATGGAATTGTTTTACTCCAGCGGTTTACGTTTGGCTGAATTAGCAAACTTAGATTGTACAGACATTCACTTTGATCAAGCTGAAGTGAAGGTGATGGGTAAAGGCAGTAAACAACGCATTGTGCCGATTGGTAAAATGGCGCTAGCGGCAATTCAACACTGGCTAAGTTGTCGTGAGCAATTGCCGCATGCTGAGGCTGGAGACGCTCTGTTTATTAGCACTCAAGGTAAACGTTTGTCACATCGGAGCATTCAGGCGCGGATGAACAAATGGGGTCAAGAGCAGGCTATGTCAGTAAAAGTTCATCCGCATAAGTTGCGCCATTCGTTTGCAACCCATATGCTTGAATCAAGCCAAGATTTACGCGCAGTGCAAGAATTACTCGGACACGCTAATTTATCGACGACACAAATTTATACCAGTTTAGACTTTCAACACCTCGCAAAAGTATACGACGGCGCGCATCCAAGAGCGAAAAAAGACAGGGGAAAATAATGACATATCAGCAACCAGCCGCTTCAATTACCCAGTATCAACGCCTGCAACCTTTTAAAGCCATTAGTTTCGATTTAGATGACACGCTGTACAACAATTTACCTTACGTGACCCACGCAAGTGAGCAGTTATTTGCATTAATGAACACTCATTTCCCTGCCACTTCATCGTGGAATTCTGTCCAGTGGCAACAGCTTAAACATCATTTGTTTACGTTGCGTCCTGAGCTGGCTCACGATACTACAGCTGCGCGATATGCCATGCTGCATCAAGGCTTATTGCAATTTGGTTATTCTGAAACACAAGCTAGTCAAGGGGCACAAATGGGCATGGATTGTTTTCATCACCATCGTAGTGACTTTACCATCGCGCCTGAGGTATTGGCGGTGTTGCAAAAACTCGGGCAACACTTTCCATTAGTTGGTATCACCAATGGCAATGTCGACTCCAAACGCATTGGCTTAAGTGATGTGATGCAATTTGTATTGCACCCAGGTCACGGAGTTAAAATGAAACCACACAGCGATATGTTTACCTTGGCATGTCGACAACTTGCCATTGAACCATCACAATTGCTGCATATTGGCGATCACCCCTCGTCGGATATTGCAGGGGCTAAAATGGCAGGGTGTCAAAGTATGTGGTTAAATCCATGCATGCAACAGCGTCATAAAAAAGCCCAAACTGTATTACCACATGTTGAAATAAACCAGTTAGATTTGCTGCTTGAGTTTTTATAACGATTGCTGAATAACGACGACATAAGGTCAATAGGTCGTGTACATTGAACTATTGTATGGTTAGGGCTTAAGTCCTTTTGCCGTACGGCGGCTTAGCTCAATGCCTGCCTTTAGGCTCATTTGCTCCACTTGTTCACGACTGGCGTGCATGTCCGCATCACCAACTCGAAAATATGTCCCGCTGTATGGGTCGGTGCCGATATAGATAGGCCTGAGTTTTACCTCAACACTGGGAACGTGAATACGGATCAGCTTTTTTGCCATGATTTCGATAATTTGTACATCTGTTGGCGCTAAAATATTGTGACTGATTTTTTTAGGACCATTTAAAATGGCCCAGATTTCACTGAGCATTGGCATGGGATTAACAATCCCCTCGATAGTAAATTCCCCCTGATGTTCTTTCACTCCTAAAATGATTTCGCCACCTAACGTATTGGCAAAGGCACTGTAGCTTTCCCACATGCCTTCAGGCAGTTTGCCGTTGCCATCACGGCCGCCGGCTAACTTAAATTCTACTTGAGCAGATTCTTGTAAGTTAGCAATGTCATCTAACGCAAATGTAGGGTAATGATGTGGCGACATAGTGACTCCATGTAATTTGCAAACAGATAATGTCACTTTAGGGCCTGCTGATCTTTCAAGGTTGTTTTTGACTCGAACAAAATTTAACCAGTAAAGATTCAGTAGGCCATAAGAACTATAGCTAAAAAAAGGAAGAAATTCCTGGCTGGCGAGGCTTAGCAATAAACCGTTAGGCAGCGATAAAAATTATTGCGCTGGTTGATTACAATGATTGTAAGTCTAACGTTTTTGAAAACAATAGTGTGTCTTCAACATTGATATGCTCTTGTAAATCGGTGTCAAATTCTGCCAGAGTGCGATAGCACGTTTTCCAGGTGCTGCATGCAGCTTTTGGCGGTGTGTAATTATTGGTTATTTGCCTAATGGTTTGCAGAATATGCTCGGCATTATCATGCTCATGTTGCATCATTTTTATTGGGTTTCCCACATGACCAAAACAACATGTTGAAGGTTGCCCTAAACTTAACGATCTAATTGCAGGAAATAATATCCGCTCTTCTTTCATTAGGTGTGGCATTAGTTCGGCAATTAATTGGTTTACGGCGTGTGCAAGGGGTTTGATTTCACTGTGGTCATTGCCATGGGCGTGGACCATTTTTTCGGTGTATTCGACGAACAATGGGGCGGTATCACGAATGTATTGATGGTGAGTGGCTTCAATGTGGTCAATTAAATCGATCAAAGACAACTGTTGCAATGCGGGTAACGCGTATTCAGCTAACATGGCTTTTCCGAAGATACACTAAGTGACATGCATTTTATTCGCACCTTAAATTTGACTCAAATGATTACCCTAAAGTTGTTAGCAAACTCACATTATTATGCCTAATTGATACCTTATCACCTGCAGGTTTCATCGTTGTTGAGAGGTACACTTAATATCTCATCGCTCACCTGTAGCTGCGACAACATGCCGCCAACCCGCAATAAAGTATGTTGCCAGCACAGCAAGCCTCGATGATCCATACTCGGTTGCGATAAGGCCTGTGGCGCAAGCCATTGCTTGCTCGCTAAGTCGAAGCGGTATTGATAGTTACCGGGCTCACTTGGTTGACCGTTATAGCCAATACCTGAATAGTTATAGGGATTATCACTGCCACCTAAAAAGACGATTTGGCCGCCTTTTGGTGTCATAATACCTGTAGCAGCCATACGATAATGCGCTGTTGCTGCATTTGGCTGGCTTGCGGATTGCCCCACGGGTAGATTTGCAATTGAGTAATGCGGCAATAATTGCCAATCAATGCGTAAGTGGTTATTAGAGTTGATCTCGCCGAATAAACACACTGGTGAGGCTTTATAACTTCGGCGTGCATTGATATTGGCTTGTACTTTTACGCCATCACACAACACCAATTGATTATCCACAAGACCAACCGCTTGACCAAATACTGCTGGCGCAGGGATAGGGCTGGCTTGCGCCCAGCTGTCGGTTTGGGTGTCATACACTTGAACTAAATTAACATTGCCGTCGTTGTGCCAACCGCCAAACAAATAAATATAACGTTGCTGATATGTGGCTGCTGTGGTGTCATCAACCGCAACAGGCATATCGGCAATACGCTGGTAGCTGTTGGTACTGATGGAGTATTGATAGTTGTCTACAGTGCTTATTTCATCATGATTTTCAGCCACGGTATACCCACCAAATACATATGCATGCTCTTTTATGCCTACTGCAATAGCCGCTAAGCGACCAGAAAGTGGCGCGACATGCGGTACCGCTTTTATCGATTGCCATTGAGCTGCGGGGCTATTGATGGGTAATGCCCACGCCAAGTTGTGCACATCTTGATAATCTTTGCCTTTACCAAGGCCCATGAAGCTCAATAAATATGTTTGTTCGTCGCTGTGCACCATCGCGACCGCGTTATTGCTCACGGCTTGGGGTAAAGGCGTTATTTGAGTAGCGTAGAGCGGCGCAGATACTATCAAGACGGACCATAAACATACTTTACGCAAATGCTTAATAACCGGTTTAGAAGTTAGATAATGAGGTTTAGTTAAGCGTGGCATGAAGTCGGTCCTGTGTTGATATGTGACGAGTACAGTAGGTTATTGAGTGTTAAATTAAGGCCTAATGCCTTTGCCCATGCGTATTTCAATTGTCTGTATATATGGCGGTTTTTTATTATCTTGGCCATTTTTTTCGACAATAATATACCAATCAAAGCCAAGTTGCTCGGTTAGTGTGGACGCTTGAGTCTGTGCATAAACAAGTAAATTTGCTTTGTGGTTAATGCATAGCTCACATCAGCAAAGGCTAACTGCAGACTTGAATCATAATCGCTGGCCGTTTGATAGCTTTTATCATTGATACTGTAGCCACTGTCTATGCGTAAGTTGTCACTCACTTGCCAACCTAGGTCGAGTTGAGCATCAAGCACGACAGCGGAGTCAAACTCGCCACTAGCTTGCTCTATTTCACTGATGTTAACGTTAGACTGATAGTCCATTCCCGCTTTGGCTTTACCACTAAATGACCAGGCATCGGCATTGTTGTTTGCCGATACGTTTACCCATAATAATGGGCTCGCACTGGTCAGTACGATAGCCGTTGAAAGCGCGGTGTTACGATTGAATAAGGCCATAATGTCAGGTCCTACTGTAAGCAGAGAAAGATAAGCCGGCAATATTGCCAGCATAAACGAGGTAGGATTAAGCGCTTATAAGCCGCTGGTTAGCGCTAACACTCATGTGTGTTGATTGATCTTGGCTAAATTGCACATCAGCTTGTGCAGAAGTAGAGGTTGAAACAGACATTTCAGCACTCATGGCCATCGTTGAAAAACAGGCTAGTGCGATTAAAGTAGGTTTGAATAATGTGTTCATTGTAGTTCCCTCGTTGTTGTCGTGATTGACACAGTGATAACGAGACAACGACAGATTCTATTCCAATTATTTTTTTTAAAATTGAAGATAAATTAAATTAACAACGAAAATAAATCTTAAGTTATTGTAAATTATTGGTTTTATTTTTTAAATTATGCGTTTTGTTAAAAACAAAACGGGCTTATCATTGCTGATAAGCCCGTTTTATTACAATTACTTAGACGTTAAGTCTTAGTTCATGCCGTATTTCTTTAATTTCTTACGTAAAGTACCACGGTTGATACCTAACATATTAGCAGCGCGCGTTTGGTTGCCACGAGTGTGTTGCATAATGATGTCTAGTAAAGGCGCTTCTACTTCGCACAATACCATTTCATATACTTCAGAAGCTTCCTGACCGTCTAACTGAGAGAAGAAGTTAGTTACGGCACGTTTAACTGCGTCACGTAATAACTGCGGCTTGATAGTGCCGTTTGCTGTTTCGATTTTGCCTACGGTAAGCTGGTGAACTTCTGTGTTAGTTGTCTGATCAAACATTCTATTCTGCTCTTTATTAAATTCTAAACTAATTCATCAAAATAACATTCCACTAAGGAATGTTGCTGGGCAGCGGTTTCAAGCCGATTGAAGTCAGCACGAAATTGGCGCTGTTCCTCATGGTTTAGGTACCACCCGACATGCTTTCTAGCAAATCGGACACCTTTATACTCGCCATATAAGTTGTAAAGTTTGTTAAGGTGTTCGAGCATCACAGTGCGTTGCTCGTCTGCCTTAATTGGCGCTAACTTTTTACCTGTTTCCAGATAATGTAGGATTTCTTTAAAAATCCAGGGCCTTCCTTGTGCACCTCTTCCTATCATCAGGGCATCGGCACCGGTGTAGTCAAGCACAAACTTGGCCTTTTCCGGACTGTCGATATCCCCGTTGGCGACAACAGGAATTGAGACATTTTGCTTGATGGCTTTGATGGTGTCGTACTCGGCAAAACCTTTGTACATGCATTTTCTTGTACGGCCGTGAACGGCTAACGAGACGATGCCACAATCTTCAGCTATCTTGGCTATTTCAACACCATTACGATGTTCAGGTTCCCAACCTGTGCGAATCTTTAACGTTACAGGCGCATCGACGGCACTCACCACGGCTTGCAAAATATCTTTGACTAAGTCGGGGCTTTGCATCAGCGCTGAGCCAGCAAACTTTTTATTCACTTTCTTTGCCGGGCAGCCCATATTGATATCAATGATATGCGCGCCTTGTTCAACGTTGAACTTTGCGGCATTGGCCATTAACTCAGGGTCTGCACCTGCAATTTGTACGGAGCGTACACCTTCTTCACCAGAATGCGTCATGCGCTGGCGGCTTTTATCGCTGTCCCAAACTTCAGGATTTGATGAAAGCATTTCTGATACTGCTAAGGCTGCACCATAGCGTAAACAGAGATTTCGAAAGGCTTGATCGGTGACACCTGCCATTGGTGCCACAATCAGCTGATTCGACAGTTGATACGGGCCAATTTGCATTGCGAACTTCACCTTGCTCTTCAAAGGGGCGCTATAGTAGCCCTTTTTGACGGCCATGAAAAGGTCAATAAATGACCTAAATGCAACTTTTTTGCTTGACTTTTATTGGCTGTCACAACTTTGACTAATAATTAGCGTTTTTTCGTGATGTGCGAGTGCTGGTGCGAGCTGTAGCTCACCTTTTTTATTGACGTAGGTTTTTTTTAGGTTAATTCGGCTGTAAAAAACATCAAATGGACTGTAAAAAAGCAAGGATGATTTTGTTAAAAAACAAAAGTCATAATGTAAAAAATATGTAGTCGGTTATTTTGTATATAAAACAACCGACTCATATTGCAATCGTCAATAGCATGTAACGAATTTATTTGCGGATCCCGCTTAGGCGACTCCAATCTTCTTTATGACAAGCTGGGTCCATATCAAACCATTGACTGTAAAAGTCAGACACTTCTTGTGCTTGTTCCTGAAGTAGACCGGATAATGCTAGCTTGCCACCTGTTTTGACTTTTTCTGCAATCAGTGGCGCTAACTCTTTGAGTGGACCAGCCAGAATGTTGGCAACCAAGACATCAGCGTGTAGATTTTCTGGCTGGTTTTCTGGTAAATATAAGGCTAATTTGTCGGCGACATCGTTGCGCTCGGCATTGGCGGTAGATGCATCAATGGCCTGGTAATCAATATCAACGCCAGTGACTTTTTTGGCCCCAAGCTTAATGGCTGCAATGGCCAAAATACCTGAACCACAACCAAAGTCGATCACTTCTTGGCCTGCTAAATCTAGGCTGTCTAGCCATTCTAAACAAAGCGCTGTGGTGGGGTGAGTACCAGTACCAAAAGCGAGGCCTGGATCTAAGATAACGTTAACCGCTGCAGGGTCTGGAATTTCACGCCAGCTTGGGCAAATCCATAGGCGTTGACCAAATTGAATTGGGTGGAAACTGTCCATCCATTCACGTACCCAGTCTTTGTCTTCAACTTGTTCTATTTTATGGGTAAAACCTTTGCCTAAAAATGGCATGGTTTCTAAAAACTCGATAGTCGGTGCTAAGTCAGTTTCGGCATCAAATAAGGCGATTAAGATGGTGTCTTGCCACAGTGGGGTTTCGCCTAATTTAGGTTCAAAAATCGGCTCGTCTTGGCCATCTTCATAAGTGATGGAAACTGAACCTTGATCCATTAATAAGTCACCAAGCATATCTGCATGGTCGCGATGGGTGTGAATGCGCAATTGGATCCAAGCCATGGAATGTTCCTAATCGATAATAATACAATGTAATTGGCGACTATTATACCCAAACCACCTGCATTTGTGCGTTTTCGTCGACAGTTTATCTGCCTTATTTGTAAAACCCTGCAGACGAATTGCACTGTATTTGTGACCCGTGTCTAACTAACTGTAAATAATAGTGAGCGTTGTCACGTATTGTTTTGCGAACAGTGCTGTAGGGTTGAAAGACTTGCTATGTTCATTATCTCTTATTGTGTCAGCACAGGATGTAATGTTTATGGCCGTAAACCCTCTACCTGCAAAAAATATTCTGAGTCGTTATACCGCCAAGGGATTTTCGCATCCTATTTGGGCGGCTCGAGCAGATAGATTGCAAAGTGCCTCGGGTGTGTTACTCGGCTTGTTCCTTATTATGCATTTGCATTTTGAGTCGAGTATTTTACTGGGTAAAGAGGCTTTTTATCAGGTAGCGCAATTTCTCGAAGGTGGTATTTTTAGTGAAACCGGACATGGTTTTCCCATTCTTACACAAATCTTTTCTGTCGTAATGTTGTTGGTTGTACTTATTCATGCCGTGTTTGCCTTGCGACGTTTTCCAACTCAGATTGGCCAGTGGCGAGCCCTGCGTCAACAGATGAAATTTTTACCCCATGAAGACACCAAAATTTGGTTCTGGCAAATGATCAGTGGTTTTTTATTGTTTTTTTTAGTGCCAGTTCATCTATTTACCATGATAACAAACCCTGAAATTGGTCCGCATTTGTCAGCTGAACGAGTGGTATTTCAAAATACTTGGGTGTTATATGTGCTGTTATTACCGGCGGTCACAATACACGCCATATTTGGTTTGTATCGGGTTTCGGTTAAATGGGGCCTTATCACTCAACGCTTTGCACTATTAAAGTTAGCTAAAGTGATGCTGGCCTATTTAATGGTATTGGGTGTTGCGAGTTTAGTGGCTTATATCATTATTGGTCGTTCATTGAGTTTGCCTGTGGTGCCTTTTGTGCCTGGTTTGTAATAAGGATATGTTGTGAAAATTATTTATACCGATTCCTTAGTTGTCGGGGCTGGTTTGGCTGGCCTTAGGGTCGCGATCGCGTCTAAAGAACGTGGGCTTGATACCATAGTACTGTCACTTATTCCGGCTAAACGCTCTCATTCTGTTGCCGCGCAAGGCGGTATGCAGGCCAGTTTAGCCAATACTGTAAAAGGGATGGGCGACAATGAAGATGTGCATTTTCAAGATACAGTAAAAGGCTCTGACTGGGGCTGCGATCAGAACGTTGCCCGAATGTTTACCCATTGTGCGCCTAAGGCCGTACGCGAATTAACCCATTGGGGCGTGCCGTGGAGTCGAGTGAACCAAGGTGATCGCGAAGTCATTGTTAATGCGCAAAAAGTGACTTTAACCGAAGCAAAAGAAGCCCATGGCTTAATTAACGCTCGCGATTTTGGCGGTACTCAAAAGTGGCGTACTTGTTATACCGCCGATGGTACCGGGCATTCATTATTATACGCTGTCGATAACCGTGCGATTTCAATGGGCATTCCAGTTCATGAACGCATGGAAGCACTGAAAATTATTCACGATGGTAAACGTTGTCATGGGGTGATTGCTCGCTGCTTAATTACTGGTGAAATACGTGCATATGTGGCTAAGTCGACCACCATTGCAACCGGCGGTTACGGCCGTGTTTATGAAGTGTCGACCAATGCGATTATTTGCGAAGGTATTGGTCAGGCATTAGCGCTAGAAACCGGTGTTGCCACACTCGGTAATATGGAAGCGGTACAGTTTCACCCAACGGCCATTGTGCCAGTAGGGATTTTAACCACAGAAGGGTGTCGTGGTGACGGCGGCGTATTACGTGACAAAGATGGCCACCGCTTTATGCCTGACTACGAACCCGATAAAAAAGAGCTCGCCTCGCGCGATGTCGTATCGCGACGAATGACCGAACATATGCGTAAAGGCAAAGGGGTCGATAGCCCTTATGGGCCACATTTATGGTTAGACATCACCTTGCTTGGCAAGAAACACATCGATACCAATTTGCGCGAAGTCAAAGAGATCTGTCAGCACTTTTTAGGCATTGACCCTGTGACAGATTGGATCCCTGTGAGACCAACACAACATTATTCAATGGGTGGCATTCGCACAAAAGCTAATGGTGAAAGCCCACAGTTATCTGGGCTATTTAGTGTCGGTGAAGCGGCGTGTTGGGATATGCATGGTTTTAATCGTTTAGGCGGTAATTCGTTAGCTGAAGCCGTAGTGGGCGGGATGATCATTGGTCAATATGTGGCAGATTTTTGCCAACAAGCAACCTTAACCATTGATACCAAATTAATTGAGCAGTTTGGCCAGCAAATAGACAGTGAAATTAATGAGTTGATTGACGGTGGTGGCACCGAAAAAGCAATGACAATCAAGCAAGAAATGCAACGAATTATGATGGATTACGTCGGTATTTTCCGCAATGGCACTCAGCTCGATCAAGCCGTTAATGAGTTAAGTGAACTGCTTAAGCGCTCAGGTAATATTGGCTTAACCTGTAAAAAGCGTCACGCTAACCCTGAATTAGTCGACGCGTTAAGAGTGAAGCGCATTTTAAAGGTGGCGTTAACTGTAGCCAGCGGTGCTAGAGCTCGTACAGAAAGTCGCGGAGCGCATTCGCGTGAAGATTATCCTGAACGAAATGACCGTGATTGGCTTAATCGTACCCTCAGTTCATGGCCTGATGAAAAGGCATTAGTGCCAACGTTAAGCTACGAACCAATCGATGTGCTGTCTATGGAATTACCACCAGGATACCGAGGTTATGGTACTAACAATGCCATTGCTCATCCTGATACCGTGATACGCCAACAGCAAATTGAGCAAATACTGGCAGACTTAGATAACCCAAGTGATCGCGTAGCAAGACAGGCGGCTATTATGCCCTATGAGTTACCCGACGATTTTATGCCAGCTAACCAAAGGTTGTTTGATAACGTCAATGTTAAAGGAGATACCGCCAAATGAGCCAAGCCCGTCAATTGACGTTTTCAATATTTCGTTATGATCCACAAGACCCTAACGATAAGCCACAAATGGTTAATTATTATATTACCGAAACCCCAGGCATGACGGTATTTATAGCATTAAATAAAATACGCGAGACGCAAGACCCCTCGCTGCAATTTGATTTTGTCTGCCGAGCAGGAATTTGTGGCAGTTGTGCCATGGTCATTAATGGTAAACCAACGTTAGCGTGTCGAACGCTTACCGCTAACTTCCCAGGTGCTGAAATGAGTTTAATGCCATTACCGGGGTTTGAGTTGATTGGTGATTTATCTGTCAATACCGGTAAATTTATGCGTGAATTGGCAGAACGTTTGCAATTGTGGTTGCAACCCAACGACACCGACATGGACATTCATCGTATTGAAACGCCTATGGCGCCAGAAGAAGCGGCCAAACTTTATGAGCTTGAGCGCTGCGTAGAATGTGGTGTGTGTGTATCGGCGTGTGCCACTAAGCAAATGCGTGACACCTTTGTTGGCGCGGTAGGCTTAATGAAAATTGCCCGCTTTGAACTCGACAGTCGCGACAGCCGCAGCAGTGATGATTTTTATCATGTGATTGGTAATCAAGATGGGGTATTTGGTTGTATGACGTTATTAGGTTGCCAAGATACATGCCCTAAAGATTTACCGCATATGCAGCAAATAGCGTATCTTCGTCGCAAAATGAGTATTAGTGTCACTAATATAATTTAACTGGTTACATTCTAAACAGCCGCTTACAGCGAGAATGATCGCAGTAAGCGGCTGTTTTGTTTTTAAGGGATTATGCAGTATTGTTAACTTGTAGGTTTTTTCTACAGTGATTCGCGATAAAAAGCGATTTAAAAAGGAGTTTAACAATGCAAACTCAATTTACTGTTCAAATTGGCTCATTTCATAAAATCAATAAAATCCCCAACGCTTGGTCAAATGATGCTTACTTACAGCTTATGGCGCTCATGGGCCTTGATGATGGCTTAGAGGGTATGGATTCTGCCGAGCTACGAGAAATGTGCATGATGTCGCTCAATGATTTAGGCACGGTTGAAGCCGCAAAAATGGTATTGACGCATTTATTTTCCGATGAGGTTACCGAAGGCAAAATTGACCAGCTTGCTAATGATATGGCCAGTGACAGACTGTGGGAAGAATATTCAGACTGCTTATTTCATGAACGTTTCTTTAGTGCCTATGCGCTACTGCGTGAAGCATTTAACGGTGTGTTTGCTCAGCCTACCGGGGTTGAGTTTAGCGTTAATATTACCGCTGAAAATACCGATGACTTAACGATGTTCGATCAATCCTTACATCCCGCAATGGTGCGTTTGTTAGCGTGTGGATTAAGCCCAGATGCATTAATGCATCGTTTATATGAAGAACAAATTAGTGGCACTCAATTCCCAGAGGCTGAAGGGATTTTATGGCAATTAGTTTTGGTGTCCACGCAAGAGGGCGCACGCCAATATAAAATGGTTAGCTCACAGTTTTGGTTCGGCCAATTTGCACAAGTTGAACAATTTGATGCAACAAGCCATGCTGATGTGGCAGATGAGGATGAGTAACACTCATTCTATTAATAAAATCGTGAACTCATGTGAAACAGATAAATAAAAATGCCGCTAATTTAGGTTAGCGGCATTTTTGAGTCTATTACTCGATAATCGCCGGAATTAAGATTTAGCGCGTTTCATCGCAGTAAAGAATTCTTCATTGGTTTTGGTCATAGCCAATTTATCGATTAAGAATTCCATTGCAGAAACTTCGTCCATTGGGTGAAGGATTTTACGTAAAATCCACATCTTCTGAAGTTCATCTGGTGTCGTCAGTTTTTCTTCACGACGAGTACCTGAGCGGTTGAAGTCAATCGCTGGGAATACGCGTTTTTCAGCAGCTTTACGAGAAAGATGTAACTCTTGGTTACCAGTACCTTTAAATTCTTCGTAAATCACTTCGTCCATTTTTGAGCCGGTATCAACCAATGCTGTTGCAATAATGGTTAAGCTGCCACCATGTTCAATGTTACGTGCAGCGCCAAAGAAACGCTTAGGGCGGTGCAGGGCGTTAGCATCAACACCACCGGTTAACACTTTGCCCGACGATGGGATAACAGTGTTATAAGCACGTGCTAAACGAGTGATAGAGTCTAACAAAATCACAACGTCCTTTTTGTGCTCAACTAAACGCTTAGCTTTTTCAATAACCATTTCAGCAACCTGTACATGACGGCTTGCAGGCTCATCAAAGGTAGAGGCAATCACTTCACCTTTAACCATGCGTTGCATTTCGGTTACTTCTTCAGGACGTTCATCGATAAGCAATACCATCAACACCACATCGGGGTTGTTGTAAGTAATACTTTGTGCAATGTTTTGCAGTAATAACGTTTTACCCGCTTTAGGCGGCGCAACAATCAAACCACGTTGACCTTTACCGATAGGCGAACAAAGATCAAGAATTCGAGAGGTAATATCTTCAGTTGAACCATTACCACGTTCCATGCGAAGACGTTCTTCTGCATGCAATGGGGTTAAGTTTTCAAACAGGATTTTATTACGAGAGCTTTCTGGCTTGTCAAAGTTAACTTCGTTGACTTTTAACAGTGCGAAATATCTTTCGCCTTCTTTAGGGGGGCGTATTTTACCAAAAATGGTGTCACCGGTGCGCATGTTAAAGCGACGAATTTGGCTTGGCGATACGTAGATATCGTCAGGACCCGCAAGGTATGAGCCGTCTGAACTTCTTAAAAACCCGAATCCGTCTTGGAGGATTTCTAATACACCGCCACCGAAGATGTCTTCTCCGCTTTTAGCGTGAGCTTTTAAAATAGAGAAGATAATATCTTGCTTACGAGTACGAGCCATGTTTTCTAATTTCATGCTTTCAGCGAGAGAAACTAGATCCGAAATGGGCGTGTCTTTTAATTCTGTTAAATTCATGTATGGGAGTCTTGTGTTACGCGACGAAGCTTACCGCAATCAATCAGTAAGGTTGAAAAGAAATATATGATTGATAAACGAGAAAGGTTATTTGAAAAAATCTGATGAATAAATTAGCACTATATGACTTGTCCGTCCAGAAATTTAGACTAATTTTGATCTAAAAACGGCACAAATTGTATAAAACTTGTGCCGTTTAACACTTTTTAGATAATTGAAGCTTAGATTTTAGCGTCAATAAACTCTTTTAATTGTGTTTTAGATAGTGCGCCAACTTTAGTTGCCACTAATTCGCCACCTTTAAACATAAGCAATGTAGGAATACCACGTACGCCATACTTAGCTGGTGACACGTTGTTTTGGTCAACGTTTAATTTAGCCACGACCAACTTGCCTGCATACTCTTCAGCAACGTCGTTTAAGATTGGGGCAATCATTTTACAAGGACCACACCACTCAGCCCAGAAGTCTACTAAAATCGGTAAATCAGACTTTAGTACGTCGTTTTCAAAGCTGTCATCGCTAAGGTATACAATTTTATCGCTCATGTTGTTCTCCAGATTTGGTTCCATTGCTAGTTTATTAATGGCTTACCATGTATATTGGGTCAGTTAAATAGCTTTTCAAGAGACCGTTTTAATAATGTAGCTATTTCAAACGATCGAATCTTTTTTTGCAACCCCTACAGGTATGCTTGTGCTATGAGCCAAACACATTTATCGACCCAAAAATTCGCCGACTTCCCTTTAAAGCCTGAAGTACTTGCGGCATTAAATGAAAGCGGGTTTGAGTTTTGCACGCCAATTCAGGCGTTATCTTTACCTATTTTACTAAAAGCAAAAGACATTGCCGGACAAGCCCAAACCGGTACCGGTAAAACAATGGCCTTTTTAGTAGCCACATTTAACCATTTGCTTACCGTTGCAGCGCCAGAGGGCCGCAAAGCAACTGAACCCCGCGCAATTATCATGGCGCCAACTCGCGAGCTGGCGATCCAAATTGCTAAAGATGCTAACTTGCTCGCTAAGCATACCGGCCTTAAAGTCGGTATTGTATATGGTGGCGAAAGCTATGAAACCCAACGAGAAGTGCTCGACAAGGGGGTGGATATTTTAATTGGTACCACTGGACGTATTATTGATTACGTTCGCCAGGGTGTGATTAGTTTAAATCACATTCAAGCCGTGGTGCTTGATGAAGCCGATCGCATGTTCGATTTAGGCTTTATTAAAGACATTCGCTTTTTATTCCGCAGAATGCCTGATGCGCAGTCACGATTGAACATGTTATTTTCTGCCACGCTTTCAATGAAAGTGCAGGAATTAGCTTATGATCACATGAATGACCCTGAAAAAGTTGAAATCGCGCCGTTAGAAAAAACCTCTAAAAACATTAAAGAGGAAATTTTTTACCCGTCGATGGAAGACAAGATGCGCCTACTGCTTTCGCTAATTGAAGAAGATTGGCCAGATAAAGCCATTGTGTTTTCGAACACAAAACATAGCTGTGAAAAGTTATGGTCTTATTTAGAAGGTGATGGACATCGTGTTGGGTTGTTAACGGGCGATGTACCGCAAAAGAAACGCATCCGTATTCTTGAGCAGTTTACGACAGGTGATTTAGATATTTTAGTGGCGACTGATGTGGCTGCGCGTGGATTACATATCTCTGATGTGTCACACGTTTATAACTATGATTTACCTGATGATTGTGAAGACTATGTACACCGTATTGGCCGCACTGGTCGTGCGGGTAAAACCGGTGTGTCAGTGAGTTTTGCGTGTGAAGAATACGCGCTTAATTTACCTGCAATTGAAACTTATATTAACCATTCAATTCCGGTGTCTAACTACGACCAAGATGCATTATTGGATGATATTCCTGCGCCAGTGCGTATCCATCGCAAACATCCTACATCACGTACCCGTGACGGCGGATCAAGCAAAGGTGCACATCGTAGTGGCGGTAATAGCCGTCCACCACGTCACAGGACACGTAGACCACAGTAAATGCCAGAGTTGAATACATCTAAACCCTATGCAGCGATTACGTTAGGGTCTAACAGTTTTAATATGTTAGTGGCTAACACGGTGGGCAACAAGCCTACCGTTCTCGCTAAATACAAGCGTAAAGTGCGTCTTGCTGAAGGCATCGGCGACGATGACATGTTGTCTGAAGATGTTATTTTGCGTGGCTTAGATTGTTTGGGCATGTTTGCGTCTATGCTTAAACAGCACCATATTGCGGCTGAGAATGTTGCGGTATTTGCCACTGCAACATTACGGGTAATTAGTAACGCCGATGAGTTTCATCGACGTGCTTTGCCTATTTTGCAACATGAAATTGAAGTAATTTCAGGCTTACGTGAAGCAGAACTGATTTATCAAGGTATGGTTGCCACTACACAAGGTGACGGTCGTCGTTTAGTGATTGATATTGGTGGCGCGAGTACTGAGTTTATTATTGGTGATGGCAGCAAAGTGTTGTTTAAAACCAGCGTGCCGATGGGCTGCGTGTTATTTAACCAACGTTTTTTTAATCAATATCCTTTGCAAAACATTGATTTTGAGCAAGCCATTGAATACGTTAATGTGATGCTCAGTGAACATCGTGAGCAACTATTGTCACTAGGATGGCAGGCTGTGCTTGGCGCTTCTGGTGCCGTGCAATCAGTAGTGTCAGTGCTACAACACAGGCAATGCTCTGCGATTATCACCCAAGAGAGTTTATTGGCTTTTAGGGCAGAGATTCTGGCGCAAAGTGATGCGAGTTTGGCAGGCATTAGCGGCCTTGATGCTGAACAAGCTCCGACATTTGCTGCCGGTGTTGCGATACTCATGGCGTTGTTTGAAAATCTGTCTATCAGCAGTTTACATCTTGCTGGTGGAGCACTGCGCGAAGGCGTATTGCAGCTATTGGCCGATCGCATTGCTGCTAAGCAACTTGATAATGAATGACTTGGGCATTTTGAACATAAAAATAGGTCGCAATGGCGACCTATTTTTTTGGTTTATTAAACGCGTATGCTAAAGATATTTATTTTAATATTTCAACTAGGTCAGCTTCTAAGGTGACTTTTGGGCGTTCAACAATACGGCCTAACTCATTACCTTGCTGCTTAACAATAAAGGTTGGAATACGGCTAAATGCGTACTTAGCGGCCAATCCTTCAGTGTCTTGTTTGTTACGATCAACACCAATGTATTCAACTTGAATATTAGGGTTGGCAGCAGCTTCAAGTACGCGCATAAAGTGTGGTGTTTCACGGTGGCAATCTGGGCACCAGGTACCAATAATAACGGTGATTTGCGTTGGTTCATCAATGGCTTTAAGTACTGCGACTGCTTGCGCATCAACTTGATAACTTGCAAAACCATCGGCGTAGCCGGGTAATGTGGTGGTTAGGGTTTGTGGTTCAATGATGCCAGTTAAAATCACTTCTTCTTTCTCCTCGCTGCATGTCGCAATAAAGCCTTGGTTTTCTTCTTCAAACGCGCAGCCAGAATTGGCAGATACCGTCATTGGTAATAATTGCGTGCTAAAAAAGAGTACGGTAGTAGCTAATAATGTTTTAACGTTATTGTGCATGATAATGCCTCGTTTCAGAAGAAAAATACTTGGAGATAATGCCTGCGAGTATTCAAACATGCTAATAATGATCTGTTAAGGCTAAAATAATGTTGATGCTAGCTAGATCACTAAAAAATAAAGCCAATCATTGAGGTGATTGGCTTTATTTTTAATAACTGAAACTAAATTGAACAATTGATACTAATCTTGCTCTTTTAGCCATTGCGCAGCACGTTTGGCAAAGTAAGTTAAGATGCCGTCTGCTCCAGCACGTTTGAAGCACAGTAATGATTCCATCACAATGGCTTTTTCAGCTAACCAGCCATTTTGAATCGCGGCCATGTGCATAGCGTATTCACCACTGACTTGATAAGCAAACGTTGGCACTGCAAGTTCAGTTTTCACTCGGCGGACGATATCTAAATAAGGCATACCCGGTTTCACCATCACCATGTCTGCCCCTTCTTGAATATCCAATGCAACTTCATGTAATGCTTCATCGCTGTTGCCTGGGTCCATTTGATAGCTATGTTTGTTGCCACCTTTTAGGTTGCCTGCAGAGCCGACAGCATCTCGAAAAGGCCCATAATAGCTTGAAGAGTATTTAGCTGAATACGCCATGATTTGAGTGTTAACAAAGCCATTTTCTTCTAATGCTTGACGAATCGCACCAATACGGCCGTCCATCATATCTGATGGAGCAACAATATCTGCACCGGCTTCAGCATGAGATAGGGCCTGTTTAACTAATATTTCCGTGGTGATGTCATTAAGGATATAGCCTGTGTCATCAATAATGCCGTCTTGACCGTGTGTCGTAAACGGGTCTAACGCTACGTCGGTCATCACTCCTAACTGCGGAAAGGCTTGTTTTAGTTCACGTACGGCACGTTGCACTAGGCCATCAGGGTTGTATGACTCTTCAGCCATTAAGCTTTTTTTGTCAACGGGTGTCACAGGGAATAAAGCAATCAGTGGGATCCCTAACTCAACAAGCTCAGCCGCTTCTTTTAATAACAAGTCGATAGAGTAGCGTTCAACACCAGGCATAGAGGCGACTTTTTCTGTGCGCTGAAAGCCTTCTAATACAAACATAGGGTAAATAAGGTCATTTGCCGTTAGCGTGTTTTCAGACATTAAGCGACGGCTAAAATCATGTTTACGCATGCGGCGCATTCTGCGCTGAGGAAAGGCACTAGTAATAATATTCAATTTCGACTCCTGGATTAAATCTGGTCTGCTTTGAGGGTGTAATAACACACTTTGTTTCGGCCGCTGCGTTTTGCTTGATACAGGGCTTTATCTGCTTGCTCGAGTAATAACATAGGGTGCTCATCGCTGTCGATAATATCTGCACTCACACCAATACTGACTGTTAACGGTATATGATTATCGTTATGTACTATTTTTGATTCGCTAATTGCTTGGCGGATCTGTTCGGCAACTTGTTGGGCACCTTCAGCTTCGGTACTTGGCAGGATGATAGCAAACTCTTCACCACCAAAACGTGACACGAGATCGGTTGGGCGCTTTAAATATTCATTCAACATTTGGGCAATTATTTTAATGGTGTAGTCACCCGTTAGATGACCAAATTTGTCATTAATATCTTTAAATTTGTCGATATCTATCATTAAAAGTGCCATTGATGTTTGCTGACGGCGGCTAATGCGGCCTTCTGCAACGAGGCGACGGTCAAAGGCGTTGCGATTTTTAACGCCAGTGAGGCTATCAATGGTATTTTGTTCCGTTAACTTTTGATTCGCTTCGTTAAGCTCTCTTAGGGTGATTTCTAACTCTAGTGTGCGTTCTTGGACCATTTGTTCGAGCTTTTCATTATTTTCAGATTCAGCAAGCAATGCTTCTTCGCGAGTTTCTCTCATGCGTTGTGCTTGTTCCAGTGCTTGTTGTTGAATTTTAAACTTGGCTTTGCGCTCGTCGTTGTAACGTAATGCGAGTACCCCCGCCATAATGATAACCTCAAATGTGAGTCCTATCATGGTGGGTACGTGTGGTGCGACATCAAGCTTTAACAGGCCAAGATACAATAAACCGGTCATGATACATCCCATTAGCAAGGCAATTCTGCCTATGGCGTATAAAGTGGCATTGCGTTGACCGACAAACGCCTGGATCAGTGAAAATGTCACTAAAATGGTGCTCACGGTTAATACTACAAACACCAAGATATAAATCGCTGAACTGTATGGCATAAGCGGCATTACAAGGGCAAGCGAAAATGACATAAAAGCCATTACCCGGCAAATACGCAGCATTTTGAGGTTGTGGTACTTAAGCTGTAACACTTTTTCGGTAAACATTAAGGAAAACCCTAATGTTAATGGAATAACGAAGGTAAAAATATATTGCTGCATGATGGGCCAGTTAGGCCATAAGTAGCGAAATGAGACGCCATGAATGCTGGCTGTAAGCAAGGTTAACCCCAATACATAGCCGCTGTAATAACTGTAACTGAATGACAATGATGCAAAGGCGATAAATAAACTGAATATGCTAATGGCAATCAATAATCCGATTTGCAAACCAATATATAAGTTTTTTGTTTCAGTTAATTGCGTTAAATCATTTGATGACCATAACACCATCGGCGTATTTACGCTGCCGAGGCTATCTATTTTGATATAAAACTTGTGAGTGTCGCCGGGTTGTAAATCAATCGGATATAAAAATATATTACTTTGCATAGGACGAAGGCTAAACGGCAATGTGTCCCCCATTTTTTTCGCGTCAACTAACTCACTATTAATAAAATGATAAATCACAATGCTGTCGAGCAATGGATTATCTAATGCAATGATCCGCGATAAGTAATCGTCTGGATTATAAATACTGAATGTCAGCCAGTAATTACTTACACCTATTTGATTTGGTTTATCAGTGGGTAATTTTTTCCAGGTGCTGGCAGGTTGTTCTAATAGTTTGGTTAGTTGGCTAATATTTTTACTGTTATTGATATAAACCCAGTCTTTTAAATCAATTTTAGTAATCGAATCGGAGGTTAGCCTTAACGGTACTGTTTGTAATGAGTTTGCCCAACTGAGTTGGCTTAACAGTAATAAACATAAGCCCAATATAAGGGCCAAGCTGCTTTTTAATGATAAACCTGCGCCGTTAAAGGTATTCATTAATCGTCAACCATCAGTGGAGGGACGTTCAAACCAAAAAACTCACTGCTATTGTGGTAGCAATGTAGTGCCAATTCTGCGGATGTTTGTTGGCGTAGAGCTGCCATGCACTCAACAATATAAGGTAAGTATTGCGGCAGGTTTTTACTCGACTTAGGTTTAGGGCGCATACTGCGAGGCAATAAATAAGGGCTGTCAGTTTCAGCCATTATGCGGTTGTTAGGGATTAATGGCACTAGCTGTGCAAGCTCTTGTCCACGACGTTCATCGCATATCCAGCCTGTAATACCAATATATAAATCGGCATTTAAACAGGCTTCAAGTTCATCTTTAGTGCCGGTAAAGCAATGTAATAAGCCTTTAGGTAATGCGCTGCGATATTCATTCACAATGGCAATAAAGTCTTGATGGGCATCGCGGCAGTGCATTAACACCGGCATATTGAGCTCACAAGCTAGCGCTAATTGTTCTGCAAACGCTTGTCGTTGAGCAGGCCTAGGTGAAAAGTCACGGTTATAGTCAAGGCCACATTCACCAATGGCAACAACACTTGGCTGTGCCGCAAGCTGTTTAAGAGTTTGGCGGCTTTCGGAGTGCCAAGTTGATGCTTGATGAGGGTGAACACCAGCAGTACTAAACAGTTGTAGGGGGTATTGTTGGCAAACCGCATTGGCTTCAGCGCTTTCATCTAAATCGCTACCAATAACAATCAGCGGCGAAACATGCTGTTTCGCCGCATCATGAATGATCGAATCTATGTCGTGCTTTAACCTTTCGCTGAGTAGGTTAACCGCGATATCGATGTATTGAGTCATAAGAATAAAATGGCTTAGGCTACTTTAAACGTTTAACTCGAGTAGTGGCATTACGCTCATCACTGCCCATTAAAAATGAGTTAAGTGCGCCAGTTTCAATATAGATATCATGGCCTTTTTTGACTTTGTAACGCTCTGCGTTCGTTTGTTTCCACACTTGACCGTTTTCTAAAGTCACAATGAGGGCGCCACCTGGTGCTTTAGAGACATTGGCAACGGTAAAATACAAACGGTCGATTTCATCTTCGATGACTTTTTTCTGTAACCCAAAATCATTGACACTTAGTTCGGGCGATGCGGTAGCAGGCACTGTAATTGCGACAGGCTTGACAGGTTGAGGTGGAACACTGGCAACAACGGGTGCTGCAGGCTTATTTGCGGTAACAGCAACAGTAGGTGCTTTGGCTACGGCTGGAAGGCTTATATTAGCGCTTGGTTTGGCGTTTGCGGCGAGTTGGTCATAGCAACTCAGGCGCTCAGTATTATTGGTTTTTTGGGCACAAAAAGACAGTTGTTCGCCAAGTTGAGTGTTGGCCTGTGCGTTAACTGATATCAATAAGATACCAGTCGCAATTAAACATAAGCGCATTGTTATTCCTTATTATTATTTAGGGCAGTGGAACGTTTTTGCATATTTTTTGTTGCAACGTTCAAAAGGCCTAGCAAAAAAATGGCCAATTAAGGCCATTTTTTATTAGCTATCTGCGTGCTCGTTCTCTGGCACGTCATCTTCTTCATCTTCTTTTTTACTGTAAAAACGCGCAGCTATCAAGCCACCTTCAAACAATAACAGCATTGGTACGGCTAGCATAGTCTGAGAAATAATATCGGGAGGTGTTAACATCATGCCGATCACAAAGGCACCCACCACGATGTAAGGGCGTTTTGCCCGCAATTCATCAGGGGTTGTTACGCCAGCCCAGCATAATAGAACAACGGCTACCGGTATTTCAAAAGCCAAACCAAAAGCAAAAAAGAGCTTTAAAATAAAACTTAAGTAACTACTGATGTCTGTTGCAACTTGTACACCCTCGGGGGCGACATTGGTAAAAAAACCAAATACAACAGGAAATACAATGTAGTAGGCAAACGCGATACCTAAATAAAACAACAATGTGCTACTGGTTAATAATGGCACGACCAAGCGTTTTTCATGTTTGTATAACCCAGGGGCTACAAATGACCATATTTGGTAGAGCACATAAGGGATAGCAATAAAAAATGCTAACACTAGTGTCAGTTTAAAAGGGGCAAAAAACGGCGCGGCTACATCGGTTGCAATCATGCTGCCTGTTTCAGGTAGCGATCGCATCAAAGGCAGTGCAATGTAGTGGTAAATATCGTTTGCCCAATACACAATAGCAATGAATACAAGTAATACACTGCCAATAGCTTTAAGCAGTTTATTGCGTAATTCAAGTAAATGGCTGATAAGCGGTTGCTGTTGCGACATGAATTATCCGTTAGATTTAGGAGGTGAACTGTTCTCAGTCGTTTTTTCGGCTGGTTGCTCCACTGTCGTGCTCGATGTCGATGCTGTCTCGGTGGTTGGCGTTTTAGGTGAATCGTCTTCAACTTTATAAGGTCGATTAACTGATTCAGCAGCTTGTTTTAACTGATCAATCGACTCTTTTAACTCAGGCGATAAATTAGCTAAACCTTTGCTTTCCGCTTTTTTTAAGTCAGCATGTAACTGCTCGATTTTAAGTTCTTGCTCGAGTTCATCTTTGACAGAGTTAGCCATGCGCTTTAGGGCGCGTATCCAACCTGTTACCGAACGTACCGCCACTGGTAATCTTTCGGGGCCGAGAACAACTAGCCCCAAAATACCAATCAGCAGCAGCTCCATAAAGCCGATACCGTCAAACATAATAAATTACGCCTGTTTATCTTTAGATTCAGGTTGCTTTTCAGCTGCCTGTTGCGAAGTCGCTGCAGTCTGCTCTTGTTCTGGTTCTTTGTCTTCTAGTGATTTCTTTTCTTCTTCAGGTGACATGGCATTTTTGAAGCCTTTTACTGCTCCACCCAAATCACCGCCTAAAGAACGAAGTTTTTTAGTACCAAATAATAAAATGACAATTAACGCAACAATTAGAAGCTGCCAAATACTGATGCCGCCCATGAAGATTATCCTCTTTCAATAAATAATGGTTTATGCAAAACGTGATGTTAAAAGGTTACAATATCATCCAATTCTTTAAGTATTATGAACCTCTAATGAATTAGTGCTAGCTAAAATTTACGATTCTTTGGCCTAGATCTCCATCCGATTGCCCAAATCATCACACCAGCGCCAATACAAGTATATGCAGGCCATAGTGTATCTATTTGTGAAATTAAAATTGTGCCGCAGATCAATAATACCGCAGAGGTGATCAGTAGATAATTACTTTTGTGTGATTTCTGTTGATAGCGCAAGTACTTATCTAACATTTGCTGTTGGGTACCAAGCAGCTTACGGCCTACTTTTAAGTTGTCGTAAATAAGCTCTGGAAACTCTGGCAGTTTGTCTGCCCAAAATGGCGCGTTAGATTTTACTTTGTTGAACATGGCTTTAGGGCCAACTTGCTCTGACATCCATTGTTCAAGGAAAGGTTTTGCGGTTTGCCATAAATCTAATTGCGGATAGAGCTGACGACCTAAGCCTTCGATGTAAAGGAGGGTTTTTTCAAGCAATACCAGTTGTGGCTGCACTACAATGTCAAAGTGGCGTGCGGTGCGAAATAGTTCTAGCAATACATGGCCAAATGAAATCTCGTCTAATGGTTTATTAAACATGGGTTCACATACCACTTTTACGGCCTGTTCAAAGGCGATAATGTCAGTGTGCTCTGACACCCAACCTGATTCAATATACAGTTGGGCAATGCGGTGATAGTCGCGATTAAAAAAGGCTAAAAAGTTTTCTGCGAGGTAGCGTTTGTCGACCTCGGTTAAGGTCCCCATGATGCCGCAGTCTAAACCTATGTAAAATGGGTCGTCTGGGTGTTCTCGGCTAATAAAAATGTTACCGGGATGCATGTCTGCATGGAAAAAGTTATCACGAAATACCTGGGTAAAAAACAGTTCTACGCCACGTTCTGCAAGCAATTTAAAGTTGGTGCCTTGGGCGCGAAGCGCTTCGGTGTCTGATACTGGAATACCGTAAATACGCTCCATGACCATTAAGCGTTCATAGCTGTGTTCTTCATAGACAAAAGGCACATAAAGCGCATTTGAGTCGATAAAGTTATTGCGTAATTTAATGGCGTTCAGTGCTTCAAGTTTTAAGTTAAGCTCACCTAAAATCGTGGTTTGATAATCTTCAATCACTTCCGCTGGGCGTAAACGGTTACCTTCACCGAGTATAGTTTCAAGCAAGTTTGCCGTTTGGGTCATTAATTGTAAATCGGCCAGTATTTGCTGCTCTACGTCAGGGCGAAGTATCTTAAGTACCACGTCTTTGCCGTTAGATTTTAATATTGCAGTATGTACTTGTGAGATAGATGCTGACGCTAATGGGCTGTCGTCAAAGTCATCAAAATAGGTGTCGATAGGGACGCCAAGTTCGGCTTCTATAGCCTCACGCGCAAGAGCTGAATCAAACGGCGGCACTCTGTCTTGCAACATGGCAAGTTGGTACGCCCATTCGTCGTCGAGTAAATCACGGCGAGTTGACAGCATTTGGCCGAGTTTAATGTAAACCGGCCCTAGATCTTGCATGGCGAGTTTTAAGCGTTCAGCGGGAGATTTACGTTTATGCTTATTGCGGATCCAAAATAGGCTGTTACGTAAAATGACAAAATACCAAGGCTTTTTGTGTCGAGGAATGAGGTCATCTAAGCCAAAATGCAGAATGGTTTTAATGACATGGTAACCACGCCTGATACTTGCAAATGTCATTGAATTATTTGCTCTCTTAATTTAGCTATTTTGGCTTCTATTTGTTCGGTTTGGCTTACGAGCTCTTCTAGATTATCACGAAAATGAATGATCTCAATTTTGTGCGGTGCCAGTCGGTACTCTTCGGTGGTTAACTGGCTCACGTGTGCCCGTGATTTAAGCATCACTTGTTTAACCTCTTGGCCTAGTTGCTTGGCGCCTGTGATTAACTTGTGGGTTGGGGCATCGCCGAGATAACGTGATAAGGGTTCGGCAAAGTCGAAATGAATATGTTGTAGATAATGACTCAGTGTTTGCAGTAGCTGAATATCACCCTCTAAGCTGAGTTTATCTTGTTTGATCAACTCAGTTAAATTGGCGCCTTCGGTTAACTGATACAAAGTCGATGCATCGGCATTCACCGTAACCGCAACATCTCCTTCGTAATGGCTCATCACTTGTATTTGTTTGGCAAATATTAGGTATATGGGCCAACTGAGCTGACTTAATTGGATGCAAATCACTTTGCCATGCAATGATTTCTGCTTGGCATAATCATCTTTAGCTTGTGGCGGTAATCGATTAAAACCGGTTTCGATTGCCGCACAAACTAATAAAGCAAACTGATTGACGGCCATTAAAACTTATAACCTTTGTGTAAAGCCACAACGCCATCGGTCATATTTGTGTAATCAACCTGTTCAAAACCGGCATCTACCATCATTTGCTTTAAGGTTTCTTGATCAGGATGCATACGAATTGACTCGGCTAGGTATTCGTAGCTATCGGCATCTTTAGTGATAAGCTCGCCCATTTTTGGCAATACTTTAAAGCTATACATGTCGTACACTTTACGCATAATTTCATGCTTAGGTGTTGAAAACTCAAGTACCAACAGCTTGCCACCTGGCTTTAAAACACGCTGCATTGAGCGAAGCGCAGCATCTTTATCGGTAACATTACGTAAGCCAAATGCAATGGTAATGATGTCGAAGTGATTATCAGGAAACGGTAATGCTTCAGCGTTTGCTTGTACATAACTGACGTTATTAACAATGCCTTTGTCGCGCAGTTTAGTGCGACCCACTTTAAGCATAGAATCATTGATATCAGCCAGTACCACTTGGCCACGATCACCGACTAAATGTGAAAATTTAGCCGTTAAGTCGCCGGTGCCGCCTGCTAAATCTAGCACTTTCATCCCTGGGCGTGCAGCCGCAGTTTCGATAGTGTGACGCTTCCAAAAGCGGTGAATACCGAAAGACATCACGTCATTCATAATGTCGTATTTAGCGGCCACAGAGTGAAACACATCGGCAACTAAGTCCGCTTTTTTATCTGCTTCAACGGTTTTATATCCAAAATGCGTGTTCTTTGGGTCGCCCTCAGACATTGGTATATTCCTATAATGTGCGATTATTCATTGCGAGTGTTAGTAAGTGCGAGTGTAAGTCATTGCGAATGATTGCTGAAACACTGTGGTGCTAGAGTGTGACAACAATCAATTAGTTGTCTTGTCTGCACGCAATGGGTAATTCACATCATCTTAAGCGCTACAATGAGCTCGCGTCGATTAACCCTGATAAAAATGACCATCAAAGGCTAAAAATTTGCACTGCATTAGAGCATAAAATTAGCCTTTAATGAATAGCTTCAGCTGATTCTAATTCAGCCGAGTTAATCGTCCTTGAATATAAGCATAAATTAACTCACTCAGCCCTTGGCCTACGTCACGATAACCCGCATCCGCACCAGCGTGATGACATGACGGGGCTGCTTCGGCAAAGTGCACGTAACTGCACGAGCAATGTTTGGCAATATAATGCACATATTGGCAGGCATCGAGAAGCGGAATACCGGCAAATGTGGCCGCGCTACTGGGCATATTGGCTATGGCGTCAACGTCGAGCTCTAACGCAACCGGTAATTGAGTTTGATTTAATCCTGCTGCAATGTGCTTTAATGCGGCGTCGAGCTGCAATTCTCTGCGCACCCAAATTTGTTGAAAACTGTGCCATGTAGCACCAAATAAACTCAATTGTTCTAGGGTTGATTCGCTATTTTTAAGCTCGTGTAGCCCCAAAATATGGTAATGATCTAACGCTCCATTGGCTGCTGCGTAGCTAAACCCATTGCCACTGTGACGACCTTCACGGGGCCTAAAATCGGAATGAGGGTCTAAATTAACCGCGGCAACGGGTAGACCTGTGTAGGCTTTAATCGCCATTAATAATCCGTACGCATTATTGTGACCACCGCCAATGACGATGGGTTCTAACCCGGCTTGAAACAGCTGGCTTGTCGCGTCAATAACAAGTTGATCAAGTTCGGCTGTGGCCTGGCGAAGGCTTTCAATGCTGGTGGTTGAGTCTGGTAGTGTGGTTAAGCTTATTTGCCCAAGAATGGCACATTGATTTCCGTGTAAAAAACGGTTCGATTGTAAATTTAAAAATTGAGCCATGCAGGCACGTAAGGTTTCACTTGCGCCACCACGGCCTAGGTTTGCCCGTGGGCCAATATCTTCTGCAATGGCTATGATGCCAAACCGGGCGCCGGCATTGGCTGCAAACTGGGCATTTTCCGCCAAGTTCTTTTGTGGGTTAGCCAATAAGACTTGCTGGCCCAATTTGGTTTCATTGGCTCTGATGCTCAGTAAAGCATCACAATGTTGTTGGGTAAACGCAGTAAACATTGGTGTGTACCTCACATTGGCTAAATATTGACATAAAAAAACCAGCATAGCTGGTTTTTAGAAATCGTGTCGCCCTAGATTATGTTAGGGCGCTGTCGTTGAGTCTTAGCTATTATTCAATATCTAATGGTTCAGGTGACAAAATTACGCCGGTATTGTCAGCATAAATATGATCGCCGGGTAAGAAAGTTACGCCGCCAAAGTTAACTGGAATTTCAACTTCGCCAACGCCATTGCCTTCCGCGCCAACAGGAATAGATGCAATAGCTTGAATCCCAATGTCAAGCTCCTCAAGGGTGTCGACATCGCGAACCGAACCATAAACAATAATACCTTCCCAGTTGTTTGCAACGGCAAGTTCAGCAATTTTGGCGTCAACTAAGGCACGTCTTAATGAACCGCCGCCATCAACTAGCAAAACTTTACCTTCACCGTCTTCTTCTAAAGCATCAGCAATTAGACCGTAGTCTTCAAAGCATTTAATGGTACTGATTGAGCCACCGAAGGAGCTGCAACCACCATAGTTACTGAACATAGGTTCGACGACATCAACTACATCTATATACATGTCGCAGAGTTCTGAGGTGTTGTATTCCATATTTAACTCCTATTGGGCAGCAAGGGTAAATTGCTGGGTAAAGCAAAGATAAATGAATTATATGAGCTTTTTGTGAAAATAAAAGCCTTATCAATCACCAGATTGCTGTAAATCAACTTATTGCAAAAACAGGCTAATTTTGTCGATTGACCTAAATACAGAACAAGGGTCAAATTTGGAAGTAATTTTCTTTCAAATTGAATGTTTTAGTCGATATATGTTGATTTAGGTCATTCTAATACGTTTTTTAATTACAACTTTGAAGTTCATTTTGTTAACATAACGCCAAGATTTTTAATGTTAGTTTACAATTAATACTAGCTTTAGGGGCATGGATCCCCCGTTACGCTTACGGAAGGTAGAGGGCCTGAAATAGAGGTTCTTATGGAAAATATCAATTTTATTGAAATCTTAGGTTATGCAGCATCGGTTATGGTTGCTATTTCTTTGATGATGAAAGACATCATATTACTAAGATGTTTAAATTTTCTTGGTTGTTCTTTTTTTGTTGCTTATGGGTATTCAATCGAAGCTTGGCCTGTTGCAGGCATGAACGCCTTCGTTGCCTGTATTAACATTTATCACCTAGTGAAAATTTATCGCAACAGATCATTAGAAGCACAAACAGCTTAAATCGCATTTAGCGTTTTTAGTACGGTAAAACGTGCGAGCTTAGTCGATTACAGAAACCTCTCAAACTTATGTTTGAGAGGTTTTTGGTTTTATAAGCTTGATGATTTATACCCTATAGTTATTCACTCTTTCATTGTCATAAAACTGTAGACTCGCTGTCACCTCGCGTTCATTCCTTCTCTTTATTATCTAGCTTGTTAACAAATAGATAACCTTGCTCGGGTTGAAGATGTCCCAGCGTTTGGCATGGAGTCAAGCATGAGAATGAGTATCAGTGAGTTAGATAAATATTGGTTTTATTGGATAGTGCAATTTAGTCGTGACAACCAGTTAAGCCCTGCGGCTAAACGCGTGTCGGCAACAGGCGATGGCCACTACTATGTCTATTTATCTGTCGCGTTACTTTTTTTTCATCCTCATGGGCAGCAATTCTTTAATTTAATGCTGGCTAGTTTTATTGTCGAGTTTCCGTTGTATTTACTGCTTAAAAATAGCATTCGTCGTCATCGTCCATGTCATGCATTAGCTGGCTTTGACTCAGGTTTTCAACCCTCTGATAAGTTTAGTTTACCCTCAGGGCATACCGCAGGCGCTTTTGTGTTTGCTAGCGTGGTGAATGTCGTCTTTCCGTCATTAGCGCCCATTGCTTTTGCTTGGGCCTGTTTTGTGGGCTCATCTCGTATCGCGCTTGGTGTGCATTATCCCTTAGATATTATGGCGGGTGCGGGATTAGGCATGGGTTCCGTCATACTGGTTGAGCAACTAATACTGTAATTTCTCTTTCAATAATCATTGTTTAACACGCCCTAGTCATTCAGCCTTTTTAGGAAATAAAGCCAATATGAAAATTTTGTACGGGGTCCAAGGTACCGGTAATGGCCATATTAGCCGTGCACGGGTGATGGCTAAAGCGTTAGGGCAGCAAGACATTGATGTAGATTTTGTTTTTTCAGGACGAGCGCCTGAGCAATATTTTGATATGCAATGCTTTGGCGATTACCAAACGCGTAACGGCATGACCTTTATCAGCGAGAATGGCCGCGTGAATGTCGCTAAAACCGCAAAACAAAATTTCATGGCGAATATATTTTCAGAAATTAAACAATTAGATTTAACGGGTTATGATCTTGTGCTCAACGACTTTGAGCCGGTTAGTGCTTGGGCTGCGCGCCAACAAAGCGTGCCATCGATTGCCATTAGTCATCAAGCGGCGTTGCAATACCCGGTACCTAAACAGGGCACAAGTTGGTTTAATGAGTTGCTACTCAATCGTTTTGCGCCGGTTGATATTGCCCTCGGTTGCCATTGGCATCATTTTGGCTTTCCTATTTTGCCGCCTTTTGTCGAAGTGTCGGCAAGTTGCGGTGATCATAGTCATCAAATATTAGTGTATCTGCCATTTGAAGACCCTGACCGGATAGCTGAGTTTTTAGCGCCGTTCGATCAATATCAATTTTTTGTTTATCACAGCATAAAACCCATAAAAGGCATTGCTGGGCACATACAGTGGCACGGTTTTAGTCGTGACGGCTTTAAGCAGCATATGTCGCAATGTGGTGGTGTGATTGGTAATGCTGGATTTGAACTCGCCAGTGAAGCAATGACCCTAGGTAAAAAGCTACTGGTTAAACCGCTATTAGGCCAATTTGAGCAGCTGGCAAATGTGGCTGCGTTGCAATTACTGGCAGCGGCAGAGAGTATGGAACAGTTAGATTCTGCCATATTAACACGCTGGTTAAAGACACCTTCACCCAAACCTATTGCTTATCCGCAAGTGGGCGACGCATTGGTGGATTGGTTAAAAAAGGGCGACTGGCATCAGTCTGAGCGCTTATGCCAAGAGTTATGGTCGCAGGTTGAGTTACCTGAAAATTGGCATAAAAGGCAATAAACTCTTTGATAAACGAGAGTGAAATTATATGCAGAAAACAAAAAAGTGCGACTATTCGCACTTTTATTAGTTGAGCCGTTCACATGAGTTACGAATGGCGGTTATACAACACTTCTAATAACTGATCTTCTAACTCAAAGCGGGCTTCCATTGCCTGCGCCAATTTCGATAAATCATTATCAAGTTGATAGAGGATCTCTTCGTCGGCAGCCTCGGTGTACTTGTCGTTAAAGTCGAGAGCGGCATCGGTGCTGTCGCTTATTTGCGGTAACAATGCTTTGGCTGTATCTATACTGGATTCGCCGAATTTCTCACAGGCTTTAACGACGTTATTGTAAACCTCAAAGTGACCTTCAGAAACATAGTCGACTAATTGATCGCAAAAGTTTTTCACTTGCTCGAGTGTCGGCAATGACTTTTCGGCCCGAGAATAAGGTGCAAGACCCGCCACAATGAAATATTGGATCAATAATTTTCGGCGGTGATTAAGCCACTGATCGACTAACTTATTGGCGCCGCCCCAGCGTTTCTCTGCTTTTTCTAATTTTGTTAGCATGTGTTTTCTCTAATCAGCAACCTTTCTATAACACCTAATGTATTGGACAAAGTGTATTGTGATCAACTGTTTTATTTATATTCTCAGGACCAACCAGCTAGAGGCTGTGAAAAAGAGGATGGCAAATTACAGGCAATAAAAAACCCCGTGAAGGCAAGCCATCACGGGGTAACGAAGTTTTCAAAGGCTCGATTTTTCGGGCTTCTTGATTGTTCTTGCTAGCGCACACTTTTTATACCAAACGACTTACCCAGACGCAACTTTTAATCAGTTAATTTGCGATTTACACATCAGTGTTGTGTGTTTTGTGAGCGACAAAACGGATATGTTAAAAAATTAACCATTAGATTTAGGAATAGCTCACATAAATCTCTCTTGAGTGGTTACATTAATCGCGTAAGTGCTAAACTACCGCCCAGCAGAAATCATAACAGTCTAGGAAGAAAGCCCACATGGCAGAATTAAAAAATGATCGTTATTTACGTGCGTTGTTAAAGCAGCCAGTTGATGTCACTCCAGTATGGATGATGCGTCAAGCAGGTCGTTATTTACCAGAATACAAAGCAACTCGAGCGCAGGCTGGCGACTTTATGTCTTTATGCCGCAATGCTGAGTTGGCATGCGAAGTGACGTTACAACCGTTACGTCGTTATGATTTAGATGCTGCGATTTTATTCTCAGATATTTTGACTGTACCCGATGCGATGGGCCTAGGTTTGTACTTTGAAGCGGGTGAAGGTCCACGTTTTGAACGTCCAACAGATACCATTGATGCCATCAAAAAACTTAGCATCCCAGATCCAGAAGACGAGTTAGGTTACGTCATGCGTGCTGTGAGCACCATTCGCCGCGAACTTAACGGTGCAGTACCATTAATTGGCTTTTCAGGTTCACCTTGGACGCTCGCCACTTATATGGTTGAAGGCGGTTCTAGCAAAACGTTTGAAAAAATTAAACGTATGGCTTACGCAGAACCTGCAGCACTACACATGTTACTAGACAAGTTGGCCGACTCAGTAGTGTTATACCTTAACGCTCAGGTGGCTAACGGCGCACAATCGTTAATGATTTTCGACTCATGGGGTGGCGCATTATCGCACCACGCTTACCGCGAATTCTCATTACGTTACATGCAAAAAATTGTAGATGGCTTAACTCGTTTTGCCGATGGCCGTAAAGTGCCAGTAACCTTATTTACTAAAGGTGGCGGTTTATGGTTAGAGTCTATGGCTGAAACCGGTTGTGATGCACTTGGATTAGACTGGACTGTTGATATTGGTGATGCACGTCGTCGCGTAGGCGATAAAGTAGCACTACAAGGCAACATGGACCCTTCAATGTTGTATGCATCGCCTGAGCGCATTCATCAAGAAGTTGACCAAATTCTTGCAAGCTACGGTGAAGGTACCGGCCATGTATTTAACTTAGGCCACGGTATTCATCAACATGTTGATCCTGAGCATGCCGGTGCATTTATCAACTCTGTGCATGAGTTATCGGGCAAATACCACAAGTAATTATTGGTATTGTCTAATAAAAAAAGCGAATCTTCGGATTCGCTTTTTTTGTTTTATAATGGTCATTTTTTCCTTGGTCTCTTTGTGTGCTCTTACGAGTTGTATCCTGCATTATTCACCTCTACCTATTCGTTTTATATTTGAACCTTTTCCTTATGGCTAATATCGACATAGCATTCGCGCTGAAAATGTGATTTTTAAAAGTTAATTTTTTGCTGTTTTTTTGCGTCATAAAGGCATATTGTTAATGATATAGGTGAATAAAAAACACACAGGTTTTAAAGGTGTTAACCAATCATTCAGCGCGAAAAACGCAAAATGCCTTTAGCGTTTAATTAGCAATAATGGATTCAATCTTTGAGGTTAGCGACTAAAGGTTTTGTTATTGGTTTTCATTTTGCCAACCCTGAAGTAAATGGAGGTTTATATGAAATGTAACATAGGTAAAATCGACCGGATGATAAGGATTTTTCTTGGAGCATGCATCATTGCTGTTGGCTTTTATAATCAGTCTTGGTGGGGAATCGTTGGGATTATTCCCTTGTTTACCGCTGCGTTTGGCTGGTGCCCGGCATACGTGCCTTTTGGCATATCAACGTGCGAAACCAAGAAGTAAATCTAACACTTTAAATATTACTGTGGGGTATGCCGTCAGAGGATGACTTGTGCCCCTCAAATTTGGCCATTGATGTGTAGGGTATACATAGGATAACTTTGTGCTTTGAATTAGCCGTTGTTGAGGCTAGGTGTTAATTAGCTTTAATGTAGGGGTGTTGATGTGGGATCAAAGATATAACGAAGCAGGCTTTGTATATGGCGTTGAGCCTAATGATTTTTTAAAGTCTGAGTGTTCTCGTATACCTAAAGGTGGTCGAGTATTGTGCTTAGCTGAAGGTGAAGGCCGAAATGCTGTGTTTTTAGCGACGCAAGGCTACAAGGTTACCGCTGTCGATCAATCTGCCGTCGGCCTTAAAAAAGCACAAGCCCTTGCAGTAGAATGTGGTGTAGAGATAACAACCGTGGTTGCCGATTTAAGTCATTATGATTTAGGGCAAAATATTTGGGATGGTATCGTCTCAATCTCTGCACATGTTCCGCCTTCATTACGTAAAGATCTCCACCGCCAAGCGGTAAGCGCACTGAAAATTAACGGTGTGTTTATTTTAGAAGCCTTTACAGAACGTCATATTTATATGACGGGCATAGGCGGACCGCCTCCGTCGAGCAAAGAGTTATTTATGTCTCTGGAAGCATTAGAAGCCGAGCTAAAAGGGCTCGAATTTTTGATTGGCATTGAAGTCGAAAGGCATATCTCTGAAGGTAAATATCATCAGGGAGACAGTGCTGTAGTGCAACTTATTGGATGTAAAACGACTTAAATCAACCAAAGCTGTGGAGGCTAAAAATTCATACCTATATCTGCAAGATATAATGCCTCCGCTATATCCCCCTTCAAGAATGCTTTATTTTACAGCTGGTTAACAATTACTTATAGTCTTATGCTGCTTAAATCAAGCAAGGTAATAACAGCATTAACTGTAATGAATAACACAATGGAATGTAAAATGAGATTGTTAGTCTTGGCAGTACTATTAAGTGCAGTGGTTTTGTTTCCTAGTGAAGCTAAAAGAATGAATATTTACGGTGAAACCATCGTAACAGAGATTACTCCAGAAAGTGGTGCAATGTGGACTCGCGTTAACGATAAAGAGCCTATGTTTCCTATTGAACTAGCTAAGGCACGAATGGCTGGCTGTACAATATTGTCATTTGATGTTATCGAATCGGGTAAAGCAGATAATATTCAAACAGTTATTTCAATACCTAATACTAAGATTAGTCAACACGCAACGAGTATTGTGAGTCAGTGGCAATGGCAAACCGCTCAAACGCCAACCGCGAAAGAAAGCCATACTGTTCGTCTCGACTTTTGTTTAGGGCTAGAATCGCTAGAAAATACTCAGCAAGCTTGTGCAAAACAAATACAACTCCCCTGTGAGTAATGCTTATGGCTTGCAGCCAGTGTCAAGCCTTGCGGTTTGTTGCTGAAATAAGTAATCATATAAAATGAAATGAGTTTTTATCACTTATTTAATGATAAAAACTCATTTATTCATAGTGTTTTAGATTATCGTTTTTATATACCTGCACGTAGCCTGCTGCAGGCAATTAGTTATCATGACGCTTAATGATAGATAAACCTTAGTCAGTACCAATTTAAGATATGAAGAAATCGTTATTTATTTACGATTCAAAAATGAGATTAACTTTGCGTTACCAGCTCTATCTTAAACTCACTTCCCACCCCTGGTTGGCTGTCGATTTCAATTTTGCACTTTAATAACCCCAATAACTGCCTGACGATGGCGAGTCCGACACCGAGTTGTGGCAGGCTTTGATTAGCTTCAAATGACAGCGTGGTCATCGACAATTGTTTAAGGGCGTCGACTTCATGTTTGTGCATGCCTGCGCCGGTATCACGCACGGTTAACCATTGTTGGTCATTGTGGAGCGCATTAATGATTTGGATTTTGCCGCCAGCAGGAGTGTAGCGTAGCGCGTTGTCGACTAAGTTGTTGAGGATTCGGCGCATTAAGGTGGGGTCGGTATAGATTTGACCTGCATGATTAATGTCAAAATCAAGTTGTACCCCCAACTTTTTAGCGCGAGGGGTAAAGGTTTGTTCAATGTCGCTGAGTAATTCAGTTAAGTTAACTTGTTGTAATTGTGCATCGATTTGACCGTTTTCTAATGCGGCTAACTCTAATAACTGGGCAAGCAATTGCTGTAAAGTTTGGCCGGAGTTGGCAGCGTATTGGATCAATGCTTCGTCGCGCTTATCTTCAGGCAAAATAAGCCAGGTATCGATATAGCCTAATAGTGCAGTCAGCGGGGTTTTTAAGTCATGCGACAAGTGTAATAAAAAGTCATGCTTAGCTTGTTGCTGTCGTTTAACTTGCTGTTGTTGTAATTGGATTTCTTGCAGTAAATGATTGATATGATGACTCAGTTGGCTTATCTCTAAACTGCCGCGATAACGCTGTGGCAGCATGAGATTGTCTGACATAGGCTTATCTTTTAGCTCGGTTAAGTCTTGGGCTAACTTTTGGATCGGACGAGTAAAATAGCGTAATAAAATCACAAAGAGCACCAAGGCAAAAATAATCCAAAAACCGATGGTCGCGCCCCAAATTTTAGGTTGGTTTTCGGCGTTGATCAGCGCTTGCCAGCTGTCGTAATCTTCACCTCCAATAATGACGTACAAATAGCCGTTGTGCAGGCCTTCTGGTGTCACAAGTTTACTCACCGAAAATATCTTTTGGGTGATGAGATGGACGTTCCCTAATACGGCGTCAATGCGCCAAACTGATGTTGAACCAAA
>NZ_BMQI01000038.1 GCF_014648035.1 Shewanella algicola | reverse complement strand
TTTAGCTCCCTGATTTCAATTTGTTCGGGTGTTATTGGAGAGGCTTTAGGGCTTCCTCCTTGATGTTCCTGTTTAAGCTGACGAACCCATTTATCCATTGTAGACTTGCCAACGTTCATCGCCTGTGCGGCTTCAGTAACTGAGTAATTTTGGTCTAAAACTAACTGAGCTGATTCGAGTTTAAATTCAGCACTAAACAGTCTTCTTGTTCGTTTTTTCATAGTGTCACCTGTTAACTTATGAGGTAATGATATCACCTCTAACTAGGTGGCCAAATTCACCGTACCACTACACCGGGAGCGTCCATATATGTCTTATTTATTAGAAATTGCTAGTAATGATGAAGTTAGTGAGCAACTATAGGCTGCTCGCTAAAAAGATTAACTATATGACTCTAGGAAGTAATCAAACTTAACGAGGTTTATAGTCATATCTACCCTTTCGGATAAATGCTTCGCTGCACCTTCTTTAACTGGCCAGCACCCCTCTAATGGATTGTCAGCCTCTACACCAAGCACTTCTCTGATTTCGGGTAGAGTTAACGCAATTGATTGTTCACCAATCATTTTTTCGCCATTCTTCTCGTACCATACGACATACCACTTACTCATATTATTCACCTAAAGGAATTTCTTGATATTTCTGGATTTAATCGCATCACCTAATTGCTTGCCTGTTTGCGGGTCAAATGAACCTAGGTGCTTACCTGATTTATTGTACATTTCCAATTCGCCATGCCTCGAATCCCATTCGTAAATTTTCCCTTTTTTGTCTTTCCATCTTTCCCTAAGGCCGCCTCCACCCTGAATTGGGGTCTTAGATTTGACCCTATTAAGACCTGAAATACCGGGGATTTCTTTGGGAGCACGAATGACGTTGCTAACGTGATTTGATTGCCTAATAGTCTGGGTTGCGGCATCACCCACGGCTTCAGCGACATTGCCTAGCTTTCTAGCCTCACTAGCGAATGGTATTAGCCCAGCCCATCTCCATAAGCCAGATACATCCTCGCCAGTGAAGAAGTCTTCACCAGTTACCGCAGTATATACATCGGCTGCTATGCCAGCAGGAGTAAACCCAACCCCAATGGAAGCGGCATCATCAGCACCAAATCCTGAGTTGTCTTGGTTTTGATTTACATTGGTACTACTGTTTCCTTTATGTAAGCTAACGGTTCCTGTAGTTTTACCAACCTGCGCGGTGCCGCCACCATTACCGTCAAATGATATGGAAAAGTTCTTCTCGCCATTTGAAACTGAAGTTAATTTATAAGTATCCCCATCAGCTGTTACATAAAGATTCCCACTTTCATCTTTCTCAAGCTTCTCAAACGTCTTTCCTGATATATCCTCATCTAATTCTTCAGATATATACCCAGTCGGGTCAACCCCACTCATCGGGTTATTCAAAATATACGAATACGGATTAGCGCTCTGACTATTCTCTGGGAACTGCAAAAACGGGTCAACACTTAAAAAACGGCCGATGTTGAAATCGTAAATCCGGCCGTTCATGTGAATAAGCTCTTGCTCATTCAAATGCTCATGGTCGGTGTAGCCTTTAGTGACGCCTTGCCAGCTAGTTAACAGGTTATTACCTGCAGCAATGTCTCTTGGACGACCAAATACATCATAACCACGGTGCTGTAATACGGAACCGGTTTTGGCATCCATCAAGGTATCAACACTGCCTAAGTGGTCTCGCAGTACATGCTGGAACGGTGATTGATTACCTAAGCTGCCCACATGGGCTTTCATCTTAATGGTGTGGTCACCAATATAGGTTTTATCTACCGTACTGCTTAAGGTCACTTCACGCTCAAAACTGCCCACATAATACATGGTCGATACACACTACCACTTTGCTGTTTAACCTGTTTATAGCGGTTACCATTGGCATCGTAACTGAATGTACTTTTTACATTATTGCGGTCTACCGTTAACGGCTTGTTTTGGTCGTTATAGGTTAACGTTACGCCATCACCCGTGAGCCTGTTACCGTTATTGTCATAGGTGAAGCTTGGGTGCGATTGCGCTCAGCTGTGTTTGGCTTTTGGGGTTCAAAGGGGTTTCCCCTTGCCCGAGCTTGTATCCGACCTTTTTGGCACAAAAAGTGGGATACAAGCGTACCGGGTTTCGCTGTAGTCCCACTTAGTAAGTGGGCTGCTTTGGCTTCGCACTCACTGAGTGCGAGCCATTTTCAATACCTTTATATTTCGCTCTCTGCTGTAGCGAAATAATGACAGCTTTGACAGTGTTTGTGCCTCAACTGGCACTGTTACTGCCAATTGAAACAGATTGTTAATTTAGGTTTAAAGTTTATTTATTAACCACACCCGATCATCAAATTTGATAGTCAATTCTCTCAATATCCTTAAGCAATGCAGCAACGTTTATATCTTTGCCGTAACGACTGAAAGTGATGTTGGGATTAGCGTGTCCGACGATTTGCGCCACGATATGCTCGCTGATATCCAGTTGCTTCATTTCATCGATAAACGTGTGTCTGAGGCCGTAGGCGGTTGGGCGCTGATTCGCTAGCATGCCGATTTCGGTTTGAAGCTTGGCGAGCTGTTTGCAGTAAGTTTTTGACCAATCTTCAATGATGCCCACGGGTTTATAATCAAACAGCTGGGTATGAGTTGATTTTCTTTGCTCAACAAACGCAATAATGCCTAGCTCAAGCAAGCATTTGTGAATGGGCACATCACGTTTAGCGTTGATGTTCTTTAATCGTTGTACAGCGCCACTGTCATCAATGCTAATGCAGTGTATGCCGTCGATTAGTTTGATATCTCCAGGTTTGAGCTGGCAGGCTTCTGAAGGCCTTAAACCACCATAAAGCATTAATCGGGTGACCCATTTGAAATCGGTTGTTGAAACCTTGAATGATGAGCTGCGAAGTAGTCGTTTAAGTTCAATGTGCGTCCAGCGGTCTCTAGCTTGATTTGGTTTAGCTTTTGGTTTTTGTCCGACAGTAACGCTTTCAAAGGGGTTGTGGTTGCAATAGTTCATTAACTGACACCACTTAAAGAACTGAAATATAGCAGCTAAGTACTCTTTATTGCTTTTGTAGCTTCGGCCTTGAGTCAGTAAAGCATCTCGATAGGTCATCGCATCAGCACTGGTGATGTCATGCACACATTTATCATCAGTTTTAAACTTGGTTTTAAGAATGGATTTTGATGATACGGTATCAATAAAATGCCGAGTACGCTGCTCAAGCTGCTTGATAGACAGAGGCCTAATAGCTGATTTTTGTTTCGAGATAATAAATGCGCTTAATGCTTCGTTTAACCCAATAACAGGCTTTGCTTGCGCCACAGCGGTAGTTTCACGATGCTGAGACAATTTAGTCTCTCTAATGGGAATGGAATGAGGTTTCGGCGTGATGTTGGATGTAATATCAGGATCAGCTGCATCAAACTGAGCTCTAAGATGGTTAATGACCTCATCAACGTAGCGAATAAAGTCATTAATACGGGTTTGATGGTCAATAGACTTGATGATTTTTTTGAGTGTTCCGGCAACATCAATGTTACGGATGACTGCTTCTGCTCTGTCACGAGTCAGTAATGAGACTTTTATGTCAAAAGGGAAGCCCTTGTCGCGTAAATATTTGGCTAAACAGATACGCGTGAAGTATACGTTGTTGGGTGCTCTGCTCATGTAAAGAGCGGATACATTGTCTGAGTCAATCCTTATGGAGAGCCCCTTAAACGCCAAAAACAAAAAAAGCCGTTGATAATCAACGGCTTTTCTCGTATTTAATGTGGCGGAGGGATAGGGATTTGAACCCTAGAACGGGATAAACCGTTGCCGGTTTTCAAGACCGGTGCATTCGACCACTCTGCCATCCCTCCGAACGCGGTGAATAATAAGGGTATTCACGAAAATGTAAAGCCTTGAAGTGTGCGATGGCGCAACAAATGTGCAATATCGCTCAAAAAGGGCTGCGTTTGGGTGATTTTTACTCTTTTTATTCTTTCAATGCGTTTTAGCGTGTTGTTTCTATCGCTATTTGGCTTTGCTGTATTCTGTTTTGTTTGTGGGCAACCTCTGCTGCCAAGTTGATTCAGCTGCAGAGGTTGCGACAACAAATAGTGCTTAGTGCACTAAACCACGGCGCTTTAATAACGCGTCTGTTGAGGGTTTTTTACCAGCAAAGTCGATGTAGCTTTGCATTAGATCCTGGCTGTTACCTTTTGACAATACGGTGTCGCGGTATTTTTGGCCGTTCTCTTGGGTTAACCCACCGTTTGCCATCATGTGGGCAAACGCGTCTGCTGCAAACACTTCGGTCCACAGATAGGCGTAGTAACCAGCAGAGTAACCGCCGCCGAAGCTGTGGCTAAAGTAGGTGGTTTTATAGCGCGGTGCGATTGGGCCGTAGTCTAAACCGTGTTTTGCCAGTGCTTGTTTTTCAAAGGTAGCAACATCGGTGATTTCAGTGCCAGCAGGAATTGAGTGCCATTCCATATCAAGCAGTGCAGCGGCTAGGTATTCAACGGTGCCAAACCCTTGGTTAAAGGTGTGCGCCTTTAATACTTTAGCCAGTAACTCAGCAGGAATCGGTTCGCCTGTTTGGTAGTGCTTAGCGTAGTTTGCTAGCACTGCAGGGTCGATGCTCCAGTCTTCGTTAGCTTGTGATGGAAACTCTACAAAGTCACGTGCCGTTTTGGTACCGGCTAAGCTTGGGTAGTTAACTTGTGAGTATAAACCGTGAATGGCGTGGCCAAACTCATGGAATAGGGTACTCACTTCATCAAAGGTTAACAACGTAGGTTGGCCTTCAGCAGGTTTTGGCACGTTAAGCGCGTTGTATACAACTGGTTTAGTATTTTGTAAGAACGACTGGCTGACATATTCGTCCATCCATGCGCCACCACGCTTGCCAGGGCGCGCGTACATATCAAGGTAGAACAAGCCTAGCGAGCTGCCGTCTTTGTTAAAGATTTCATAAGCGGTGACATCTTTGTGCCATACCGGTAAGTCGGTGCGTGACTTGAAGGTAATGCCGTATAGTTTTTCCATAGCAAAAAACAGACCGTCGGTGAGAACGGTGTTCATCTCAAAGTAGGGCTTAACAAGGCTGTCGTCTAGGTCATATTTTGCTGCGCGTACTTTTTCAGCGTAGTAGGCCCAGTCCCATGGCTCTAGGGTAAAGTCTTTACCGTCTTTAACGATTTCTGCTTGAATATCGGCTGCTTCAACTTTGGCTTTTACCAGGGCTTTAGGGGCTAAGTCATCTAAAATGCCATAAACCGCTTCTGGTTTTTTAGCCATTTGATCGCCAAGCGAATAAGCTGCCCAAGTTGGGTAGCCTAATAGTTTGGCTTTTTCGGCACGTAGCTGGGCGATTTTGATGTTAATTGGGCTGTTGGTGTCCATTGCGCGGTAAGCCGAGGTTTCCCATAGCTTTTGACGTAAATCGCGGTTTTTAAGGCTAGACAGTAGCGGTTGGGTGGTAGTGTTAACTAGGGTAATTAGGTAACCGGTTTTGCCTGCTGCTTTTGCTGCCGCAGCTAATGATGCGATTGCGCTTTCTGACAAACCGTCGAGCATGGCTTTGTCTTCAACTAAAATCATGTCGTCTTTAAACGACTTTAATACATTTTGTGAAAAGCTGGTTTCAAATTTGGCAAGCTCGCCGTTTAGCTCACGCATTTGTGCTTTATCTTCTGCTGATAATTCAGCTCCTGCACGCACAAACCGTTCGTAATAGACTTCAATTAAGCGTAAATCTTCACCTTTTAATGTCGCTTTGTTTTTGTAAATGGCTTGAATGCGAGCAAACAGCTTTTCATCCAAATAGATGTTGTCCATGTGCGCGGTTAACTTAGGCACAATCTGTTCTTCAACACTGATGAAGTTGTCGTCTGAAATTAACCCAGAAAGATTGAAAAACACACGTTGAGTGCGATCTAAAATAGCGCCGGTGTTTTCAAGTGCGACAACGGTGTTGTCGAACGTTGGAGCGTCAGCATTATTGGTAATTGCCGCGATTTCAGCTTTGTGCTCTTTCATGCCTTGTTCAAAGGCAGGTAAAAAGTCACCGGCTTTAAATTTGTCAAATTGCGGTGCCATGTATTGCAATGGGCTTGGGACTAACAACGCGTTGTCGGCAGTTGCAGGTGCTTTAGTCATTGTTGTTGGTGCCTCTGCGGTATTTTTGCTCGCCTTTGCTGTGTCTGTCGCTTGCTCAGAACATGCACTCAGCATCAATGCCGCACTAACGGCAGTAGTAATAAGAGTTTTACGCATTGAATTATCCTTGGGGTTAGCCCGTTTGAAACGTTTTTAAGCCTATTTCAAATGTGGTTGTTACCGTGAAATAGTGACAATAAAAACAAAAGTAAACACCATACTACTCTACCAAGCCTATGGGTTTTGTCATAGATTAATGCGATTAACTCAAGGGATTTTTTGTAACCAAACTTACCAAGGGTGATGTTTGTTGGATTTTAGTGCTGTTTATGGTGAATTCTAGTGGCTATTTGTGAGTTTTCACGTAGTTTAAAAGATAGCAAAAGCATGATGAGGGCACTAAATGAAAGCAGGTAAGCATGATACACAACTGCTCAAGCTCGCAATGGAGATTGGGGTAGGTTACGCAAAAAAACGTGGCTTTGACGATTTTGGTAAGGGGATTTCACCTAAAGATAAAGTGGAATGTATTTATCGTTTATTAGTGCAAGATAAGCTAATACAACCATTAGCTGAAGATAAAGATGATGGCCCTAACCGTAAACATAAATTAATATTGTGGATAAGTAAGCAGTTACCTAAAGATCATGAATTATTGAATTAACATTGATGATGTTTAAAAAGCCCAGTTGAAATACTCTTTCATCTGGGCTTTTTTAGTTTATTAACGCTTGGTTTGATCACTGCCTTAGCGCGATTCAATTTCAACAATTTTTAAGCTGATGAGCTGTTGTTGCCATTGCTGTTGGTTAATTCCTTCTACCCACAAAACTGGCGATTTGCGGTGCTGGCCTTTGCGTAAATAGGTTTCTGGCATGCGGAAAATGGCTTCCCAAGCTTCTAAGGTTTCGGTTTTGATTAAGCCGCCTTGGTCATTAAAGAAACTGGCTTCAACATTGACCACCGTGACATGCTCGTCACTGCTGCTGTCAAAATCAAAGATAAGCCCCAATTCATTGTCTTTCCATTGGGTGCCAGCCAAGGTGATTTTAATACCATCTTTTGCTGTACTGCCCAATAACCCAGGCTGTGCCATAGCGGTTGCGGTTAGTCGAGTTGTGGTGTTTGCTGCTGTGGTGGCCACAGCTGTAGTCACCGCACTGGTTTGTTGGGTAGCGCTAAGGTTTGGCATCGATGCATCGACAACCTCAGTTGCGACTGCAGGAGCTTGGATTATTGCCGGCTGTGCGACCGTTTCGGTGATGATGTATTCCCAGGTGAAGTCATCTTTTAAGCGAACATTGGCGCCATTTTCTAAGGTGATCACTGCAACATCTGCAGCCATTGCCGCAGGGGCAAGCAATAAAAAGAGGGCTGATGCTATCGCATTGAGTTTGGTTTTCATCTATTCATCCTGATTTGAAAGTCGTTAATGGGGTAATTCTACGTTTTTTTAAAGGTTAACAGGAAAATATTTTAAGGCGAGATATACGTCATATTTTAAGTTTATAGCTGCGGTAAATATCAAGAAAAGTGCGTTATGACTCATAAAAAAATGCGTAATAGTGATTAAATTTGTTTGTTTATATCAGTAATTGCTTAAGGTGATTTGGCTCATAAAACGCAACATTGACATTAAAAACGGGTTTCGATTTACAGAGTAAAGAGTAGACTCACCCTTAACATGTAAAATTTATACATGAATAAACAATATTTGAGGAGTAGAGTTATGTTTTGTGTGCAATGTGAGCAAACCATTAGAACACCAGAAGGCAATGGCTGTAGTTACTCGCAAGGTATGTGCGGCAAGTTAGCATCAACGTCTGATATTCAAGATTTATTAATTTATATGCTACAGGGCTTGTCTGCTTATGCTGTTAAAGCACGTGAGTTTGGCATTGTAGACAACGACATTGACACTTTTGTGCCTAAAGCCTTTTTTGCCACGTTAACTAACGTAAACTTCGACGATGAACGTTTAATTGATTATGCCTACCAGGCACAAACGTATCGCGACCAATTAAAAGCGGCTTACATTGCTGCTTGTAAAAGCAAAGGTGTAGAGCCAGAAATGGTGAGTGGCCAAGGTGAACTATTACTGGCTACATCAAAACCTGAAATTTTAGCTCAAGCACCCATTGCACTGCTTAATCGTGGTGACATCAATGAAGACATTTTAGGCTTACGTTTATTATGCCTATATGGCTTAAAAGGCGCCGCGGCTTATATGGAGCATGCACGCGTATTAGACCAAACTGATGTCGATGTGGCTGCTGAGTTCCATAAAATTATGGCATTTTTAGGCGAAGACTCAGTCGATGCTGATAAGTTGTTTGCCACTGCAATGGAAATTGGCCAATTAAACTATCGCATTATGGCGATGTTAGATTTAGGCGAAACCACTTCATTTGGTCACCCAGAACCAACACAAGTGAATACCAAATCTGTTAAAGGTAAAGCGATTTTAGTGTCTGGTCACGACATGAAAGACTTAGAACTTATTCTTGAGCAAACTGAAGGTAAGGGCATTAACGTCTTTACCCACGGCGAAATGTTACCAGCACTTGCTTACCCAGCATTTAAAAAATACTCGCATTTAGTCGGTAACTACGGCGGCGCTTGGCAAAATCAGCAAAAAGAATTTGCCACTTTCCCTGGTGCAGTAGTGATGACCTCAAATTGTATTATCGACCCTACAGTCGGTGAATATTCTGACCGTATTTATACCCGCAGTATCGTAGGTTGGCCTGGTGTGACTCACGTTGAAGGTGATGATTTCAGCGAAGTGATTAACAAAGCCCTTGAACTTGAAGGTTTTGCTTATGATGAAATTCCACACATGATCACTATCGGTTTTGCCCGTAATGCCTTAATGGCAGCTGCACCAACCGTAGTTGAAAATGTTAAGAATGGTTCTATTAAACACTTCTTCTTAATTGGTGGTTGTGATGGCGACAAGTTAGAGCGTAATTACTTTACCGATTTAGCGAAATCAGTGCCTGACGATTCAATTATTTTGACCTTAGGTTGCGGTAAGTACAAATTCAATAAATTAGACTTTGGTGACATCAATGGCGTACCACGTTTATTAGATGTGGGCCAATGTAACGATGCTTATTCTGCTATCCAGTTAGCGTTAGCGTTAAAAGATATTTTTGAATGTGACCTTAACGATTTACCGTTGAGCTTAGTGTTATCGTGGTTTGAGCAAAAAGCCATTGTGGTGTTATTAACCTTGCTATCGCTTGGTGTGAAAAACATCCGTACCGGGCCTACTGCGCCAGCGTTTTTATCTGACAATCTAATGAGCATTTTAGAGCAGCAGTTTGGTTTACGCGGCACTACTGATGTTGCGTCAGACTTAAAAGCCATGATGAAAGTGGCATAATTAGCCATCAAATCGTGCACTTATGTTAATCATATTTGCACGATAACGATTAAAGGCGATAAGGCATTGTCCTTATCGCCTTCTGTCTTTTTTACTGCGTTAAAGGTATCAAAATGAGTAGCTCTCCCTCTGTTGGTTTTTCTTTTTCTCAAGCACTTTCTGCCCAAGCGGCTAAATCACCTACTCCTGTCAGTGAGGCTCCGCCAAAAGTTGAACCCGTTGCTCACACAACCTCAGAAGCTCTTTTGGCTGCCGATAATTGGCAACGTGGTGAGGTGCAACTGCATTGTGTTGAAAAATGGAATGAAACCCACAATGTGGTGAGTTTTCGATTCCAAGGACTCACACCGGTTAAGTTTAATTTTAAACCGGGGCAGTTTATTACCTTTAAGTTAGATATAAATGGTGAAAAAATTTACCGCAGTTACACTATTTCATCGTCACCTTCACGACCTTTTTCGTTAGTCGTTACGGTTAAAAGAATCACCGATGGCTTAGTGTCTAATTATTTAGCCGACACCTTAAATGTGGGTGATGACGTTACGGTTACTGGTCCTGATGGTATTTTTAATCTGATCGATATTGCGGCTGATAAATATTTATTTTTAAGTGCTGGTTGCGGTGTAACACCAATGCATTCTATGTCGCGCTGGCTTTGCGATACCACCACCGACAGTGATATTGCTTTTGTACACAGTGCAAAAACAGTTAATGACGTTATGTTTGCCGATTCAATGGCATCGATGGCATCACGAAGCCAAAAATTCAACCTTAATTATATGCTTAAGTCAGATGACAACAGCCAAATGCTTACAGATAAACATGCGGATACAGGCTTTGGCATTGGTCGCTTAAATTTAGAAAGCTTAACTAGATTAGTTCCAGATTATCAACAACGTACTGTATTTGTTTGTGGTCCTGAATCGTATATGGCTGACGTAAAGTTACTGTTACAAGCCGCTGATTTTGATATGAGTCAGTTTAATCAAGAAAGCTTTGGTGACAGCAGCGCAATGGGCGTGAAAGCTGCGCTGGAAAGTAATCCATCAACTGAACAGTTTATGTTGAGTATTGGCGATAAAGACATTCCATTAACGGGCGATCAAACCTTATTGGATGGCATCGAATCTGAAAAGTTACCGATGATTGCCGCGTGCCGTTCTGGTGTTTGTGGCGCGTGTAAATGTCAGGTTGTATCGGGTACGACTCAGTCGACAAGTACAATGAACTTGACCGCAGACGAAATTGCCGCTGGTTTTGTATTGGCATGTTCAACTAAAATCACCTCCGACGTAGAGTTGAAAATGTAACGACTTGTTCGCCATCGTTAAATAATAAAAAACCCTTAATAGTGGCTCTATTAAGGGATTTTTATATGGGTAAGACTAGGGTGACGATGACTTGTTAGTGGCTGACTTTATTCGAGTTAGCTGTTATCCGCAGAACCACCAGCTTTGAGTGAAATAGCATACCGATTAAAGGTAAGTTCGCCTTCTTGATACTGCGAGTGATAAACCATCCCAAGCTTAGTGGCGACATTAATTGAGCCTGTATTAGCGTCCGCCGCATCGGCATACACTATGTCTAAATCCATATGTTTTTTAGCATAATCAATACAAGCCTGATTGGCTTCTGTTGCTAAGCCTTGGCCCCAATAATCTGGATGCAAGCGATAGCCAATATCGACCGCATTAATGCGGGTTTCATTTTTAAAGCCGCAAAAACCAATCACGGTATTGGTATCTTTAGCGACGACTGCCCAGCGGCCAAAACCGTATTGTTGGTATTCAACCAACCAAATATTGCGGATGATGTTTTCGGCATCCGTTAACGTAGTGCACACACCCGCATCGCCGGTATGTCGATTCACCTCTTCAGGGGTATTAAAGTGCAATACCGCGGGGGCATCTTCAAGGGTAAATTCTCGAATAATCAACCTGGGTGTTTCGGTAATCACTTTCATTGGTTTTCCTTATTTTTATTATGCATTGGCAATGATGTCGCTAATACGCCTTACCACCTAGCGTGAGCTTGTGCTAGGTTAACATACTCAATTCCCGACATTTAAGAATAATAATATGACCCGCCTACGTCTTGCTTACCCCATATTAGCGCTTGCACTTACTGCTTCGTCACTGTCACTTAGTGCACTTGCGAATACCAAGCTAGATCAATCAGTAGCTCAAGCCCTACCTAAGCTTGAAAAGCTTTACCTGCATTTGCACCGGCATCCTGAGTTGTCGTATCAAGAAAAAGCCACCAGCGAGCGTATGGCCGCTGAGCTGAAGCAACTTGGCTTTGAGGTGACGTCTAATTTTGGCGGTTATGGTGTGGTCGGTATATTGCAAAATGGCGAAGGGCCGGTAGTGATGGTCCGTGCCGACATTGACGGCTTACCGATTATTGAACAAACCGGAAAAGACTACGCCTCAACCGTCACCACTGTTGATGCAAACAATAATACCGTGGGCATTATGCATGGCTGTGGCCACGATATTCACATGACTAGCCTTATTGGTACGGCTGAGCAATTGGTTAAACATAAAGCCGATTGGCAGGGCACTTTAATGATGGTAGCTCAGCCAGCTGAAGAGGTCGGCGGCGGCGCTAAAGCTATGCTGAAACAAGGTTTATTTAAGCAATTCCCCACGCCCGACAGCATTATTGGGTTGCATGTGAGCGCGTCAATTCCTGCCGGCAAGGTTGGCACCGTTAGCGGTTATGCATTGGCGAATGTCGATTCGGTTGATATTAGCATTAAAGGTAAAGGCGGCCATGGCGCTTATCCGCATGCTACGATTGACCCTGTTGTGCTTGCAGCGCGCACTGTACTTGCATTGCAAACCATAGTGAGTCGTGAAGTGTCGCCATTAGAACCTAATGTGGTTACGGTGGGTTCGATTCATGGTGGCTCAAAACACAATATTATTTCAGATGAAGTAAAGCTACAGCTGACATTACGCTCATATAACCCTAAGGTGCGCGAACAACAAATAGCTGCCATTAAACGCATTACCGCAGGGATAGCGACCAGTGCGGGTTTACCCGATGACCTGATGCCGGTGGTGTATGTGCACGACGATGAAACCATTCCATCAACCTATAACGACCCAACGCTCGCTGCAAAAGTAAAAGCCAGTATTGAGGCTGAGCTTGGCAGTGATAATGTGCTTATTGCCCCACCGGTAATGGCGGGCGAAGACTTTGGTTTGTATGGTCTTACACCTGAAAAGCGTCCCATTACATTGTTTTGGCTAGGCGGCGTAGACCCTAAGCAATATCAGGCCAGTGTTGACTCGGGCGATGCACTGCCCTCTTTGCATTCAAGTCAATTTGCACCAGATTACAAATTAACTATTCGTACGGGTGTTAGGGCGATGACGCGGACTGCGATGGATTTATTTAATCAAACGGCGCAATAAACTCGAAGGTTTTCATTCAAGTCCGCTTGCCTCGGTTATTTAATCAAACAGCGCAATAAACTCAAACGAGACAGTCACAATAGCGGCTATAATGACCGTTATTGTTGTGTTTAACCTAGTGAGCAATTTATGATTATTTTTAGCACCAACCTTGGCGATTTTACTGTAGAGCTGGAAATGGAACGCGCGCCAGTCACCTCAAAAAATTTTTTAAAGTATTGCCAGGATGGCTTTTATGAAGGCACGATTTTTCATCGGGTGATTAAAGGCTTTATGGTGCAGGGCGGTGGCTTAACCGCCAAAATGAAAGAAAAGCCCACCCGCGACCCGATTGCCAATGAAGCCAATAAAGGCCTAAAAAATGTGATCGGTACTTTAGCCATGGCGCGAACAGATGCACCGCATTCAGCCACAGGGCAGTTCTTTATTAATGTCGCCAATAATGATTTTCTCGATCACACTGCCACAACCAATTCAGGCTGGGGTTATGCGGTATTTGCCAAAGTGACCGCGGGAATGGATGTGATTCAGCAAATGGAGCGGGTTAAAACCACCATGATTGCAGGGCACGATGATGTACCTCGTGAGCCGATTGTGGTTGAAAAGGTGACTATTGTTGATGAGCCAACGGTTGCTTAAGTGGCGATTGCTTTAGTCGCTTAAGACATAATTACCTAAGGGATTGCTACTCGCCCAATAAAAAAGGTTCGACATTACTGTCGAACCTTTTTTTGATTAGTACTTATATCTGTTAAACAGTACGACTTAAGATCACGCCACATTAAAGTGTATAGCGGATACCAATCGCTACGCCGTCGTCTTCAGACAGTTCCATTCTGGCTTGCTGATCTTTATCGGCGCTGGTGAAATCGCTGTAATCGCGACGCGCTTCTAAATACACGACAGTTTCTGGGTTAAATACATAATGTAAACCCATTACCACAAACTGACGTTTGAACACATCGTTAGGATCGGCGTTATAGTTAGGTTGAATCACATAGTCATCGCCAGCATCTAAGATGTTGTAAGACACAAAGGTACGGATTTTGTTTTCAAACATGTATGAAAACAATGATTCAACACCCACAGCTTTATCAATTAAACGGCCAATATTATCTGTGTCGTGGTTTTCGTTGCCGTTAATGTTTGCCGAACCATAAAAACCGAATTGGTCGAAGTTACCCCAGGTAACCCCCACACCGTAAATAATGTCTTCAGCCGTTGAGGTGTTACCGTTACCAAAGGTCACATCAAATTCGCCGCGGTTCAGACCTGCGGTTAATACTAATTTGTCTGTGGCCTGGTAGGTTACTGCGCCGCCGTAGGTATAGTTGTATTCAACTTGCTGCGCTTCTACTGAACCAGACTCCCATAACGTTACACAAGCATCCTGGGTGATATCTTCATAGTCACAGGTATAAAACTCGCTGTTTTTTAACTGCACTTGTACTGCAAAGCTCACATCGCCAAAACTGTTACGGTATTGCACGGTTTTGTCACCACGACCCACACCGTTTACAGCGCCATCATCTTTGTTATAAGTGTAAACACCTGCAGTGTTACCGTCCCATACAAAACCGTAGTTTGTGCCATATACCACGTCATACCAAGCACCCCATTGCTTGCCAATCGTGAGGCTACCGTAGGTGTCATGTGACAGACCGGCATAACCTAGGCGGTTATAAAAAAACTCATCTTGAATTGATTCAAAACGATTGTTGTAAACAATGTCAGTACTACCAACTGGGTTAACCCCCCACTCTAATTTTGCATACGCTTTCCAGCCATCTTGTAGCTGACGCTCAAAGCCAAAATTAATGCGTGAAGCACCGTTAACGACTTCAGTTTCGCCTTGAGTGTTGATCACACGAGCATCAACAAAACCACCAATTTGAACGGCGTTCACATCATCTTTAAAAATTTCGGTGGCTGAAACCGAAGGTGCAATTAGTAATGTTAAAACCAATGCTGCAACTAAAGTCTTGTTCATTTTCATCTCTTGTCTTGTTGTTTGAGTAAGCACTGTTTAGTCCATTAATACATCTGTCCATTGAGGCGATGGAGAGTAGCAAATACATTGTCAAATCACATAGTGAAATATGCTAAAAAAAGGCGATATTGTTCAAAAAATGCATTCATCAATGACTTATAAAAAAACACTGTTAACAGACGGTTAACATGTGTGGGTAAATGTTAATTTGTGGTTATGTATGCATTAAATGTGAATTTTTATCTGCTTATTGAGATAAAGACGCTTTTTTGAATGTTTATTTGATGTGGATCGCTATTTTATTCTGAAAATGGCATACGCTTACTTTATAGCTCAATACGTTAAAGGTGATTTTATGCAAATGACTTTACAGTTTTTCGGAGCGACAGAAGAGGTTACTGGTTCATGCCATTTACTCACCATTGATGGCAGGCAGGTACTATTAGATTGTGGATTAATTCAAGGTGGCAAAGCCGATGAGTTGCGCAATCATGATCCTTTTCCTTTCCAAGCAGAACAGATCCATGCCGTCGTATTAAGCCATGCCCACATTGACCATTCTGGTCGATTACCTTACCTCGTAAAGCAAGGATTTACTGGCCCTATTTACACCCAACGTGCAACCGCACAGCTGTGTAGCATCATGCTGCGTGACGCTGCGATGTTGCAGGAGCGAGACACCGACAGAAAAAACAAAAAGCGGGCTAAACATGATTTAGAAGCACTCGAACCATTATTTACCGAAGAAGAGGTAAATCAGGTCATGGCTCAGTTTGTGGTAGTTGATTATGACCAACGCGTTCAAATTGCCGATTCAATTGAAATCCGTTTGTCGGATGCCGGGCATATTCTCGGTTCTGCGATAGTTGAGTTGTGGCTAGGGCAGCAGCCTGAACAGAAAAAATTGGTCTTTAGCGGTGACTTAGGCCGTGCAGGTATGCCTATTTTAGATGACCCAACCTTTATCGATAAAGCCGATTTAGTGCTAATGGAAAGCACCTATGGTAACCGTTTACACCGCAGCTGGCATGAAACGCTGGTGGAGCTTAAATCGATATTTAAAGCGACCATTAACCAAAGTCGAGGCAATATTTTAATCCCAGCTTTTTCAGTGGGTCGTGCACAAGAGTTACTGTATTTGTTCCATTTGTATGCCAAAGAGTGGGACTTATCGAGGTGGCGTATTTGTTTAGACAGCCCAATGGCCATTAAAGCTACACAGGTTTACGTCAACAATTACCCCATACTGGACGATGACTTTAAGCGCTTTACCCGGATGTCGCCCGGCAAGCATCCATTACTATCGTGTGCTGAGTTTGTAAGCAGCACAGAAGAGTCGATAGAGCTTAACGACATTCACGAAGGGTTAATTGTGATTGCGGGTAGCGGCATGTGTAATGGTGGCCGAATTCGTAACCATTTTGTGCATAATTTATGGCGTAAAGAAGCCAACATTATTATTTGTGGTTATCAAGCGTTAGGCACTCCAGGGCGCTTATTGGTGGATGGCGCAGAAGAGCTGACCATTCATGGCCAAAGTGTCAAAGTAGCTGCGAGTATTCACACCGTAGGCGGTTTGTCTGCCCATGCCGACCAGGCTGAGCTGTTACGTTGGTATCATCATTTTGAGGATTCACCTGCCATTATTTTAGTGCATGGTGAGCCCGAGTCACAAAAAGTGTTAATGGAAGCGCTTAATCAAGATGAGGCTACTCAACCCAAAAGTAGTGCTATTGCTAAGTGGAGCGATTGTTTAGATTTAACCGCATTACCAGAGTTTGTTTGGCTTAATGCCGCCAGTGAATAATCACAAGTTTAAAATGAGATAGAGATAATGGATGCTTATACCATTGCGCGTTAGTAAGTGATCTCTCAGCGAGAATTTAAAAGGGCTTAAACAAGGCGAATGACTGAATGAATAGTTGTTCTCTTTCGAAGTTATGCAACGCAGTGTAAGCCCTTTTAAAACTCGCCTGAAAGGAATGCCCCAGCGGATTTTGCTTTGCGTTCTCGCTATTTGAAAGGGAACAACCATGACTACATAGCGACGCCTTAATCAAAAACCGCTGGATGCATTCTGAGTGGTCACTTATTAATTCGGAATGGTGTTAGCCTGCGGGTTAAGCATCAATTTCATTTTGCAGCTTTTCAATGTCGTCTAAAATCCGCATAAATTTTTGGCCAAACTCTGTCACCTCATACTCTACCCGTGGCGGAATTTCGGGATAATTAATCTTATTTAAAATCCCAAATTCGAGGTTTTTCTTCAGACATTGATTGAGCACTTTAGTGCTGAGCCCATCAACCGATTTCACCATCTCACCGGGTCGATTAATATTATTGGCGAGCAGCTGATACACAGTTAACGACCATTTACAGCCGTAAATCGTTTCGACCATACGGGCCGATTTTTCGGGTGCAGTTTTACGTGGAAATATTTTTTCTTTTGTATTCATCAATATGTACCTAAAAGTACCTATGGAACTAAATTGTACTTACTATTCAACTGGATAGTTTATCAATAAGCTTATCACACTTATTCGTAACTTAGGTGTGAACAAATGGCAACTTTAACCCCAAAAACGGCATTAATTATTGGTGGCAGCAGTGGTATTGGTTTTGAAACTGCTAAGCAATTAATCACTCAAGGTGTTGCTACCATTATCGTGGGTAACAATGCGCAAAAGCTCGACGCTGCCGTTGAGCAGTTATCAGCAGTTGGCAGTGTGAGTGGTGTTCAAGCAAACTTGTACAATGCGCAAGATCTGCAACGTGTGGTTAAGATGATTGATGCAATGGATAGCAGTATTGATCATTTAGTGAATGCGGCAGGTTATTTTAATCCTAAGCCATTTTTAGAACATCAATTGAGTGATTACGACATTTACATGGAGCTTAACAAAGCGATGTTTGTGATTTCGCAAGCCGTCGCCAGAAACATGATTAAGCATGGCGGTGGTAGTATTGTTAATATTGGTTCTATGTGGGGCAAACAAGCCATTAAAGCGACTCCGTCGAGTGCTTACTCTATGGCAAAAGCCGGTTTACATGCATTGACTCAGCATATGGCGATGGAATTAGCAGAGCATAATATCCGCGTCAATGCCGTGTCGCCAGCGGTAGTGATTACCCCAATTTATGAAGCCTTTATTGAGCCTAAAGAAGTCGAAACCGCATTGGCAGGCTTTAATGCGTTCCACCCTATTGGCCGCATTGGTACGCCTGTTGATGTTGCAAACAGTGTCACGTTTTTATTGTCTCCACAAGCGGGCTGGGTGACTGGCGCAATTTGGGATGTTGATGGCGGCGTAATGGCAGGTCGTAATTAAGCTAAACCCTTAATCGGGTGACAAGTCGATTGGTAGGATCATTTTAAGCCCTTAAATTATTGATGATTTAAGGGCTTGTGTCTTTTTATTCTGATATAAAGCGATTTACTCTTTTGTTCTCACATTGGTGCGCGTTAAGCTATGCATAATTCTGTAGTGTGAAATGTGCGAGTAGCAAAATGAAGTTAGTTAAAATAGATAAAAACCAGTACCGGTCGGTAAACAATCAGGTGCAGATTGGTTTAGTGGTGATACTGGCCATATTGTCGTTGGTGTTCGGTCAGTTAATGATTTATTTCTTTGGGGTTAAGCCACTACCTGGTGCCGAGTCAACGGGGAATTTTCATCTTAACTTTACCGGTGTCATTTTAGCCTTAATGGTTTGCAGTTTATTGATCCGCAATTTACGCGAAAAACCCAAGTTTTATGAAGTGTATTACGTGTGGCAACTCAAACAGTTGCAAAACAAAATTTTCCGTAAACTCAAAGCGGTGCAACAAGCGGCTAAAGACAATAACCGTGATGCTTTGGTGATATTGAGCTTTTATTATCAAAGTTTGGCGATAGTTTACGAGTTAGATAACAACACCTTAACCATGTCTAACGTCAATAATGAGCTCGATAAACTACAGCAAGCGATTGAAGCTGCAGGGTATACGATAAATACCGACGAATTCACTCCCGAGATGCTACAAGCCTTTTAGGCTAATTTTTTCATTCCTCAAATAAGGAGCCATGATGTCAATATTGGCAGATATTCCTTTTTCGTTACTTGAACTTGCGCCAATGCGCGAAGACTCGACCATCACCGATACCCTTAAAGACAGTTTAGCGTACGCCCAGCATGCTGAGCGTTTGGGGGTGAATCGGTTTTGGTTAGCAGAGCACCACAATATGCCGGGGATTATTTGCTCGGCAACATCAATTTTGATTGGTTATATTGCAGGTGGTACTGAGCGCATTAGAGTGGGTGCTGGTGGCATTATGCTGCCTAATCATGCACCGCTGGTGGTGGCAGAGCAATTTGGCACTTTAGCCAGTTTGTATCCAGGTCGGATTGATTTGGGCCTAGGCCGAGCGCCGGGCAGCGATCCGGTAACCAGCTTAGCGCTTAATCGCGATACCCAACGGGCAGAGCATTTCCCCGATGAGGTCAGTGAGCTGCAATCATTACTCGGCCCACGTGAAGCGCGCCAAAGCGGGCAAGCTAAAGCGGTAAGGGCAATTCCGGGCGAGAATACCAATGTACCGATTTGGTTATTGGGTTCAAGTTTGTTCAGTGCGCAACTCGCGGCGCAACGTGGTTTGCCGTACGTGTTTGCGGGCCATTTTGCGCCACGATTTTTATCAGAAGCCATTGCCTTATATCGCCGTGAATTTGTCCCGTCGGCAGTGCTCGCTAAACCTTATGTGATGGTTGGGTTACCGTTAGTGGCAGCGCCTACCGATGCCGAAGCGCAGTTCCTAAGCACCACATCAAAACAACGTATTTTAGCGCTTATTCGCGGCCAGGAAATGTGGCTTAAACCGCCCATCGACAGCATGGATGGGTTGTGGAGCGAGCAAGAAAAAAGTTATGTCGATAGTTTTTTGAGTTTATCTATTTGCGGCGGCCCTGCGACCATTAAACATCGTTTAGAAGTGTTTGTTGAGCAGCTTGGCGTAGATGAAGTGATGTTTACTAACGATTTATACAGCAACGAGCACCGCTTGCGTGCACTCGATATTTTAATGAGTATTAAGGCGTAGTTACAACTCTCTAGGTATCCAACAACAAAAAACCAAGACTCGCGTCTTGGTTTTTTTGGCTAAACACACCTTACGCAGTAATTTTTTGCGTTAAATCGCTTGGCCATTAACGGTTAATCTCACATCAATGTTGCCACGTACTGCATTTGAATATGGGCAAACTTGGTGTGCGGTTTTAACCAGTTTTTCTGCTGCTTCCTGGTCTAAATCAAGTTTAACAGCAAGGGCGACTGTAAGTGCAAATCCGCCATTGTCGTTTGGACCAATGCCTACTGTTGCTGTGGTTGGTGCCGCTTTGATAGCCACTTTGCCTTGGCTAGCAACGTGTAAAATTGCGTTAGAAAAACATGCGGCATAACCTGCTGCAAATAATTGTTCTGGGTTAGTAAACTCGCCGCTGCCGCCCATTTCTTTTGGGTAGCTTAATTGTAACTCGACTTTTTTGTCGTCGGTAGAAACTTGACCATTACGGCCGGCTAATGCTGTTGCTGAAGTAGTGTATAAAGTTGACATAATAAACCTCGTATAAAAATAAGTTAATTTAAGTTATGTATAATTTAAGTTGTGCACAATCTAATTGTGTTAACTATAACCAGACTGGAATTAATTTGCAACTACATTGCGCGCAATTTAATTTAATACGTTGTGAGCAATTATATGGTCTAGCCTTATATTGGTTTGTTATTGAGACAAGTTTGTCATGCTTCTGTCACTGTTATGTCATGGTTCACTTTCAAAATAGCCAACCATTAAACCTCTTAGGCTGTGGCAAGCATGGCCGCATGTGAACAATAAAAATAAGGATATATTTATGAAACGGTTTGTGACTCGTCGTGATTTTTTGGCTATGTCGGCCAAAGGTGTCGGTGCCGTTGTGGTGTCTTACGGTTTAATGGGCTGTAATAGTGATGATGACGATGTTATTTCTGGCCAGTTTTTGCAAGGTGTTGCCAGTGGCGACCCGGCAACAGATGCTGTGATCTTATGGACGCGTGTCACTCCAGATACACAAGGCGATATTACAGTGTCATGGGAAGTTGCCACAGACAGTGACTTTACTGATTTGGTCACTAATGGCCAAACCGTCACTAATGACAGCCGTGACTATACCGTTAAAATTGATGCGGTGGGATTAATCGCGGGTCAGCAATATTTTTATCGCTTTAAAGCAGGCGAAAACGTATCTGAGATAGGTCAAACTCGCACCTTACCACAGGGCAGTGTTGGCTCGGTTAAGCTTGCGGTAATGTCATGTGCTAATTTCCCTGCTGGCTATTTTAATGTGTACGAAATGGCCGCTCAACGAGATGATTTAGATGCTGTGGTGCATTTAGGTGACTACTTATATGAATACGCTCGCGGAGAATACGCCAGCGAAAATGCTGCCGCATTAGGCCGTGAAGTCTTGCCCGAGGGAGAGCTATTTTTGTTGGCTGATTATCGTACTCGTTATAGCCAATACCGAAGCGATGCCAGTTTACAAAAGTTGCATGCTAAAGTGCCTTTTATTACGGTGTGGGATGATCACGAAGTTGCAAATGACACTTGGAAAGACGGCGCAGAAAATCATAACGATGATGAGGGGGATTTTGATGAGCGTAAAGCTGCCGCACTGCAAGCTTATTTTGAGTGGCTGCCAATCCGCCCCTGGAACGAAGGTAATCATGAAGAAATCTACAGAAGTTTTAATTTCGGCGATCTGGTTGATTTGCATATGCTCGACACTCGTGTGCTGGCTCGCGACAAGCAATTAGAATACGGCGACTACATTGACCCTGTCACAGGTTCGTTTAACAGCGACGCGTTTTTGGCTGCGGTCACCGATACCAGTCGCACGTTATTAGGGCAAACACAACTATTGTGGTTACAGCAAACCTTGTTGCAGTCTACTGCTAAATGGCAGGTATTAGGACAGCAGGTGTTAATGGGTAAAATGTTAATGCCAGCCGCCATTGCGACCCAGCAAATGAGTATTCCACAATTTGCTGAGCTTGCTGGCATTGCCCAATTGGCAGGGCGAGCACAAGCTGGGGACAGCACATTAACGGCAGAACAACTGGCGTACTTACAAGCTAATCAAGACAAGTTGACCCCAGAGGTGATGGTATTATTACAATTACCATCGATTCCGTACAATTTAGACGCGTGGGACGGTTACGCCTACGAGCGTGAAGTGATTTACGCGACCGCCAAATCGTTAAATCATAATTTAGTGGTGATTGCGGGCGACACTCATAATGCTTGGGCAAGTGAGTTAACAGACACCAACGGTAGCGTGGTGGGTGTTGAATTTGCTACCAGCTCAGTATCGTCACCTGGGCTTGAGTATTACTTAGGTTTGTCTGATGCTGAGATGCCTGCAACCGAAGCGGCTATCGTGGGCTTAATTAGTGACCTGAAATACGCTAACTTAAAAGATCGTGGTTATTTATTGCTGACTTTTACTGCTGATGAAGTCCGCAGTGATTGGCAATACGTTGATACCATTTTAGACAAAAGCTTTACGAGTTTAGATGCGCGTAATTACAGCGCAACGAGTGCTGTGGGTAATCCACAAATCTCTTAAGTCAGTTTTTGGGTTAACCAAAACAGTTCAGCCACCTTAATGGTGGCTGAATTGTTTGTCGCAAATGGTTGTTCTTGTCTCGATTAATCTATGCCTAATACGACGATTTTTAATGGGTGATTATCATCAAATGCAGGAAAATCTGGATGGCAGTCTAACCATTGGCTGGAGGTGACTTTACGGCCCTGTTTTTCAACACAACGCACTAGGCTGTCATACCATGTCTGGCGGTCAACTTTGGCGACATTGTTACAACACACGATATGGCCACCGGCTTTAGTGGCTAATACAGCAGGTTTAAATAAACCCTGGTAATCATTGACTAAATCGACAATGCCAAAGGCGCTTTTGGCAAAACGTGGCGGGTCTAAAAATACTAAATCAAATTGCATGGCTCGCAGTTTTGGGTATTTAGGCAGTTTTTGATTACGGCGTCCGCCAACCGGTAAACCCGCTAATTGACGCAGAGCCGGAAACGCATCACTTTGCACAAACTCACACACATCGGTGACCTTGTTTAACTCGGCATTTTTTTGCCCGGCCGCTAATGCAAAGGATGAAAAATCGACATTCATCACTTTACGCGCGCCGCCCATAGCGGCCGCAATACCAATGCCGCAAGTGTACGAAAACAAGTTGAGTACAGTTTTATCCTTGCTGTTATCGCACACATATTCACGCCCAATGCGCATGTCTAAAAACAACAGCGGGTCCTGGCCTTCGTGGCGTAGCTTAGAGGTAAAGTTAATGCCGTTTTCGCGGATAACTTGTTCCGTTTGTGCGTAATCCTGGGCTTCATTGCCACTCGTGTTAGCGATACGTGAGTGACTGCCTGAGCGATCGTTGTAAACAATATGAAAGTCAGCATGATCGGTCAGCACACTTGAAATCTCTGCTAGTTGCTCGTCTGATAATGTCTGGTGAAATGTTTGGATTAACCACGCATCGCCGTAACGGTCAATATTAAGGCCATTTTCACCTTCTACAGTGCCATGAAATACCCGATAACAATCGGTGTTATTTTGTTTAGCTTGCTCAAAAAAAGCAGCGCGTTTCGCTAACGCATCAGTTAAAACAGCTTGAATAGACATGGACACTCAATAATGGCGGGGCAATTTGCGCGGAGTATAGCAAACAATCACCTTGAATGTGGTAGCGAGATTATCGATAACGCTTCACTTTATTCGGGGAGATATACCTTAAAGGTTTTGTCGGCAACAATTTTGCCATTGAGCCTAAGCTTAAGCGTCATGCGCCAGTTACCGACTTTGTTATTTACTGGCGCCCAAATGCAATCACCTTGAATGTGGTAGCGAGATTATCGATAAAGCTTCACTTTATTCGGGGAGATATACCTTAAAGGTTTTATCGGCAACAATTTTGCCATTGAGCTCTAAGGTCATTCGCCAGTTACCCTGCTTATTACTCACAGGTGCCCAAATACAATCACCCAAGTAAAAGCGCCAATCATTTTCTTTGATATAAACCGTCCCATTAAACGGTGGTCGAATATGACCATTGTCGTCTGGAATATCTGGATGATATATGCAGTAAGTCAGCACCTGGTTTTTGGCTTTTTTGATCCGAGCAATAAAGCCAAACTCAGTATCGATAACGGCGGGAACGTGAACTGTGGCCTCTAAAAAACGTGGCAAGTCATCGCTCTCGTTATTCCATTGGCTGAATATGCCGCTATAAATAATGCTGACGTCGGCTTTTAGCTTACTCAAATCAGATTAACCTTTGCTGTGCTCTTTTAGGTACTTAATGGCTGCTAGCAGAGCGAAATCATAACCTTGCGCTCCTAGCCCACAAATAACCCCTAGGGCTTTGTCAGAGAAATACGAATGATGTCTAAAAGGCTCGCGCGCATGCACATTGGACAAATGCACTTCAATAAACGGAATGGCAACGCCGAGTATCGCGTCACGCAGGGCAACACTGGTGTGGGTAAATGCAGCAGGATTGATAATAATAAACTGGGCATCAGTTGCATGAATCGCATCAATCAGCTGGAATTCAGCGTTCGATTGAATGTGCTCTAAACTGATATCTGCTTGATTAGCGGCAGTGGTTAAATCGCTCACAATGGTGGTTAAGGTTTGATGACCATAATGACCCGGCTCGCGACGGCCAAGCAAATTTAGATTTGGGCCGTTAATCACTAAAACTTTGGCTGTGCTGCTCATGGTACTTCCTGTGGTGTGGGCAATAAAACGTGTGAGTCCATTCTTACTGAAGATGCGCGCGTGGTAAACCTAAAAATGTTCATCTAATGGCTAAAAATGCATTAATAGCCGGTTTTATTTTGGCGCATGGCTTTAGTGGCACCGCGTTGTTTTTTCGCTTCAATTCGGCGGGTTTGGCTGCCTTTAGTTGCTTTGGTCGCAATACGGGCCTTTTGTACAATGCCGACACTTTTTACCAACTCAATAAATTGTTCTAACGCGGTTTGACGATTAAAATCCTGGCTTCTTGATTGCTGACACTTAATGACAATCTTTCCGCTTTTGGTAATGCGGTGATCGGCCTTTGCTAATAGTTTTTGTTGATAAAATTCAGGCAATGACGATGACGCAATATCAAAGCTAAGCTGGGCCGCTGTTGATACCTTATTAACATTTTGACCGCCAGCGCCACTTGAGCGAACAAACTGCCATTCAATTTCATTGTCTTGCAATATGACTCGTTGAGTTATTTGTATCATTCGGTTGAGGTTGTCCTCTTTAATATGTTTTATCGGTTAATTATACCGTAATTAGGCTTATTTTTCAGCGTTGGGTGTTGAGCAGTCTGAGCGCTGCTTCACACGGAGATTAACTAACGCGCTGATTAATCGTTGAGTGATTACATCAATTGCAGAGTTTTGGTATTATGAGTGCCATTATTGCTTTACACGATGGCATCACCGTATAAAGCCTGTTCTATAGCCTTTAGATAAGGCTGGAGTTAGCGCTATGTTGTGTCAAATCCCCGATATTTCCAAGGGTGTTATTAGTTTGTTTGTTAGTGGCCGTTTATCTGCGCCAGATTACCGTACCCGTTTACAGCCTGCTATTCGTGCCTATCGTAAAGATTGGGACCAAGTATGTTTGTATATCGAAGCCGACGTATTGCTCGAAGGGTGGGACTTTGGTTCATTAACCGGCAGTGGTGAAGTGCAATTACCTGCTTTTGACGCGCTAGTGTTTGTTGGCGGCCCAGATTGGGTGGGTAATGCTGTACGTTTAATGGGACCATTTATGCAAGGTGAGGTTGCATGGTTTCCGTTATCGCAAAAACAAGATGCTATTGCGTGGATTGCTAAACGTTCAAAGTGTTAGTTTATGGTTTGTTGATACCGAAAAGGGTCAACAAATTCCGAATATTTATTAGAAAAGGATAGCTTATTTATGTCTTTATCAAAATTAGTTGCTGCTTCAAGCGCATTGTTATTAACCCTTAGCCTTACCGCTTGTGCACCTGAAGTAGGTAGCGATGCTTGGTGTAAGCAAATGAAAGAAAAAGAAAGCGGCGATTGGACAGCAAATGAAGCCGCTGATTACGCGAAGCACTGCGTATTTAAATAATATCGCTTAGGAGTGGATGGTTGAATCATACCGTTTTGCCTTTTATGGCTAACATAGCCAAATTATTGATTGCTTTAGTACTACTGCAATTTGTGGGTGCCAATTTAGGTGCGCATCAATTACACGCGGGTAACAGCAGCGAAGAGCAAAATAACCATCCACATCTTCAGTTTACTACCGAAGTGATAAGCCTCGTTGAGTGTGTCGATTGTGCTTGTGCACTTGACGGTTCATTACTGCATTCGGTAAATGATGATCATCAGCATGCTGACAATGTTACCGATGTTGAGCAAGTTGATGTCTGTTTAGATTGTCAGTGTCATGGTGGTCATGTGGCACTTGCTAAGCTTAACGATAATGTTGTTAGTGAACATTTTCATGACCTTTTTGCCGATACTAAACTTAACTATTTACCTCCTGAGTCTTTCCCTACTTATCGCCCTCCTATCGTTTAATCCCTTTAAAACACGTTTTTACTGTTTAGCTTCACCTCTATATTCGCTGTTATTGTGCAAATGAATGCTTTTTTGCATTCCATCATGTCGTAATATCTCGCTTGAATGACGGTGGCTAAGCCTATTTCCGTTGATATTTATTGTCGACGGTCTAGATTGTTTTTAGGATTAACCATGAAAATCAAATCAGTCCCAGCACTACCTTTATTGGCAGCATTAAATGCCAACGCTATGTTGAGCCATTTAGTGAGTCGTGCTCCGTTTAATGTTGCGCCATGTACTCAGCCCATCTCTCCGTCAAGCATTCGACAATATGACCGCACTAACTCTAGCGTTTCGCGGGCATTATTGTTCAGTGCAGCGCTATTGTTATCATTATTTGCACTGTCTAGTTCGGCTGTGCAAGCCAGCAGTGAATTAACAGAAGCCGATCATCAAGAGTCGTTGTTAACCTTAAGTGCAGAGCAGCGCCAACTCGCGGGAGTGGAAGTGGCACAGTTAAGTGCGACCGCGTTTAATTTACAGGCTGTAGCTACCGCTCAGCTGGTTGTTGATAAAGACAAAACTATCACCATAGCGCCGCAATTAGATATGCAGGTGCTTAAGCGCCATGTGGTGCCAGGGCAACAGGTGCAAAAAGGCCAACCGTTATTGACTATCGGCGGAGCGGATATTGCTGCGGCGCAAGCCGATTACGTCAATGCTGCGATGGAGTGGGATCGCATAAAGCGCATGAGCCAAGGCACCATTAGTGCCAGCCAGCGGATGCAAACCGAAGTCAACGCAGAGCTTAAACGGGCCATTTTACAGTCGGTAATGATGTCCACAAAACAGATAGCCGAGCTAGCAACATCGCCAAGTTCAATTGGTCAGTTTCAGTTATTGGCTCCCATAAATGGTCGGGTTCAGCAAGATATTGCCACGTTAGGACAAGTGTTAACCGCGGGCACACCTTTGATGCAACTGACTGATGAATCGTATTTGTGGGTAGAGGCAGAACTGACGCCATTACAAGCAGATCAAGTCAACATGGGCACCGATGTTTTGGTGCGAGTGGGAAGCCGTACTCGAGAGGGGGTCATTATTGGGCGTTCGCATGAAATTAACTCGCAAACCCGCACTGAGCAAGTATTAGTGCGTATGGCAAACTCAGGCCATGACTTACATGCTGGCGAGTTTGCCGAATTATACCTTGCAGCAAATCAAGGGGCTGATCCGCTTGGATTTATTGTGCCAGATGCGGCGTTAACACGCGGTGGTGATGGTGATTGGCAGGTGTTCATAGAGCAAGACGGTGGATTTAGTGCAGTAGAGGTTTCTGTGGTGGAGCGTCAACGCGGACTGAGTTTTATTCGTGGTTTAACACCACAAACTCGCGTTGTTGTATCTGGTGCTTTTTTCTTAGCATCTGAGCAAGCCAAATCTGGCTTTGATATCCATAACCACTAAGCGCTAAGGCATCATAATGTTATATAAATTAATTGAGATTGCCGTTGAAAAGCGGTTATTGGTGTTACTTGGATTACTGGTCACTGTGGTGGCATCGGTATTCATGTTACCTAAGTTAAATCTAGATGCGTTTCCGGATGTCACCAATGTGCAGGTGACCATTAATACTGAAGCGGAAGGTTTGGCGGCAGAAGAGGTCGAGAAGCTGATTAGCTATCCTGTCGAATCGGCAATGTATGCATTACCGGCGGTGACCGAGGTGCGTTCATTATCGCGTACGGGCTTATCGTTAGTGATTGTGGTGTTTGCCGACGGAACCGATATTTATTTTGCACGTCAGCAAGTGTTTGAACAACTGCAAGCTGCAAAAGAGTCGATTCCTGCGGGTGTCGGCATACCTGAAATTGGCCCAAACACCTCAGGTTTAGGGCAAATTTATCAATACATTTTACGGGCGGAACCCGAATCCAATATCAGCGCATCTGAGCTGCGGAGCTTAAATGACTATTTAGTGAAGCTGATCTTAATGCCTGTGAGTGGGGTGACTGAAGTGCTGTCATTTGGCGGCGAGGTGTTGCAATACCAAGTGCAAGTTGACCCCAATAAACTGCGCAGTTATGGCTTGTCGATGACCCAAGTTAGCCAAGCATTGGAAAGTAATAACCGTAATGCTGGTGGTTGGTTTATGGACCAAGGCCAAGAGCAATTAGTGGTTCGTGGTTATGGTTTGTTGCCCGCTGGCGACGCAGGTTTACAAGCCATTGCCGATATACCGTTAACCGAAATCAATGGCACGCCAATTCGAGTGGCTGACATTGCCACCGTGGCATTTGGTAGCGAAATCAGAGTAGGCGCAGTGACCATGTCGCGAAGGCAGACTGCTGATAATGGCTTGTCGTCCAATATACAAGCGCTAGGTGAAGTGGTTGCAGGCGTTGTGCTTAAACGCATGGGCGCCAATACCAAAGCCACTATTGATGACATCAATTCGCGTATTAGTTTAATTGAGCAATCCTTGCCAAAAGGCGTGTCATTTGAGGTATTTTACGACCAGGCGGATTTAGTTGATAAAGCGGTCTCGACAGTGGTTGAAGCGCTATTGATGGCCTTTGGATTTATCGTGATTATTTTGGCGTTGTTTCTGGTCAATATACGGGCGACATTGTTGGTATTACTGTCGATCCCAGTGTCAATCGGGATCGCGCTATTGATCATGTCTTACTATGGCATGTCGGCTAATTTAATGTCTTTAGGTGGTCTTGTTGTCGCGATCGGTATGCTAGTTGATGGTTCAGTGGTGATGGTCGAAAACATCTTTAAACATGTCAGCGGCGAAACTGGAAGCAACCAATCTACTGAAGCTCATGTTGGTAGTGATGTTGATAGTGAGTCAGAATCTCATACCCAAAGCATGGCGATTAGGATCATGCTAGCGGCAAAAGAAGTGTGCAGCCCTATCTTCTTTGCAACAGCGATTATCATCGTAGTATTTATGCCGTTATTTGCCCTTGAAGGTGTTGAAGGTAAGTTGTTTCAACCTATGGCTGTGAGCATTATTCTAGCGATGATGGCTGCATTAGTGGTGGCGTTATTTGCGGTGCCTGCATTGGCGGTATTTCTATTTAAACGCGGTATTGTAGTGCGTCAAAGCAAAGTGTTGGCCCCCATTGATGCAGTCTATCGACGAGTACTGACACTGGTGCTATCAAGCCCTAAATCGGTGATGTTAGCGGCAGTTGTTTTGTTTGCTGCAAGCATGCTGTTATTGCCAAAACTCGGTACCGAATTTGTGCCAGAATTAGAAGAGGGCACGATTAATTTACGGGTGACACTTGCGCCTACAGCCAGTTTGGCCACTTCGATTAATGTCGCGCCTAAAATTGAAGCCATGCTGCTGGAGTTTCCCGAGGTCGAATATGCGTTAAGTCGAATCGGGGCTCCCGAACTTGGCGGCGACCCTGAACCTGTGAGTAATATTGAAATATATATTGGTCTTAAGCCTATAGAACAATGGACATCGGCAAGCTCACGCTTTGAGCTACAGCGCTTGATGGAGCAACGGCTAGCGATATTCCCAGGATTATTGTTAACTTTCTCACAACCGATAGCGACTCGAGTCGATGAGCTGTTATCGGGCGTTAAAGCGCAGTTAGCGATTAAGATATTTGGTCCAGATTTGAGCATATTGTCGGAAAAAGGTCAGGTGTTAACCGATTTAGTCGCTGCCATTCCTGGTGCGGTTGATGTGTCGCTAGAGCAAGTCAGCGGTGAAGCTCAGTTAGTGGTGCGGCCTAAACGTGAAGTCCTTGCTCGCTATGGTATTAGCATCGATGAAGTCATGAGTTTGGTGACTCAAGGTATTGGTGGCACCAGTGCAGGCCAAGTGATTGATGGTAACGCCCGTTATGACATTAACCTGCGATTAGCAGCGCAATATCGTAATGCGCCAGATGTGATTGAAGACTTACTACTCAGTGGTGCCAATGGCGCGATTGTACGCTTGGGCGATCTCGCTGATGTGGTGATTGAAATGGCGCCGCCGAATATTCGTCGTGACGATGTACAGCGCCGAGTGGTGGTGCAAGCCAACGTATCGGGGCGTGATATGGGTTCGGTGGTCAACGATATTTATGCCATTGTGCCGCAAGCGGAGTTACCTGCGGGCTATACGGTTGTGGTGGGCGGCCAATATGAAAACCAGCAACGGGCGCAACAAAAGCTAATGTTGGTGGTGCCCATTTCTATCGCACTTATTGGTTTATTGTTGTTTTTCTCGTTTGGATCACTCAAACAGGTGGCATTGATTATGGCTAACGTGCCATTGGCATTAATCGGCGGCGTGGTGGCTTTATATGCCACTGGCACTTATTTGTCGGTGCCTAGTTCAATCGGCTTTATCACCTTGTTTGGTGTTGCGGTGTTGAATGGTGTGGTGCTGGTGGACTCGATTAACCAGCGCAGACAATCATCAGATGAAAGCCTGCACGACAGTGTTTATCAAGGCACGGTAGGACGGTTACGTCCGGTGTTAATGACGGCACTAACCTCAGCATTAGGGCTAATACCTATCTTGTTATCATCTGGTGTGGGCAGTGAAATTCAACAACCATTAGCGGTGGTGATCATTGGCGGCTTGTTTAGCTCAACGGCATTGACTTTACTGGTGTTGCCGACGGTTTATCAGTGGTTTTATAACGATAAACGCTCATCGACGTAACGATCAATATAAAGCCTGTTAGTTAGATAAAAGTTCAATCTTAAGCCTAATCATCTGATTAGGCTTTTTCATTTTTATTCGTAAATTGCTTAAAAATAAACCTTGCTTATTTAAGATTACAATTGTAATTTAAATGGGAGGATTACAAGTGTAATCCATTTTTGTTCTAACAAGTTCTAACAACAAATGAGCGGTATCACATGAAAGAAATCAGCAATAGTGAATTAGTCGTGTTGCAGCAGCTTTGGCAGCAGTCGCCATTGACCTCAAGTGAGATTGTGGATGCTTTAGAGCATAGTCACGATATGCATGAAAAAACGGTTAAAACCTTGCTCAATCGCCTAGTTAAAAAACAAGCTGTGAGCTTTGAAAAACAAGGGCGGGTTTACCATTACTCGCCGTTAATTGCCGAGCAAGACTATACGCTGAAAGAATCTCTGTCGTTTGTTGAGCGTATGTTTGCAGGCAAGTTAACCCCACTAGTGGCTGGTTTTGCTCAAAAAAATAAGTTGTCTGCTGACGATGTTGCTGAACTGCAAACCTTACTTGATGACTGGAAAAAGGAGCAAAAGTGATGATTAATTGGTTTATGGAACAAACCATTTCACTGAGCGTAGTGTGTATGGTGTTATTGGTTTCGCACCGCCTTTTACTGTCTAAACTAGGTGCACATTACACCTATTTTATGTGGATCATAGTACCCGTTTTCGTGTTTGCCGACGTATTACAAATACTATTACCCTCGATGTTTAACGGATTTTCCAGCAATAATACGTCGATATTAATGCACCAATACTATGTGTTTGCGACCGACACGGTTGCATTGTCGGCAGGCTTATTTGACCAGTTATACCTGCCATATCTCTACGGTATCGTCGTGACAGTAATAGTCGCTAATATCGTGATGGAATACGGTTGGTTACAGCAACTCATTCAGCGTGGACGTCAGCTAGATATTCCTTCAGTAAAGCTTAACGTATTAGTCCATCCAGATATCGAATCACCAATGCTAGCAGGAATAATTACTCCCAGTATTCTAGTGCCAACGAGCTTTACATTACTCGATGAAAGCCAGCAGCAGGCCATTCTTCAACACGAGGTTTATCACTATCAACGTGGTGATGTGTGGAGCAATATTTTGGCTTATGGTTTGACGGTGCTGTTTTGGTTTAATCCATTGATGTGGTTGGCATACCGTCGATTTAGGCAAGATCAAGAATTGTCTTGTGATGCGCAAGTGACAGCCCGCATGGAAGCCCATTCTAAAATTGCCTATAGCAACACGTTATTGGCCTATTCACAACATGCTCCATTAGGCATGTTACATACCCATTATGGGGATAAAACTATCTTAAAAGAGAGAATTTTACAGATGAAAAAACAACATGGAAAAAGCACCTTAGTATTGATTGGTATGACATTAGCTATCGGTGTGAGTGCCTTTATGTTCAATCAACAAGTCCATGCCGGTGGTCAAGTGAGTATTGCCAATACAACGAGCGACATGGCGTTACCCGTCATTAGAATTGAGCCTACTTATCCGGTTAATGCAGCTAAAGAAGGAGTAAATGGTTATGTACAAATGTCGTTTGATATTAACCCAACAGGCAATGTAGATAATGTGAATGTGATTAAGGCTTCACCTAAAGGGGTGTTTGATACTTCGGCTGTTGAAGCCCTTAAGCAATGGAAGTATCAACCTTCGGCAACTGGGTTTAAAGACCTACAAGTACAGTTAGATTATGTTATCCATCAGCCTGAGAAATCAGTTGAGAGAATCACGGTAAAATAACGAACAACAAAAATACTGAAAATGATTCAATGCCTCATTGCTATGGGGCATTGAATCATTTTTATAGTTCAGGCTTTTTAGGTTGTAAGTTTAACTTCAATTTATTCGCCAGCGGCTCAATGGCCGCACCTTGAACAATGACCGAAATCAGCACGATAAAAAACACCATGTGGATCATTTCTCGCGAGCCTTCAACCCCTGCTGCGGCGGGGATGAGCGCAAATACAATTGGGGTAGCGCCTTTAAGGCCTATTGCAGACACAAACAAGCGTTTGCGCCAATTAGCTTGCCTAAAAGGCAGGTAACATAATTGCACCGCAAGCGGTCTGGCGACCACAATCAGTAAAATGGCGGGCAAAAGGGATGCAAAAAATACTGGCGCAAGTTGCTGTGGGAAGATTTGTAAGCCTAAAATAATAAACATTAACGACTGTGCTAACCAAGATATACCATTAAAAAAATGCTTACTGACTTCAGCGCCCTTCTTTAAATAGTTACCAATGATGACGCCTGCTATGTATACCGCAATTAACTCGTTACCACCAAAAATCTCAGTGCTGGAAACGGTAATGGCAAATGTCGCCAGAATAAACACCGGGATAAGTCCAAATTCTGGCAGTTTGATGTTGTTTAGTGCCCAAACCGATAATTTACCCATAATGAGGCCAATAACCGCGCCGACACCAATTTGCTGACCTAGGCTTGTGGCGATAGACATTGCGGTTGGGGTACCGTTTGCACTGTTGATAATAAAGTCGGTTAGCATGATAACCATGAGCAAGGCAATGGGGTCGTTGGTGGCCGATTCGAACTCTAAAATAGTGCCAGTACCGTGTTTTAATTTAAGCTTTTTAGACTCTAAAATGGAAAACACCGCTGCCGCATCGGTTGATGACACAACCGCTGCAAACAGCATGCAAGTAATGAGGTAAAAATCGAGTAACGCATTCAAAATAAAGCCAAAAATTATCGTGGTAAAGATGACGCCCGCGCTCGACAACATGCCGCCTTCTTTCCAGGCAAAGCGAATATGTTTCATCGGGGTATTGAGGCCGCCCACAAAGACGATAGTGTTTAGCGCGACAGTACCAATAGTAGATGTGAGCTGAAGGTTGTCGTAAACAAAGCCAAATTCACCATTACCAAAAGCTAAGCCTACACCCATAAAAATCAATAATGACGGTAAGCCCAGCGTTTTCGATGGGTGATGGAGTAAAATGCCGATAGCAATAAGGATCGATATTCCTAAAATAATAATATCTGTTGGCATATTGGCGCTCCTTTGCTACTGAAATTGTACTTTATGGCTACTTTAACACTAAATGAGCCTAAAACGATTTTATGAGCATTTATTAATATTTATTTATACTGATATAGTGGGTTGGTATTCAGCTTTTACTCAAGTTAGTGTTAGGTTGCGACAATACACTGCCGCCTGTTCAAGCGATTGTTTGTCCATTAACGTAATTGTGTCTGAAGCGCCGTTATGTATTGTTTTCTAACACTTTTGTTACATCGCTTCAGTGGTAAAATAGATCAACTGCTGCATTTAGTGAAATCAATATGGCCATATTAATCAGCCTTTGGGGTGTGAGTATCTGTTGTTTTGGGCTGTATATGTTGTTTAAGCCTGAGGCATTTTCAAGCGCAATCGTCACCTTTAGCCATCAACGCTACTTTCATTATTTTGAAATCATTTCGCGTTTAGTGATTGGCGCATTGCTGTTATTAGGCGCGCCTTATACTCGCTACCCATTGGTGTTTGAGTTTATAGGCAACTTGCTGCTTTTAGTGGCTATTTTATTGGTTTTTATGACCGAAAAACACCACGAGAAATTTGCTATTAAGGCCGCCAAGCAAGGCCTTACTTGGTTTAGGTCAGCAGGCATTGTTGCATTGTTATTAGGTATATGGACCATTTATGCTAGCTTCATTTAGCCTTACATCTATTGTTAACAACGCACACCATAAAAGCGATTTAATGGTATGTGTTGTTATTAAATTTAGCTTTTCGTTACTTTTTCATCTCTACTGTTAAAATTTTATACCGCTTAGGTTGCCCTTCAACCCGCAGTAACATCAGGTTTACATCTTACTGTCATTTTGATGACATGTTACTGTCATTTTACCGCAGTCTTTTTGTCATTTTTACTCGATACCTTGTCATCCAGCCGATTTACTCACACGCTTACATCCGTCTTCGGAGATGACAATGGAACTGAAAAATATTTTTAAACTGACTGCACTTTCTACAGCCCTTGCGGCCACTTTAGGTCTTGCTGGTTGCGGTGGTGATATCAATATAAGCACTGGCAATGATACCACAACACCAGCCACACCGACTACGCCAACAACACCAACCCAGAGCGCTCAAGAATTATCTTACAGCGGCTTTGCGACAAAAAGCGCAACCACGGTTGATGGTAAAGAAGTTTGGGTATTAAAAGGCACACTCGCGCCTTCTACAGCAGCATCAACCATTAGCACTGGTGGCCAAGATGGCGACTTAATTGTATTAGGTGATGATGTTGTATGGCAATTAGATGGCGCCGTAGTTGCGGGTGGCGACAATGAAAATTCAGTAGAGTTATCTATTTTACCGGGCACTCAAATTTTGGGTGGTAGTGATTCTTACCTAGTGATTAGCCGTGGTTCAACAATCATGGCTGAAGGTACTGCCGCTGAGCCTATCGTGTTTACCTCGGTTGAAGCCGGTTTAGGTCAAGAAGGTGAAGCGGGTCAATGGGGCGGCTTAGTATTACTGGGCAACGCGCCTGTGAATACTTGTCCTGATTTAACCAATTGTGCGGCATCATTTGAAGTCGGTAACTACAACTACGGCGGTAATGACACCGAAGATAGCTCTGGTTCAATCAAGTACGTACGCGTCGAGTTTGGTGGTTTTAAAATCAACGATACTCAGGAAATGAACGGCATCAGCTTTGCGGGTGTCGGTGCTGGCACTGAAGTTGACCATGTACAAGTGCATTTAAATAACGATGACGGCCTAGAGTTCTGGGGCGGTAACGTTTCTGTTTCAAACATCGTACTGACTGAAAACTTTGATGACTCGTTAGATTGGACTAACGGTTGGCAAGGTAGTGCGCAGCACGTTTACATTCGTTTAGCTGACAACGGGTCAAACCGTGGTATCGAAGCGGACAGTAACAGCGATGCCAATGCAACACCCATGTCACAGCCTGCATTGGCTAACATCACCATTGAAGTGGCTAACGGCACAAACAGCGGCGGTGACGATGCTGAAGGTATTTTGTTCCGTAAAGGTACCGGTGCCTTTGCTTATAACATGCTCGTTAAAGGCGATGTTGACTCTGGCGAATGTTTAGAAGTGAACGACGATGCCACCGTTAACAACGCCAATACTGCAGCGTTAACCATGCAACACAGCTTAGTGGATTGTGTTGAACCCTTTAAAGATGCCAAAGTTGATGCCGAGGCGGGTACAAGCTTAGCGCTAGATGTTGAAGCTTGGTACACCGGCCAAGAAGGCAACCTAGTGGGCGCATCTGACCTAGATGGTTACATGCCTAATTCATCATCGGTTGCATTAACTGGCGGTAAAGCTGACTTAAGCAACCTTGATGCACGTTTAGATAATGCTGAATACATTGGTGCTTTTGATGGCACAAATGACTGGACTAGCGGTTGGACGACGGCCATTCATGACGATGTTGATACCACGCCAGAAGCCTTACCTGTTATGACATCTTGTCCTGTAGGTACTACTGCATCTAACGCGGTAGCGGGTTTATATAAAGATGCGTCTGTCACCCTAATCTGTACGCTTGAAGGCAACGTGTTGAGCAACACCACCCTACTTGCTGGCCAAAATGTGATGTACAAAATTGATGGTGGCGCAGTGCTTGTTGGTGCTGATAAAACCACATCTGCAACATTAGCTATTCAAGCTGGTGCTAAATTATTTGCTACCTCTAACAGCTATATTGCCATTAGCCGCGGTTCTAAAATCATGGCTCAAGGTAGCGCTGAACATCCTATCGTGATGACGTCTGAAGAAGATGTGATTGCCGGGGCTGAAGGTGAGCGTGGTCAATGGGGCGGCTTAGTTATTCTCGGTAATGGTTTAACCAACAAATGCCCAGATAAAAATGCTTGTGATGCCTCGTTTGAAGTCGGTGACTTTCCCTATGGTGGTAACGACAACGCTGATAACAGCGGTCAAATCAGCTATGTAGTGGTTAAGTATGCTGGCTTTAAAGTGAATGACACTCAAGAAATGAACGGTATCTCATTCGCGGCAGTCGGCAGCGGTACCCAAGTTGACCATATCCAAGTGCATGCTAACGGCGACGATGGTGTTGAATTCTGGGGTGGTGCAGTTAACTTGAAATATGTCTACCTAACTGAAAACTTTGATGACAGCTTGGATTGGACTAACGGTTGGACTGGTAAAGCGCAGTTTGTCTACATCACGCATGAAGATGGCAATGCAAACCGTGGTATTGAAGGCGACAGCCATAAAGGGGCTACAGATATCCCAGTCTCTGCGCCTATGCTAGCTAACTTCACTATTTTACCGGGTACAGATATTGAAAATGCTAGCGGCGATAAAGGTGAAGGCATCTTACTTCGTGTTGCTACAGCTGGTGAGTTATACAACGTACTAGTACAAGGTCGTAAAGGTAGTACTGGCACTACAGAAACGGGTGAGTGTTTAGAGTTAGATGGCACTTATGCTGGTTTAGTGGATAACGTAAATGCCTCAACTTTGACCATGTCTCACTCAATTATCGACTGTAACGAGCCATTTAAATACAGCTCAGATAACACCACTACTGCAGATGCTGTGAATGTAGAAACCTGGTTCTTAGGCCAAGACGGTAACTCTACAGCGGCAGTGGCGATTACTGACGGCATGCCAGCAGCAAGTGATACAACGCTACTTGGTACAGGTAAAGACTTAAGTACTGATGACAGCTTCTTCGAATCAACCAACTTTATTGGGGCATTCGATGGCCAGACTGACTGGCGTCAAGGCTGGGCTTTTGAACCACAGTAATCACCTTGATTAAGTAATCTGTGACCTATTAATAGCCGCTCGCAAGGGCGGCTATCTCTGAACCGCATACAGGATAGTATAAGTATGAAAACCAAGCCGAGTTTTACCGTTAATAAATTAAGCCTTGCCATTCTCTCTGTTATTTCTGCGGCGACATTATTAACAGCTACCCCAGTATACTCGCAAGAACCAGAGCCTACTCGTGACCCAGGCGAAGTGATTCCGATTGAGCCAATTGAAGTGATTTCAGTCACAGGGCGTTTACGCAGCTCAGCGTCAGAAGCGACTGAAGAACGTCGTGAGCAAATTGCTGTAGCCGATATTATGGGCTCAGAACAAATTTCAAGAACCGGTGACGGTGACGCAGCCGCAGCGCTTCGTCGTGTGACAGGTTTAACCTTAAAAGATGGTAAATTCATATACGTACGTGGCCTTGGTGAGCGTTATTCAAGCACCTCATTAAACGGCTCGACAGTACCATCGCCAGACCCAACTCGTAACGTTGTTCCACTAGACATGTTCCCTGCATCGATTATTGAATCGTTATCGGTGCAAAAGTCAGCATCGGCCAATTCGCCAGCTGCATTTGGTGGCGGACACGTTGATATTCGTACTAAATCAATCCCGTCTGATTTCTTTTTTAAAGCCTCAGTAGGTGGCCGCTACAATACAAACGATTCAGACGACAGCTACACCTATAACGGTGGCGGTAATGATTGGACTGGTCAAGATGATGGTACTCGCAGTATGCCGAGTAGCATTAATAATACCATCGACCAATATGGTGGTATCAGCCCAATTGATATTTTCAGTGGCTCAAATGGTGCAGTAGACTTTGCCGGCGCGCAGAAAATTAACCGCGAATTATCGTTAGACATGTACCGTGACATGACCGTGTTTACTCAAAGTACAGAGCCTGCGGTTCGCGGTGATGTTGCCATTGGTGACCGTTGGGACATTAGCGACGACATCGTATTCGGTGCCTTGTCTGCGATGTCGTATAAGAGACAAGCAGAAAACTACACTAAGCGCGAAGTTGAGTTAGACGGCGACAGCAGCCAAATTCAGATTGAAAACCAAAAAGACGTAGTGGGTACCGATTCAATCGTGCAAGTGTCAGGCATGTTGAACCTAGGATTAGAGATTGGTTACAACCACAAAATCGAAACCTTCACGACCTATTTACAAGACACCTCTGATGATGTGTCGGTGGGTATTGAAGAAACCATCGACACCCTAGCCGAGCCAAACGCGCTGCAAGTGTATAATATCGATTATGAAGAGCGAACGCTGATAAGCAATCAGATTAAAGGCCATCACTTTATTGAAGATTTTAATGATGCCGAGTTTAGCTGGAAGTTCTCTGACGCACGTTCTGAGCGTTATGCACCCAATGAAGTCTCATACACATACAACGTAGTATTAGATGACAATCAAGATTTGTTGTCACGTAACCTCAATACTCAAGATGCGCCCAAATACGTTTATAGCCGCTTAAATGACGACACTCAAAACTACGGGTGGGATTTTACTTACCCCATTAACTTAGACGGTGCGGTGGTTAAGCTCACCACAGGTTATGAATACTTTGAACGCACTCGCGAAAGCTTTGCCACACGCTTAGGCTTAGATGTTGATTTAAGCCCTACCGATGTTAACGGTGACATTTTAGCTGGTGACTTTGATGAGATTTTCTCAGACAGTAACATCAGCAGCGACGTGTTAGACCTTGAGCTTAAAGACGCATCTACCGACACCGAAGATTACATCGCCGCCGAAAAAAATGATGCCGCGTTTGTTAGCATGGACATCGACTTTGACGACGTTTGGCGTGTTTATGCCGGTATTCGTTACGAAGACTTTCGCCGTGTGACACTGCCAATTGATCCTGATGGTGAGATTTCAGACGAAGGTGGCCGTTATGATCTTGAAGATTATGCCATCGCTGAAGACGGCTGGTTCCCTTCATTATCAATCACTTGGAAACAAACCTACACCACGCAATGGCGATTTGGAGCAAGTAAAACCATCGTGCGCCCAGACTTACGTGAAGTGTCGCCAGTGCGTTTTCAAGACCCAGCAACAGGCTTTGACTTTTTTGGTAATCCAGAGCTAAAAAGCTCAGACATTCTTAACTTAGACTTACGTTGGGAATACTACTCAGATTCTGGTAACAACTTCAGCGTGGGTGCATTCTACAAAGACGTTGACGCGCCGATTGAGCCAATTCAACGTATTTCAGAGGCGGGTCGTCAGCTTAAGTTTTATAACGCTCAGTCGGGTCATATTTACGGTGTTGAAACTGAGTTTTTACAAGAACTTGAGTTTTTAGGCAGTGATGGCAGCATTTGGGAAGACTTCTTTATTGCGGGTAACTTAACCCTAGGTGATTCAGAAATTGATATCGCGGCCAATGGCGAAATCGACCCAACTCACCAAACTCGTCGCATGACAGGGCACTCACAGTGGGTGGCTAACTTGCAATTAAGCTACGATTCATCAGACAGTTATCATAGCGCAACCTTGGTGTATAACGTGTTTGGCGAGCGCATTGCTTACGGTGGGCGTGGTGGGTTAGATGATGTATATGAAAAGCCATTTCATAGCCTAGACTTTACCTATACATTCTTCCCAACAACCAGCACCACGGTGAAGTTAAAAGCCAAGAATATATTAGGTGAAACCACCGAGTACGAGCAGCAAGACTACCAAGTGTATGCCAAAGATCCTGGCACAGAATACACTTTACAGTTTAGCTATGAGTATTAATGTTTTAGTAAGCTAGGGTAAAACAAGTACTGGTTTTTAGTGGTTTTTACTCATCATTTCAATTGCTAAAAACGTGCATGGCCACTTTCTTCGGAACAAAGAAAGTGGCCTTTTTCAGTCTATTTATTGTTATTTTAGCGTTTTAGAACGGTATGATTTACCAATCTTTTTCAACTCAATATTGTTAATATATCTCTACTTTTTGCCAGCGGCTGCTCGAGTAACTTATCATTATGTTTAAGCGTATTTCTGTGTTTGTATATTTAATCTTAGCGTTATCAACCAGTGCCTGCGCAATGCCTACCGGTATGAGCCAGACAGGTAGCATTACAGCACCGTCAATTGACGAAGCCAGCGGCCTAGCGGTATCACGGATTAATGATCACATATTGTGGACGCATAACGACAGCGGTGATACCGCTAGGATTTTTGCTATCGATACCCAGGGGCAGCAGTTAGCCACACTCAATATTACCGGTGTAAAGAATACCGATTGGGAAGACATTGCCTCGTTTGTTTATCAAGGCGAATCGTATTTGTTGATCGCCGATGTGGGTGATAACCTGGCAAGGCGGTCGCAGTATCAGTTACATTTGATCAAAGAGCCCGATTTAAGCCAGCTCAATGGCCAAAAAAAACTGTCGGCAACCCCGGTTTGGAGCATGACATATACGTACCCAGATGGGGCTCGAGATTGTGAGTCAGTCGCGGTAGACACTGTAAAGGGTAAAATACTGTTATTGACCAAACGTGATACACCACCCGTATTGTATGAGCTGCCTTTAATTGCACCAACGCTACAAAGTGGATCAACTATCTCATCTACTCAAATGATTAAGCAGCAAGCCCAAAGGTTAGGTGAAATCGCGCCTTTACCTACCGCGGTACTCGATTATGTCAGTATTTATACCTGGGCAGGCTTTGCCGGAAACCCCACCGCGATGGATATCTCTGCTGATGGCTTGTCGGCTGTGGTATTAACCTACACCCACGCGTTTTATTTTAGCCGCACTCAACCCGGTGATTGGTTAAGCTTGTTTTCTACAGCGCCACAACAGATTGCTCTGCCGGCAATAAAACAAGCCGAAGCGGTAGCGTTTAGCCAAGACGGCCAGAGTATTTATATTACCTCAGAGGCTATTCCTGCACCTGTATATAAAATGGATTTGAACAGTGCTGGTACGCCGCAGTAGATAACGTTATTTGCATTGTCACTTGCCCGATATTGGCCAGATATTGACCTGATATAGTCACAAACAAGGGCATAACGCTAAGCCTTCATCATCAAGTGCTTAGAGCCTGGTTTTTAAGCATTGTCTGGAGGGTTTTACTCTAACCCGTCATCCTCGAATGTTGTTATCGGGGTTCCAGTGCTTTCTTTTTAAGATATAGATGATGGCAGTAAAGCTAATGTTAAAGCGCATTTAAGCTAAGACGAACGCCTTATTTATCTTCTGGCTATTGAGTTTGATATTACTGTGTTGCCTCTTCTATCAACTTTTGCCATTGCGGGTATTCTGCAAAGCTTTGTTGTAAATCGCCCCAGGGCGTGAGTGCCTCGGCCATTGACGGCGCGTTGTTTTGGCGAGTTTGATACAAATAATAAAAGGCAGAGGCACGGTAATTAGCGGCGCAATGCACTAACACTGGTGCGTCGCCATTTTGCTGCATTAGGCTGTAAAACTGCGCTAGGTTTTCTTGGGTAGGTTTTTGCCAATCAACACTAATATTGTGATAGTTCATGCCCAGCTGAGTGACGATTTGCTGCTCATTGGCTAATGCATTTGGATTGTCGTTAGGGATAAGGTTTATCACGGTTTTAATACCCGCCTGAGCAAGTTGTTCAAATTGCAGCTCTGTCGGTAACCCCGAGGTTATCACCTGTGGGTTATTAAACTTAACCGCTTTAATATCACCCAGTTTGCTGGTGTCGATATTAGCCGTACTCTCTGTACCTAACACCTCCGCACTGAACATTCCCACGCTGAAAAATAAACTGCATATGAATATGCTGGTGGACAGTAGGTTAAAACCTTGAGATGTGTTCATGTGGCTTCCTTGGGTTGATACGTCATCGTGTGTGATGAACTTTGTAGTATTCAAGTTAACCATATCATTGTTGAGTTTGCAGATAAAAGTGACTTGCTTAAAGTGGCACCTTGAGCAAGCAAAGCCTATCGTTATTTCGCTAATATTGTATAGTCAGAACTCAGCCCTTTTTTATGTTTTTCAGCTACGGTCACCAACGTCGTGATGTAGAGGCGGAGTAATATTTTATCGCTTTACAATAATAAGATAGCAACTGTAGGATGATATTAATCAATAAGTTAAGGGGCTGGCTTTACTGAGCAAGTCCTTCAGTAAGCTGTTAGGGCTTCCAAGGAGCAATTTTGTTATGGAGAAGATTAAAGGTATATGTTTTTTTGCTCTGACATTTTTTAGTTTTTTTGGTGTGGTTGTTTTCACCCCAGCGCTTGTTTATGAAGTTTTTCAAACGTCAGATTCGAAAATTGTCGAAGCTGAAGTGATAGAGTCTTATTTTGGATATGAAGACCTTTTTGGTCGTGAAGCATGCTCTTTAGAAGTTGAACTTAAAATTTTATCGACCAATGAAAACGTCATTGTCAGAAATGCCAAGCCAGGTGATATTGCAATATGTAGCTCAAGGAAGAAGTTTGCAGCCAATTATCAGCCAGGAGATTTTACGATTGTTTTTTTGTCAAAAAATGGAGAATATTACCTTGCTTTAGGTTCATACCTCGAAGCTATGACACCAGGAATACTTAGTATCGTATGGTTTGTGTTTTTCTACTCATATATAAAAATACACCGTAAGAGGGCTTCACAAGTAAGCTCTAACTAAGAAGTTAAATCTAGTGGGGTCATATAAACTAAATTTATTCGGCCCAACTTAAACACGACCCCACTTTTGCAAACTCGGTTTGTTCTAACCAGTGCGATTTCATTACTTGACAATAATAAGATAGCAAATGTAGGGTGATAGTAATCAATAAGTTAACGGACTGACTTTACTGAGTATACCCAGAGGTAAGTCATCAAATTACAAAGGACTTGTATGAAATTCTACCCATTTTCAAATATTCAAACTAATCACTTAGGCTTGTTACTTTTTGCCGCTAGGTTGATTGCTATTTGTGGTTGTTTGGCCATTGTCGTTTCTTTACTTTCTGCTGGTTATGGTTTCTTTTTTGGCAAAACAACAGAACCCACGCAACTAGAAAGTGGACTAATGATCTTAGGGGCTGATCATTCACCCGGTTTATATGCCTTTGCTGGAGTGACCTTTAGCTTTGGTATTGTTGCATTTGTAGTTAGTGGCATACTTGCCGCGTTAATTTCTATGGAAAACAAGCTTACTGGCAATAGTAACCATTAATGACACTCATTGTGTTTAAGTGTTGTTAGGAATTGGCACAGGTCAATAATGCAAAGCAAACACCTGGATTCCGGCTTAACTGCATTACCGGAACGACGTTAAATTTAGCCTCAAGTGAACCTTGAAAGTCATTGTTAAGAGTCGCAGAGTGAATGTCAGGCTTTGCTAATAATAACGTTAGATTATTCACTCTTTGTTGTATCGAAGCGTTAAGAGTTGGCTCACAGGTTAAAAATGCAAAAAGCATAAACACCTGCATTTCGGCTTAACAGCATTAACTGCAATGCCGGAACGACGTAAGGGTTAGCCTAAAATGAAGCCCCGCAAGTCATTGCTATCAGTCGCAGAGTGAATGTCAGGGTTAACCTGTAATGAAGTTAGACGGTTTATTGATTAGCTGTGGCGAAGCGTTAAGAATTGGCCACAGGTAACAAAATTAACATGCCATATATGGCTGGTTTTAATGGGGGATGAACAGTAAAATGATGGCGGCATTGTTTTATTATTTTAACTTAATATTGTGAGCATTTAGCCCGAAAACGACGACAAGGCGCAGCAAACTGCCAGCGCCTGGCTGTGCGTTTAAGTATTGTTCAAAAGCTAGATGGCATAGTTTACTGCAGCGTAAATTTATCGGTAACATCTTGTCGAATAGGAACGCTCATAAGTGCTCAATTTAATATTTAGCGTCAATGTCTATTTTGCTTCACCTAGCGTATTAAGTAGATTAGATAACAAGCTAGAAGCACCAAAACGATAGTGTTTAGCGTTATCGGCCCAACCTTCCCCAATAATATTATTAGCCATATCTAAATATAGTTTGGCTTCTTCTGCAGTCTGAACGCCGCCAGAGGCCTTAAAACCAACGTGACTTTCAACGCCCATCTGTTTGATGACTGATAACATAATTTCAGCCGCTTCTAGCGTTGCATTGACGGGCACTTTCCCCGTAGACGTTTTGATCATATCTGCACCCGCTTTAATGGATATTTCGGAGGCTCTTTTGATTAGTTCAGGCGTTTTTAGCTCACCAGACTCGATAATCACTTTGAAGAAAATATCATTACCGCAAGCGGCTTTACATTGCTTAAGAAGCTCAAAACAAACATCCTCATTACTCGATATTAACGCGCGATATGGAAACACAACATCGACATCATCTGCGCCATAGGCAATGGCCGCTTTTGTTTCAGCAACGGCTATTTCAACATCATCATTTCCATGAGGAAAATTAGTCACAGTGACCACTCGAATATTGGGGGTACCTTGTGATCGCAATTGCTTTTTGGCAATAGGAATGAAACGCGGGTAGATGCATATGCCGGCGGTATTACCTGCAAAGGTTTTAGCTAGCTTACATAACTCGATAATTTTATCATCGGTATCGTTATCGCTTAAGGTTGTTAGATCCATCAAATGAAGTGCACGTAGTGCGGCTATTTTTACATTACTCATTGGTATTTCCGATACGTAGTAAAAATCTTTTCCCAAGGTCCTACTGTCCTTGGAAACAAATAAAGGAACTGCATTATAAAAGTGGAGGACTTTCGAAAATAGATACAGAAATGAAGGCTATATCTATATCAGATCTTGAGGATTAGAGCGTTCGGGTTAGAACTTGGGTTCGTTATTTCGAAGTTACTCATTTTTTGATGCATTCACCACCATACATTCACTGATTATTTGTCCTAATGTTATTATTGCTTGTACTGTTTTATCATTCAGTGCAAAGGACGCATTCAATCTCATACAATGGTTGTAGTGTTCGGTTACGCTAAACATTTTTCCCGGCGCAATGCTGATGTTTTGCTTTATAGCTGCATGAAAAACATCCACAGAATCGATTCCAAGCGGAAGTTCTACCCAAATAAAATAACCTCCTTGCTGACTCGTTATATTAACTCCTGCAGGTAAGTACTTAGTAAGCAAACACTCCATCTGTCTCTTACGTTCATGCAGTTTTTTTCTCAACTGCTTTAAATGGGTTTCGTAATTACACTTACTTAAATAGTCTGTTAGCGCTAATTGAATGGGTGCGCTTGTTGCTAGCGTGCTCATTAATTGCAACTTTTGCATCTCCAACGCACGCTTCCCTGCTGCTACCCAACCTATTCTGAACCCCGAAACCAAAGATTTTGAAAAAGAAGAACAAAGCATTACGTTTCCAGTTTGATCAAACTGTTTGACTGGCATAACCGGATAGCCTTCTTGATAAAGCTCTCCATAGACATCATCTTCAATTAAAGCCACTTTATAACGATTAAGCAGATCATTTAACGACTGCTTTTTCTCTAATGTTAGTGTAAAACCCAGTGGGTTCTGATGATTGCTCATCAACCAACACGCCTTTACATCATGGGATTGAAGTGCCTTTTCCAAAGCATCGAGATCAATTCCTGCTATAGTATCGGTTCTTACCGACAAGGCCTTTAATCCCAGCCGCTCTAATGATTGAAGCGCACCATAAAACGTGGGAGATTCAACCACCACCCAATCACCCGGTTTGGTGCACACTTGCAAGCTGAGATTTAACGCTTCGAGTGCGCCGGCGGTAATCACAATCTCCTCAGGCGATATGTTAACTCCTTTCGTCGCATACCGTTTAGCAAGGATCGTTCTTAACTCTTCATTACCAGGCGGTAAATTGTCGAATGTACTAGAAATTGGTAGATTTCGGGCGGCAGACATTAGCGAACGATTAACTTGTTGGCGTGGATACAAACTAGGATCTGGATACGCGAAACCAAAATTAACCATATACGGATTACGACCTGCTTGCAGTACTTCAAACACAAAGTCGTTAATATCAACTTTTTCAGTTAACGACACTGCAATATGCCGATGAGTTTCAGTTTCTTTTAATTCAGGTGTCACACGATAGCCTGAACGCGCTTGAGAAACCACATAACCTTGAGACTCCAAGACTTGGTAAGCATGTAAAACTGTCATCAAACTTAGACCACTATGTTCAGACTGTTTTCTAAGCGACGGTAATTTATCGCCCGCACGCCAGACTCCAGATTTTATCTGACGTTTGAGTTGATAAACCAGATCTTCATACTTTGCCAATTCGAATTCACCATAACAATTAATACCTTCTAAATCATAACACTGATAAAAACCATCTGTTATATATTTAGACTTAATTTCTGTGCCTACTTATACCCTTGGCCATCCATTAATATGCCATCTTCTAAAATGAATAAGGCTAGTTTATGTTTGAGCTCGATGCTTTGTTATTAGCACGGATACAGTTTGCTTTTACAATATCTTTCCACATTATTTTTCCAGCGATAACCATTGGGCTGGCCAGCTACCTTGCTGTATTAGAGGGGTTAAGCCTCAAAACACGCAATCCTGACTACAAAGTACTCTACCTTTTTTGGTCAAAGATTTTTGCTGTAAACTTTGGTATGGGTGTTGTTTCAGGCCTTGTTATGGCCTATCAATTTGGAACCAATTGGAGTGGTTTTTCATCTTTTGCCGGTAGTATTACTGGGCCGCTACTCACCTATGAAGTGCTGACTGCTTTTTTCTTAGAAGCTGGTTTTCTTGGGGTTATGCTCTTTGGCTGGCAACGAGTAGGCGATAAGCTACACTTTTTTGCTACCTGTATGGTCGCTCTGGGGACCATACTCTCCACTTTTTGGATCCTCGCCTCTAACAGTTGGATGCAAACCCCAACTGGTTACGAGATTATCAATGGTCAAGTTGTCCCAACCGATTGGTTTGCTGTCATTTTTAATCCTTCATTTCCATACAGATTAGTTCATATGGGGGTTGCAGCATTTCTCAGCACAGCTTTATTTGTCGGTGCTTGCGCAGCCTGGCATCTGCTCAAGGGCAATAAAACTGGCCCTGTAAAGAAAATGTTTTCGATGGCAATGTGGATGTTAGTTCTAGTCGCACCGATACAAGCCTATATAGGGGACATTCATGGCCTTAATACACTAGAGCATCAACCTGCAAAAATTGCAGCTATAGAAGGACATTGGGATAACTCTGACGGCGGCCCAAGTCCATTGATTCTGTTTGGATTCCCGAATATGGAAAAAGAGCGTACAGACTTCGCGCTTGAAATACCCGTACTTGGCAGCTTAATACTCAAACACAGTTTGGTAGAACCCATTCCAGCATTGAAAGACTTTCCAAAAGACGAAAGACCTAACTCACTAATTATATTTTGGTCTTTTAGAATTATGGTATTACTTGGAATACTCATGATTTTACAGGGCTTGTGCAGTCTTGGTCTGCGTAAAAAACAGCGACTTTATAATACAGGTTGGTATCTAAAGTTCTCCCTTTTAATGGGGCCAGCTGGGTTAATTGCTATACTCGCGGGTTGGTTTACTACCGAAGTAGGGCGTCAGCCTTGGATTGTATACGGACTGATGAAAACTAAAGATGCAGTATCGGCCCATAGTGACTTACAAATGAGTATCAGCCTTCTATGTTTCTTCATTGTTTACATGTTCTGGTCTAATTCCATCGGACACTTAATTTTGAGACAGTATGTTAATAAATTAAGAGGTC
>NZ_BMQI01000037.1 GCF_014648035.1 Shewanella algicola | reverse complement strand
GAAGGGTGGGTCCATCTCATTATCCCGGCAATGCTTTTGAGCCGGGATCCAGGTGTTTGTTTTTGTCGTTTTACTTATGGACTGCAGCCACTAACGCTTAAGATCGCAAGGTTCCACCCTGCTCGGGCCAAAAGGGGATCAACAGCAATCCCCTCTTTACTTTTTATAAAAGAACTGGCCCCTGCCGTTCCGGCAACATGTTCTGATGAGCGAAAAAATTGCGACGGAAAATTATCGAGATTTTTACCGCGTTTGTAGCCTGCTTCGGCCACCTTTTTACGAGTAAAGAATAAAAATACTAGCGCTTCAGATGGGGGGGCATTCCATCACATTGACTATCTTGTTTACTCGATCTACCTGATGTACTGTCTAGAAAAGTGTTGGTGGATGGGAAATCATGAAAGTGTTAGTTGATGGTGAGAGTTATCTAGATATTTTGTTTGAAAAACATCTTGGCCCGCATAAACACTTTAATCATATCGAATTTGAGGACTGTCAGTTTGTAGACTGTGATTTCTCCGAAACTCAGTTCAAAAATTGTAAATTCCTTAATTGTATATTTGAACGATGTAATTTCAGCTTGGTTGACCTTTCTAATTCAAAGCTGTTTGAAGTTAGGTTTCAAGATAGCAAATTAATCGGTGTTGATTGGGCGAAAGCTGAGTGGGCTATATACCACTTAGATTTTGAACTTAACTTTACGCGTTGTATTTTGAATGACTCATCATTTTTTGGGCTTAAATTGCACGAGTTAGTCTTGGATGAATGTAAGTTACATGATGTTGACTTTCGCGAGGGTGACTTTACAAATTCATCAATGACTTATTGTAACTTTAGGCATAGTTTGTTTATGAGAACAAATTTACAAGGGGTCGATTTCAGTGACTCAGAAGAATACGTTATTGACGTGTTTGAAAATAATGTGAAAAAGGCACGATTTTCAAGGAGCGAAGCACTGAGCCTATTAGAAAGTTTAGGTGTTGAACTCGTTGACTGAAAGTCTGACTGACGTTTAAGACGAGTTTCGAATGCTTAGTGGAATTAATATGTCCATCCAGCCCTACAAGGTTGAATAGTCAATACTTTACTAGGTGTACGCCTCTAGTATTAGAGGCGCTTCTTATTTTGAATCATGTTGTTTAAATCTTTATGAGATTTTACCTCTAGACACGCAAGAGTTTAAATCGAAGAGAGATAATGACAGGTGTAGATGAGTCAGCGAGTGTCCAAAACAGGGATGTTTTGGTTAAGCCCACATGGATGTGCTTGCGGCGTCTCGCTTAATCATCTGCACGGAGCCTGCGGCAGGCAATAAGTATCAATGAATTTGGGGTTTTAAACAAGTAACCTAATACCAATCAGGTTAGAGTGATCTAGTATGTAAACTGTTTTTTTTACAAACAAATTAGCAATATGAATCAACTCACCCAAAACAATTCAGGCTGCCAATGGCAGCCTGAATGATCTATACCCAAACAACCTGAAGATTCTCTGAAACATGTATCTTCAAGTTGATTGAGTATATAAGCTACGAGTAAAACTCGAACTCATTTAAACGCATTTTAATTACTTAGCATCAAACGTAAACGACTGTCCGGCTAGGGCTGCTTCAAACATCAATCCGCCTTTGGCTGCGGTGAAAATTGCCATGCCATTAATGTAAGCTGCTGCAGCATTATGATTACTGCCTGCTTGGCCAGCGCCTGCAGAATTACCCGTGGTGCCGACTTGAGCATTGGCGCCTAAGTTAATCGCCACGGCTGACGCTTGGGCGCTAAACTCAAAACTGCCGCTGGTGAACTCATTATAGGCTTTTGCGTCTTTAAAAAAGATAATCTCACTGTAAGCCTGACCGCCGAGCTGAAATCCTATCGACAACTGGGTTAAGCTTGAATCACCCATATGTGTGCCGCCCTGGTAGACACGGCCATTGCCATAAGCCGCGCCAATCCCGATACCGCCTTTGGCAACAGTGGGAAATATGGCATAACCATAAGCAGAATTAAAAAAGTCTCGGGTCTCACTGGCTTTCTTGAAGTTTGTGACGGCTTCGCTATAAGCATTATCGTTAGCAAAAGTTGGCGCAGAAAACGCGACACTAAACAACATAACTAAGCTTGCAAAAAATAGGCTGGTTGAACGTTGCATAAATCACCTCATTGACATCATTGTCATTTTATATCCATCTAGATTACCAATACCGATAGATAGGTGCGAGTTAATTAACGTTTATACTTAAGTTGAGGTTAACTTAGGGTAAAAGGTGTAAACAACCTGGGCCATGATTGAACAGATAGCCGCACGAGTGATCACGCGATGTCAGGTATTTATGCCCAATAACATGTCTACGACATTTGTCGCTTGCGCTCATGACGATTCGACACACCTTCTGGTGGTAAGCCTGGGGCGGGTTTGCGCTCAGCCAGTAAATGCTTAATAGCCATAATTGGATGGGGCAATAACATTCTCGGCCCTGCAAATAGCATAATCTCACGGGCTTTTTGCTTCATATGAGGCTTGTAGCAATGTACCGGGCATTTATTGCAGGTTGGCTTATCTTGGCCATACGGGCAGCGGTCGAGGCGGGTGTTGGCGTAGCTTAAAAATTCGCGACATTGCTCGCATACATCATGCGACGGTTTCATCGGATGGTGCGCTTTGCAGTAAATATTGACCATGGCTTTGATGGTACGAAATTCAAACAGTAACTGACCTGTAAGTAACTCAGTTTCGCTCATGATTAATACCTTAGTGATTTAGTCTGGTATTATGAGTTTATGTGGCAAAATAACGGCTGACAAATTCGCATTCGCTAACTATGAATTCAAACACAAAACTAGGGGTGAATGTGCCATTGATCGCAAAAATCACTTAAATCCACCGCAATAGTGCCTTATTCGATAGCTTGTTACAGTTTTAAGTGGATAAATACTTGATTTTATAGCGCACGTTGAAATAATAATGACTAGTGCTTAAAAAAACAGCGCACTATTATTAATGACGTAAATGACTCACTGTTAATTGATACGTGAGTAATAACGAATCTATGCGTTAAGACGCATAATCAGTAAGGTGGACGCCTAATGCTAACGAAGGTCATTTTATTTGTCGTATTGGTTGTAATAGCCTTGTACTTATATCGACGTACTCAGGCTGTTGCAAAACAAGAACTCGACAAAAAAGCACCCAACCCAGAACAAACTCAATCGCCTGTGGACAATCGCAGCGAATCAACTGCAACTGAAGCAGACCAAGTCGTTGAGCTAACGGACGCCGCGTCGTCAGAGCCTAATGCGACCCCAGATGCCGTTACAACGGTAGATGCAGAGCCAGAGCTTGAGCCAAAGCCTGAAGAGATTATTGCTGCAGAACCAGAACCAGAACCAGAACCAGAAGTCGAATCTGAAACTGAAGTAGAACCAGAGTCTGAACCTAAGCCAGAGGTAATATCTGCCACTGACACTCCTGCAGAGCCACATGCTGTAGCAGCAAGCGAGAGTGACAAAAAGCCCATCAGTTTAGCACCTGTAAAAGGTGAGTGGGCCAGCGACAGTTTTAAGCAATTAGTTGAGGCTGCAAATAATGCTGGCGAACCACAAGCTCAGCATGATGCTGTAGCAGATGTGGTCAGTCACTGTTATAAAATGCGTAAACAAGCCGATTATTGCCAATATGGCGCTGCACTTAAGGCGCTTTATTTAGACTTATTCCGTGTGGTCTATCAACAGCATGACGCAAGCGGCAGTGATGAGATTAAAGCGCCAGCGTTTATGCAGTTATCCACTCTACTTAACGATACAGGCGAGTTTGACCAAGCCATTAGTGTTTGTCAGCTGGCTCTTGAGTATCAATTAACAGATGGTACCGTCACTGGGTTTGAAGGCCGTATTAGCAGAATTGAAAAAGCGAAAGCCAAAGCAAGCTAACTCAGTTAATACAGCGTGAAGGATATCGGGTATGATATCCATTAAAGGAAAGCGGGCCTCGGTCCGCTTTTTTGTATTTGGCATCTGTGACTAAGCTGATAGATGTTGGTGATTAATCAAGGATTTTGGTGGCATTGATGACTTCTACGATAAGCAAATTATTGCTTGCTGCACTTGGGTTTTCTGTTGTTATGGGATGCACGCGTACCCCTGAGTGGACGCTGTTTTACGTTGCTGGTAATCCAGCGAATGCCGAAAAGGCGATCGCCTCAGCTAACATGGTGCAGACTGAGTTTATTTTAGGTTATTACGATACGCTCGACCAATGCCAGGCCAAAGGTGCTGGTATGTTACGTTTGCAAGGTTCATCAATGCCTGCAGCGCAAGCCTTTGTGTGTGCTCAACAATGTCAGGTAGATGATAATGAACAATTACATTGTCAACACCAGGTTGTTGGAGCTGAGTTAGATGCGCTTTAAACAAGATTTTTTTGAGCAATTAGACAGTTTTTATACGCAAGTTTACCCGCAAGGGATTAGCAACCCACATTGGCTCGGCTGGAGTGATGATGCCGCTAAACTGATTGGTTTAGAAAAGCCAAACGATGCGTTATTGATGCAGTTGTCTGCCAATGCGGCAGCACCAGGTGCAAGCTATTATGCTCAAGTTTACAGTGGTCATCAGTTTGGTGGGTATACCCCAAGATTGGGGGATGGTCGCTCAATTATATTGGGTGAAGCTATCGGCCCTAATGGTGCGTGGGATGTGGCCTTAAAAGGTGGCGGCCCAACACCTTACTCTCGCCATGGTGATGGCCGGGCGGTAATGCGCTCTGCGGTGCGAGAGTTTTTAGTGTCAGAGGCGTTGGCGGCACTATCTGTACCGACAAGCCGTGCTTTAGCGGTAATAGGGTCAGACTTGCCCGTGTGGCGTGAAAGCCAGGAAACCGCTGCAATAACAGTACGTTTAGCGAAAAGTCATATTCGCTTTGGCCATTTTGAGTATTTTTGTTATAGCGAAAAAGGCGCGCCAGACAAGCTAATCCAATTGCTCAATTTTACCCTTGCTCAGCATTTTCCACATTTAACCGCCGACGCAGCAGGTTACAAACAATGGTTTGTTGAAGTGGTGCAGTCTACAGCTAAAATGATTGCTCACTGGCAAGCCGTAGGTTTTGCCCATGGCGTGATGAATACCGATAACATGTCGATTTTAGGCGATACCTTTGATTTTGGGCCGTTTGCATTTTTAGATACTTTTAAAGAAGACTTTATCTGTAATCACTCTGATCATGACGGCCGTTATGCTTTTGGTCAGCAACCCGGCATCGGGCTATGGAATCTAAAACGCCTCGCGCAAGCGCTCACTCCAATTATTCCGTCAGACGATTTAATTGCCGCACTCAACACCTACCAACCAAGTTTGGTGAGCCATTATGTTAGCTTAATGCGAGCGAAATTAGGTTTGAGTACCGACAGCTGTTTAGATAGCGCAGAGCAAGAAAAGCAAGATTTGGCGCTAATTAGCCAATTTACCGTCATGCTCGACAACAACCAGCTCGATTACAGCAATAGCTTGCGTAAAATGGGCCAGGTAGACATTAGCAGCCAGTATAGTCCACTGCGTGACGACATGTTGAATGTGAGCGAATTTGATCGCTGGTATCAAGCTTATCAAGCCAGAGTGGGTGATGTGGCCGATGTAGCTGCATGGCAACAGCAGCGGAATCTGCACAATCCAAAGTATATTTTACGTAATTACCTTGCCCAAGAAGCCATCATCGATATTGAAGAAAAAGCTGACAACAGCAAGCTTTTACAATTACAACAGTTATTAACTCGTCCCTATGATGAGCAACCCGATATGGACCATTATGCCAAGCGGCCACCCGACTGGGGCCAGGGGCTGGTTATGTCTTGCAGTAGTTAACCCTGTTTAAACGCCATTTTTTATTGAGTGATGTTATGAAATTATTATCTGCTAAATTTGATCCTGAAGCGAAGAGCATTGTTATTCAAGCTGAAGTTGATTTTGAGCAATTTGAACAGTTTGCCGAACCTTTAGCGGCAGCATTGGATTGTGAGATCCGTGAACGCCAATGGGGCGCGGACCGCCATCAATGGTTGCTGAACTTTGAAGGTAGCCCTGTGTGGCTGCATTATGAGTTTTATGGTGATATTTGTTGGTTGTCAGTGGACAGTGCAAAAGATGTCGATGTATTGCATTTTTTATCTGGCTTGCTTAAATCCTATATTCACATAACAGAAGAAGACTTACATGGATAATAGCAGCGCAGAGTTTCATTTTCAGGCCCTAACGCCTGATTTGATATTAGATGCCATTGAAAGCATTGGCATATTTCCTGAGACCGGCTTATTAGCCTTAAACAGTTATGAAAACCGGGTTTATCAGTTCCGCTGCGACCAAGGTTTACGTTATGTGGTTAAGTTTTATCGACCACAGCGTTGGAGTGAAGCGCAAATACAAGAAGAGCATGACTATGCTTTGGCGTTAGCCGCTGAAGACATTCCTATCGCTGTGCCCGTAATCATTGACACTAAAACCTTGTTCGAATTTAAAGGCTACCGATTTGCGTTATTTCCATCGATAGGCGGCCGTGCTTTTGAAGTCGATAACCTAGAGCAGTTAGAGTCAGTAGGGCGCTTTATTGGCCGTATACATCAATATGCTAGCAAACAACCTTTTGTGTATCGCGAGCCGTTAACGCCTGAGATTTTAGGTGATGACGCTTATCGTTACTTACAAGACAGTGGCATCGTCGCCGAAGGTATGCGCAGTGCCTTTTTTACTGTGGTTGAGCAAGTGCTAATAAAAGCCAAGCAAATATGGCAGCAACACAGCTTTGATACGATTCGTCTGCACGGCGATTTGCATCCAGGTAATATTTTGTGGACTCCAGATGATGGCCCTGGGTTTGTTGATTTAGATGATGCAAGGCAAGGCCCAGCAGTGCAAGACATTTGGATGATGCTGACTGGCGATAGGGCGCAGCAATTATTGCAGCTCGATATTTTAATTGATGCCTATCAAGAGTTTTGTGATTTTGACACTAGACAATTAGCATTAATCGAGCCACTAAGAGCGTTTAGAATGATCCATTACAATGCATGGTTGGCCAAACGTTGGCAAGATCCTGCATTTCCAATGAACTTTCCCTGGTTTGCTGATATCAAATATTGGGAGCAACAAACCTTAGCGTTTAAAGAGCAGCTGGCTGCGTTGAATGAAGCGCCATTGAGTTTAACCAGCTTTAACCAAGCCTAAAAGTGATGGTATAGCGCCACGCCTAAATTGAAGTTGAAAAGTTTGAGCTACCCTGCACGTTTTTGATTATTAACGTGATGGGTATTAACATTTTTTCATAATCACTATCGGGATGTATTTAGTTACAAATACAATTAACTTGCGATTGAGTTTCAGGCTGACGCTAGACTATGATAGATACAGCGTTTTTATAATTAGTTTGCCTATTGAAAGGAAGTAAGATGAAAAAAGCATTATTGATGGCCGTAGCATTACTACTCGCGCCTATGGCGGCGATGGCTGCAGATTACAAAGAAGGTGTTCATTACACTGTAATTAATGATGGCCCTGGTTCTGCTAAGCCTGAAATTATGGAGTTTTTCTCTTTCTATTGTCCGCATTGCTACAACTTCGCTAAAACTGTTGTACCAAAAATCGAAGCCAATATTCCAGAAGGCGTTAGCTTCAGCCAGTCGCATGTCGATTTTATTGGTCGTGAAATGGGCGTAGAAATGTCACGTGCATTTGCGGTAGCAAAACAACTTAACGTTGAAAAGAAAATCGAAGCAGCATTGTTTAGTGCTATCCATGACAAGCGCCAGCAGTTTACCCGTGCTGATGATGTTAGAGCACTCTTTATTGCCAATGGCGTAGATGCTAAAGACTATGACTCGGCAGCAAGTTCATTTATGGTCAATGCACAAATGTCTAAAATGAAACGTGACACTGACAACGCTAAAATTTCAGGCGTGCCTTCATTAGTGGTTAACGGTAAATACCGTGTTGAAACTAGCTCGATTAAGTCTTATGACGAGTTACTAGACATTGCATTTTACTTAACAACAATGAACAAAAAGTAACGTTGTTACTGCCGGTTTAGCGCTTAATTCGCGCAAACGGATAACAACAAAAAAGGAGCTTAGGCTCCTTTTTTGTTGTCTAGTGACAGGGTTTTATTGCTATGAGAATGGATTTGCAGGCAAAAAAAAAACCGTATGTCTATAAAAGACGATACGGTGATGAGTCAAATGACTCTTTTTACCCTGAGTAACGGAAAGAATATTAACATGGCGTCAAAATATTGGCAAGCGACATTATATTGTCGTAAAAACTATCCAGGTCACGTTATGTGAATAGACCAAGGTAAATTTTGTAAAGAGGGAAACTCTTATTCCTGCGTGAGGTCAAATTTTGAGATGAGAAAAACCTTGTTCAATATGAAACGTGAAGCAAGATGAATAATTTTTTGGCTACCACATTACTATAGTCAATATTGTTTATGGTATTGCACGTTTTGCGTGGTTGCACGTATTCGCTCTAGGAGGAAACCATATGAGAACGTTCCCTGTATATGCGCCCAAGTTAATTGTTAAGCATGTTAGGATCTTTCTAAGTGGCGCTATTTGGGTAAAAGATTTAGGTTTACTTGAATTTGATAAAGGACGTTTTTTACAAAGTCAAAAAAGCCTGCCAAAAGTAAAGCAGGCTGTCAGCGAACTCAATGCGCTGATTGAGGCGCAATCTGCGCCACGACAATCAACGTAAAAATTAACTTACATTTCGCTATTCAATAAACCAACAAGGCCATTGACCTTATCGCTCCATGAGTTGAGGTCTTGCTGCAATTGTTGGTTTTTTTGTGTCAGTTCTTGCTGCTGTTTTGCTAATTCTTCATTCTTTTGCTTCTCTTCTTCAAGCTCCATTTTTAGTAGCTCAATATTTTCAAGAGTCGCCTGGATTTTGGTTTCCAGTTGGGACAATAATTCAAGGCTCATGGGGAGTCCTATACGTTTCTGGATGGAACCCCGATTCTAGCAGTGACAAGGGCTATAGGAATAGCCTTTAATGCTAAGTGGCTAAAATATACTCAATAAATCGTTGGTTATTGTGCTTTATCTGAGATCGCGCTATTTTCATTGGCTAACCTACTCAACAAAAGCCTTTTTTATGACGATCACCCGACTCGATGTTGGCACCCGAATGAGCAGTATTGTTATCCACAATAATACGGTTTACCTCTGCGGCCAGGTTGCTAAAGACAAGTTTAGCAATATTGAAACGCAAACCAGCACCATGTTAAACGAAGTTGATGCCTTATTAGCTCAAGCGGGCTCGAACCGTGAGCATATTTTGTCGACGACTATTTACCTTAAAGACATGGGCGATTACGATGCTATGAACCAAGTATGGGACCAATGGTTACCACAGGGACATGCTCCGGCAAGAGCCTGCGTGCAAGCCGCCATTGCTGAGCCAGAATATTTGGTCGAAATATCGGTGATTGCTGCACTGGCAAATTAAACGCAGTAGCCGAGTTAAATAGAGTGATGCACTGACAGTTTGTTTGTTGCAATATGAATAAATATATTGATGCTTGTTACGTTCAATTGACGTATTTTGATTTAGGATCTACGGCTGCGACTTGACATTATTCTCTAGCCTAAATAGTCTGCAAGCTCAGTTTTTAAGGTGGTATGCAATGGACATAAAATATAATTTAAAATCTGCGTCAGAGCGCCGTACAGAACCATTTATGCCAGAAGGCGACGTGGGTTTCGGTAAGCTTCGAACTGACCATATGTTTTTAATGGATTACCGTGATGGTCAGTGGTGCGATCCGCGTATCGTGCCTTATGGTCCATTTGAAATGGCGCCTGGTGCAATGTCATTGCATTATGGACAATCGATTTTTGAAGGTGCTAAAGCGTTTATGCATGAAGACGGTGAGATTTACACTTTCCGTTTAAATAAAAATGCCGAGCGCATGAACCGTTCTGCCGATATTGTGTGTATTCCCAATATTGATGAAGCGATGCAATTAAAAGGCATTAATGCACTTATTGATGTGGATCGTTTGTGGTTTCCGCAGCAAGAAGGCGCGTGTTTATATATCCGCCCGTTTATTTTTGCCACTGAAGACCGTTTATCGGTAAGCCCTAGTCAACAATACACTTTTTGTGTCATGTTAAGTCCGTCAGGCGCTTATTATGCCTCAGGGGTTAATAATGGTATTAGATTATTAATTAGTACTCAATTTCATCGTGCAGTGTCTGGTGGAACAGGAGCATCGAAAGCATCTGGCAACTATGCCGCTTCTCTTCGTGCGGGTAAAGCTGCAGCAGAGCATGGTGCATCACAAGTATTGTATTTAGATTCAACTAACACCCAAATTGAAGAAGCGGGTGCAATGAACCACTTCCATATTTTAAAAGATGGCACAGTGATCATTCCGACATTCACTGACACGATTTTAAAGTCGATCACCTCGCAATCGATTATGGAACTAGCTGAGATGTTGGGTTGTGAAGTGAGGCAAGAAACGGTGATGTTAGATAAGTTTATAGCTGACATTGAGTCTGGTGAGATTATTGAAGCTGGTGGGTTTGGTACAGCTGCAGTGGTATCGCCTGTTAGCTCGTATATCTTTGAAGATGGCCGTGTTATCACTGTGGGTGACGGTAAAGTTGGCCCTCATATTCAGCGCATCTATAAGCTGTTTACCGAATTACAAAAAGGCCATGTGGCTGCGCCGCAGGGCTGGGTTAAACAGGTTGAACGTGTTGCGCCTTAAGGCTAAACAAGTTGATTAAACAAAGTAAAAGCTCCCTAGGGAGCTTTTATTTTGTCTGACAGATGAGTGTGCAGCTTTATTAAGCCACAATAGTTAACTGTTTTTTTCTTGATTGAGTAACGCTAAACAATTAATGGCGGTGAGCGGTTTGCTGAGTAAAAATCCTTGTACTTGATCGCATCCACCGTCGCGCAAGAAATTAAGCTGCTCTTGAGTTTCAACCCCTTCGGCAACCACATTGAGCTCTAAACTGTGGGCTAGGGTGATAATTGCGCTGGTGATAGCTGCATCATCGGGGTCTTCGGTAATATCGCGCACAAACTCTTGATCAATTTTTAAGGTATCTATTGGGAATCGTTTTAAATAACTTAAACTTGAATAACCGGTACCAAAGTCATCAATGGCAATGGTTAACCCTAAGGCTTTGAGCTGAGAAAGTACTGCGACAGAATCTTGCGGGTTGCCCATAATCATTGATTCCGTTAGCTCAAGTTCAAGTGCGTGAGCTGGCAGACCTGACACGGCAAGAGCCACTTCGATGGTGGAAATAATGTCTGCTTTGAGCTGTCTGGCAGAGAGGTTTACTGCCACTGCAATATGTTCAAATCCTTGGCCGTGCCATAAAGCAAGTTGGCAACACGCTTGGTTAATGGCCCAATTACCAATTTGATTAATCATCCCGGTTTCTTCCGCAAGGGGAATAAATTCTACCGGGGAAATAATGCCAAGTTCTTGGCTTTCCCAGCGAAGCAGCGCTTCTAGGCCGACGATTTGTTGTGTTTCAACATTGAATTTAGGCTGATACACCAAGTGAAACTCATTGTCTTGCAGGGCTTTTTTCAACCCGGCCTCAAGCTGAACATGGCGAGTGGCGTATTGATTGAGTTTTTCAGTGTAAAACTGGTAGTTGTTGCGCCCAAGTGATTTGGCATGATACATGGCAGTATCGGCATATTTAATTAACGAGGTCGTATCGTCAGCATCGTCTGGGTATAAACTGATGCCTATCGACGGTGAAATGGTTAATACTTTGTCGTCGAGCAAGAACGGCGTTTGGAACGCTTTTAAGACTTTTTCGGCAATAATGGTCGCGGCTTTTGTTTTAGCCACCCCTTCTAAAATAATGGTAAATTCGTCTCCACCTAAACGGGCGACGGTATCCCCATCGCGTACTGAATTTTGTAGACGGCTTGCAACGGCTTTAAGCAGTAAATCGCCTATGTGATGCCCCATAGAGTCATTAATATGTTTAAAGCGGTCTAAGTCTAAAAACAATAACGCGACCATACTTTCTGCTCGGATAGCTTTGGTTAATGCATGGTTGAGTCTGTCTTGAAATAGGGTGCGGTTTGGTAGACCGGTTAAGGGATCAAAGTTAGCTAATACCCGTAAATCTTCTTCTGCTTTTTTACGTGCCGTAATATCAGTAAACACTGCGACAAAGTGGCTGGTTTCGCCTTTGTTGTCGATAACTTGATTGATTTCGAGCCAAGCTAAAATGCCTCGGCGATCACGTGTTCTAATGTTGATTTCACCCGCCCAGTGCTTATGCCTAAGCAGCTGAGTTTCTACCGAATGATAAAACTCGCGCGATTGTTTGCCCATGGTTAAAAACAAAAAGTGTTTGCCAACCACATCACGATGTTTAAAGCCGGTAATACGACTAAATGCTGGGTTAACCGAGCGGACTTGGTAGTCTAGTTCGCCTACCACTACCGCTTCGTTCATGCTAAATAGCACTTGCGATGATAGTTTGAGTTCGTTTTCTGTAAGTTTACGGCTGGTGATGTCTTTGTGGGTGCCGGCCATTCGTAACGGTGTATTATTACTGTCGCGCTCAACCACTTGGCCACGGTCTAATAACCAAGACCATTGTCCGGGTTTGGTTTCAACGCGGTATTCGGCTTCAAAAAACTCAGAGTCACCGTTAAGGTGGTCGTTAAGCAGTTTTTCAACTTTGGGTTTGTCTTCTGGGTGAACACTATTCGTTAATAATTGGTCTTTTAAAGAGTCGTTGGTCGGTTCAACCATATTGGTTCGAAACACTTTGTCGTCTTTAATATTCCAGTCCCACATGCCATCACCAGAGGCCCATAATGCAAGCTTAAGACGCTCTTCTGAGGCGCGAATACTAGAGTCAAACTCGCGCTGAGTCGCGAGTTTCTTTTGTCGTGATAGTAACAGCCACAACACAATTAATAATCCTACAGTGCCGTATAATACGTAAGCCCAAACGGTCATATAAATGGGCGGTACTACCGACACTTTAACAATGAGTGTGTATTGACTGTACTGATTGGTGCCCAGTGCATGACGAATCATTAAGGTGTATTCACCTGGGGATAAGTTTGTGTAAGTAATGTGGTTCCCTTGAGTTAGGTTATGCCACTCATTATCTACACCGTCTAATTTATAGCTGAATCGATTTAAACCTGGGTAATTAAAGTTGAGCGATCCTATTTCAAAGGTGATGACTTGTTTCTCGTAGGGCATGTCAATTTTAGGTGCATGACTCAGGTCGAGAATGGGGTATGAGGTTTCGCCAATGGTGTACTTAGTGAGTGCGAGTTTGTTTTCCGGGCGCTTACTCGGTACTTTTGCGGGGTCAAAATAGTTTAAGCCTTTAATCCCACCAAACCATAGTGAGCCGTCTTTTTCTTTAAATTTTGCTGCACCATTAAACTCGTTGGCTTGTAGCCCTTCAAACACGTTGTAGGCCATAAAGCTTTTTTGGCTGGGGTTAAAGCGTGATATTCCCGAATTAGTGCTTAACCATAAGTCGTGTTGGTTATCTTCTAAAATAGCATAAATCGTATTACTGCTATTGTCGGCATTGACATCCATGCGTTCAAATTTGAAACTGCCATATTCAACGGTGAGCTTGTCGATGCCACCATGAGTGGCCACCCAAAAGTCGCCATTTTCAGTTAATAAAAAGTCTCTGACTCGGTTATCGCTTAAGCTATAGGCATTGTCTGGGTCATGGGATAAAAAGTTCAGTTGTTGTTTTTCTGGATCAAGCCGAACAACGCCGCCCATGGTACCTAGCCAGAGATAATCTTGACTAAAATTCAGGGTAATAATTTGATGTTTATATGGCGAATACTCAGATTGAAATCCAAAGTTATAAGCCATCATGCGGTCAGTGTGTTCTGAAATGAAGTACAAGCCTTGCGATGTGGCTATCCATAAACGATCTTTGTTGTCGAACACTAAACTGCGAATTTGCGTGTCGGCTCGAAATTTCTCGTTGGCCGGTTGTACTTGTTCTAAATTGTTATTGCTATCTAGGGTAAACAACCCGAGGTTGGTGGCAAACCACAATAAACCTTGTTTGTCTTGCGCTATGTCGTGCACGGTTAATGCAAGGTTTTCAATAGGGAGCGAGAGCTTATTGGCAAAGAGTGCGTTGATGTAATAGTAATGAGCATCGTGCGGCTGTAAATATTTTATACCAGCACCATCTGTACCAATCCACAGGCGCTGCTGATCATCACGAAATACCGTGCGGATCATGTTCGCCATTCCGGGCGAGCCGGTTTGATAGTCGTAATAGTGGCTAAAAAATTGTTGGTTAATATTCAGCTTATCGATGCCTGAATAACCGGTACCAATCCATAAGGTGCCACTGGCATCGAGCATCAATGTTTGCAGGGTATTGGCACTAATGCTGCTCAGTGTCTGTGGGTTGTGTTTGTATACAGAGCTCACCCACTGACCATCAATATTATCGAGTTTGAATAAGCCAGTATTTTGCCCAATGGCAAAAATCTGGTTGGCATTGACTACGGTAAAGTCGCTAATGCGACGATTTTCAGTATAGTTATTGCCTCGTGACCATATTAGCTCTCTTTCATGGGTGTCGAGATTATAGCGCCAAATTTGATTGTCTATCGCCAGCCATACTGAGTAAAGCGAACTGGATTTTATTTGGTTAACGCTCATGTTGGTGGGAATGTCGAGCCGGATAATGGTGTTGCTGTCGATAGCGAATGTACCGTGTGTTTCAGTGCCCACAACGATGTATTTATTATCAACATTGGCAAGGCTGGTGATATTAGCAATGATATTTGCCCCTAAATTTACCGGGGTGATTTTTCCGGTTTTTAGCGGTAATAAGTAAAGCCCTGCATGCGTTCCTATCCATAAGGTATCGCCAATCACGGATAACTTAGTGATTTGCAGGTCAGCTAAGCCTTGTTCTTGCTTATATTGGGTAAACTGTCCGGTGGTGAGATTGAGTTTGTTGAGGCCGTCGTTATAGGTGCCGACCCATAAATCGCCGTCGGGAGATTGCAAAATGTCGGTAATAAAGTTGCCCGATATACTGTTGCTGTTATTTGACTTTTTTAAGTACAGATTGAAGTCGACGCCATTATAACTATGGAGACCATCTTGAGTGCCAATCCATAGCATGCCAGCGCTATCCATAAATAGGCGGGTTATCGAGTTTTGGTTGAGGCCACCTTCAGTATTAAAGTGTTCAAACTTTACTTCGGCGAGGCTATCGTTAGCATTTACTTTTTGTGCTGAAACCGACATTGAAAACATCAATGCCAGTAACATTAACCACTGTGTTAAATGCTTAAATACACGAAAATTCAAATCTCACCTTTATCTATTTTATTCAAAAGAGGCCATACATATTAACGTTATTTTAACAGGAAAACTGTTGATTAAAGCCCCTAAATTCAATTACTCACAATTTACTCAGTAATTGCGTTCAATAAGGCTAATATTTATGCATAAAAACTGACAGCTTTATATGCAATACGCAATCTAAATATGCATATAACGTGATTTTGTGTATTTATGATGGGGATACTATTTCTGCTGTTGATGTTGTTGAATGACATCGTCAATAAGTTGGTCTTTGTCTAACCACAATTTATTTAGCCAACGCTGAAATTCTACCCGTGTCTCTGGTTCATTAAAGTAGGTATTGGCATCAACATGGGGAACCGGTAGTACGTCTACTCGTATAACAACTTTATTGATTTTACCATGCATTACATTACCTAACACACGCTCAGACGTTTCAGGATAGACCAACGTGATGTTGAGTAGATTAGTAAATTGCTCACCCATGGCGGATAGGGTAAATGCGATACCGCTGGCTTTAGGGCGCAATAAATGTCGGTAAGGAGAGTTTTGACGTAGGCGTTTTTCTTCGGTAAAGCGGCTACCTTCAACATAATTAATAATAGAGGTAGGTGAATCTTTAAAGCGCTCGCATGCCTTACGAGTGGTTTCAAGATCTTTGCCTCTTAGCTTTGGATTCTTTTTAAGTTTTGCCGGGCTGGTTCTGTCCATAAATGGCATGTCCAGCGCCCAGCAACCTAAGCCCATAATTGGCACATACAAGAGTTCTTTTTTGAGAAAAAATTTCAACATAGGGATGTGGTTACGCAACACATAGGTTTGTGCCGCGATATCAAATCCACTGACATGGTTACTGATAATTAAATACCAACCATTGGGATCGAGTTTTTCAAGGCCTGAAATATCCCATTCTATATTGGATATCAGGAACAAAATCCCGCCGTTACATGTCGCCCAAGCCCACATAAAACGGTTCATTATTTTGGTTAGCACGCTGCGTACAGTCTTGAAAGGCAGTAATAACTTCACGATACCGCCCACAGTTAACAGTGAACCCCATAAGCTGGTGTTGATAATTAACAGCGTTAGGCTGAAAATATACAGAATGGGACCAGGTAAAAACGTTAACATGTATAGTTATGCCTTTTGCTTTGATTCGTCAGTAAGTCTTTGCAGTTGCTGGTCTTTATTGACCCAGATTTGATTGAGTTGCTCTTGGAAATCAATTTTGAATTCACGATCTTTAAGGTAATCGCCGCGCATACTTTGCGGAATATCACTCACACTAATATGTACGTGGACTTCGTTGAGCGCACCACAAATATACTGCCAGTAACTTGGGACTTGGTCGGGATAATAAATCGTCACGTCGACTAATTTATTGATGTGTTCGCCCATTGCTGATAGCGCAAATGCCATGCCGCCCGCTTTCGGTTTTAAAAGGTGCTTAAAGCTTGATTGTTGTTTGTCATGTTTTGCTTGAGTGAAACGGGTGCCTTCAACAAAGTTCATTATGCTGACGGGTTTGGTCTTAAATTTTTCGCAGGCTTTACGGGTAATCTCAATGTCTTTACCTTTGAGCTTGGGGTTTTTACGCAGTTGTGATGAGCTATAACGGCGCATAAATGGAAAGTCTAATGCCCACCAAGCCAAGCCCAAAATAGGCACATAAATCAATTCTTGTTTAAGGAAAAACTTTAAAAAAGGAATTTTACGATTAAACACTCGCTGTAAAATCAGAATGTCGACCCAAGATTGGTGATTCGCAATAACCATGTACCATTCTTGTTCTGAAAACTGTTGATCGCCAGAAACGTGAATGCGCATTGGGTGAAAAATAGCTTCGACTATGTTGTTGACGCTGATCCATGCTGTTGCACAGTTATCAAGAATGTAGCTACAGCTTTTTTGAAAAATGCTAATTGGGATCAACTTAAAGACACTAAACACCAAAATGGGAATAGTCCAAAAAACGGTATTCAGTAAATAGCATACGAATGCTATACAGCCTTTGATTTTCGAAAACAGCGACATTTTTCTCTCCTATTAAACGGAGAGCTATGTTACTCGTAGTCGAGGTATTGCTCAATAAATACAACCGTTAAAAATTGACTTTATTGCTGATTGAGTTTGGCAAGCAGGCGATCCATTGCCCGATAACCAAGCGCTTGGGCAATGTGTCCACGCTCGGTAGTGACAGATTGTTGTAGGTCTGCAATGGTGCGTGCAACCCGCTGAATACGGTGAAAACTGCGTACCGATAAACCTAAACTCACCACACTTTGTTCTAAAAACTCTAAGTCTTGCTGACTAATATTACTGTCTTGTTTTAATTGTTTTGGGGTTAATTCGCTATTGAGTACTCCCGCACGGGCTAATTGGTACTCTCTTGCTTGTTTTACGCGCTTGGCGATATCGACGCTGGTTTCTCCGGGTTGATGTTTTTGGGTTAGGGTACCTGAGGGTAATTTTGGCACATCAACCGTTAAATCGAATCGGTCTAAAAATGGCCCTGACAATCGCGATAAATAACGCTGAATTTGATCAGGGGTTGAACGGGCACGCTCAGTATCACCACAAGGACTTGGGTTCATAGCTGCAATCAGTTGAAAACGGCTTGAAAAAGTGAGCTTTGCGGCTGCTCGAGATATTTCTACCTGGCCAGTTTCTAACGGTTCTCTTAAGCAGTCGAGTACTTTACGAGGAAACTCAGCGATTTCATCTAAAAATAATATCCCCCGATGAGCCAATGATATCTCCCCAGGTTTTGGGTGGCTGCCACCGCCAATTAAGGCAATAGATGAACAAGTATGGTGTGGCGAACGAAAGGGACGATTTAAAAAATCTTGTGGCTTAATGTGCAAGCCTGCCACCGAGTGAATGGCGGCTACTTCAATGGCTTCATCGTACGACAACGCAGGCAGCAGCGGGATAATTCGGTTAGCTAACATGCTTTTTCCGGTACCTGGCGGTCCAAGAAAAAGTAGGTTGTGATTACCTGCCGCGGCAATTTCTAATCCCTGTTTTGCTTGATATTGGCCAATCACATCACTCATGCATAATAAGTTGTCAGCGACTGGCGATTCGTCTATCCATTCTGGTTGGGTGTCGAGTAATGGCAGTTGCGCTTGACCATGTAAAAATGCGGCCAGATTTTGTAAGTGCGCCACAAAGTAACTGTGGTGATAACCCACAAGCTCTGCTTCATGGCGGTTATCGATAGGCATAAAAAAATGGTGCTGATCGTTACGCGCCGCAATAATGGCTGGTAGTAAACCGGTGCAAGGCCTGATTTGTCCCGATAAGGCTAACTCACCCACAAATTCACATTGGTGTAAGGCTTTGGTTGGTACTTGATTGGATGCGGCTAAAATACCAATGGCGATGGGCAAGTCGTAACGACCACCTTGTTTGGGTAAGTCTGCAGGTGCGAGGTTAACGGTAATGCGCCGCTGCGGGAATTCGAAACCGGCATTGATCAAGGCACTTCTTACCCGCTCTTTGGCTTCTTTGACTGAGGCTTCGGGTAACCCCACTAAATTAAATGCGGGTAAACCATTACTTAAATGCACTTCAACAGTCACTTTAGGGGCTTCTACACCACAACTTGCTCGAGTAAACACACAGGCTATCGCCATTAACAAAATCCTTTTGTTTGAATAATATACAAATGAAGGGATGCATACAGTCTAGCAGTGGTAACTTTTTTTGCTGATTTTATGGTTTTAGCGTCGGTATAATAAGACAAAATATATACAATATTGTTAACTAATCCTTGGTTAACTTCCCGCTATTTGAAGTGGCTGCAGCGCAGGTGGTGTGTATAAACCACCAACATATAAGTGGCGGTCACATAAACACTCGAATAGTCGTTAGCTTTTCACATAAACACGCTATTTTTCCTTGGCGTGATTAGCCTGTGATGATTGTATTGAGTTTTTACGGCGTCCCCAGCGTTGTATGATTTTTATAGCAATGACCTGCAATGTAGCGCAATCATGTTAACCATCGCCTTAAACCGAATTACTGTTCTTTGTTGCGAAACAAAGTTAACTGCTTTACTAGCGATAAACGCTAGCCATTATTCCTGAGTGCTTTTAGCCTTAGGTGAAGAGAATGTATGACTATTACTGATAGTTTTTTAATAATTTTGTGCCTTATTGGCATTAGCTGTTTTTTTTCGATGTCAGAAATTGCCCTGGCGGCATCACGTAAAATCCGCCTGCAAACAATGGCTGATGAAGGTGATTTACGCGCCACTAAGGTATTAAAGCTACAAGCTCATCCGGGCAGCTTTTTTACCGTGGTGCAAATTGGTTTAAATGCGGTGGCCATTATGGGTGGTATTATCGGTGAGTCGGCCTTTCGGCCTTACTTTGAAGACATACTATTACCGTTATTAGGCAGTGAATGGGGCTTACAACTGAGCTTTGTGTTTTCATTCGTTACGGTCACATCGTTATTTATTTTGTTTGCTGACTTAATGCCAAAACGCATTGCGATGGTGCTCCCTGAGCAAGTGGCGGTTACCTTTGTGATGCCCATTGCGTTTTGTATTACCGTATTAAAACCCTTTGTGTGGATTTTTAATGGTTTGGCTAATGCGATTTTTAAATTATTGCAGGTGCCAACGGCGCGAAATGATCAAGTTACGCACGATGATATTTACGCCATGATGACCGCCGGAACAGAGGCGGGTGTGATGGACAAAGGTGAGCAACAGATGATGGAAAACGTGTTTGAAATGCAGTCGGTGTCTGTGACATCGGCCATGACCGCACGTGAAAGCCTAGTGTATTTTTACTGCAAGACACCGAAGAAGATATTAAACAAAAGATTGCCAATAATCCCCATAATAAGTTTTTGGTGTGTGATGGTCAGTTGGATATGATCAAAGGCTTTGTTGATGCTAAAGAGTTGCTGATCCGAGTGATTAATGGTGAGCACCTTACCCTTAAAGGCAGCACCTTGGTACATAACTGCTTAATTATTCCAGATACGTTAACCTTGTCGGAGTCGATGGAGTATTTTAAAAATAATCGTGCTGACTTTGCTGTTGTGATGAATGAATACGCCTTAGTGGTGGGCATTGTAACCACTAATGATTTGCAAAGTGCAGAAATGGGTGCCTGGTCTCTGCATGAAAGTGAAGAGCAAATTGTGGCCCGAGATGGTAACTCTTGGTTAGTTGACGGGGTAACACCCATTACCGATGTGATGCGGGCATTTCAAATTGAAGCGTTTCCACAAAATCAAAACTACGAAACCATTGCCGGTTTTATGATGTATATGCTGCGTAAAATTCCTAAGCGTACCGATTTTGTAAACTATGCAGGGTTTAAATTTGAAGTGGTCGACATTGACTCTTATAAAGTCGACCAATTACTTGTAACGCGTATTGATACTGATTTACCGCCATTGCCTTAAGGCGCTTAAGAACTTAAATAGAGATTAGCGTTAAGCCGCTGTGTTTCTGAGTTAACTGCTTTTTTACTTCGCTAAATAATCTCTAGAAACGCGCTAATGATTGGATCGTTAGCGCGTTTTTCTTTGCAACAGCAGCCTAATTCAAAGGCCGGGATGTCAACCGGTGAAACCAATGTCTGGATCCGCTCGCGTACAGGACTGTTATGGATCACCGCATCTGGACTTATGCCCACACCACAGCCTAGCGCCACCATCGACACGATAGCTTCTTGGCCAGACACTTGAGCGTATATATTGGGCTTAATACCCATTTGTTTAAACCATTGGTCGATACGTTTTCGACCCGGGCCATGGTCGGGGACTATGTAGGGCAATTTCTCCCAATCAATATGACTTTGACTTACCCATTGTTGTACTTGGCATTGCATTAATGGGGCGATGACCGAAATAGGCACTTTGTCTATGGGTGTAAAGTGCAGGGTGTTTGGGAACACCTCGGGTAAAGCAATAATGGCGATATCGGTACGATTTTTTTGGATTTGGCTCACGGCGTTAGCAGGATCGCCAGTGGTTAAATGAATATCAACATGCGGGTGGTCGCGTCTAAAGCGGTCGAGCAATGCTGGCAAATGACTGTATGCCGCGGTGACCGAGCAATATAAATTCAGATTACCGCGTAAATATTGCTGGCTAGGGTCAATACGACTGCGCAGCTGGCTCCAGTCTGCCAGGGTTTGTTCGGCAAAGCGCTTAAACTCTAATCCGGCATGGGTAATGGTAACACTGCGGTTGTCGCGTTCAAATAACTTACAGCCGACCTCATCCTCTAAACGTTGTAATGCCCGGCTTAATGTTGATGGGCTGACATGGGATTGCTCAGCTGTTTTAGCAAAATGTAGGCTGTCGCATAAGTGCAAATACAATTTTAGAGAGCGAATATCCATAATTAGCGTTTCCATAAAGAGGATTTAATTCATTAAAACAGCGACATTGCGTTTTATGCAACGTCACATGCCAAATATATCATTTTAAGCAATAAGATGGATAGGCTATAGTCAACTCAATCGCAAAGTTTGAGTGTGTGTCAAACATAAATTGCGTCCCAAATTTTATATTTTTAAGGTGGTATCAGATGGCTAACTATTTTAACTCTCTGAATTTACGTCAACAATTAGCTCAATTAGCACAATGCCGCTTCATGGACCGCACTGAATTCAGTGACGGTTGCGAATACATCAAAGATTGGAACATTGTTATTTTAGGTTGTGGTGCGCAAGGCCTTAACCAAGGTTTGAACATGCGTGATTCTGGCCTAAACATTTCTTTTGCGTTACGCCCAGCAGCGATAGCTGAAAAGCGCGCATCTTGGCAAAAAGCCACTGATAACGGCTTTAAAGTGGGTACCTTTGAAGAGCTTGTACCAGCCGCAGATTTAGTGCTTAACCTTACGCCAGACAAGCAACACACCAATGTTGTTAACGCTGTAATGCCATTAATGAAGCAAGGTTCTACGCTAGCGTATTCGCACGGTTTCAACATTGTTGAAGAAGGCATGCAAGTGCGTTCAGACATTACTGTAATCATGGTTGCACCTAAGTGTCCAGCGACAGAGGTTCGTGAAGAATATAAGCGTGGATTTGGTGTACCAACACTGATTGCTGTTCACCCAGAAAACGATCCAAACGGTGATGGCTTAGCAATTGCTAAAGCCTATGCAAGTGCAACCGGTGGTGACCGTGCCGGTGTATTGATGTCATCTTTTGTTGCTGAAGTTAAGTCAGATTTGATGGGCGAGCAAACAATTTTATGCGGTATGTTACAAACCGGTGCCATTTTAGGTTATGAGAAAATGGTTGCTGACGGTGTTGAGCCTGCTTATGCCGGTAAACTTATCCAACAAGGTTGGGAAACTGTTACCGAAGCACTTAAGCACGGCGGCATCACTAACATGATGGACCGTTTATCAAACCCTGCAAAAATCAAAGCGTTTGATATGGCTGAAGAGCTAAAAGAAATCCTTAAGCCGCTATTTGAAAAGCACATGGATGACATCATCAGCGGTGAGTTTTCTCGCACTATGATGGAAGATTGGGCTAACGATGACGCTAACTTGTTACGTTGGAGAGCAGAAACCAATGAAACCGCGTTTGAAAATGCACCTACAACGTCTGAACATATCGATGAGCAAACGTATTTCGACAAAGGCATCTTCTTGGTTGCGATGATCAAAGCCGGCGTTGAACTAGCATTCGATACTATGGTTGCAGCAGGTATTGTTGAAGAGTCGGCTTATTACGAGTCGCTACATGAAACGCCATTAATTGCTAACACGATTGCTCGTAAGCGTTTATATGAAATGAACGTGGTTATTTCGGACACAGCTGAATACGGCTGCTACTTATTCAACCACGCTGCAGTACCCATGCTACGTGATTACGTGAACGCTATGTCTTCAGAGTTTTTAGGCGCTGGTCTTGTTGAAGCGTCAAACGGTGTTGATAACCAACGTTTAATTGAAGTCAATGAGCAAATTCGTCATACAGACGTTGAGTTTATCGGTGCTGAGTTACGCGGTTACATGACAGACATGAAGCGTATTGTTGAAGCGGGCTAAGCGTTAAAAACTGATGTAGTACCTGTTCAGAGATTGGTTGTAAAAAATGTGTAGTCGGACAGGCATCAATGAAGCGACCCAATACACCATATTGGGTCGTGGAAAAACAAATTGTTAGATTGAGTTCAATATTATTTTCAGCGAACTCATAAGTTAAGTTTTTGTTGTTGTTTGCATTGTCTCGGCAGGGAAGCTGAATTTTTTTACAAAGGCGATTTTTTAGTTGTGCTCGATAAAACTTTTATGGTACTTGTTAGTAATACCGTAACGTTTATTGAACATAAGCGAACGAAAAAATTTTAAAAACTTAGGATACAGTCTAAAAACATGTTAAACCGCGCAGCCATGCTCATTCTCGTGATTATTACCGTAGTGATTATTAAGTCACAGCGGGGGTGGCGTTTGACAACTAGACTGACCTAAGAGTCACAAAGATTGCAAAAACCCCCGCTCCGAAAGGACCGGGGGTTTTTAGTTTCTAGGCTTAAGAAAAAATCAATACCCAGATATCACATCAGTAGAGCAAGCAAAACATTGACGAAGTAGAGATAAAAATATGGAAGCAGGACAGAAAATGCGCGGCGCAGATGCAGTCATCAAAGTACTAGCAGCACATGGTGTTACCACAGTGTTTGGTTATCCTGGCGGGGCCATTATGCCCATTTACGATGCGCTCTATGGTAGCCCTGTTGAGCATCTACTCAGCCGCCACGAACAAGGCGCCGCATTTGCAGCCGTAGGTTATGCCCGTGCCAGCGGGAAAACTGGTGTTTGTTTTGCAACCTCAGGCCCAGGGGCAACCAATTTGGTCACCTCGTTGGCCGATGCCTTGCTTGATTCTGTACCTCTAGTGGCCATCACCGGCCAGGTTTCTACTGCGGTGATAGGCACCGATGCCTTTCAAGAAATCGATGTGCTTGGTATGTCACTGTCCTGTACCAAACACAGCTTTATGGTTACCGATATCAATGAGTTAATCCCAACCTTGTATCGCGCCTTTGAAGTTGCTGCAGAGGGAAGACCCGGCCCTGTATTGGTTGATATCCCAAAAGACATTCAAATTGCTGAACTTGAGTACAAAACCCCATTACAAAGTGTTGCCGATGAGCCTCTCGCGACACAAACTGAGCTTGACGCTGCCATCGAGCTACTGACTCAAGCCACTAAGCCTATGTTATATGTTGGCGGTGGTGTCGGTATGGCGGGTGCGGTATCTCATTTACGTGAGTTTATTGATGTCACTGGTATTCCGTCGGTTGCCACGCTTAAAGGTTTGGGTAGTGTTGCCCATGGTACCAAAGGGTATTTAGGCATGCTGGGTATGCATGGGGGGAAAGGTGCAAACTTAGCCGTGCAAGAGTGTGATTTATTAATCGTCGTCGGTGCTCGTTTTGATGACCGAGTCACCGGACGGTTAGCCAGCTTTGCCAGTAATGCCAAAGTGCTTCATTTAGATATCGATGCGGCTGAATTGGGTAAATTACGCCTAGCCGAAGTGGCTATTGCCGCAGATTTACGTCAAGTTTTACCGGCATTAACAACAGCTGTTCGCGGTAAAATGGCCATAAGCCAATGGCAAACAGAAGTTGATGCATTAGAGCGTCAGCATCAATGGAATTATCAACACCCAGGAGAGCTGATATACGCGCCTGCCATGTTACGTCGTTTAGCCAATAAATTACCTGAAGACAGCGTGGTGGCGTGCGATGTTGGCCAGCACCAAATGTGGGTTGCGCAACATATGTGGTTTCGTCGCCCAGAAGATCATTTGTCGAGCGCTGGCCTTGGTACTATGGGTTTTGGTTTGCCAGCGGCAATTGGTGCTCAGGTGGCTCGCCCAGATGCTACCGTGGTCACAGTATCCGGTGATGGCTCATTTATGATGAATGTCCAAGAATTGACTACCATTAAACGTCGTAAGCTGCCGGTTAAAATTTTACTGATAGACAATCAAAAATTAGGCATGGTCAAGCAGTGGCAGCAGCTGTTTTTTGAAGAGCGCTATAGCGAGACCGATTTATCTGACAATCCTAACTTTGTATTAATGGCATCGGCTTTTGATATTCCTGGCCGGACGATTAATCACGCAGATCAAGTAGAACAAGCACTAGATGAAATGCTTAACAGCAGTGGCCCTTACATGCTGCACGTAGCGATTGATGATGCCTTTAATGTATGGCCATTAGTCCCACCCGGAGCCAGCAACAGCGACATGATGGATCAAATGGAGAAGCAAACATGATGCATAATCTTGAAATAACCGTTCAACAACGTCCAGAAGTGCTAGAACGTGTATTGCGTGTCACTCGCCATCGTGGATTTAAAGTCACCCAAATGCAGATGCGCATCAATGACGATGCTAGTATGGCTGTAGAACTATGGGTTGAGGCTGAGCGCGCAATCGAACTGTTAAGTAACCAGCTGACTAAATTAATTGATGTCACCCAATGCAAAGTGATGCCTGCAGTATCTCTTGGGCAAGCTGCAAACAGTTAAACATACATTATTACCCATTTTAATGGGTTATTTGTGATAACACAGGTAACCCGCACCACATTACACAAGGATATTTGCAATGCCAAAATTACGTTCAGCAACCAGTACCGAAGGCCGCAACATGGCAGGTGCCCGCGCACTATGGCGTGCGACTGGGGTAAAAGAAACCGATTTTGGTAAGCCAATTATTGCGATTGCCAATTCATTCACTCAATTTGTACCAGGGCATGTGCATTTAAAAGACATGGGCGCACTTGTTGCTAGCGCGATTGAAGAGGTCGGCGGTATTGCCAAAGAATTTAACACCATTGCAGTAGACGACGGCATCGCCATGGGGCATGGCGGTATGTTGTATAGCTTACCATCTCGTGAGCTCATTGCTGACAGTGTCGAATACATGGTTAATGCGCATTGTGCAGATGCGCTAGTGTGTATCTCAAATTGCGACAAAATTACCCCAGGCATGTTAATGGCCGCACTGCGATTAAATATTCCGGTCATTTTTGTGTCTGGTGGACCAATGGAAGCGGGTAAAACCAAACTGTCTGACCAGCTCATTAAGCTTGATTTAGTGGATGCTATGGTCGCTGGCGCGGATACGAATGTCAGTGATGCAGACAGTAAACAAATTGAACGTAGCGCGTGCCCAACGTGTGGCTCTTGCTCAGGCATGTTTACTGCTAACTCAATGAACTGCTTAACAGAAGCCTTAGGGTTGTCATTACCAGGTAATGGTTCAATGTTGGCGACTCACGCTGATCGCCGCGAATTGTTTTTAGAAGCAGGCCGCCGCGTAATGAAGCTTGCTGAACGCTATTATAAGTACGATGACGAAAACGCATTGCCACGCAATATTGCATCATTTAAAGCATTTGAAAACGCCACCGCATTAGACATCGCCATGGGCGGCTCGTCTAACACGGTATTGCATTTATTGGCCGCAGCCCAAGAAGCTGAATTAGCCTTTGATATGGCTGATATTGATCGCATGTCGCGCCTTGTGCCACACCTTTGTAAAGTTGCACCATCTACCCCTAAATACCATATGGAAGATGTGCACCGTGCTGGTGGCGTAATGGGGATCTTAGGCGAACTAGACAGAGCGGGTTTGTTGCATAACGACGTACCACACGTGGCAGCAGATAACGGCGGCGACTTGAAATCTGTATTAGCTAAGTACGACCTAAAACAAACCAATGACCCAGAAGTGGTTCGTTTCTTTAGTGCTGGGCCTGCCGGCATTCCAACTCAAAAAGCCTTTAGTCAAGATTGCCGTTGGGACAGCGTCGATGATGATCGTGAAAATGGTTGTATCCGCGCACGTGAATTTGCGTTCAGTCAAGAAGGCGGCCTAGCGGTACTTGCGGGTAACGTGGCAACTGATGGTTGTATTGTCAAAACCGCGGGCGTTGACGAATCAAACTTAATGTTTGTCGGTAGTGCCCGCGTGTATGAAAGCCAAGATGATGCCGTAGCTGGTATTCTGGGTGGTGAAGTTGTTGCAGGTGACGTGGTGGTAATTCGTTACGAAGGCCCTAAAGGCGGCCCAGGTATGCAAGAGATGTTATACCCAACTACGTACCTTAAGTCGCGCGGCTTAGGTACTCAATGTGCTCTGATTACAGATGGCCGTTTTTCTGGTGGTACATCGGGTTTATCAATTGGCCATATTTCACCAGAAGCTGCATCGGGTGGCACTATTGCACTTATTGAAAACGGCGATCAAATTGCGATCGACATTCCAAAGCGTAGCATTCAATTGAATGTGAGTGACGATGAATTAGCACGTCGCCGTGACGCAATGGACGCTAAAGGTCCATTAGGTTGGAAGCCTGTCGCGCGTGAACGTTATGTGTCATTAGCGTTAAAAGCCTATGCGTTATTAGCAACCAGTGCTGATAAAGGTGCCGTACGCGATCGCACCAAACTGGAGGGGTAATATGTTGGCTTTGGCGTCTCAAACTCAATTAGACCTAGCGCATTATTATTTACAGAAAATTTTGCTGTCGTCTGTATACGATGTCGCTAAAGTGACGCCGCTGTCGAGCATGAATAAACTATCAGCTCGCTTTGGTTGTCAGGTGTATTTAAAGCGTGAAGACATGCAGCCTGTGCATTCATTTAAACTGCGCGGTGCTTACAACCGTATTGCTGCACTCACGCAAGAAGAATGCGATAAAGGCGTGGTGTGTGCCTCGGCGGGTAACCATGCTCAGGGTGTAGCGATGTCAGCGGCAAGCCGCGGTATTGATGCCGTGATTGTGATGCCAAGTACCACGCCAGACATTAAAATTGATGCGGTGCGCCGACTTGGTGGCAATGTAGTGCTGCATGGCCAAGCCTTTGACCAAGCAAATGATTACGCTAAAAATTTATCGGCAACCGAAGGGCGTGTTTATATTGCGCCATTTGATGATGAGGCCGTGATTGCCGGACAAGGCACGATTGCACAAGAAATGGTGCAGCAACAGCGTGATATTGAAGTGGTATTTGTGCCTGTAGGCGGTGGAGGGTTAATTGCGGGTATTGCTGCGTATTACAAAGCCGTTATGCCACAAGTTAAAATTATTGGTGTTGAGCCAGAAGACGCCGCGTGCTTAAAAGCGGCGCTAGAAGCGGATGAGCCAGTCACCTTGCCTCAAGTCGGTTTATTTGCCGACGGCGTAGCGGTAAAGCGTATCGGCACTGAGCCTTTCAGGCTAGCACGTGAATACGTTGACCATGTGGTCACAGTGACCTCTGATGAAATTTGCGCTGCAGTAAAAGATATTTTTGAAGACACTCGCGCCATTGCGGAGCCCGCCGGCGCATTATCAATTGCAGGTCTTAAAAAGTATATGGCATTGCAGGGCGACAGTAGCGACGCGCCTAAAAAAGCTGCAGCCATATTAAGTGGAGCTAATGTTAACTTTCATAGCCTTCGCTATGTGTCAGAGCGCTGTGAACTTGGCGAGCAAAAAGAAGCGGTGTTAGCGGTTAAAGTCCCTGAAAAACCAGGCAGCTTTTTACGCTTTTGTGAGCTACTTGAAAAACGCCCAATGACCGAATTTAATTACCGTTTTAGCAGCCGTGAAGTAGCGGTGGTGTTTGCCGGGATCCGCTTAACGGGTGGACAAGCTGAATTAGTAGAGATTATCGCTAACCTTGAGTTAGAAGGGTTTGAAGTTCAAGATTTATCTCAAGATGAAACCGCTAAGTTGCATGTTCGCTATATGGTCGGTGGCCATCCTCTTGAGCCGTTAGAAGAACGCTTATTTAGCTTTGAGTTTCCTGAGCATCCGGGCGCTTTGCTGAAGTTTTTAACCACTTTGCAAAGTAAATGGAATATTAGTTTGTTCCATTATCGTAATCATGGCGCCGCATTTGGCCGTGTATTAGCCGGGTTCGAAGTGCCCGCAAATGATGACGATGCTTTTGCGCAATTTTTAACGGATTTAGGATTTGTCTATCAAGAAGAAACGAACAGCCCAGCTTACCAGTTATTTTTGAACAGCCCTAAAGCGGAGTAAGAACAACAAGTTCGATGCCAATAATGCTTTAAAGTGGCCAATATATTATTGAACTTTAAATAATGATCACATTGGGGTGATTTACCATCCCAATGTGATATTGTCTGTGCACCAAAAACGAAAATATATTCGTAGGTGATAACCCACACCGTCAAAGTCTGATGTCATTAGTACATCATATGATTGTGACGGGTTGCTTATATGTAGGGTAAATTTTTCCATATGCGTGTAGCTTTACACATGCATATACGACCTCATTTTAAGGAGACATTGATGTTACCCGTGCCAATTATTCCAGCTTTTATGCCACCGCGCCGAACTCTAATGGGTCCCGGCCCATCTGATGTGTATCCTGAAGTGCTTGCTGCACAGTCGAGACCAACTATTGGCCACTTAGATCCGCTGTTTGTCGGTATGATGGATGAGTTAAAGAGCCTTATTCAGTATGCCTTTCAAACTAAAAACGAAATGACTTTAGCGGTATCGGCCCCTGGCAGCGCCGGTATGGAAACCTGCTTTGTTAACTTGGTTGAACCGGGTGAAAAGGTCATCGTGTGCCGCAATGGCGTGTTTGGTGAACGTATGCGCCAAAATGTTGAGCGTGTAGGCGGTGTTGCCGTTGTGGTTGATAATGAATGGGGCGAGCCTGTATGCCCTGATAAAGTTGAAGCTGCACTGGTGGCAAACCCAGATGCCAAGTTTTTAGCCTTTGTGCATGCAGAAACCTCAACAGGTGCGTTATCTGATGCCAAAACCTTATGCACGTTAGCGCAATTACACGACTGTATTAGCATTGTTGATGCGGTGACATCATTAGGTGGTGTTGAATTACTGGTCGATGAGTGGGGCATTGATGCTATTTATTCTGGTAGCCAAAAATGTCTGTCATGTGTGCCGGGTTTATCACCTGTATCTTTTTCGCCTAAAGCTGTGGCTAAGATTAAAACGCGAACTACGCCAGTACAAAGCTGGTTTTTAGACCAAACTTTGGTGATGGGATATTGGGGCAATGACAGCGGTGCTAAGCGCAGTTATCACCATACTGCCCCGGTTAATGCACTTTATGCACTGCATGAATCATTGCGTTTACTGGCCAATGAAGGGCTAGAAAATGCCTGGGCAAGACACCGTAAAATGCACCTGTTATTGCGTGATGGTTTAACCCAATTAGGGCTTACGTTTGTGGTAGACGAAGCGTCAAGGTTGCCACAATTAAATGCTGTGTATATTCCAGAAGGTGTTGATGATGCCACAGTACGTAAACACCTGTTAGAAGAGTACAACCTTGAGATTGGTGCTGGCTTAGGAGCATTAGCAGGTAAAGCGTGGCGTATTGGCTTAATGGGCTTTGGTGCCCGGCGTGAAAACGTTGCCTTGTGCTTACGGGCTTTACAAGAGTCGCTTAGCTAACTCGTTATAATCATAGCGGTTTATTGATACAAAAAATGACGCTAATGAGCGTCATTTTTTATTGAATAATGGCTTTGTTGAACACGATTATTCAGCGAGCTTTTTTTCAATTTCGTTAACTTGCGCTTGCAATGCTTCAAGCTTTTCACGGGTTTTAAGCAACACATGTTGCTGCACTTCAAATTCTTCGCGCGATACCACGTCCAGTTTCATCAGTTGGCTTTGTAATACTTGTTTACTGCGCTCTTCAAACTCACCCGCAAATTGCTTTACACCGCTTGGTAAGTTGTCACTTAGTTGTTTCGCCAGTTCTTCAATTTTCTTTGGATTAATCATCATGATCCCCTACTGATATATTGGCCTAATTGTAACCGAGGTGAGCGTTTTTCCAAAACCAAAGTGTGCTTTTCGTTAACTGTCTTCAGTGATTCTGCTATGATCCGCCTTCGTTTAGTTTAGTAAGGTCGTGTTATTAATGAAACTCAATCCAGGGCAAAATGAAGCCGTACATTATGTCTCGGGTCCGTGCCTCGTACTTGCGGGTGCTGGCAGCGGTAAAACACGTGTAATCATTAATAAAATTGCTTACCTTGTCGAAAAATGTGGTTATAAAGCACGTAACATTGCTGCGGTAACGTTTACCAACAAAGCCGCCCGTGAGATGAAAGAGCGTGTGGCACAGTCTATGGGGCGCAAAGAAGCGCGAGGATTGTGGATTTCAACTTTTCACACATTAGGGCTAGAGATCATCAAACGCGAGCATAAAGTGCTTGGCCTTAAAGCGGGCTTTTCATTATTTGATGACCAAGACACCTTTGCGTTATTAAAAGAGCTGACTCAAGATGAGTTAGACGAAGACAAAGATCTCATTAAAGCCCTAGCCTCGGCCATCTCAAATTGGAAAGGCGGCCTGGTGATTCCGCAACAAGCGCGCAGTTTAGCAAAAGATGAGCAAGGGCAATTGTTTGCCATGCTATATCAGCGTTATGCGCAGCACATGAAAGCCTATAACGCACTTGATTTTGACGACCTTATTTTAATACCGACCTTATTGCTGCGCATGAACGAAGAAGTGCGCACCCGTTGGCAAACTCGCATTCAATATTTGCTGGTGGACGAATATCAAGACACCAACACCAGCCAATACGAATTAGTAAAATTATTAGTGGGTGAGCGTGCACGGTTTACTGTAGTGGGCGATGACGATCAGTCAATTTATTCGTGGCGTGGTGCCAAACCGCAAAATTTAGTGTTATTGGGCACTGACTTTCCTAAATTGAAACTGATTAAACTGGAACAGAATTACCGTTCTAGTCAACGTATTTTGCGCGCGGCAAACATCTTGATTGCCAACAACCCGCATGTATACGACAAGGCGCTGTTTAGTGAACTGGCTTATGGTGAACCTCTGAGGGTACTCATTGCCGCTAACGAGGAGCAAGAGGCTGAACGTGTTGTCGCTGAAATTATCCGCCATAAATTTGTTGGCCGTACTCAGTTTGGTGATTATGCGCTTTTGTATCGAGGTAATCATCAGTCGCGCTTATTAGAACGCGCGCTTATGACCAACCGTATACCTTATAAATTAAGTGGTGGAACATCATTTTTTGCACGCGCAGAAATCAAAGATATTATGGCTTATCTGCGCTTGGTGGTGAATCCAGACGACGATAATGCTTTTTTGCGCGTGGTTAATTTACCTAAACGCGGTATTGGTCCCGCCACACTGGAGCGATTAGGTAACTTTGCCAACCAAAAACATATCTCATTGTTTGAAGCGATTTTTGATGTGGAGCTTAATCATCATTTAGCGCCTGCAGCGGTAAGCTCTCTTTATCAATTTGGTAAGTTTATTGTTGATACTGGTGAGGTCGCTACTCGAGGTGAACCCGTTGAAGCCATTAAGCAGCTTATTCGTAAGATTAATTATGAAGATTATTTATACGAAACCAGCACCAGTGCAAAAGCGGCAGAAATGCGCATGAAGAATATCTCTGAGCTGTATCGCTGGGTCACCGAAATGCTTGAAGGCGATGAGCTTGATGAAGCCATGACATTACCCGAAGTTGTGACCCGATTAACCCTGCGCGACATGATGGAACGTAATAGCGAAGATGAAGGCGGCGACCAGGTGCAGTTAATGACCTTGCACGCATCTAAAGGGCTTGAGTATCCGTTTGTGTTTATGGTGGGAGTAGAAGAACGTATTTTGCCACATCAATCGAGCATTGATGAAGATAATGTCGATGAAGAAAGGCGTTTAGCTTATGTAGGGATTACCCGAGCGCAACGTGAATTGTGGTTTGTGATTTGCCGTGAGCGGCGTCAATTTGGTGAAACTATACGCTGCGAACCAAGCCGTTTTTTACTTGAATTACCACAAGATGATTTGATTTGGGAAAACCGTAAGCCGGTACAAACTGAACAGCAACGTGTTGAAACCGGTAAGAGTCATATTGCCAATTTACGTGACATGTTTAAAAAGTAGGTTTGTCTGATATATTGATTTAGTTATGATTTAGGCGCAGGACTTAGTTGGCTTTTTTTTTCCGTTAAATAACTTGCTGATAGCACGACCTTGACCACGAATATAACCAAGCTCTAAAAATTGCCGTACTTGTTGCTGTGTATCAACCGTGGTGGCATACATGTCAAAGTGAAGGGTTTCTGCAGTAAGTTGATAGGCTTTAACCAGTTGTAGTTGCTTATCATTGAGCAAGTGTTTACTGATGTCGTTATCTAGCTTTAATGCTGATATGGGTAAAAAGCTTAAGCAACTTAATGAACTGTAACCTGTACCGTAGCCATCAATACCAATTTGAACCCCTAATTGACTAATAATGTCGAAACCATTGATGTGGTTTTCAGTGTCTTGCACTAGGGCTTTCTCGTTGAAGAACAGCATTAGCTTATTCGGTTGAATATTGCTGGCTTTGATTGAGTTTTTTAAGTTACGCAATACAAATTTATTTTTGATGTGTTGACTGCTAATCGACAAATGCAAAATAACATTTTGGTGATATTGCTGTTTAAGTCGTTGATACTGCTTGCTTATGTGGGCAAATATATATCCGTCTAAATTAAGTGTCAGTTGATATTGCATCGCAAGATGCTTGAGCTTAGGGTGCTCGATAAGCCCGTGTTCAGCATGATGCCACTCGATTTGGGGCTCAATTGCGATAATTTCACCGCTGGTAAAATCAACCACTTCAACGTAGTGAATATCAAATTCTTGTTTATCTAGTGCCTGCTTAAAGTCAGCTTCTAATTCATGCTGTTGTTTCGATTGGGTGCTGAGTTTGTCGTCAAATACCACATAACAACCTTTACCATTGGCTTTAGCCTGGTACATGGCGGCATCAGCATCGCGCAACAAAGACTCGCTAGTGACTAACTTAGCACGGCCACTAAACGCGACACCGATACTGGCGCCAGCTATAAACTCTTGTTTACCCAGCTCATAAGGCATAGATAACGCTTGTAAGATGCGTTCGCAAACTTCAATAGCGTCATCTGTTGCGCTAATAGAGTCGAGTAATATCACAAACTCATCACCGCCCATTCTTGCTAGGGTGTCGTTGTCACGTACGCACGATTTAATTCGTTGTGCAGTTTCTATTAAGAAGCGATCGCCTTCTAAATGCCCAAAAGAGTCGTTAATAATCTTAAAACGATCTAAATCGATAAATAATAGAGCAAACTGGTCTAAACCATGACGGCGTAAATGTTTAAGAGCTTGTGATAGACGTTCCATTAAATAGCTGCGATTGGGTAAACCCGTGAGTCCATCGTGCTGTGCATCATGTACCAGCTGGTCTTCAATTTTACGGCGCTGGTTAATTTCTTGCTGTAAGTTGTTATTGAGCTCGGCTAATGCTCGAGTTCGTTCGATGACTTTTTCTTCCAATAGCTCGTGACTGCTTTTTAATGATTCAACAGCTTGTTTGCGTTCGATGGCATTGGCAATATGTTGTGAAACAAAAGTCAGGAGCTCTAAATCTTTTGATTGATATATGTGTTCATCATCAAGGCTGTAAATGGTTAATGCACCTGCCACATCGCCATTAATGATTAACGGTATGCCAATCCATTGATGCATACGTTCAGTTTTATTTAATTCTGGCGACTTAGAGTAGATTTCACCATTGGCCACCATTTGGGCAATGTCTTTTGCAGATAATAACCGAGGCAACTTATGCTGTAATATGTATTCGGTTAAGCCATCTTGCATTGGGCGCGACGAGGGATATTGGGCCGTCATTTGCGATACATAAAATGGAAATGACAACATATTGTGATCGTCTATCAATGAGATAAAACAATTATGCGCCGGGATTAACTGACTGAGAATAGTGTGAATACGCAGATAAAAGTCTTGCTGTAATACATTGGATGCTGATAAATCGGCAATTTCGAATAAGGTTTTTTGTAGTTTTTCTGCTTTAACTCGCTCTTGAACTTCAATAGTGACTTTGTCATAAGCCTGACTAAGCTCTTTGGTTCGCTCAGTAATGGCTTGTTCTAATTGCTCATGATGTTCTAGTCGTTCCATCACGCCAGAGATATGGTGGCAAATAAAGCCCATTAGCTCGAGCTCTAGCTCACCGTATGTATTGGCCTCGTTATAACTTTGAACCACTAATACGCCACTGACCATATCTTGATTCTTAATCGGCACACCGAGCCATTGATGACTAGGTGACCCTAAACTTTTAATATCGCCGCTGGCGATGAGTTCGTTAAACTTTTGCTCATCGCAAAGTAATGGCTCGCCATTTCGCAATACGTATCCGGTTAGGCCACTATTGAGTAATGACGAAATCTCCTGGTCGGGATACAAATCTGTGGGGTGGGAGTCTTGCAAATCAGCAAAAAAAGGCAGGCTGGTTAAGCCGGTCTTAAGATCTTTTGCGGCTATAAAGAAGTTTTCAGCAGGGATCAGTTGTTGAAGATGTAAGTGCACCCGCTGATAAAAGTCTTCAAGCGATTTTACCTGGGTGGCAATATTAGAAATACCCAGCAGGGCATTTTGAATAATTTCGGAACGTTTATATTTTTTAGCCAAACGCTTTAAGCGAGACACCCTTTTTTGCAAGTGCTCGACTCTTGGAGATGTTGTTGAGTGGCTATTTTTCTTATTCATATCCCCGGCAGAGACTATCCTATTAATTATGCGATAAATATTTTTTGAACAATCATTATAATTACCATAAATATAAATGTGATCCAAGCGAAATAAATGTAAGTATAAAGTTAATAATTGACTGGATTGCGCATTTTACTTTCTAAAATGAGTCAAAACTTAATCAGTCAGTTAAAAAAAGCAAATCAGGGCTAGACGTGAGGGTGTTTTATCCCTACTATATGCGTCGCTAACCAAGGCGAGCGCCCATAGCTCAGCTGGATAGAGCGTACCCCTCCGGAGGGTAAGGCCGAAGGTTCGAATCCTTCTGGGCGCACCATTCGGTAAGTAGTGGTTCTGTTGTATTGGTTAGTAGAATTGAAAGTCAATGGTGATTGTAGCTCAGTTGGTAGAGTCCCGGATTGTGATTCCGGTTGTCGTGGGTTCGAGCCCCATCAGTCACCCCATTCAATTCAATGTTTTATTTTCGGTGATTAGCGCAGCCCGGTAGCGCATCTCGTTTGGGACGAGAGGGTCAGAGGTTCGAATCCTCTATCACCGACCACATTTTGAAATGAGTTAAGTGTTTTGACTGGTTTCTAGTAAAAGTTTGAAATAAATTTCGGTGATTAGCGCAGCCCGGTAGCGCATCTCGTTTGGGACGAGAGGGTCAGAGGTTCGAATCCTCTATCACCGACCAATTTAACAAAAAAGCCACTCATTTGAGTGGCTTTTTTGTTTTCATTTTTTGGGTTAAATGTCACTAGTAGTGAAATAAGTTACGCTTCCCTTATACCTATCCCTGATTAGTCTGCTAGGTTTCTAAGTCCTCAAGCCGTAAGAGTATTGTGACCCAATAAAAAACCACTCCGTAGAGTGGTTTGCATCTTGGGTATGTCGCTAAGTCGTTATAACTTTACATTGACTGGCGGTGAGATAAATCCTTGGTAGGCATCAACTCTGAGTTCAGTAAAGCGGCTTAGTTGTTGTTTCTCTTGAATACCCGTCACAATCACCTGGATGTCTAAGCCTTTAGCTACGTTCACTAAGGCTCGGCACAACTCACTGTTATGTTGATTGTCTTCAATATAAGCAAAAGATTGGTCTAGTTTGACGTAGTGTGGTCTTAAGCTTTGTAAGTAAGCCATAGAGCCAAATTGACGTCCAAAATGATCTATACCAAAATGTGCACCACAATCGCGGATTACTTTACACAAGCTCTCACAGGCTTCTAAATCACTGTATACACTGGCTTCTGGTATTTCGAAACAAATACGGTCTGGGTATTTGTTTGCACGTAAAAATTGTTTAAGCCAAACATGGAACTCAGTATCACTGATACTTTGATTGGTTAAGTTTATTGCGACTCGTTCATAGTTGCGCTCGAGTAATTTGTGCTGGTTAACCGTTTCGATGAGGCACCTGTCGAGTAGGGTTCCCAGTGATAACAGTTCCACGTAAGGCATAAATTGCCCCGCATGAAGGGTGGTATCTTCAATATTTAACTGGCAGTAAAGCTCACGTTGGCAGACTTCATTTTTAGCACTTAGTTGAATAGGCTGCCAACGAAATTCGAATTTCTTATTTTGAATAGCACTACCTAAATTATTGCGCCACTCTTCTCGAGTGAAAAGTTGTTTCTGAGTATTTTCAAACCAGTGAAATACTTTAGCTTCTTTAATTGACTGCTGTAGCGCATTATCCGCCTGAGCCATCATGTCAGACACTGTCATTTGACCTAAGCGTTCAGCAACCCCAATATTAAATTGCTCGTTAGGTTTGCTTCCTGCTTTTGATATTTCTTTATTGATGGTGCGGATGAGGCTTTGTAAGTATTTAGTTAATTGATCGTGTTCGCAGTCTTCGACTAAAAATGCAAATTCGTATGCTGCAATACGCGCGATAACCGAATGGGCTATTTCATCTTGATGTTGTTGTAGTTTTTCCGACAGAATGCGAATGGTTTCGTCACGCACCTGGAAGCCATACTTGCTGTGCACGTCTTCTAACCAATCCATTTTGACTAGATATAATGCCCCTGTGCTGGGCTCGCTTAACCACCCATTAATTCGGCTGACGATATATTGTCTGTTGGGTAGACCTGAAACTTGGTCGACTAGATTTTTTTTGCGTAAGGCTGATACTTCTTCGTCGAGCGAGCTAAATACTTGCTTTAATTGGGCGGACATACTGTTGAATGCGTCGACCAACTCTTTTAGCTCTTTGGTTTTAGGGGCTGGCATATCTGGGCCAAATTGACGCTCGGCGATTTGTTTTGCGTGCACTGAAAGGGTATTGAGTGGCTTTAATATCCAGCTTAAGCCGACTCGGGCGAACGCGATAGCGATTAAAAATAAGATAGAAAATAAAATAATAATATCGCTGATAATGCGCCACAATTCTTGATAACCAAAGCCTGGGTGGGCGGTGATCTCTAAGGTGGCTAGTTGTAACCAGCCGGAGGTAATCGTGGTTTGTTTATTGATACTTGTAAATAGATTAAGATCAATAAACCATTGCGGTACTTTATTGACTCTAATTGCGTTATTCCAAACTTGTTGTTTACCGTCTACCAGCCAAGTCAATTTAATTTGTTGATAGTATCCACCTTCAAAAATGACATTGACTAGGGTTTCTGCGCCAGCTGTGTCACCCGCTTCAAGTACCGGTGTTAACATTAATCCTAATGAGTTACTGGCATTATTAAGATCAGATTCCATTTGTTTGGTCAGAAAACCTTGGGTTTCTGAAAATTGTACGTAGGCCACGCTTGCTATGGTTAATAAGAAAAGCGCAAAAAGTAACGCATAGATCTGCCTGAACAGGGTCATGTTGTCACTACTCCATGTTGAGTTTGGGTAAGCGTAAACGATCTACACCTAATCTAAGTTTAAGGTCTGTCCATTTCTCAAGGCGTGAAGATGAACCTGCTAAGACACCCCGACCTTTTTCTTTGTTTAACCATAATTGTTTACCATTAAAACTGTATACCGGCAGAAGGTCTCTTCTTTGTGTTGCTGGTTTTATGGTTTTGTCTAAATTATCGAGCACCAAAGGTATTGAGTTTGGTTGTTCGTAATATGCTAATACCATGTGGTATTGATTGAGCGTGGTGGCTTTTACCATGGTGATCCGCAGTTTGTCTTCTGCGACACCAAGCTGCAGTAACGTGAAGTATTTTGCGATTGAAAAGTCTTCGCAATCACCGCCGTTCACTCCAATAAATTCCATTGGTGATGCCCAATAATTTGAGTCCCCCCAAAGAATACTGTCATCAACAAATCTAAAAAGATTAAAGAAGTGATTCACTTTCTCTAATTTATCGATATCGTTCAATTGTTGAGAGTCATTGAGTATCTTAAACCAAGCATTTGCACGTAGCGCTGCTCTATCGCCGTAGCGTTTGGTTAATGCTGACACTATATGGTGTTGATTTAGCTCTTGAGTCGGTGCTGCAAATAGCAACGAAACTAAAAGGGCCGATGTCACAATAATACTGTGGCAGACCCTTTTAGAAAATGTCGCGATGGCATGTGCGTCTTTACGACTCAATGACTCATATCCTCGTTAACGATTATTCTTCTAAATCGTCAACAGTATAGATATTCCACTTCATGTCTGACATTGTATTTTCACCTGCTACAGATGCAATTACGCGGCGATTACGTTCTTCAGCTTCTGGTGTGCCACTAGTATCGATAGGTCTATCAAAACTGTAACCTACAGCTGACATTCGGTTAGCATCGATATCAAAACTGCTTTCTAACAGCTTTGTGACCGCTTTAGCACGTTTTTGAGAGAGTGCTAAGTTGAGCTCATAACTGCCTCTAACACTGCAGTGACCTTCAATAACCACGTTAGTGTTTGGGTGTTTTTTCATCAGATTGGCAATTTTTTCTACTTCTTCATAATACTGAGGTTCGATAACATCAGAATTATTAGCAAATAAAATATTGAGTTCTTCACTGTGGTTAATATCAATCACTTTGCCACAACCATAGTTGTCTATGCTTGCGCCTAGGATGGTACCTGCACAGCGTTCACGTGCGGTGATAACACCATCGCTATCCATGTCGGTAAGGTCAAAGTTTTGTTTTGTTGGCTTGTCGAGCTCAACGATGTCATTCATTGAGCATGCTGTTGTGGTGAACATCGCCACTAGGATCACTAAATATTTCATTATTTAACGCCTCCATCATAGGCATACTCGCCGCGCCATTCTTCTGGGCGGGTGACTCTTAGAGAATCTAATAAGCTACCTGCTGCATTTAATACTCGATAACGGGCGGCAATTTCATCATATTCAGTTTGTAGATAATCTTTACGTGCTTCAAATAACTCGTTTTCAGTATTGAGTAAATCAAGCAATGTACGCTGACCTAGATTAAATTGTTGTATATAAGCAATCTGGGTTTCTTTCGCTGCAATGACGTGCTCACGAATAAATTGCTTTTGTGGCGCAAGCATTTCGTAGGCATTCCAAGCCAGCGACATTCCTTCAACAACTTGGCGGTATGCACGTTGTTGAATTTCTTTCGCTTCGTTGATTCTATAGGCCGTTTCTCTATCGCGAGCGATATCTTTACCGCCTGAGAACAAGTTGTATTTAACCCGAACCATAGCGACTAAGTCGTTACTGTGACCATTGACGTTTTGGCTGCTAAGGGAGCTGTAACCATCTTCGCCATCAACATCATTATTCCAGTTACCATCTAGTTCTAAACTGAGCTGCGGAAAATAATTTGCCTGAGCTGAATTTCGTTCATATTTAGCGGCATTGATGTCGCCTTCAGCAGACCTAAGGATGGGATGATCGTTTTTAGCTTTCATCAAACCTTTGTTTAAGTCTGCAGGTAGCATATCTGCATCTGGTACCGGTAATACTAGATTTTCTGGTTCAGATTCAACAATACGCACAAAGGCTGCCTTGGCATCTTGTAAATTATTTTTGGCTGAGATGACATTTGCATGTGCACGGGCTAATCGACCAGAGATTTGTGATAAGTCAGCCACTGAGCCTAAACCAGAATCTGTACGTTGTTTGATTTGATCGTAAATGGCTTGATGACTTTCTAGATTTTTTTCTGACAGCGTTAGCACTTGCTGAGTGCGTATGTAGTCTAGGTATACCTCCGTAACCGTTAATGCCATGTCTTCAGCTGCGGCAAATAATGCCCATTGATCAGCACTGGCTTCATATGAATAACGGTCAACCTCGCTGCTAGTATAAAAGCCATCAAATAACATTTGCTTAATGCTAAAGCCTGCTTCGCCACGGTTTAAGTCAATGACTCCATCGTCATCAACATCGCCTTGACCAGCTTTGCGGCGTGTTGAAGGGCTGTCGGTTTGCTCCCAACCGTAGCCTGCTGATAAATCAACCGTAGGCAAGTAGCCTGCAGATGCTTGGTTTACCTGTTCTTCGCGTGCTTTAAATTGGTTAAAAGCAATGCGTAAATCTGGATTTGTGTCTAGTGTATGCGCAACAGCTTGCTCAAGCGATTGGCTTGATGCTGTTGGTGCAATCAGCATAGACAAAGCAAGTGCAGCTGCACTGACTTTAGTTCGCTGATGTTTAAAAGTGCTCATTTAAAACCCTCCTGGTTCTTCTTAGCGCTCTCTAAGAGCTGTGTCTTTTGCTCTTAAAATTGGATTTAAAATGTACTCAAGTATTGATTTTTTCCCTGTGATAACGTCCACCGAAGTGAGCATTCCTGGGATTATTGGCATCTCTGTGCCATCGTCTTTTAATAAACTCGATTGCTCAGTTCTTACTTTAATTATGTAAAAACTGTTGCCTTCTTCATCTTGTGAAGTATCGGCACTAATATGTTCAACGGTACCTTTAAGGCCGCCATAGCGAGTAAAGTCATATGCTGTGACTTTAACTATAGCAGGAAGTCCTGGATGTAAAAATGCAATATCTTTAGGGGTAATTTTAGTTTCTATCAATAGTTTATCTTCTGACGGCACAATCTCAATGATTTGCTCGCCTGGCTGGACAACTCCACCTAAAGTATTAAAGTAAATTTTCTTAATCGTGCCAATGACAGGTGACGTAATCACCGCTCGACTGACTTTGTCAAAAGCGCCAATTTGTGCCTGATTCATACGAGATAATTTAGTTTGTAACTCGTTTAATTGTGCACGTAAATCAGTTGTGTACACAAATACAGCATCACGACGCTTTAAGATGGCTTCATCCATTGAGGCTTTTACTTTTGGGCGTAACAACCGCAGAGATTGCAGTTCACCTTGGATATCGTTTACTGTTCGTTCAAGTTTTAAAAGCTCGACTTCTGGCACAATACCTTTACGAGCTAGTGGCTTGGTTAATTCGAGTTCGCGAGTCACTAACTGGTAACTGGTTGTGAGTGTATTAATCTTTGAGGCTAGTTCTTCAATTTCTTGTTGTCGTTGCTGAATTTGACGAACTAAAATTTCTAGCTGGTTGCTGAGGTTATCTAAACGCAGCGAGTACTCTTCTTGTTGTCGTTTTACTAACTCAGGTTCCGCTGCAATTGTTGCGCCCGGAAAGGTTAGAGCTTGCTTAGTGATTTTAACTTGCTCGCGCCAGTCCGTTGACATGTCTGAAATGACGATGCTGTCGAGCTCTGCACGCATACGGATAATGTTAGTTTGTAAGCCGTAGACTTCTTGCTCTTGTTGGCCAAAGTCAGATCTAAAACGTGTGTCATCGATACGCGCTAGTGGTTGCCCTTTGGTGACCATTAGGCCTTCTTGAACAAATATCTCTTGTAAGATCCCGCCGTCCAAGCTTTGAATCACTTGTAATTGTGATGATGGAATGACTTTGCCTTCACCTGTGGTGACCTGATCTAATTCAGAAAAGTAAGCCCAAATGACAAAGCACAACATCATGGCAGCGAGTGACCATATAATGAGTCGATGTCCTGTTGGGGCATCGGTCATCATAGCACCGTAAACATCATCGACCATTTCCAAATCTTCAGCTGTCAGATGTTTACTCATGAGTTCTGACCTCCAGTAATTGCACCAGAGTTGAGCTTGGCAAGCACTTCATCTTTAGGACCATCGGCCATGATATGACCTTTATCTAATACAATAATACGATCAACTAAATTGAGTAGATGCATTTTGTGCGTAATGAGTAGTAATGTTCTGTCACGGCTAACGAGTTGCATCGATCTAATAAACTGCTTCTCGGCGCGCGCATCTAAACTGGCCGTGGGTTCATCCATTAGCAATATCGGTGGGTCGTTAAGTGTTGCTCTGGCTAAAGCAACAGTTTGGCGTTGGCCACGGCTTAAGGATAATCCTCCCTCTCCAACTTGCTGATCCAGTCCTTCAGATTCTAAGTTAGTGAACATATTCACTCCAGATAACTGAATCGCTCTCATTAATTGGTGTTCAGTGACTTGACGTGAACCAAATAAAATATTGTCGCGGATCGTACCGTGAAATAGGGTGACATCTTGAGGTAGGTAGCCAAAATTCCGTCTCAGATCGCTTGGATGAATTTGTCCTGAATCCAAACCGTCGTATCGCAGGCTACCCTGGGTAGGCTTGTACAATCCAAGTAGTAATTTTGCTAAGGTACTTTTGCCAGAACCATTACGCCCGATAATTGCAATGCGTTCACCGGGTTTAATACGCAGTGATAATGGGTGCAAGCTCGGCTTTTCTGTACCAGGGAAACTGAAACTGATGTTGTCAGCTTCGATTTTTCCCATAATGCGCTCTTTACTGACCACATGGCCTTTGTCCTCGAACTCATCCTCTTCTTCCATGATGGTATCAAGTTGACGTAATGAGCTAATGGTATGATTACCACGAGAGATAAGCCCTGCCAGCTGTGCCATTGGTGCTATTGCTCTGCTCGATAACATTACTGCAGCAATAATTCCGCCCATTGATATTTCATTATCAGCCAGACGATAAACGCCGAGAATAACCACAAGTACCACTGTAACTTGCACCATAAAATTGGCAACGTGGGCAACATGATTAGAGAGTTTTTTACTCTTTAGCTGCCAGTTCGCTGTATGGCCAATCATTTGTTGCCAACTTTTTTGTACGAGGCCTTCCGCTCCATTGGCTTTTATTGATTCGAGTGCGGTTAAACTTTCAATTAAATGACCGTGTTTTAAGCTCGAATAACGATTACTTTCTTCAATGGCTTGCTTTAATTTAGGTTGCAGATAGAGGGTCACAGCGATAATGACGATACTGCCAAAAACAGGAATAAGTGCTAAATCGCCAGCAACAATATAAATAATGATGACAAATAGCAAAGCAAAAGGTAAATCGACTAATGCGGTTATGGTTGCAGAGGTCAAAAACTCTCTGATACTGTCAAACTCACCTAGCTGTCTAGCCATTCCGCCAACACTTGGGGAACGTTTTGATAGCGGAATTCCTATCGCTTTAGCAAATAATTTAGATGAGACAATAATATCGACTTTTTTACCGGCAATATCGATTAAGTAACTCCGCAGTTGACGCATAATAAAATCAAACAAATAGGCTATGCTTGCACCAATAGCTAATACCCAAAGCGACTCAAACGCTAAATTGGGCACCACTTTGTCATAAACGTTCATAATGAACAGTGGTGAAACTAATGCAAATAAATTAACTAATACCGATGCAATAAGTGCATCACGGTATATGGGGGCAGAATCTTTAATGCTTTGAATTAACCAGTGAGTACTGTTGTCATGCAGATGAACATCGAAACTTTTATCACCACGATAATCTTGTTTTACTAAAAATAGATAGCCAACATATAAAGATTCTAACTCTTCAATTGTAAATGTATCTTTGCCATTGGTTTCGGGTAATTGAATAACCGCTTTATCATTGTCTAAATCAAGTTCTCTTAATACACAGGCCTTTTTATCTTTTAATAATAAAATGCACGGTAAAAGTATGTCTGAAATTTGATTTAAGTCTTTACGTGATAGCTTTGCAGACAAGCCTGCTCTAGCAGCGGCTTGTGGCACTAATTCTGGAGAGATAACTGAACCTGACAGTGGCAAACCTGCCGCCAAAGAATCAATAGAGCAAGGGCTGCCAAAGTGTTCTGTTAGCAGTACTAAGCAGTCGAGTAGCGGATCAACCGTTACACGTTGTGAGGCAGAAATCGTCCACTGCTCGTTTGTGTTAGACGCAGTTATAGGCACCTAATCAGAGTCCTTAATTTATTATTGTTAGAAGTAACGTTGTATGCGCCACATAATACTATGTGGCGCATACAATATGTTGCTATTAAGGAATAATATTTCCACTGTACTGGTCATATAGATCAGGATCTGTGGTTCCTGTTGATGGTGCTGTGGTTTCTGTTGATGAATCAACAATAAGTGCACCGTCATCTAACAACCCATTGATAATAACACCATTATCAGTGCTGCCATATACATCAGTTAAATCTACACCATCTAATATGATATGTTGCTCAAATACTCCATCATGATCTGCATCAATATTAATAGTAGTGGTACCGTCAGTTTCACTGAAATTAAGCATACTGTCTAAGTTAGTCGAGTTTTCATTAACCAATAGGTCACTTAAATCAAGACTGTCTTTACTGACGTCAAAATCAATCATGGTATCAGTGCCGTTTTCATTGGCATTCCATACAAAGGTATTGTTACCTTCACCACCACTTAATATATCATCTCCCAAACCGCCGCTGAGTAAGTCGTCGCCTAATCCACCGATTAGCAGGTCGTTACCATCGCCACCAATTAGCACATCATCACCAGCACCACCATCAAGAATAGCATCGGCAAAGTAAATACCGCCAGTTGAACCACCCGCTCCATCTGAGATATAAGTTCCTGTCTGAGTACTACCATCACTTAAGGTAATAGTGAAAGTTGCACCTGCTGAAGCTAAATCACTACCAGTATCAGCCCCTAGGCTATCTGTATCAATTGAGAACCAGAATTGGTCGCCATTTGTAAAGTCACCTTCGGTAAATGTCGCTGTAAATGTGCCACTGTCTGCCGTCATATTGGCAAAAATGTCATCGTTACTATCTTCTATACCTTGTGAATTAGAGCCTTTTACAAGATTGGAATCACTGATATCGAAGATAGCGTTTGAATCACTTCCAGCATTAAGGTTAATTTGTATCTGAGTGATCGATAAGCCAGCAGTTAATAGTGCAGCTTCAAAACCGAATTGATTTTGGCTATTGTAAGTATTTCCTGAAGCGACTGTGGCATTTATGCTTAACATTACTGCACTAGTAGCGGTTGAGTTAGCAATAATAATGTCGTTTTCGTGGGTTCCGGTTAATTTTGTTGAGTCTTGATAATCAATCGTGACATTAGCGCTGTCTTCAGTGCCATTACCGGTCAAAGTATAATTGAAACTATCGCCATCATTTGCAGCGGTAACCGTAACATTGCCATTATTTAGCGATGCATTATTGCCGCTGACATCACTGACATTAGTGATTTCAGCATCACTAGTCGTTGCATCACCATGAGTAAGGTATTCAGTCGAAATAGTGAGGTTATTTCCTGCTGTTTGATTGGTAATCACATTATTGACGTTGGCATCTAATGACGCGTGATAATCAACATTAATCACCAGCTCAAATGTACCTGTATCACCATCATTATCAATAATGGTTACTTCAAATGTCTCTTGCTCATTGAGCACATTTTCACTTGAATCGATAAAGTAATTATATTCACCAGAGACAAAGTCAACGGTAAATGTTGCACCTAACGCAGTGGTGATAATTTGTATAGGATTATTTGCATCATAGCTGTAAGTAACACCATCTATCACGAGTTGATCTACACTTCCGCCATCGGCACCAACTAGTACACCCGTTGAACTGGTTCCTAGAATACCTAGCCCACCACTAACAGCATTAGACTCAAAATAATCGAGAATAGTGTTGGTTAAATCATCGGCATCATTCACCTTAATCGCATATTCTTCATTACCATTCACTTCAGGATATGAGATAGGTAATATCTGATCTAAGCTAGCATTACCAATACCAATACCAAATGCAATGTCATAGTAAGTATCTAGGTAGTCTTGCCACTGAGTTTGAAGCGTTGCATCAACATCATGGCCATTTGTTGGAACACCATCAGAAATAAAATACACAAAGCTTTGATCTGCGTCGGGTAGGTTTATATCCGCCATGACAGTCTCTAAGGCTATGTCATAGTACGTGCCTCCATTTGCTTGGAGTGCATTAAGATAATTTATCGCTGCGTCAATGTCGTCAATTAACCAAGTAGAATTTGTAACACTGCTAGAGTAGGTAACAATTTGAACGTTAACATTACCGGCATCATCCACTTCATTAATTAATGCGGTTAGAGATTCAATAGCGGTTTCGAGGTAAGTTTTTCCATTACCTGCGCTGTTATCCATACTACCTGATACATCTAAAATCAGTGTTAGGTTAGTCGTGATTGGATCTGCACTAGTTTGTAGGTTTTGTTCAATATTTTGAACGACTGGTACATCATCATGAATGGATATCGTTAATGTCGCATCGCTATTATATCCAGAGTCATTCTCAATGGTGTAGCTATATTCTTCTAACACATCAGCGCTAGTGGTATTAGAATTTGTGAGTTCATATTGATAATCGCCCGCTCTGAAGTCAGCTGTATCCTCGGTATATACGGTTAGAATACCGTTAGCGGTTGTAATGGTAATAATACCATTAACAGGTGATTGACCATCTAAGCTGCTTATGACTGTAGTACTGCTAATGCCAGAGTCATTGTCTAATAGATTGCCCGTAGCAATATTAGAGCTTGTACCCTCTAGGGTACCGCCTGCTAAGCCGGACTCTGATACTTCTGCAGTATTATCTGCAGCAATAGGTGTTGAGTCTTGAGACATACTTAGAACAGCCGTAGATTGATCACCGTCAGAATCTTCAAGTAGATAAGTGAATTCTTCAGTTATTGGTGTTCCGTTTCCTATAGATGTTGCTGTTAACGAATTAAGAGAATAACTAGTACTAGGACCAGCAGATAACACGATATATTGAAAAGGACTGCTAGAATCAATAACTAATGAATTACTGTTTGATGTTCCAGTAGATACAACATTTCCACTAGCATCATAAGTAGTCCAACTAACCTGTTCTTGATTGCCTACATCACCTACGTCGCTTAGATTCAAAGTCACATTATTAATTGTAGCTGATGATCCTAAATCAATTACAAGCGCTTCTCCGTTATCGATTCGAGCATTATCAACTCCAATACGGCTATTACCATTGTTAGAGCCAACATTGTTGCCTGGTGTACCTAAGTTGTTTGGGTCGAAAGTTGTGGATGCGCTGACTCCATATAAATCTATGTCAGTATTATTCTTTAAGTCATCATATGTGTAACTATTGACGGTGGTATCAGTTTGTGTTGATAGATAGCTATAGCTACCATCTTGATTAATAACTAATTGTCCCTTACCCGTGTCTATAGTGAGGTTACCATCACTGTCAAAGCTGTCATAAACAACATTGTCATAAGTAACACTAATCAGCGTTGTAGAGTCGGCCCCTAGTGTATCGACTCCAGAACCATCGGTACCCTCTGCCGTTATCACATTGCCATATGCTAAACCACCAAAGCCAATGCTATCATTGTCATCAACAGCAACTGGGGCGGTATCATTGACATCAATTGACACTAGCGTCCACTCAGAGTTTCCTGTTCCATCAGTTGCTTGATAATAGAAACTATCAACTAGTGTATCGCTACTACTGTGATCAAGGTTTGCAGGAGCTTGGTAACTGTACGTTCCGTCTGCGTTGATAGTTATAGTGCCGCCCAGAGTTGTTGTGAAACTTTCACCTGCTTGAGTAGCATCAATACTATTGTTATTTGAATTCCCTGGTGCGAATTTGAATACGGATAAGCTATTGCCTTCAGCATCACTATCGTTATTAACTAAGTCATTGGTAGTGAATACGAGCGTCTCGCCTTCAACTGTGATTAACGCATCAGGAGCTGCTTCTGGAGTAGAGTTTGTACCTACAATGGTAATAGTGACCGTATGGGTCGCAGTGCCATCGGCTGAAGTTACCGTGATATCTCGGGTAAGGGTTTCCCCTTCAGCAAGCGACTGCACATCAATGTGGTTATTATTTAAAGTGTAAGTCCAGTTACCATCGGCATCAATGCTGAAGCTACCGTAGTTGGCATCAGCGACATCTGTTTGTGTCTGGAACACTGCCTGACCGGCATCAACGTCCGTCACGGTTAAGCTGCCCGTGACCATCTCAACGGTGGTGTTGTCGGTATCGGTAGCGCCATTTTCAGTGACTGTACCAGCATCGGTATCGCCACTACCGACAGTGATAATAGCAGTATCGTTAGCGCCTACAATATTAATGGTTACTGTTGCAGTATCTGTTGCACCATATTCATCTGTTACTGTATAGGTAAAGCTATCTGTTGATAGCTGGCCTGCAGTTAAAGTTTCAAAAGCATTATTGGTGTCATAAGAATAAGTACCATCACTATATATAGTTAATAGCGCACCACTTGGTAGTGTAACTACTTGTCCATCCGTAACGCTAGCTCCATTCACTCCTGTTAGAGAGTAGGTATGACCTTGTGAATCATTGTCGTTGTTCAGTAAACCAGAACTGGTGTCTGTTATTGATAAAGTACTATCTTCAGACACAACATAGCTCCCCACAATTGCAGGTCCAGATGCTGCCACACTTGTTAGGAAGTAATCAGAGGAGTCAACTAATGCCGGTCCACCATTTGCTTCACTAACTGTTTCTGTTGCTTGAAAAACCAACTGATCAAATACAATGTCACCAGTATTTATAGTGAAAGTTCCCTCATCTCCAGAACTTGTAGTAAATATTTCACTGGCGACTAAATGACCATTGTAATAAGCCATCCATACACCTTGCTCACCATTGTTTTCATTGGTAAACAAGTGAGAAACACTAAATGTTGCTTGATTCACTAAGCCATTAAAGTCGATAACAACGGACTCCGATGTGCCAGTAGCTGAATCATACTCAATCTGCCCAGCAATTTGACCTGATGTGCGTGGAGAACCTGCTACACCAAGGTTGTTACTTGAGTCATAGCTGATTACTCCAATAGATCCATCACCGTTACGAGCGGAAATGGTCATTAGAGCTTCACCGTTTGACTGTGGAATGGCCCAATTACTGCTAGAACCTGTAGTTACAGTATATGACGAACCAGGGATATCATCATTAGCATCAACATTATTTATCGTTGCTGTATCTGTAGCGGTAGTTGATTCGTTACCTGCTGCATCAGTTTGTGTTATTTCAACTGTGATTTGATCACCTGCTCCTGGAACATCTTCAGTCCATGTGATCTCACCATTGTTATAATCAAAAGCAATGCTAGGCGTTGAGCCGTCAAGATTAACCAATTGATCATTTTCGAGTTTTAAATCAAATGAAACTTCATTTCCATCTACAGTGATTGATATTGAAACAAAACCACCTGCAACTAAATCTGTATTTTCAACATCTGCTTTAATTTGTATTCCGCTACCGTTGGCTGCAATTTCACCATTGTTTAACCAACCATCACCAGGTGTACCGTCATCAACAATAATAATTGATAGTGCAGAAGGTGCTATTCGGTCAACAGGCTGGTTGTCGGTGGCCGTTGCAGATGGGTTACCGGCGATATCAATCACTTGGGCGGTGACATCAACATCGGTTGCGCCTGCGGTCACAGGGACTTCGACATCCAAGCCGTTGGTGAGCATGTCCGAGGTCACTGGGCCGTTAAACAATTCATTACCGTTGCCGTCAGTGACAATCAAGGTGTCGCCGACTTGCGTG
>NZ_BMQI01000036.1 GCF_014648035.1 Shewanella algicola | reverse complement strand
CTTACCGCTCCCTGTTTTATTTTTATGAAAAACTGAGGCGACAACTATCCTGACACAGGGGGAGCAAGTTATTAAACAGCTGTGTTTGGGTTGTCGCATCTTTTACCGTAATACCATAATCATTAAATGACGTTGATTGATAGTCAGATACTGAAAATGCTGTAACATCATACAGATATTGAGTTTCTTGCTGGCTCGATATCGTCACATCAATGTTTTGAGTTTCAAGGCCATTGAATATTCGATAGTCTGCTGTTGATTCTAACGCAGCATAATTATCGGCTGTTGTTGTTGAATCAACACTGTCGATATTGATTTTAAGATCTCCGGCACCAAAGCTATTGCGGATAACCAATTTGTAAACAGTTTCAGTGGTGAAATCCATGCTGCCTGTAGTGTAAACTACATCTGTAGAGCCAGCTTCTGTTAAATAAACAATGTAATCTTCAGTGTCGAGGATCATTGAGTCACTGTAAGTACCATAACCCACAGAGCCTAACATTACCGCGTCATCAAAGTCTTGAGTATCAAGAGAGATATATGCATCAAATGTGCCTTCATCAGTGGCTACGTTGGCAATAAGCACCTGCATTTTACTGTATTCATAATCATCATCCGCGTTAAGATCGTCCATATCTTCACGGTTGTAATTAATGTCTAATAATTGTGGATCGGTATAATCACCATGGAGCACAAATAAGTGGTTATCATCGGCATTCATTTCCACAGTATCAGTGTAAATGGTTACGGTTTCGCCATCTTCATCCTGGCCGTAAACGTCTAAATCAGCACTGCCAGTGCTGTAGCCATAACGTGGCATAGCATCAGCAAAGTCAATTGCACTGTACGAATAGTCATCAAGTACTAACGATGTCGAAGTACTGTTAGGTGAGGCATTGTAATACTGTACATAAGCAACATCGCTGCTGCTATCTGAACTATCAGAACCACAACCGAACATCACAGTTCCAACCGCTGATATTAATATCAACTGGCCTAATTTCTTGTTAAACATAATTGCTCCATTAACCACTTAGCTACATTTGCAGTATTATGACTCTTTGTATGCGTAAACGACTGTCAAGAAAGGTAAAGTTGGTATATAAAACGTCAAGCTGGCTTAAATTGGTTATAAAAAAACCTCTTATCGGCCGATAAGAGGTTTTAAATTGTACAATCGAGTAAAAAAGTGGCAGAAAACTAGATTTAAGCCCTGCTATTTTGTAAAAACTTAGTTACCAGCAATTTTCATTTCGCTCAGTAAAATGCCACCGGTGCGAATCGATGAACGTAAGTCACGATCTTTACCTATGCCTTGAATCCCTTTAAACATATCTTTTAAGTTACCTGCAATGGTAATTTCTTCGACTGGGTAAAGTACTTCACCGTTTTCAACATAAAAACCCGCCGCACCACGTGAGTAATCTCCAGTGACACCATTAACGCCTTGACCCATCACTTCAGTCACAATCAAACCAGTGTTCATTGCTTTAACTAAATCATCGAAGGTTTGATTAGTATGACTTAGCGTCCAGTTGTAAATGCCACCTGCATGGCCAGTATTAGTCATGCCGAGTTTACGGGCTGAGTAACTGGTTAGCAGATAAGTCGCGAGTTGGCCATTGTCGATAATACGGCGCGACTGCGTTGCGACACCTTCACTGTCGTAATTTGCACTGGCCAATGCACCTAATAAATGCGGTTGCTCTTCAATGCTAAACCAGTCAGGAAATATTTGGGTGTTAAGTGCATCAAGCAAAAAACTCGACTTGCGGTAAATACTGCTACCACTAATTGCACCAATGAGATGACCCATAAGCCCTGTGGCGATTTCTGGTGCAAACAAGACTGGCATTTTAGCGGTCGCAATTTTACGCGCATCTAAACGACTTAAGGTTTTATTGGCAGCTTGTTGACCAACAGACTCTGGCGACAATAAGTCCTGGTATTTGCGGGCAACGGTATAATCATAATCACGCTGCATGTTGCCATCTGACTCTTCGCCAATGACCACACAACTTAAGCTGTAGCGCGAGCTGCAGTAACCGTTTAAAAAGCCATGGCTATTACCATAAACTTTAGCGGCAGTGTGCGCATTGGCTGAAGCACCATCCGAATTACGAATACGGCTATCAACAGACAAACTAGCAGCCTCAGCACGAATGGCCAATTGCGCTAACTCTTCAGCATCAATATCTTGTGGGTGATATAGCTGTAAATCACGAATATCTTGCGCCATTAACGCTGCATCAGCTAAACCACTAAAGGGATCTTCTGAGGTGTATTTAGCAATACCGTCTGCCGCTCTTACCGCTTCGCGGATAGCCTCTGGACTGAGGTCTGAAGTGGAAGAGTTACCTTTGCGACCGTCGCGAAAAATGGTAATGCCTAAGGCACCGTCTTTATTAAACTCGACAGTTTCGACTTCTTTTTCACGCGTCGACACCGATAAACCTTGCTGTTTACTAATGGCAACTTCTGCGGCAGTTGTGCCAAGTTGTTTAGCGTACTCTAATGCAACAGCGACAGCGTCTTTTAGTGCTGATAATTCAGAATCAATTCTTGGGGTTGTTTCACTGGCGCTAGGCGCTGAAGAAGGATGAGAAGCCACAAATTTACTCTTTAATTAGTCTAATTGTGGCTAGCATATCAAATAAAAAAGCCGATTGATAACCAAGTGCTTCTCTTGAATAAAATCTGCATATTCAATGCCAAATAAATGCTATCATTAGCCTATATTGACTCGAGGTTTAAGACTATGAAGATTGTTGGCGATTCTGAACACTTTCAGCAGCCCTATGATAACGATGACGATTACGTCAGCAGAACAGAATTTAAAAAAGAAAGCGAAGAAGCTCAAGCACTTGGCATGCGCTTGGTTGCGCTTAGTAAAACCCAATTAGATAAAATGGATTTAGATGAGTTTCTTTATGACGCTGTCTTAAAATCTAAACTCATTAAGCAAAAAACCGAAGCGTATCGCCGCCATTTGCAATACATCGGTAAGCTAATGCGTGGCTTTGATCACGAACCGATTCAAGCAGCACTAGATAAAGTATTGAATAAGAACAATAATGAAGCCGCTCAGTTACAAATCTTTGAAAAGATGCGCGAGCGCTTACTGACAAATGGTGACGATGAAGTCCAAAGTTTATTGGATCAGCATCCACAACTAGAGCGTCAAAAATTGCGTCAATTGATCCGCCAGGCAAATAAAGAATTAGCCAAAGGCCCAGAATCAAAGTCGTCTAAAGAATTGTTTAAATACTTACGTGCTGAGATAAAAGAGTAAACCCTATACTCAAAATAATCTGATTAATCGAAATAAGGATGTGGCTAATGCAGCTTGGAACAACGATACGTGCACTTTTTTTATCTCTTGCTTCAATATTGTTATTTACAGGTTGTAACGGTGCCTCAGATGACTCCGACTCAAATACATCAGATGACAGTTATAGTCTGTCGGTAAGCTACCAGGATGTTGTGAATGGCCAATGTGATGCCAGTACCGACAGTTTAGTCTTTGATCTCAACGACAGCATTTGTGCCGTAGCCAAACTGACATTAGGTAATGCTAACGTCAGTGGTGCGCTTATCGAGTTTAGTACCAGCAATGCCACATTAAGCAATGCATCTGTATTAACCGATACAAGCGGTATAGCGACCACCTTTATTAGCTCCACCAGCACAGAAGCCGGCACCTTAACGGCAACCTACACATCAGATGACGACAGTGTTAGTGACAGCCGTAATTACCAATTTAAAGAGTACAGCACCACAGCCCCTGTTGAAGCGCTAAACTTTACCGTGTCAATCAGTGACAGTAGTGGAGTGATTACCCGTTTTAATGTTGGCGACACAGTTCAGCTAAATGCCACGCTCACAGACAGCGAAAACCAGGGTATTGCCAATCAAATTGTGACCTTCAATGCTGGCAGCGCCACGCTAACTCCAACTACCGCACTCACTACAGACTCTGGTGTTGCAACGTTAAGCTTTACACCTACCAATTCAGAATTAGGGGCTAGCCTTCTTAGCGCCACTGCGGAATATGAAGACACAACATTAACCGCGACAAGTGCTTATGAAGTGCTTGCATCGACCGATGTTACGACTGACGGCACGGTAATGATGGGGTCTTATAATGACAGCGGCGAATTTGTTGAAAATCTATTATCGACAACCTTAACAGCTGATACAAATGGTAACTACACCATTAGCGCGGGCGGCTCATTTGGCGTAACCGCCACCCTAGTGACAGAAGCAGACGATGGCACGATTACTCGCTTACAAAGTCCAACCAGCATTAGCTTTAGTTCAGATTGTACCACCAACGACAATGCAACCTTAGACTCACCGGTCACCACCGTGTCAGGTTCAGCAAGCTCGACGTTTTCAGACACCAGTTGTAGTGGCAATAGTGAAAGCACTGACACCATTGTCGCCATTGCAACCGTTAATGACACGAGTTTAAGCGCGAGCTTACCTTTTACATTGGCACGCCAAACATTATCCAATATTAGTTTTGTGTCGGCAGACCCAACTCAAATCCGCATCAAAGGTTCTGGTGGCACAGATACAACAGAGTCTTCTTTGGTGACGTTCTTGGTAAGCAGCGCTAATGGTCAACCTGCTGCTCAACAAGAGGTTGAATTTAGCCTCGACACCACGGTTGGTGGATTACAATTTTCTAATGGCGACATTACAGATAGCAGCATCACTAATTCTGAAGGCGTCGTAAGTGTGCGAGTTCAAGCTGGTACTATCCCGACCCCAGTGCGCGTTATGGCATCAACTACCGATGCCGATACGGGTGACACCATTACCAGTCAATCAGAACAACTCACTGTCAATACCGGACTGCCACAGCAATTGGGCTTTAGTATCTCGGCCTCAAGCTCAAACCCAGAAGCGGGCGATTACAATGGCGAAGATGTCACGATTACAGTTTATGCATCAGACAGCTTTGGTAACCCAGCACCAGACGACACCACGGTTAACTTTACAACGGAAGGTGGTCAAATTGAGCCATCATGTAGCATCGTAAGCGGTACCTGTGCCGTCACCTGGACATCAGCATCACCACGGGTAACCGATCATCGCATCACCATTTTGGCTTATGCGCTTGGTCACGAAACCTTTTTCGATACCAATGGCAATAACGTGTTTGATAATGACGATGGCAGCGCTGTTGATGGCTGTTTAATTGGCACAACTTCTGTCGCCTGTAGGGGTAACGGCATGGATGTTGAAACCTATCAAGACAATGGCTTTGTTGATTTACCTGACGCCTTTAGAGATGACAATGAATCTGGCGTTCGCGATTCAGGTGAGGTGTATTTCAACACCAAATCAAGCAGCACCTATCAAGACGCTGATACTGTGTTTAACGGCCCTCAATGCCTGGGCAGTTTATGTGATAGCTCGGCTATGACAACGTATATCCGTAAAGCATTGGTATTAACCATGTCTGGGTCAACGGCCAACTTTACAGTAAGCCAAAATGGTTCAGTGATTAATGATTTTGATACTGACATTCAGGATATCGCCAATGGTGCCTCTGCGACATTTACTGTGGTACTCAGCGACAGTGCTGACCAAATATTACCGTCTGGCACAACCTTATCTGTGAGCAGCAGTGAGGGTGAATTAACATTCTCTGGATACACGGTACCCGACCGTAATTCAGCCGGTGGCACTTCAACATCATTCACAATAACCAATGATGACAACTCAGGTACTAGCCTCGTGACCTTAACAGCCACTACACCAAAAGGTGTCATGACTGAACTGAGCTTCTTTGTCACCTTGCTGTAACTCACCATCATTACCATAAACAAAAGCCTGCTGAATACGCAGGCTTTTTTGTGATTGGAATTTGTATATAAGTTGTTACAATGTCAACGAGAATACCGTAAACCTTTTACTGAGTATTTCAATCTATCATCTGCGTCACTCAATGATAAACAGGGCTAGTTTATTTATACGAGAAACAGGTAAACGTTTCTCGACGCATACTAAGGAACAATAATGCGCAAACTTTATGTACTTTCTACTTTAACCGCAGGCGTGCTACTAAGCGCTTGTGCAGCAAAGCCACCTATCGTGGCACAAAATAAGACTGTTGTAGTCAATGACCAAACGATTGTATTTGGTGGTATATACGACAAAGAAAAAAACAAACTGCAACTTATCGCCAATGGCGACGCCATTATGCAAGGTCGATTCCCGCCTATGACCCCAACCCAACACCTTAACGCCAAGTTAAATGGTATGGCTGTTAAAGGCGATTGCTATTTTGGTTCTGTTTTAGGCGATCAAGGTGGTGCTTTTGGAATTGTGGCCAGTATTGTTCAATCAACAAAAAATAGCACTGCTGACAAATGCGACATCTTTATCGATGGCGAGCAGAAAGAAACACTTTATTTTTAATCCGTAAACCCATTAAGCGCTAGCCCTGCTTACTTTGCGTTGAACAATATTGCACACCTGTGGTGCGTATTGTTTTCAACAAGGCACTGTTACGATTCAACTAACCAACAACTAAAATCACAAACCCATGTTTTTAAATGATTTTATAGTATGGTCTAATCTTTGCTGCAGTTATGTTTTAAAAGCTACCTTGGTATATACCCAATCGACTTAAATACAGTCATCTTAATATCATTAATCAATGAAATACTGGTTACGAGTAACCCGCGTCATAGGTAATCGCTCTGTACAATTGTTATTCGTATATAATCCGTAATACTGATGTAATGATGTTAATTGTGCTGCGATATTAATTGTGCAGCTATGTTACTCGTAAGAATGATACAAATAGCTTTGTTGTTGAGAATCAAATGATCCCTTTACATACCTCTATGCGCGGCCTACGTTGTTTTTGCGTTGCAGCAGAATGCTTAAGCTTTAAAGAAACAGCTAAAAAGCTGTACCTTACGCCGTCTGCAGTTAGCCACCAAATTAAGCAGCTAGAGGAAGCTCTCAATCAGCAATTATTTATTCGTCAAACTCGCTCAATAGCCCTAACAGAAGTGGGATCGCGTTTTTACCAGGCCATTGAGCCGGTAATGCAACAATTGGTCAATACCGTCAGCGAATTCAATCAATCAGACCGCATGCTCGAGATCAGTATTTCGATGCCAGAGTTTTTTGCCAGCGAACTGTTTATGCCTAAATTGATCGGCTGGTCATCTAAATACCCTAATATCAACCTCAAACTTGAAACCATAAAGTCGCGCACTGATACCATTAAGCACACCGACGTCTCTATTATGTTGTCAGGTAAACAACAAACCACAAACGACATTTATGATTTATTCCCCATCACCTATATACCAGCATGCAATCCACAACTTCACAGTGAATTAGCCTCACAGGGGTTTAACGCGTTAACTAAAGTGCCGTTAATACTGCATAAAGCCAGACCGTACGCCTGGCATCAATGGGCAGAAAGCGTGGGGCTTGATGGTTTTCAGCCTAAGCAAATCATTCAGTTAGACAGTATGTTCAGCGTTGCCCGCGCTGCAGAGCAAGGGTTAGGCGTAGCATTAATCCCGTTGCCCATCAGCCAAGCATGGTTTGACAATAAAACCCTTATTCCGCTATTTCGCCACCCGCTGTTCAGCCACGACCGTTATTATCTTGTGCGTCACACCAATGAACAGCAGGGCCCAGAAGTACAACTGCTTATCGATTGGATCCTTAAAAGCTTTCATGATGAAAGCCATTAACTCACCTAGATACTGAGCTAACCGGTAAAGCTAACAGGCTTTTTGCGCCACACTTGAGGTGTTAGCGACGGCCCTCTGCCTTTTCCATTCGCCAGGCTATATACGGAAATTGGAGCCAAAATGAAAAGTAGAAAAAGCTTAAGTACCAGTATGAAAAAACAAAATTGATGCCTAAGTCTTTGTATACCCCGAGCAGCAAATAATCGTAAATAAACAAAGGTAAGGTTAAATAAAACGCCAGCCAGCATGAGTTAATCACATGCTTCCCATCGCTCCAGTATTTTTTCAACGTAATTTTAGTGATAGGAATGTATAGCAAAGTCACAAGTGGCAATAAGGGTAATTTTATCCAAAACGGCCATTGTTGATAATAATCAGGCAGACCAATCAGATAAAAACTTAGCCAAGTAACAAAACTATAGCCAAGCAGTTTACCGTGTTGAAGTGTATTCATTGTTATCCTTAATCAATCTGCGCTTGGTGAGCCAATGTAATCTGTAAAAATTGTTTTTACACGGCTTAAGTTCACACCGGAAATGATTCGTTTAACACCTCATTATCTATAGGTGAATATTTTTAATCTATTAATGCGTTTTTTATCGTTTGTCGCCTGTATCGCTTTTTACTAAGGTTCAGTTGTAGCGCGGCGCTACGACATTTTAGAGGAGCAACATCATGAACAAGAACATCATTACAGGCCTAATCAGTGCCACATTATTACTGACCGCATCAGCAAGCGTTATGGCAGACCAAGGCCAACAAATCAGTAGCAATGCATACAAAATGGTACTTGTTGAAGATGTGCCCGGTGTTAACGCATTGCAAACCGGCCATGTAGAAGAAGGCTTAAACGCAACCTTAGCTGCGAGTAAATACACCGTGGACGACTATTCACGCAATGTGAATTTATGCGCCGGTTACGTACAAATGTCTAACATGGAAAAAGCACAAAAAGCATGCAGTGCTGCAGTAAAAAGCGCACGTTCTTTAGTGGCTGTTCCATCTATGTCTGTTCGTGCTTACGCTTACAACAACCGTGGCGTAATGAAATTAATGAACCACGATAACCTGGGCGCACTCGCTGACTTTAAACGCGCAGCTAAAGTAGATAACAGCAGCATTTACAAGCATAACCTAGCACGTTTAGAAGCCGCATTAAACACTGCACAAACTGGCACCTTATAATTAGCGTGACCTAGACACTGTAACGGTTTGCTTCGTTCAGCTAGTGAGAAATAGTCACATCTAAGTGAGTGTGATGCGATAGACAGGCCAATCATTGCGATGCCTGTCTTTTTACTTCGGCAACACTTAACTATGTTGAATGTGATCGCGCGTTTAACTTAACATCGCTTTAGCCTGTTTTTGCCTCGCAGCTACCCTCATGATTGCGATACACGCAAACACCGCAAATAATCCCCAAAGCTGCAGCCATTTAGGCATAACCGCTAACCACCCCGCACCAAGTTGATTGAGTTCTAGCATTCCCATAATGGCGGGTACAGCTGGAATGACTTGCGATATCATCACCAAAGGTTCAGGGATTAAGGCAATGGGCCATACAAATCCCGACACAAATAACACCGGCATCGACATCAATAAGTACACCTGAGTTGATAAGTCGCGCCGAGCAAATAAACTACTAAACACAATCCCCAACGCACCTGTGGCTAATAAAAATGGCAGCATAAATAAGCCGACTTCAATAATGGTTGCCGCAACACTGACCTGATACCAATAAAAGCAGTACCCCAAGTAAAAGCTACTGAACACACTATAAATCAGTAAAAATACACTTAAACGGGCAAACACCAATACGCCGGGGCTCACGTGTTGCCAATACCCAGGCCTACGCCATTGGCCTGCGCCTAAAATCCCAGTGCCAATTAATAACGTTTGATGCAATATCAGTAAAAAGAGACCGGGGATCACATAGGGTGTGTAACCTAGACTTGGGTTAAACGCAGGTACTGAGTTGATATTAATTGAGTTAACACTTTGCTGAGCCAATTGCGGGTTTTGCCCTCGGGCAAGCAAACCGATAAGTTGCACTTGTTTACTGGCATCTAAACCCGCAGCCACGAGCCCTTCTGCTACTGCTGAATAAATTAAAAAGTAACTGGCATCGCCACCATAGCTTAAGGTTGCGCCCTTACCTAACAATATATCACGCCTAAAATTGGCTGGGATCACCAATAAACCATGAGCCTTACCCTCGCTTATCCAGGTTTCAGCTTCATCAATGCTGCCAAGATTGGCTAAAATATGAATTTTAGCACTGGCATCGGCATGGCGAGTCACTAAACGGCTCAGCGATGAGTTGTCATGATCAACCACAACCACTTGTTGCTCGGTAGGTACTTGGTTTAAATACGGTAATGGATACAATACCGAATAAAACAACACGCCACCAAATAGGGTCACCATAATCGCCTTGTCGGCAAAAATAGCCTTAAACTCAGCAAGCATTAACTGCCAGAAGTTCATTAACTGACCTCCTGATTAACATCACTTGAGGTTAAATCAGTCTTTGGGACATCTTTGGCTTTATTGGCGAAAAACACAATGAAAGGCAGCAACAATAAAAAGCCCCAATAACCACTGATTTGCCCCAACACATGAGGTAATTCGACCCCATAACTAATCACGCTCACGTGAGAGTCTATATAATGACTCGACGGCATGATTAAGCGCCACCATTGGGCGAGAAAAGGCATATCATTCACCGGGAAGGTAATGCCCATAAATGCAAACGCTGGGGCGAATAATGCCGTGCAAAAGCTCACGCTACGAGCACTGTCACGCATTCCTGTAAATATCACCAATACCATTAACCACAACGCCATTAGCATTGCTAACTGCGCGAGCATTAAGTCACCCAATGCGCCTGCGGCTGGTAACCCTAAGTAATGATATAACCACAATAAGATGAACCCGCCATGCAGTAACATAATAGGGCTATAAAACAGAATCTTAGTAGCGATTAATGCCCAGATTTGTTTAGGAAAATAATAGCGCTTTTGGTATAGGACCAGCTCTTGATTGAGGCTATTAATAAACACCAGCATCGATAATAATTGCCATAATGCAATCAAAATGGGCGGCACTAAAAAGCCGACATAATTGTTATTACGATTAAATAATGCCGTGGTTTGATTGGTAATGGGGCTCAAACTAACATCGACGGTGGCTTTGTTAGCGCCATTAAGTAGCAAGCGTTGCTGGCCTATTTGGGTCAGTCCTTCTGCCAGGCTCAACTGTAACTGGCTTGACAACAATTTACCTACCAGCAAAAACTGACTGTTGTAGCGAATATCAATGGTGGGCTGTTGACCCGTCAGCAGATCTTTTTTTAGCTGATATGGTAACACCACCATGGCATAAACCTGAGTTTGGCGCATTGCCTCTATAGCTTGTGCTTCATTAGCATAGGATTGTGGCGCAATCACAGCGTTAGCAGCCAGCTGGCGAGTTAACATACGGCTAATTTGGCTGTTGTCGACATCAACAACCGCGACAGGGAGTTGCCGTGGTAGGCCTGCGCTGAACAACCACCATAATGCCAGCACACCAATAAGCGGAATATAGCTTATCAGGGCCAACTGCCATGGCGAGTGCCATAGGGCATTGAATTCTCGCTTAAATAATTCTGTCATCATTAAGCTTTTTACCCTGGCTTATTGTGTAAGCGAGTCGACACGAAACAATACCGACATCCCCACGCGCAAGTCTGCTATTGGCTGCTTTGGCGTTAACTCGACTTCGAAGGTGCGCATGTCAAAATCGTGACCGCTTTCGGTAGAGCGCCAAGTGGCAAAGTTGCCCATTACACTGATATGCGACACTTCAAACTCTATCTGTTGTTGTAATGCCGGGATCTCTAAAGCTAAGGTTTGCCCTTGTTTAAATTGGCTCAATTGATCTTCGCGCACCTGCATGACCGCCCAGGCATCATTCATATCAATAATACTCACCACCGGAAAACCGCTGGGTGCGAGCTCACCGGCTTGCAGTAATACGTCACTGACTTCAGCTTGTTTAGGTGAGCGCATTTGGCTGTCGGCTAATATGGCATTGACTTCTTTTACTGCCCCTTCGGCCATGAGAGTTTGCCCTGCAGCTGCGGCTTTTGTTTCACTACGAGCGCCTTCTTGTGCCATTTGGTACATGGCATAAGCGGCTTGTTCGGTATATTTAGCAGCTTGCCATTGGGTGTAGGCTTCATCGCGCTGTTGCCGTGCGACAACACCTTCTTCAAACAAATTCTCAACCCGTTGATAAGTTTTAATCCGTAACTCAGTGGCCGCTTTTGCTTTGCGCCATTGCTCTTGTGCGGCAGTGACTTCTTGTTGTCTTGCGCCATTATTGGCTTGCTGTTGTTGAGCGGTGGCGGCATCTAACCCACCCTGGGCTTGCATTAATTTGGCATCTAACTCTGGGCTACTAATGGAAAATAAAATATCGCCTTGAGCGACCTTATCACCTTTACGCACTAACACTTGTTCTACTCGGCCAGGTACTTTAGAGGAGATATTATATTCTCGCGCTTCAATTTGTCCCTGTAGCACTGTTGGCTTAGGCGTAAACGCCAACATGACGCCATAGCCCAGTAACAACAATAACAGCAGCAATGCGAATACTGCGATAACTCTGTTAGTTCGCATGTGAAGCTCCCTGAATTTCAATTCTATTAATATATTCGTCGACTTGACCACTCACCGCCATCACTTTGGCATACGCTTGCATATAGCGATACTTTGCTCCTAACTGCTTGGTTTTAACGGCGGTTAAATTCAGTTCCGCATCGACGCGATCAATGGAGGTTGATAAACCTTGGTTAAAGGCTAATTCGCGTAAACGTAGGTTTTCAGTGGCAAGCGCCAGTGAAGCATTCAGTGCTTCAACTTCTTCTTGAGCTTGCAGCATTTGCCGATAACTTTGATCAATTAGTAAGCTTAAATCTTGTTTCGTTTGCGCCTTGGTGTATCGCGCTTGCAATAAGGCACTTTTGGCCGCTAACACTTTACCACTGCGACCGTCGCGGCTTATTAGCGGAATGCTCACGCCTACGCCCACCATCCAGTCGGGTTCCATTTGTGCAAATAAACTGTCGTCTTCATACAGGGTGTAATTACCGTATAAATACACTGTTGGAAAATAGCCGCCTTTTTCTAAATCAACTAAGCCATTAGCTTGGGATTCTTTTGCTTCAAGCAATTTTAGTGCAGGGTGTTGGGTTAAGGTGAGCTGACTTAAACGCGATAAAGACGGTTGTTGCTTGAGCACAAATAATGGGGAGTTTGGGCTGACTGTTGGCACATGTAGCATCCGCGCAAGGGCGATTTCGGCCATTTCATACTGGCGCTTAGCTTTGCCTAAATCAACTTTGGCATTTTCAAGAGCCACTTGCGCATTTAAGCGTTCAACTTTGGCAATTTGTCCTTGTTGCTCGAGCTTTTCAGCATGTGAAACATGTAAGCTTAACGAGTCCACCAGCTGTTGTTGCGTGTCGGCCAAAGTGTGCGTTACCGACACCGCATAATAACGGTCAACTAATTGTAAAAATAACTCTCGGCTAGCTAATGCAAACTCTTGTTCTGACTCTGACACTTGTGCAGCATGAATCCCTTGTGCAGCCGTGATCCGCCCACCGGTGTAAATTGGCCACATGGCTTGTAAGCTGGCTCGGAACACATCTTGTTCAGTAAACGGCGTGACATACATTGAACTGGGGATGGTGGCTAATACTTCGGTAATCGCACTGGGTAATGCGCTAGCATCAAGCGAGGCAAGTGGGTTTAAATCTTGTAAGTCTAATTCAATCGGTTTTTCTAGTCGGGTATAGCTGCCCGCAATATTGAGCGAGGGATAGTTTAATGCATCGCCGGCATGTTCTTCAGCTTTAGCGCGGTTAACATGTTGGTTTTTAGCCTGTAGATGATCACTCACTTGCTGTAATTGTTGCCACGCCTGTGGAAACGAAAAAGGTTCTGCATAAGCAAAACCCGTAAAAGCGAGTGCGCTGACGCCTAGCGTGACGCCACTAAAAAAAGGTGCTGAGCATTTAAAGCATTGACCAATAAGACTCATTAAAATCACTATCACCTCTAGAGCTGTTGCTTTATTTCCAGGGTGGATTATACCCTGCATCTATATCTTTTATCCGCTAATCGTTGCGATCTATTGCACAGGTTGGTAAGAGGTTGCACCAATCTATAGCTGATTTAATGAGCTTAACTTACTATAACGCTCAGCATTAAGCTCATCCATTAACGATTAATTAGGCTGTGCCGCCTACGGTCAAACGGTCAATTTTTAGTGTTGGTTGCCCCACGCCAACCGGTACACTTTGGCCATCTTTACCACATACGCCCACGCCTTTATCTAACGCTAAATCATTACCGACCATTGAGATTAATCCCATGGCTTCTGGGCCGTTACCAATTAAGGTGGCGCCTTTAATGGCTTGAGTGACTTCGCCGTCTTCAATTAAGTATGCTTCAGAGGCTGAGAACACAAACTTACCTGAAGTAATATCGACTTGTCCGCCACCAAAGTTAGGCGCGTAAATGCCTTTCTTAACCGACTTAATGATGTCGGCAGGGTTAGAGTCGCCTGCATTCATATAGGTGTTGGTCATACGCGGCATAGGTAAATGTGCGTATGATTCGCGGCGACCATTACCGGTAGGCGCTTGGCCCATAAGACGTGCATTGAGCTTGTCTTGCATATAGCCTTTTAAAATACCGTTTTCGATTAAGGTGGTCTTTTGGGTTACAACCCCTTCATCATCAATGCTTAACGAGCCACGACGATTCTCCATGGTGCCGTCGTCTACCACTGTGACTAAGGTTGATGCCACTTGCTGACCAATTTTACCGCTAAATGCACTGCTGCCTTTACGGTTAAAATCACCTTCTAAACCATGACCTACGGCTTCATGCAATAACACCCCAGGCCAGCCATTACCCAGTACCACAGGCATTTCGCCAGCCGGTGCATCAATAGCATGAACATTAACCTGAGCCTGGCGCACGGCTTCACGGGCAAATTCAAAGCTCAGTGGTAAACCGGCGTCATCAGTGGCTAAAAATACACTGTAGTCATGACGGCCACCGCCACCGGCGCTGCCGCGTTCACGTTTGCCGTTGTCTTCTAAAATAACGCTGCAATTAAAACGCACTAATGGACGAATGTCGGCGGCTAATGTCCCATCACTGGCGGCAATTAATATCTCTTCGTACACGCCTGATAAACTGACCACAACTTGAATAATACGGCTGTCGAGGCTGCGAATATAAGCATCAGCCTGCTTAAGTAAGTCTATTTTTTTGACTTCGTCCATTGCCGCTATTGGGTCGGCGCTGTCATACAGTTTATGCGCAGCTTGACGCTTAAACGCCTGGACTTTGTGTTGCTCGCCCGCACTGGCAATGCCACGCGCCGCTTTAGCTGCGGCATCTAATGCAGCTGGGGTAATTTCATCGGCATAAGCAAAACCGGTTTTTTCTCCGGTAATCGCACGCACACCGACACCGCGTTCAATATGAAAACTACCTTCTTTTACAATGCCATCTTCTAATACCCACGACTCATGGCGGCAACCTTGAAAGTACAGGTCTGAAAAATCAATATTGTGTTGATGAATAGTCGTTAAGTAACCTTGTAGCCCGTCTAAGGTTAATCCATCTTGTAATAAGCTTTGCTCTACTTGGGTTAAAAATGGCATTCAAACTCTCTTTTATTAATAGCTAACGCATAGTGCGAATAAGGTCTTAAGCGCCCACTTAAACAGGGGTTAATTGCGGCGCAATGAAACGGTTATGGCCGATTATCGGCATTTGCTGACGTATACGTTGTAGCTCACTAAGCTCAACCTTGGCTTGTGCCCAACCGCACTCGGTGGCACGCTCAGCAATGACTCTGCCCCATGGGTCGACAATCATACTATGGCCCCAGGTTTCTCGGCTGCCTTGATTATGTTGACCCCATTGACCGGCACCCAATAAATAGCATTGAGTTTCAATGGCTCTGGCCTGTAATAATACTTGCCAATGCGCCTCTCCGGTCACTTTGGTAAAAGCCGATGGCAGTGCGATGTAATCCGCACCCGCAAGGCGCAATGCCCGAAATAAATCACCAAAGCGAATGTCGTAACAAATGGCAAGCCCCACTTTACCAAATGGCGTATCAACCACACATAAATGATCGCCTGGGTGAAATGTATCACTTTCACAGTAGGTTTTGGTGCCATCGGCAACATCGACATCGAATAAATGCAGTTTATCGTAATGACCTAGGGTGACGCCATGGTCATCAAAAAAATAACAGCGACTGAACACTCTGCCATCATCAGCGCGCATCGGTATGGTGCCTGCGATTAAGTACACGTGATATTGTTTAGCTAAATTGGCTAACGCAGTTTTAAGGTCGCTTTGATGTTCGCTACCGGCATATTGCAATTGTTGACTTTCATGGCCGCCAAACAGTAAGCAACATTCAGGCAGTACCACAAGTTGTGGCTCATCAATGTCGCGCGGTAATTGTTTAAGCTGCGAGTCGATAAACGCGAGGTTGGCTTGAACGTCGCGGCTGCTCTGGCATTGTAATAAGCTGATTTGCATATTGCGCTCCTTGTAGCGTCACGACATTGGTGATTGGTGTAGGTGCGTCAACAATTGACGCTTCGGCTGTAGGTTGTGCTTCAGGTGCTGGACTTTGTTGTTCCGTATCCTTCACTTTAACAGGCATATCCACAGCCCCATCGGTACCGGTTTCGTCAGGCTGCGGTAAAATCGCTTTGGGTATTTCGATTTCTTTACTCTTACGCTCTAACTCTTCAAGTTGCGGATTATCCATGGTACCAGTGACCCGAAAACGAATTTCTGAAATCACTTCAATGACAGGCTCCAATACTTTGGTTAACGCAAACGCCCCCAAACCTAAAGTCCATGCACTGGTGCTCAGCAAGACCACAGTAGGCACACTTGAAGCCAACTGCGGCACAAAACGAATGTCGTAATTAAGACTTTGAGTGGTTAAGTCTGTATAGCCTCTTACCTTCATATTACCGGCTATGGCATCCATTTCGGTGTTGGTGGTTTTTACCACCCCATTATCTATGTTTAAGTTACCAGTAAAGGTGTTGAAATACAGCCCTTGCCCAAACACGTCTGAGAAATCCAATGACAATTTACGCAGTAACGAATCTAAACTAAATAACGAAAATACCCTGGCACCTTTGTCACTGATTTCCGATAAATGACCTTTACCTAAACCAAACTGAATTTGGCCATTTAAAGTATCGAGCGAAAATAAGTAGGGTGCTGCATGCCATGATAATTGGCCACTAAGATCTAATGGCGCATTTTTTATGCCCGGGTTAATTCCTAATGTGGCTGATAGGTCTTCAAAATTGTCAGCCTGAACGGTCACATCAAACTCAGTATTATCGACACCCTTTATTACTGACCATAACCCATTTGCCTGCATAGATAAGGTTGGCTTGGTCAATGATAAGGTTTGAAATTGATATCCTTGTTCAGAGGGAACGCCTTGTAAAACAAGGTGCCCTAACGACAAGTCGTAAAGACTAAATTCGTCGACATCAATGGCCAATGTTGGCAATTGCGAGATTAAGCTTGTGTTACTTTGCGTCGATGATGGTTCACCGTGCAATGCGGTTTGTGGCGGCGGAGAAATACGCAGCTTTTTGGCCACCACTTTAATCCCTTGGTCTCGCCAATTTGAGTAAAAATCAATTCGGCCATCAAATTGCTCTGACCGTGCATTAAAGCGCCATACATATTCAGTCGGCTCAGCATCAAACTGTAATTGATCAAACGACTGCCCCAATGCGGTTAATTTAGCCACATTGGCATGAATACCCATCAATGGTGGAAATGATGTCGGGTTAACCGCTGCGGTCTGTTGAATGGCCATCGTTGGCACTTCGGTGTCGGTTAATATGCGATCTCGAACCGATGAGGCGATAACGTCTGGCGCAGCGGTTGAGCTAAAATGTTTAATGATGGGTAACCATTGCTCAAGCTTGACTTTAGGGAGATCTAAATGCAAGTGGCCATTTTGTTTTTGGAGTTTATCGCCTAATTTAAAATGACGCCCAACCATCACATCGTAAAATGCTAAGTGGCCACCATCCTCAGGATTAAAGCCACCCCAAAACTCAACATCTTGGCCCAACTTGATACTTAACGATGATTGTTTATTGTCGCCAATTAAGTCAGCACGAAGTTTTTTAGGCTCAACGGATGATTTTCTATAAGGGCTGGGTAAATCAAGGGCCACGCCGAGCAAATCTGAAGAGGCCGACATTTGTAAACTGTAACCGCTGGGGTCAAATATCATGGTGAGTGCCCCATCCCAATCTAACTTGCCACTGTATGTGCTACTCATTGGGTTATTGAGTTTGCTTGGCAAGGTGTCGAGATCCCAGCGGCCGCCCATATTGATGTTCAAGGCAAAATTTTGGTTTTGCTTACCTGTTTTAACATTAAACGTTAACGGTTGCTCAAACAGCTTCGCGCTAATATCTTTGGCTTCAATTAGCTGATTAACAAAACTCACCTGCCCAGTGACGTTGTTTAGTTGTAAACCTGGGGATGCAATATACACTGGGTTGTTGTCTAAATTCACCTGGCCTTTAATCAGCTGTTCACCGCCCTTGTAAAGTGGGATGGCTAAATCTAAATCGACCCCGATAGGCTGTTTTATTTGCACAACATTTAAAGTGGCGCCTACCGAACCTTTTAATGATGAGTTGTTAATCACTTCAGTGGCGGCTTGGGCATCTGCCGTTATTTCGGCCTCGACTTTTAATAACGATTCTTTACCCAACTGAGGGATAGAGACTCGGGCACCATCAACCACAACACCACCTAGCATGCCGTGGTCAATATGCAGATCCATTAAGGCATTTTCAAATAGTGCGGATAAGGTTAATTCACTCACAGCGGGCCAGTTAGGTTGAAACTTAAAATTACCTTGTTGCAAGATAAACTCAGCTTGAAATACACCACTGTTGTCATGATATGGAAAGTCACTGAGCGCACCGTGCCAAACAACCTGGGCTTGATCAATTTTACCTGCCTGTAAACCATTGTCGAGGTATGCCACTAGCTTAGGGCTCATGGCAATTAAGGACAAATAACGTTCAACTCGTGAGACATCATGCACGCTCACATCTGCCGCTAACGCAAGGTGTTTTGAAGAGCTAAAATCTAGGTTTACCCCAGCCTGTAACGCAATATCAGCATTGGTTAGATTGATATTAGCAATCGTGAGTCGCTTGTTTTCAACATCTAAACGCCCTTGAATAGCTGCACCTTGCAAGGCTAACGGTTGATTGGCATTATCACCAAAATCAAACTGATAAGCTTGCTGCGGCAAGCTAAAATCAAGTTGATTATTGGCCCAGGTTAATTGTAAATCAATAGGGTTTAACCCAGGAATGGTAGTATAAGGTTGCCATTGCAACTGCTGAATATCGGCGGTGGCAATTAACGGTTGCTGCGCTTGTTTATATAACCTTATTGGGCCAATGGTGCCTTGAGGGTTAAGCTGTTGCCAGGTATCAACTTGCTCTAAGCCTAAATCAGGGATCAGCGGTAGCATGGGTTTAAGTAATGGTGGAGTGATTTGATTGATATAACCAAACAAATCACCATTACGAGTGCCAAATGCCAGCTTTAATTGCGGCCAGGCTTGCTCGTTAGTTGATAAGCTTAAATCGTGGCTTTCAATTTTCCAGCCACCTTGTTCAGGTGTCCATTGCAACACCCCAGAATCAATCGCTATTTTTTGCTGACTTTCCGTATCGCGCCACTCTAACCAGCTCGGTTTAAACACTAATAAACCGTCTCGTATTTTGCGATTGGCAAAGGTCATCCACGCATCAAGGTTTATGACGCCTTGCAGCGCAATGTTGTTGGCATTTTTAGGGGTAATATGTTGTCGTGAAGCCCATTCACCAAGGTCTAATGATTCAGCCGACACATACAGTTGCCCAGTCACAGTGTCGGGCTGATAGCCATTACCACTGAGATCGATTTGTAATGTTAATTGTTCATGCTGAGACTCAAGCTGATCAACGTGGATCATGCCTTGTGCCTGATGACGATTAGGCGTGTTTAGCCACTCAAGTGTATCCACAAAAATAGGCCGATAGTCATTTTGGCTGCTGATTAATTGCAATGATGCATCAGTAATCGAAAAGTGTTCCAATTGCTCTAATAGCAAACCATAAAGCCAATCTAAATTGGCTTTAGTTTGGCTATTGTCACTGTTGTTATTGTCGGCAATTTGATCCAGATTTAACGCAACACTGATCCCGTCAAATACCACGGTTTCGACTTGTGGGCTGAGGGTAAACAGCGATTGCCAAAAGTCGAGTTTAATATCAACGTTTTTACTGATAACCGTTATCGGCAATGATTCTTGGGGCGGTAACGTTAAATTTTTAATGCTCAGTGCGGGGCCAAAAGCTTGCCACTCAGCACTTAAGGATTCAACTGAGACTTGCAGTTTATATTCATTATAAAGATAGTTAACTAGCTCTGTGCGCACTTCTGGTACATGAGGCAACAACCCGCGAATAAGGCTAACTGCCAGTGCAAAAAGCACCAGCGTAATCGCCAATATTTGCCAACAGATCCTGTTGATAGTCGCCGCCCGAGTTGTTGACACTACATCATCACCACATCATATTTACTTTGAATGTATAAGGGTTCGTTTTGCAAGCGAATACGCTTGCCGATATACACTTCGAGCTCAGCTAATAAATGCGATTCTTCGCCACTTAAACTCATGTAAACCGCGGGTGAGCAATACAGTAAAAACTCATCGGCTTTATAGGCTCGGTTTAAGCGAATAATCTCACGAAAGATTTCATACGACACGGTTTCAATGGTTTTCATGGTGCCAGTGCCTTGGCATGACGGACATTCGCCACACACTACATGTTCTAGGCTTTCGCGGGTGCGTTTGCGGGTCATTTCGACTAAACCTAGTCCCGAAAATCCACTCACACTGGTTTTAACTCGATCAAGGGCAAGTGCCGCGTTTAAGCTTTCGAGCACCCTTGCCTGATGCTCTTTATTGAGCATATCGATAAAGTCGATAATGATAATACCGCCAAGATTACGTAAACGCAGTTGGCGGGCAATGGCTTGCGTTGCTTCTAAATTGGTATTAAAAATGGTTTCTTCTAAATTACGGTGGCCAACAAATGCGCCGGTATTGATGTCGACGGTTGTCATGGCTTCGGTTTGGTCAATAATTAAATAACCACCCGATTTAAGCTCCACTTTACGCCCTAGCGCGCGCTGTACTTCATTTTCGACATCGTACAATTCAAAAATGGGTGCGGGGCCTGCGTAGTGCTCAATTTTGTCGGCAATTTCAGGCATAAATTCTTGAGCAAACTGTTGTAGCTCGGCATAAGTGCGGCGAGAATCCACTTGAATATGGTCAAGTTCAGTGCCAACAAAGTCGCGAATAATACGTACGGGTAATGCCAGGTCTTGATACAGTAACGTGGCACCTTTGCGTTTACGACGCTCGCTAACCTTAGCCCACACTCGGCGTAAAAATGCTGCATCTTGTGCCAGTTCGTCTTCGCCAATATTTTCTGCGGCGGTGCGGATAATAAAGCCACCATCATCATCAACATACGGTAAAGTGATGTTTTTAAGGCGTTGACGCTCTTCTTCGAGCTCAATACGTTGCGACACACCCACATGGCTTGAGCCCGGCATAAAGACTAAATAACGCGAGGGTAAGGTAATGTCAGTGGTGAGACGTGCGCCCTTGGTACCAAGCGGGTCTTTTACCACTTGCACCATGATATCCTGACCCTGGCGCACCAGTTCGGCAATATCGCGCACCACGAAATTGCCCTTTTCGACATCGGCAACACATTCGGTATGGGGAACAATATCGGAGGCATGTAAAAAAGCGGCTTTGTCTAAACCAATATCCACAAAGGCGGCTTGCATACCTGGCAGTACGCGGCTGATTTTACCTTTATAAATATTACCCACTAAACCACGCTTCATGCGGCGTTCAATGTGAACTTCTTGCAAAACGCCATGCTCTACTAATGCGACACGTGCTTCGGTTGGCGTGACATTAATCAGTAACTCGGTGCCTTTTTTACGCTGTGCTTTTATATTCATACCGTTCTAGGCCGCCTGTATTCAGGTCATGCTCCAATCGTAATGTTGACAGCACTTGTGCCACCGTATGAAATCGATTAAAGCAAAAGGTTAATTTTGCTGCATCATGCAGGCTAATAATTCTCGTGTTTCAACTAACGGTAAGCCCACAACAGCAGAATAACTGCCGCTAATAGACTTAACAAAACAGCCGCCCAATGCTTGAATGCCATATGCACCGGCTTTGTCCATAGGTTCACCTGAAGCAATATAAGCATCAATGTCGGCGGCTGATAACGCACAAAAACTGACATGCGTGCTGCAAAGGCGGGTCAATGTTTGCTGACCATCAGTAAGCGCAACTGCGGTCATCACTTCGTGGGTGTTGCCAGATAACATGGTTAACATGCGTTTGGCATCTTCTGCATCGACAGGCTTACCTAATATGGCTCCGTTGAGCACCACAATCGTGTCTGAACCCAGCACCTTTGGCTGGTTAAACTGTGCACTTAATATCAGCCCGGCCTCGGCTTTCTCTATCGCTAAGCGGCAAACATAATCCGCCGCTAACTCATTGGCTTTTGGGGTTTCATCTATATCAGGAGCCACAAGTTCAAAGTTAAATCCGGTGTAACTAAAACCGGCTTGTGCCAGTAATTCTTTTCTTCTTGGCGAGGTTGAGGCCAGTATCCAAGTCATGTTTATTCACTCTATTTAAGGTTATTCAATCGGGAAGTTAACCTAATTAACGTACTTTATATCGACGGCGCATATTGCGTAAAATCCAAAATACCCACCACCAAATAAATAAGCTCGAAATAGCAGGTAAAAACATGGAAAAATCAAATGGAGCAGCCCCGACCACCACAAATTGAACCCAAAATATCAATGCATGGTAGATACAAATTAATCCCGCTATAACTAATGACTGCTGCCAACGCGGATAGTTGCGTAAACGTTGACATAATAATACGACAATATAAATCACCAGCGACAGCGCCAATGAGCGAATACCGAGGGTCGCACCCAGTAACACGTCAAGCAGTACACCCAATATCCACGCAGTTAAAATGCTGTATCGATGAGGTAATGCCATAGCCCAATACACCAAAACCATTAATAACCAATCAGGGCGCCATGCCTCGACCATAGTCGGTAATGGCATGATTTGGAACATCATTCCGATAAAAAGCGTCAGCCATACCACTAAGCGGCCATTGGCGATGTGGGCACTCATCGGTTAACCTCATTGCTATTTGACTGAGTCGTCGGCGTGGTCAAAGCTTGATTCACATTTTGTATTGCTGGGTTATCAGCATCTGTGGCCGCGGGAGTGGTATTTCCTTGTGTCGCTTGCGACTGCTCCGCTTGAGCTTGTGGCACACCATTAACAGAAGCCTCGGTCGATACGCCGATTAAATTTGCAGGCAACGTGAAGGGTTTGGTTTCATCAGGCCAAATCAATAACACATAACGAATACGGTCCAACGCGGCTAATGGCTGAGCGTTAATCACCGCATAGCTTTGACCGTCGTCGCGAGATACGCTTATTACACGGGCCACTGGGTAGCCTTCAGGAAAGCGATTCCCCAGGCCTGAGGTCACTAATAAATCGCCAGCAATAATATCAGTACTTTTTGCCACATGGCGCAGTTCTATTTGATCAATATCACCCGTACCATTTGCAATGGCTCGTACATCGTTACGCGTCACACGCACCGGAATACCATGGGTGCTGTCTGACACCATCAACACACGACTAGTAAACTCGCTCACCTCAATCACCTGGCCGACAACGCCTTGAGCATCAACCACAGGCTGACCAACATAAACACCGGTTTGCGAGCCATGGTTTAACACCACAAATTGACGAAATGGATCGCTAGCAACTTCCATGACTTCTGCCACCACTTTACGAGAGTCCATATGCACAGGGGAGCCGAGTAAGGCGCGAAGACGTTCATTTTCTTGGCGGACATGTTCAAAGCGCTGCAAGCGTTCTGACATGACTAATTGTTGACGAAGTAGCTCTTTGTTTTGCACTTCGAGCATATTGCGTGTGGCAAATGCTTCGGCAGACCAATCCAATATCACACCAGGGACATTCGCTAAATATTGTAAAGGGCTTAATACAGAAGAGAGTGATTGGCGGATAGGGTCAAGGCGATCATTGGCGACAAGCAAAGCCACCGACAATAAAATTGCCAGTGTCAGTCTAAATTGATTAGAGACGCCACGAACGAAAATTGGTTTCATAAATTGTACGCGGCTTTATTGGCGCATTTGCTGGGTAATAAAGCCGCATTGCAGTTAATCATTAGTTCTCTTCAGAGAACAAATCACCACCGTGCATGTCAATCATTTCAAGCGCCTTGCCACCACCACGCGCCACACAAGTTAGCGGGTCGTCTGCAACCATTACCGGAATACCGGTTTCTTGCATCAGTAAACGGTCTAAGTCGCGCAATAATGCTCCACCGCCCGTTAATACCATGCCACGCTCAGAAATATCTGATGCTAATTCTGGTGGAGATTGCTCTAATGCCACCATCACAGCGCTAACAATACCCGATAAAGGCTCTTGCAGTGCTTCTAAAATTTCGTTGCTGTTTAGCGTGAAGCTTCTCGGTACACCTTCTGCAAGGTTACGACCACGGACTTCAATTTCGAGTACTTCTTCACCTGGATAAGCGGTACCGATAGTGTGTTTAATGCGCTCTGCTGTTGCTTCACCAATTAAGCTGCCGTAATTACGACGAACATAGTTGATAATGGCATCGTCAAACTTGTCGCCACCAATACGCACTGAAGATGAGTAAACGACGCCATTTAATGAAATGATTGCCACTTCGGTAGTACCACCACCAATATCAACAACCATAGAACCTGTCGCTTCTGAAACTGGCAAACCCGCACCAATTGCCGCCGCCATTGGCTCTTCAATAAGGTAAACTTCACGCGCACCAGCCCCCATGGCTGATTCGCGAATAGCACGACGTTCAACTTGTGTTGCACCCACTGGCACACACACAAGTACACGAGGGCTTGGGCGGAAGAAACTGTTGTTGTGCACTTGTTTAATGAAGTGCTGAAGCATTTTTTCTGTCACATAAAAATCGGCGATAACACCGTCTTTCATTGGACGAATAGCTTGAATATTGCCAGGCGTTCGGCCCAGCATTTGTTTTGCATCTGTACCGACTGCAGCAACTGACTTTGGCCCATTGCTATTGCGTTCGCCGCGAATGGCAACCACTGAGGGTTCGTTCAATACGATGCCTTCATCGCGAACATAAATAAGTGTGTTTGCCGTACCTAAATCGATCGATAGGTCGTTAGAAAAAATGCCGCGCAGCTTTTTGAACATGTATCAGGCCTGTATTCTGTGGAGTCAGAAGAAAGAAAAATCAGCTAACTTTATCAATGACACCCCTATTCTACAAGACCGAACAGGTTAACAATTGCTAATCTGGCGTTTTTTTTTATAAAAGCCTGTAAAAAAACGTTAAACGAGCAAATATAATCCTAAAAAGCGCAAAACTGACGCTTTATTATGCAGTTTATTGCCCGACCTCACGCCAATAAATGATCCGATCATGGCCTCGATAGCGTCCAAAAAAAGCACTCGCTCTTGGGTCATACAATACACTTGGACTTGTGTCGTCCCAATTCCAATACCACTTGAGCCAATCATCAACTTGTAATGGCGCTGTCACTTGACCACGATATGCATCAGAACCTGTGTTTTGCCATAATAAAGTGAGTTGACCAGCGCTCACCGTACTGCCGCCATCACTGCGAATAACCGTTTGGTTTGACGCCAATACTGGATCGTAGATCTCTGTGCCATTAAGTGGATCGATGACTTGGCTACAACTGTCACTGGTATTGGTTATCCACCCCGCTCCATTCCAATATTGTGCATAGGTAGGCATGCGTAATATTTCAGTTTCTGGGCCAAAGGTATTGTCCATAACGATTCGGCCGTGACGAAAATCTTGTGTCGATATCAGTTTTGCATTGCAAGTACCGTTGTCGGCACAAATATCACTGCTATCAGCGCGCATATCCGGCGCGTTAACAAATGAAATGTCTGCGTCGTTATCAGCAACCTGCACACCAATATCTAATTGACCAAAAGGCCCATCAACACCTGGCGCAAGGGTACGGCTCAGGTTCGCTTGATACGTGATACCCACACTCGCCTCACCTAAACTCCATGAACTCGCATCAATAGGTAAAGTGCTTAAGCGGTTGCTTAAATCAACGCCATCGTTAAGGTTCTCTCCCACTAAACTGGCTGTGGCTTTAGCAAAAGCGCCCTGATAGTTTTGGGTAATATTTGCCGCAATATTATAAGCCGTTAAGGTCAATGTTAAATCAAAAGGTTGATCCATATAGGTAAAAACACCGCAACTTGCCAACACGCTGGAACTGGTAACGGCAAAGCTGTCAGGTACAAAGCGGCCGATATTGACTGATTCAGCAAGCGGAATATCGTAAAAGCTCGAACCCAAATACGTGCTTGGGGGATTGGCGGTAAACTTAAATACGCCCACTTCGGTTACCGATTGAGTCACCGTATTGCTGTTAGTGGTTTGCGCAACATGATTGTATTTCGTGTTGCCAACGTCACCTAACACACCGCCCGATGGCGCAACCAATTGATGCCCTAAAACAATGTCATCATGGGCATAATTGGGGGTGTTGATGTTATCGCAATAGTCAGTATCCGCGTCAGACTGCCACGCTTTACCTTGAATGATTAAATCAAACGTTTCGCCCGCTTTTTTGTATACATCACAACTGCTGTTACCTGCAGAGCACTCTGCAACGCTGTCTTTAGGTGTGATGCATAACCCAACGGGAAAGCTCACAAATGAATCAGAACCTAACATCACCAATCCGGCTTCATCGCCAGTACCTGTGTATTGAACATCGAGTTGTATATTGCCTGCATCAGGATAGTTAACATCAATATTCGCCGTACCTGTTGAATCAAAATCTAACGCTATGGTGGTGCCAGTTGAGCTTTGTTTGCCCACAGTAATGTCGTTCACAGTAACGGATTGGCCATTGATTGGCATTGTAGGATCCAGATATGTACTCCAAAAACTGACATCTTTGCTCGTGTCTGCAAATGTAGGCACACATTGTAAGGATTCATCTGAGGTTTTAACGGCACTGATTGAAATATTGCCCGTGGTTTTGTTTGCTAACTTGTCTGGCACATCAAAAATAAACCCACTGTCGGCAAAGGCTAAATCACAGTTTGCAGCCGTTGCAGAGCTACCATTAATTCGGCAAAGCGTTTCACTAAACGCTTTAGTACTCGGCGTTGAACCTGAAACACCCAAAGTTACCGTGCCAACGATGTTATGTCTTAATTGTAAATCTGCTTTTTCCCCACCAGAGAATGTAACAACATTATCACCAACCCAACCACCATTAGTCACGCTTGCAGGTGTTAGCGTTGCGGTAACACTGCTATTAACCGTCTCGGTACACTCTGCATTAGCACAAGCTTTAATCGACAGTGTTTTGGGTGCGCAGGTAATTCCTTGACCAGAGTATGAATACTCAAAGTGATCGATTTGTACCCCTATAGGATTGGATTTTAGAGCACATATTTCGACATTATCAATTTCATGAATATTCGTTGACCCGCCAGTAGAGCCAGTTAATGACAATAAAAAACTCTCAGGTAAAGCGGCTTGGTTAGTGAAAGAAGTGGCATCGAATTCAGAAATAATTTCAACAAAGCCATCACCAGTATCACGCTCAACTTTCACTAACGATTGACTGGCAATTTGCGAGTCAACAGTAATACGATAACGGTGAGCAGGTGAGTTGTTATTGTTATTGTTATCAACGGTTGGCGATAAGCAACTACTTGTATTGGTTGTACCGTCATTACACGAACCATGTAAATAAGGATAACCTGTTGTACCAGAACCAGAGCCCCTAATGGCAACAGACTGTTGACGACGTCCAGGTCCGTTAGGGCCACCTTCGGTTGAAAAATTACCGTATTCGTCAATACCAAAACCTAACCAGCCGCCAGCAAAACCATTTTGATTTGAACGAGCACCATAACCTAACGGTCCACCATACGCGCCTGCTTGAGGTGTAATGGTGCTATCTGACAACACAAAAGCAATACCATCTGCTCGACTTCCCCCATAAGCATAATGATCGAATTCGATGGTGACGAAATTGTCTGCTGCAGGGAATAATCGTTGGTAAGTCGAAGAGGTTGCTTGATTTTTTTGTGCCTGAGTCACTTGTAAACGATTACTCACAATAGATGGCGTAAAACCACCTCGACTATTGGAAACAATCCAATCATCCCCAAGATCTGTGCGGTCAAAATTATCCGTAAAACATTGGAATACTGGCTCAATACTTTCAAAAGCAACGAAACTGTAATTCTCCCAACGATGTTTACGATCACGATCTTTATAAGTATCTTCATCAACAACCATACTTACCGTGTCGTTAGTTAGCTTACAACGGCGGAGCCAGCCGCCATCAGTTCCTAAGCGACTATTCTTTCCTGCAACTAATGTGGGGGGGTCAGTAAAGCCTTCTAACGTTGTGGTGATTCCACATTGATATTCAATATCTTTGGTGCCACTGGCGGTAAACGTTTGTGCTTGACCAAAGTGATAATTTGTTTCAACACCATTTAAGACCATGGTACCGCTTGCCGAGGTTAACGATAAATAGCCAATGGTTTCATTTGCAATTTGATTGTTATTTAAATCTCCCGGCAGGCATTGTTTATTATTTCTATCGTAAACTTCAGACGCATCTAACGCCAGTTGTAACATTGAACCGCTTGATTGTGATGTACTGGTAAACCAACAATGATTATTTTGAGTTTGTATTTGGTTTAGCACCACATTTTGAGTCGAAGGCAAATCGACCGAAGTATAAGGTGAATTAGACCCAAATAAGGCCTGATCATAATCAACCGAGCCGGCAATTAGCTTGATGTCATTTGGCAGGTCATAGCTACCTGCAGTAACTGCAATCCAATGTATTTCCGGCATTTCAATAGATTTAACATAGCGGTTACTGGGTGAAGCAGGCTCTTTTTTAGACCAAGTAAAACCTTGATTAGAAACACTATCAAGGAATACCGATGCTGGGCCATCACTGTTATCGTCTTCGATGGTCGGCATTAAGAAAATTAACGGGGTGACATCATCAGGAAAAGCACTGTCAAACGTAATGCTTCCATTGGACGCTTTACCGTATTGAATATGAAATTCTGTTTCTGTTGGTGTGGTATCCGTTACTGAGGATGTCGTATTCATTTCAAGGTAACGTGACGATACTCGTCCCTTAATCGCAGAGCTAGCGTTTAATTTTAACCTTTCATTACTGTAAACATTTGCAGTGACATCAGATGTTCCAGTCAAATTTATATTATTATAGCCAATGATTTTTAGATCGAATAAAGCTGTTGCATTAACGGTCGTGCTATTCAAATTAATATCATTCTTAACGAAAATTCTTACATCACCATTTAATACAACATTAGAATTACTATTAAGGGTTAAAGATTCAATAAAGTAATCCCCCTCATTAAGCACTAATGTTGCACCACTACCTATCTCTATCGATGTAAAGCGGTATTCAGAAAGGCTTGTCGACATAGTTAAAGTGCAAGCTGAATATAAACTCACACTATTAAATTGGCTATTCCCATCCTCCCCTAAAGTGAAATTATCATTTGTATTACAGTAGCCAATGCTTCCACCAACACCAGAACTTGCCTTAAATGCGTTGTCTCCGGTTAAATCGAGTCCAATTAAATCAATACCCGTTACTGTACAGGTACCATTCACCCCTAATGAATCATTACAGCTGTCACTTGGGATACTAGAGCTATTAAGGGAGCAAAAGGATAAAACACCACCGACAACACCATTAATTTTGGCACTGTTATAAAGTGTTAGTTGTGGATCTGTAATGCCAGTACAAGCTAAGGGATCTGGACTGCCATATTGGTGATGGCCTTGTGCAACATTAGCCCAAGTGACTGACTCATCGATAACACCAAAAGCAAAAGTGTTACTTGCAAAGAGTAAAACACTCAAAGCAAACAAAGCTTTTTGTAGTCGTTTAATTCCCACGGGCTTCTACCTCCACTTGGCGACTGACTCGTAAACACGTTGAGCTACTCGAGTCTCCAGCACAATCACCCGTTTCGCATACCGCTAAACTATTAATTCTATATTGAGTCACACCACTGACACTGGCAGTATTACAGCTAATGCTCACGCTACAACGATGAAATCCAACCGCGTTACTCGGTGGCGTCCAAGTTGAAGCCACATCGCTACACGTTGCAGCACTGCCATCGAGCGGAAATAGCTGTGCTAAAGCGGCATCAGCGCCACTGTTAGCACTAAACAATGCTCGAGTGCCCCACACTTCCATATTCACCGACTCATCAGCATCGCCAACAATGCGGATTAAACTGGCTGCAATAACAAACATCACCGTAATCACAAAAATACCGATGATTAATGCGCTGCCGCGTTGAGAATGTTGAGCGAACTGATACTTAGGGAACATTCATCACCTGCACTTGATGTTGATATTGAAACGTCTCACCATTAACCGCAAACAGTGGCTGTAAATGCACAATGGCGTTAGTCACTAAGCTCGCTGGAGTTAAAATAATTGCAGGATTGGTACTTAAGTTATTCGCTACATTTTGGGCCATTAACACCCCTGAACCCATTGTTGTTGGCGTGGGTTGAGTGGCCTGATAACCATAGTTTTGATAAAGCCGCAATTCAACCGAACTCGCAGAGGTAACAAAGCAATAGCTTAACGGGCTATCGGCAACATATAAGCGCCTTAATGGTGAAGCCTCAGTAAATCGCACCGACTGGGTCAAGGTGATGGTTAGTAAGTCGCTCGCTTCAGCCACACTTTGCACAGTAAATCGTTTTGCCGTTGTCCCTTGAGGGTTATATACCTCAGCATTGGTTAACGGATAAATCAACGTCGACTGCCCTGCACTAATCGGCCTAATGCTTTTGATCGCGGTAAGGCTATTTCGCGAAGTCTCAGGTACAAATGGTGCGTCAAGGTATGAGGTACTGGCCGAAATGGGCAGTAATTCAATGCATTGATAACTGCCATCTGTGGCATTAAGCACTCGGATACTGTTAGGCACCGCACGACGAATGTCTCTGGTCATGCGTTCTATTCCAAAGCGGCTCTGACTCAACACTTGATCGACCGCACTGGATTCAACAAAAATACGGGTACCAAAAATCACAAAACTACTGACACCAACAATCACAATGCCCAAAATCAAAATCACAGTCACCATTTCGATTAAGGTAAATCCAGCTGTTTTTGCTCGTGAATAGTGCGCCATTAGTAGTTGCTCCTTACCGTTTGGTAAGTAATCACTTCATTGCTGGGTGTAGTGACATCTACAGTAATCAGTTTTGCAGCTTGCGTAGTATCAAGATAACTCACCGTAACAGCTAATTTAAAGCCGGAGTAAGTCTGTGCATAGGTTTGGCTTGAGTCGAGCATATTGCTGGTTTCATTCAGCCCATGGTAATCGTCAACATCATTAAACGCATCACGGCTTTCACCGTCATTACCCATTGATGTCGAACATGTTAACCCAGCGCCAGAATTACAGGCTGGGACACCGCCATTGGCATTGGTGTTTTGATCATAACGTTTACCCCAAATCTCATTCATTACCGAATGAGCAAGCTCTGCCGATCTCACTCTTTGTAAGGTAGCAGCGGCCTTGTCTGCCTGAGGGAATAGCATGCTGGTCAACATGACGATTGCAACGCCAATGACCATCATGCCAATCACTAATTCGATTAAGGTAAAACCCTTAGTGCGCAGAGTGTGATGACGCTGCAGCTTATTGAGCATAAATATACCCCTCTGACTCCACCGCGATAGCTAAGGTTTCATCTGCCACCGCATTAAAGCAATGGCCAGAACACGCAGGAGAAATCATTCGCCCAAGGCTGTCAAACGTAATTGAAAACACCTGGCTAGCATCACTGGCTAGGGTGATATAAGCATTAGCACTAAAGCTTTGCGGCTGCTCCTCACGAAACACATCGCTGCAACTGTTGCCAATGCGGTCATTAAAGTAACGCAAGGTATAACCACTGGCACTGACATCGAGTTGATAACATTGATCGGTATTTTGAATGGCTTTTAACTGTACGTGCCTTAACTCGCTAATAAACTCATTACGTAGGGTGTAAGCACTGTAGGATGAAGCAGAAAATAGGCGCGGTAACACCGCCACGGCAATAATACCAATCAAGATAATGGTGGTAACTAATTCAACGAGGGTAAAACCAAGTTGAACCTTGCGCTGCTGACTCACGTAGATGATACCCTCTATTTCGCCGCTAAACATTTTGACACTGAGCCGAACTAAACCATAAGAGTGTCAGAGACTTATACTAGCTGATTCAGTATGGCAAAAACAGTCAATATTGTCTGCTTATTTGTGTATTAGCCTTGTTAGCCATTGAAGCAAAGCTGATTTTTATTGATAAAAACTCAAAAAAAAACCTGCCGAAGCAGGTTTTAATAATTAGGTAATATATTAGCACTTATCAGGATCTGTTTCTGCTACATACTCAGGTAAAGCAGTAGCGCTTGAAGCCTCTGTGTAAGTTAGCTTACAGTCTGCTGGTGCACCAGCTTGCCAAATTTCAACACTTGCAGCAGAACCTGAAGCTGCTGCAGTTGCTTTAATAATCCAATCTGCAGTTCCAGTAGTCGCTGTACCATCTGCACCTTCAGCAAATGTTACATCTAAAGCTTCTTCTAAATCATCTTGAGTAGCTTGGATATAACCGTAAGCAATATTCAAATCTTCACTACCAGATCCAATATCTAGAGTTTCTGTTTCCTCGCCTTCTTTACCAGCTAAGGCAGCTTTTGAATACACTAAGGTATTTCCACCTTGAATTGCCGCTTTCATGCCACTTAACGCAGATACTCGCGCATCGCCTTGTAAGTTAATAAACTTAGGCGCTGCAGTGACCGCTAAAATGCCGAGAATAATGATCACAACCACTAATTCGATTAATGTAAAACCTTGTTGCTTTTGCATATAAAAATACCTCTATTAATATAAATCTCTATCCATTGATAAATGGATCAATCGATTGGGTGGTTAATAAATTAGTTGTTGCTAAAAGCAACTACTTGTCCAGTACCTGGGTTGTATGTCACGCCTTTAGCACCGGCAGTTGTTAAATCTGGTGTTGGTGTAGCCACACCACTTGTTTGATCTAAAGCGAGTGAGGCGACTTGATGATATACACATACATCAAGGTTGTTTACGGTTGCGCCATCAATACTGGTTGAAGAGCCACCTGAGCCACCTTGCACACTCACGATATAACGTACATCGCTTGCATCTTGATTAACTAATACGTTTCTTGGCGCATTTTGTAATACCGAGTCAAACACCTCTTGGCATCGAGTGGTAGTCATCGCTGTTGCACTGGTATTGGTTGTGCCCGTTGGGAAACCAAAACGCGAGTCTAAAGAGATGGTTGTGCCATCGAGAACCACACTCGTGTTACGACGACCATCCACTTCCCACTGTGCACGCACAAAGCTTACTGCTGTCGCTAAACCACCTGCAACACCGTCTACGCTGGCGTCTTCTGCGTCGTCAGTTACATTTAAAAAGCGAGGAATAGCGGTTGCCGCTAATAGTCCCAAAATCACAATCACAATGACCAACTCGATTAATGAAAAACCTTGTTGTTTAACTTTCATAATACCTCACTCATTTAAATGTATTTGCAACAAAAATAACACTCTTGCTGCTACTCTTGTTGCTAATCTTGTTGCTAATCTTTTTGCTAATCTTTTTGCTAATCTTTTTGCTAATCTTTTTGCTAGTCTTTTTGCTAATAGTGCTGCCATAACTTGTCAGATATTAGCAGCTTATTAAAATTTTAACACCTAGGGTAGACTTTTTTACTACTCAGCCGCTAAATAAATGATTCTGCCGGTTTGTAACTGATAGCTTAGACTGGCTTGATTTGCAGAAGTAAAACGACAAACTTTATCTTCTGCTTGATAAACCACCGTTAACCCTAGCTCATTTACGTCTATTGCCAGCAATTGCTGCCATAGCTGTCTACAACCGTCTTCATCATAGGTTTCAACCAAAGGCCAACCGTTAGATGACAATTGAATCCAATTATTAGTGCCGACTAACTCAGCTTCGGTATTGTCTATTTGCGCTGAAGCGTCCAATCGTCCATTTTTTGACGATTCCGCATTATTATTGGACTTATCTTGTGTAAGCACATTTGGTGCCACATCGTACCAAGACAACAACATCTTGTTCGGTCTTCCTGAAGCTAACCATTGGCTGCGTACCATAGCTAAGACATTTAAAAGCCGATTATGTTCAAAGGCCAAACCTTGGCTAGTTAAATTTGGCGCAGTGTTGACATAGCGGCCACCTAAGATACCCACCAAAATAATCAACACCACGATTGCTATCAACTTGCCATAGACTTTAAGTAAGTCATCATCGGCTTTTTGCTGATTTAACATACTGTTACCCAATAAGCCAAAGGCCCTGTAATTTAACCACCTTTAACCACTTTTAGCATGTCCCACATAGGTAGATAGATACCTAGCGCAAGAATAAGTACGATAACCGCGACAAATCCGATTAAAATAGGCTCTAATTTTGCGGTAAGATTTTTTAAGTCGTAATCAACCTCGCCTTCATAAAAATCTGCCGCATCATTTAGTAACTGATCGATTTGACCGGTTTCTTCACCAACAGCCACCATTTGCAACACTAAAGGCGTAAACAAATGGCTACTATTTGAAACCCTTAGCATTGACTCACCAGATTCAATACCACGGCGCATACCCACAATTTTGTCATGCATATAAGCGTTATCAACTGCATCAGCAACCAAGCTTAATGCTTGAGTCATTGGCACGCCAGCACTGAGCATCATTGAAAAGCTACGGCAATAGCGCGACAAAGTAGAACGCTCAATAATCGATCCCACCACAGGAATATGTAACTTCCATAAATCCCATTGCTTTTGGCCTTTGTCGGTATGGTGCCAATAACGGATCCCAACAATGACCCCAATTAACACCACCAGCATATGCGGCCAATAATTAACAAATAGATTAGAGGTGCTGATGAGGATTTTAGTGGCCCAGGGTAAATCGGCCCCAAAGCGCGAAAACATATCAGCAAATTTGGGGATCACCATAATATTGAGGATCACCATCGCGATGGTAATCGCAATAAGAACGAAGATAGGGTAACGCATTGCTGCTTTAATACGGCGGCGAGTTTCTTGCTCGCGCTCAATATAATGCGACAACTGAATAAATGCATCTTCCAATTTACCGGTGTTTTCACCCACATGGATCATCGACACAAACAATGAATCAAACACATCGGGGTGTTGGTTCATTGCGGAAGATAATGGTCTGCCCGAGGTTAACTGCTCAGAGATATCATCTAACGCATGTTTCATTCGATGCGAATGTGTGGTCTCAGACAAGCCTGCAATGGCGCGTAAAATAGGAATACCTGAACGCGTTAACGAGTACATTTGCCGGGTAAAAATTTGCAACTCTTCTAATGAGACTCGGTTCTGAAACAATGCCATTGAAAACGATTGTTTAGTCTTAACCTCATTTAACTCTAACGGGATAATGCCGCGCGACAATAATAAATCTGCTGCAGCGCTTTCATCGGCTGACTCCACTTGAGCAGTCACAGCCTTTCCCTGAGCGTTACGTCCTCGATATTGATACGTTGGCATCGTTATGCCCCAAGGCCTGATTGACTAGTAATATCAACTGATAAAGCAACAGCTGACTCGCTGACATCTTCAACTAATTTGGCGACTTCTTCTAACGTGGTAGTGCCTTGAAATAAATACTCCATGGCCGACTGCGCTAACGGAATAAAGTTTGGGCTGCGCAATGCGGCGCGGGCAAAGTCTTGCGGATTACCGGTACGCATGGCGTCGATCATGTTTTCATCGAGCTCTAATATTTCAAAAATACCAATTCGGCCACGATAACCAGAACCATTACAGGTTTGACAACCACTGCCCACTTTAAAGGTCGCAGTTGTCATGTCTTTTTTGGTCACACTCTCAAGCCAGCTGCGCTCTGATGCATTAGGCTGGTACGCCACGGCGCAGTTTTGACATACACGGCGAACCAATCGCTGCGCAATAATCACTCTAAGTGCGCTGGCAACTAAATAGCTGGCAGCTCCCATGTCGAGTAATCTCAAAGCACTGGTTACCGCGTCATTAGTATGCAGTGTTGATAACACAAAGTGACCGGTTAACGCACCTCGTAAACCAATTTCAACCGTTTCTTGGTCACGCATCTCACCCACCATGATGATATCGGGATCTTGACGCAAAGTGGTACGCAACACATTGGAAAAGTTTAAACCAATTTTATGATTAACTTGCACCTGGTTAATACGCGGTAATTGATATTCCACCGGGTCTTCAACGGTAATGATCTTTCTGTCGGGCGTGTTTAACTCGCTAAGAATACCGTACAGCGTTGTGGTTTTACCGCTACCCGTTGGCCCGGTCACCAATAACATTCCGTGAGGGCGCTTAATTTGTTTACGGATCCGCGCCACAATATGCGGTGGCATACCGGTTTCATCTAAGGTGCGCAGCCCTGTGGTTTGGTCTAACAAACGCATTACCACTGATTCGCCATGGTAAATGGGCATGGTCGACATACGCACATCGATTTTATGACCTTTAATTTCAATATGAAAACGGCCATCTTGCGGCATACGTTTTTCAGAAATATCTAAACCAGCCATTAACTTGAGGCGCAATACCAGGGCGGCAGCAATATTGACTTCACCAAGGGTATTTTCGTGCAACTGACCATCAATACGCTGACGAATACGCAATACTTTTTCACCCGGCTCGATATGAATATCCGACGCACGCATTTGCACCGCATCTTCAAAAATAGACTGTAATAACTTAACCACCGTGGTTTCATTATCACTGTCGCCTTCTGTTAAGCCATTAAGGTCGAACATGTCATCAGCGGCATATTCTTCTTCAAGCTTGCCGGCAATTTCAGCAATTTGTCCTGTACGGCGATATAAGTTATCAAACGCATCTAATAATTGTTGCTCGGGCGCCACCGCAAGCATCAATTGCTTAGGAGCGACCAAGATTTCTAAATTATCAATGGCTTGCAAATCAGCAGGGTCACTCATGGCAATCAGCACATGGTCAGGACCGCTTTCAACCACTAAGGCACGATAACGGCGTGCTTGCACCTCAGGTAAAATATTAACCACTTCGGCAGGGATTGGCCGACGACTAATGTCCAAATAAGGTAAATTTAACTGCTGAGACAAAAACTTAAGCAGTTGAACTTCGGTAATGTATTTTAAGTCGATTAACGTACGACCCAGTTTTTTACCACTATTACGTTGTTCGGTCAGTGCTTGTTGTAATTGCGTTTCGCTAATAATCAACTCTTGTACTAGAAGGTCACCTAAGCGCATCTTCAATTTAGGTTTCATCGTGTTTCTCCTAGTTGAGCCAATCTGTTTTCAATAAAGTCCATCGCTGAGGTTGATAATCCTTCATAACTTAATGCAGAGCGATAAGCCTGAGCCGCTGGAATATATTTTTGTTGGGAATCTAATGCATAACCCAGGCCCATCCACCAGCGTGCTTGGGTCGATTCGGCTTGTAATAATTGACGATACGCTTGTTCAGCTAACACAAAATCTTGTGTATTTTGGGCTAATTCAGTTTGCGCGACCCACTTGTCACGCGCCCAACTAGAATTGTCGGGGATCATCGCTAAGGTTGTTTGGGCACTGTCAAAGGATTTTGTTTCAGTTTGAAGTCGCGACAAAATCACATAAAACTCCCACTCTTGCGGAAACATACTAATACCACTTTCTAACAAGCGCATAGCGGTTGTGGTGTTGTTTTGTCCGTAATAAATCGCCACCAGTTGCTTACGCGCTTTGTGTAAGCTCGGCTGTAAAATAATGGCTTCTAAATAAAAACTGGCGGCTTCTTCTAACCGTTGTGCATTTTCAGCATCGGTTGCCTTGCGATATTGTAACTGCGCCATCTCGGCTTTGCTTATCACCACTTCTTTTACCGTCATAGCATTTGAAGATGAGGTTTGCGCTATTTTAGAGTTAGGTTGAGGGGCGTTAACCGACGAGGCTACCGGTTGAACCGTAGGCGTGTCTTTCGCCACGATAGGTGTTTCAACCACCTTGGCAACCTGAACAACATCTTCTGTAGCGGGTTGGCTTGTTACCGCTAACGTGAGCTCGGCATCATCGGTACTGGTTGTTTGCTCAATGGGTTCTTGAGCCTGAATAGAGGCCGTTGCTGGCGCTAGCGCTGCTGTTGAAGATGCATCAACTGCAGAAGTACCTTCTGCACGTGGTGAAGCAATATCGGGCTCAGCATTATCACTCAAGCTCGATTGTTGCTTGGCGAGTAACGTAGTGTTATTGCTGGGTTGGACATCAGTGCTTTGTGGCTCAACGTCGCGAGTAATTTGAGTTGTTGTGTCGTCGGTTATTGTTAATGGCTCATCTGCATTACTAGCCATCAATGACGATTCTGCTGTGGGCGCAGTTTGTTGATACATTGACACCCCATACCAAATGGCTGGGATGCATAAAAGCACGCACACCACAGTAGCAATTAAAGGCAAACGAGATTTTTCGGTAGGATAATATTGAACTTGCGGACGAACAAACTCACCCTTCGGCTGAGAAGGTGCATTGTCAGGCCCTGGTTTATCAGCCCCTGGTTGTTGGCGCTGCTCTAAATCGCGCAGCATTTTTATTATCACACTCATTAATGCTCACTTATCCATGTTAACCAATCACCGCTGACATCCGTTAATCCTATCGTTAGCATGAGTACTAATAACATGATAATAACTAGCATGCTTGAACGTGAAAAGCCTGACCGTTCAGTTAAATTTATATCTTCAGTATCTCTTATGGCTGCACGACAATGCTTGGTTTGCACTTTTTGAGCGCCTTCGCCATAACACAACAATAAACTTTTGTGAGCCAAGATATTTACCAGCCGAGGGATCCCTCTAGCCGCTTTCGCCAACAACTTAATATCGCTCACGCTAAATAACTGAGGGCCTTGATAATCCGCAGTGACCAATCGATATTGAATATAGGCCTGAATTTCATCCCAACTCAATGGCCGTAAATGGTAACTAAAGGTAATTCGCTGGCGTAGCTGCCTAAATTTAGCTTGAGCCAATCGCTCATCTAGCTCTTGCTGACCAAATAACACCACTTGCAACAGCTTACGGCTTTCGGTTTCTAAGTTGGTAAATAACCGTAATGCTTCAATACTGTCGTCGGGTAATGCTTGCGCTTCATCCAGCACTAACAAGACATGAAACCCTTGATGATTTAGCTCCAGCAACCGCTCATGGATCAGTCGTGTTAATTGCTGTTGATCGATTTTATTAGGTAAATTTAGCCCTAATTCACCTGCCACAGCAAAACGTAATTCTTTTGGAGACAAATAGGGGTTAGGCAAGTAGGCACAATGATATTGAGCAGGTAAATCATTAAGTAGTTTGCGACATATTAATGTTTTACCTGTGCCTACCTCGCCAGTCACCTTAATAAAACCTTCGCCCGTTTCTAAAGCGGTTTGCAACACCTGCAAAGCTTCTACATGGGGGGCTAACCCAAAAAAGAAGCTTGTGTTAGGGGTAAGCGTAAATGGTAACTGCCCCATGCCAAAGTGCTGCAAATACATAATGAATTAAGTTCCGTTATTGGCCATCATTAGTTAGATGGGTACCAACGCTCAATTAATTCTTGTGAACGCTTTAACTCATCTCGCCATGTATTCGCGCCAACCACTGTAGGCTTAAGTAAAATGATTAATTCTGTTTTTTGCTTTGACTTAGTGCGGCTGGTGAATGCTTGTCCTAAAAATGGAATATCACCCAATAAAGGCACTTTCGATTCGGTTTCAATGTTTTCACTCTTCATTAAACCACCAATAACAACGACATCACCCGATGCTGCACGAATAATGGTATCAGACTCGCGAATTTCACTTTGCGCGAGAGGCAGCTCTAATGTTGAATCACTGATTTCAATGGTTTTGGTTTGTTCTTCAACATCGATCACCGACGGATGAACATGCAAAAGCACATTGCCGTTTTCATCAATTTGTGGAGTTACATCAAGCGCAATACCTGAGAAAAACGGAGTCAACTCGACATCTGGAGTCGTTACGGTTGTGGTAGAAGACACTGTCGTTGTCGACACATCAGTCACAAAATACTCATCAGTACCGACTTTAATGACCGCTTTTTGGTTATTAGACGCGGTGACACGTGGACTAGACAAGACATCGACATCACCTTGCGTATCGAGCAAGTTAATCATGGTACTAAAGTCTGTACCTTGAAAATTGATTGACGTTACTCCGCCAATAATCGATGAAATGGTATTATTTAAACCTTGTCCTGCTGAGGTGCTAAAATCAATATCCGTGTTACCCACATGACCTAAGACGTTTTCCCACTGAATACCTTGTTGATAATCATCAGATAAAGTGACTTCTAAAATTTTTGCCTCTAGGATCACTTGGCGTTGTAAATGACTTTCTGCCGTTTTCAAAAAACTGCGAACCTGGCGTAATTCATTAGGGTAAGCCCGAATCGTCACTAACCCGGCCTGAGGAGTAACAACCACCTGACGCCCGCCTCCTGTATCACCAATAATTGACACTAATGTTGATTGCAGCTCACCCCAAAAATCCGTTTTAGTGGTTGAACTGATAAAAGTACCGTTGGTCTTTTCATTATTACTTGAATTGTTATTACTGCTACTCGTACTACTGCTAGAGCTATTATTGCTATTACTACTGCTGCTATTTGAGTTGTCATTATCATCCGAAATACGGCCAGAGCTTACTGACGTTAACGACAAGCCTTCGCGTTGCATATACAGGTAGTTTAACGGGATGGTTTCAGTGCGCATGCCTGAGGGGAACACTCTTAAAATCCGCCCTTGACGGCTGACTTCATAGCCATAAATGTCTTCTACAACCTGTAACGCTTCAGACAAAGTAACCGCTTTTAACGATAATGAAATCGTGCCAGTGACATCCGGATGAACGGCAACACTAAGCGGTGAATCTTTTACAAGACTCGGGAAAAACACTCTGGCTTCAACATCATTAGCTGACACATCAAAACGGCGCTCTGCTGGTAATGCTCTTGCTGACCCTAATACATTATTACTATTTAACTCACGCTGAACTGCTGCAGGCATCGTTGCTGGCGGTGGCGTTGTATTGGCATTAGTTTGCGATTGTTGGATTGATTCCGACAATGTGGATTTAGCGTTTTGTGGTTCAGGTCTATCTGTCGTTTGACAAGCAATCAAGCACAGTGACATCAGAGGGGTAACATATTTAATTACTTTCATTTTTATTCTAATCCTATCGCTCTGTTATCGACTGAAAAAGCTGAAGCTTTCTGCCATCTGACAAAGTTACATTATCCTGACCGATTGAAGATACGGTTAATCCATTGTTGACAGTATCACCCACAGCCACAATTTTGTTGTTGATAACGGCATAAGCATGCTGACCATTCACAATACTGTTGAGCATCAAGCTTTGTTGAGTGATGTTTTGGGGCGTAGTCGCAACGGCATACCCTTGACCCGGTAATGTTGGGTCACGCAAGCTTTGCGCATTCACGCTCGCCACGACCAATAGACTCGTTGCAATAAAAGCCAATGCCATAGAGTTAATTCTGTTTAGCAACACTAATAAAGTCCTTATTCACACTAAGTGTGTAAAGTTCTAATTCAACTAACGCTTTTGGGTGAGTCTCGACACGATAATCCATGCGCTTCCAATACAGTTTATCGGGCATGTTTTCTACGGCAGAAACAAAATCTAAAATAGCAAAATAATCACCTTGTAAAACCAGCTTAATACCATGGCTATATAAGTTAACCTGGCTATTATCGCCCATATTTAATAACGGGGTCGGCGCGATAGAAGCAAAAGATTGCAGGGTCACACCTTTTACATTACCCAGTAAATTAGCGAGCACCATTGGCATATAATCCGCTGGCACCATATCAACCATTTGCGCGTCTAATTCGGCATCAATAGCTGACATTTGTTCGCTGACTAACTGCAAACGTTGTTGGTAATCTTTGTCTGGGTCAAGCTGCAAACGTTGTTGGTATAAGTCTATCTGTTGCAGTGATATGTCGTTTTCTTGCTGTAATCCATTCAATTGATTTTGTGTCGATTGCTGTTGTTTCCAAATTGACTCTAATGGTAAATACAGCAGCATTCCAATCACCACGACACTGGCAAGAGAGATTAATAACCGTTCGCGCTGGCTGAGTTGGTTAAATTTTTCTGACCAGATTGCCCATTTTTGCTTCATTGTGAGGGCTCCATATCTGAAGGTTTACTCGTAAGTTTGAACATTAATGGCTGGGTATTACCGCGGTCCATGCTCATTGCCGAAAAAGCATATCCTTTTAAGGTAGCGGTATTTTTTAGCTTATCAATCCATAATGGAATGCTTTGCGGTGTGCGACCAAACCCTTCAAATTGAATGCGTTGTGGAGCATTATCTTGTTGTTCAATACTAATATGACTCAACCATACATTGGCGTCAGCCACTGCAGCTAAGTCCGTTAATAAAGGGGAGTAACCTTGGCTAATTAAGTTTTTACGCTGACTCAGCTCATCTTTTAAACGCTGTTTAAGTGCTAAACGTTGTTCTTCTAATTCGACTTGGTCGGCTAAGGCGGTATTGGGTTTACGTGCAGCAATTTGAGCTTCTAATTGCTTTTTTTCAGCATTTAATTGAGCTTTTTTATTGTTAGCTTGTTGCTGTAAAGTCTGTAACTCGCTTTGTTGCCATAAACCAAAACCATAAAAACCAATACTGACAACAACCAACAACACTAACACCTGCATTAAGCGTGATAACGTCAATCGCTGCTTTTGTGGTAATAAGTCGGCGCTGTATAAATTTATGCTGGTTTTGATCACGCTTCACCTCGCGCTATTTCTTGCAACGCTAACTGAGCTAATAAACCGCTAACCCCATCATGATTGACTGCGTTTACTGTTTGATTAAAATTAGCAGCCACTAACTTGGCTAGCGACGGGCTGTCACCATCAGAGGCAATCGTAATTGAAGCCACAGGCGCCTGGCGTAGCTGACTTTCAAAATAGTCCATTGAACGTTGGATCTCTAAGCTTAAGTTATCAGCAATGCTGTTTTGTAACTCTTGGAATGTTGCCTTGTTCAGTTGGTTAAAGCCACGGACACGGCGCTGCATTAACACCTCTCCCGCTTTAACCGCCATGAGTAGCAACTCTTCTTGTGGGGCATGTGCAACGAGCATATGTGCCATGCTGTCATTAGGCAATATATGACGCAGCACTAACTCTTCGACTGTGATCCCTGCAATGCTGAAACCACTCGCTTCGCATGCCGCAACCAATTGCATCAGTAAATCATGACTGGTAACAACAACACTGACTTTAGCGCTAGGGATGAGACTTGATTCAAAATAGTCTAAGTGGATATTGGCGACCGGCTCTGACACCATGTCTTTCACTGCCCAAATTAATGCCTGGGCAATTTCAGACGATTCAACATTAGGTTTGTCGGCTTGTAACATTTGGTAGTGCGAAAAAGACAGTACGAGTTGTAAGCTAGCTTTGCCACACAGAGCTTTAAGCTCCTCAAATGCTTGCTTCCAATCATGTTTGATTATGGGTATTTGTTTAACAACTTGAGTCGACTCGGCAGTTTCGTCATAACAAACCCACAAGGCATTGTCGGTAATAAATACACCAACATCTCCTGCTGTTTGGGATGATTGCCAAAAGGCCAATTTACTCAAAAAACCATTGCTCATTACGCGTCCCATGCACACTAAAGTGATCACTATTTTAGGTTATTGGCTTTAAATATGATGAAGAAACAAATAAGTCTGTTTAGCCTCAAAAAAACCATTAATAAAGATACTTGTTAGTATTGCCCCGTTTAATTTTATGACTTTTTAGCCGGATCGTTGCCAAGATTAGGCTCCTGATACAACACACGGCTAATGTTTTAATTTTGTTAGCAATTACAATATAGCATACCTCGTTAAAATAGAATGCAATTGCTTCGCAAACAAGGGCTATTCACTCAAAACCACGTAAATAGGCTATTTTTCAAGCTTACGCCTCTGTAATTTGGGCTAAATACTCACCTTGAGCAGCACTTACCCCTAAAATCTTTAAGGTTTGCCATTCCTCAAAACTCTCCACACCTTCAGCAATGACCTTCACTTCAGCCCGGTAGAGCCCACCAATTAAGCTTCGAATAAATAATTGATTCTCTGAGCGTTGATGTACTTGGCGAACAATTGAACGATGCAACTTAACTAAATCGAAGTGGAACTCTTGAATATAATGGGTGCCAACTACATGTTGACCGACATGATCCACAGCGAGCTTTGCCCCCATTTTGCGTAACATATCGAGTGATTTCACTAAAGCCAGGTTTTTTTGATGTTTCACGATAATGTCTTCGGACACTTCAAAAATAAGTCGCGCCGCTAGCGGTCGGTGCTCTAACAGAGTTGACTGTAGCCAGCGCACAAAAGCGCGGCTCACTAAAGTGTCTAAACTGAGATTAATACAATAGGTGGCATCATTTTTTGGCATTAGGGTAAATAACACTTGTTCGAGTATTTGCCGTTCTATCTGTGGCATTAAGCCACACTTGTTTGCCATTGGGATAAATAAAGTGGCACGTACATCCTTGCCTTGATGGTCACGAGCACGGCTGAAAACCTCATAATGCAAAATGCTGTTATCACTGTCTACCACCGCCTGCTGTAAGGTAAAAAAACGTTTGCTGACAAGCGCATTTTCTAAAAAGCTTCGCCAACGAACTGAGCCTTTTGCAATCTCTTCATCAACGGCTCCCTTATCATACATAAACCAGTTGTTAACCTGCTGTAACTGCGCTGCACGAAGGGCCATTTCGGCCTCATCGATCAATTGCACCTGCAAATCTCCGGCTTTAAAAAATGCACTCCCTAGGTGTAAAAAGTTTTCTGGATTACCTATGCCATAAAAAGGTAAGGCCAAGCAGGCTTTCAGCACTCGCTGCGCCAACTGATCCGCCTCGGCTAACGAGAGCTGAGGCACCACTATCACCAATTGCTGGTAACTTCTTCTGGCAAAAATACTGTCTTCGTATTGTGCGAGTACCGCGGTGATGGCTTCTGTTGTTAGGGTTAGCATCGCGGTTAAATCGCTCTCACCCAATTTATCTTCAACTAAGTCAACATCGTCAAACTCAATCAACATAAGCACCCCATGGGCAATCATTTTTTGATTATGACTTAATGCATCTAGGCGGTTTTGAAAAAAGATACCGTTGCCAATTTGAGTTTGTTTATCTAAAAATGTGTCTTTACGAATAAATTGGTCTAAGCGACCGCGTTCTTTATGGGCGTCATCTAAATCGGTAAGGAGTTTAGTCAACGCCCGGTTAATCAAACGAGGTTTGCCATTGGTTGGCACCTGCGCAGCTTGGGTTAGATTACCCTCTAAAATTAACTTGCTGCGCTGAGCAAGCTGTTCAATGCCATCGAGTTCACGCGAATACCAACGATGGCCGAAACGCACAAACAGGCCAATAGCAATAAAGCCAATAAGCAAAATAATGACTTCTGACCAACCTAAATGATACAGAGCAAATGGCGCAGGCAAGGTTAACGACAAACTTAAACCATGACCCAACTGACGTTGATATAGGGTTAAACTGCTCTTGGGCAGAATAGGATTGTCTTTATGAAGTTGATATATAACTTGTTTATCGTGAGTCAATGTAAAATCGACGGCATTATAAGCTGACAATAAAGGCGGCAACCAGGTGGCAAACTGACTATTACCATGTTGCTTATGATGCGCGACCAACATGGTTTCTAATTCGGTCACTTTTTGCTGCTGAAAGCTGTAAGTGAGCTGGATAAAACTCATCACTGCGCTCAGAAGAAACACAAACGCGACGGCAGCTAACGACAATAACCAAAAGCTTGTGAGTTTTTTTGTAAGGATCTTAGTGAGTTGCATTTATCCGCTATCCTGCTGGATTTATTATTATGTTCTAGCTCAATTAAATCCGTATCAGTATAACGATTGTGCTCTATAAGTTCACTAATCGTTTATCTACAAACCCAATCACATTATTTATTACCCGTCGCCAATCGTTAGATAATACAAAGGGGCTTAAGCCCCTTTGTATTACATCGTCAATATATCAGAAAACTTTACACGTTATATTCTGTCGGTAACGTGGTGATTTTGGCTACACCTGAGTCAATTGCGGCTTGCGATACTGCGCGAGCGACATTAGGCAATAACCTTGGGTCCATGGGTTTAGGCAACACATACTCTGCACCGAAGCTCATAGAGCTCACTTTAGGATACGCCGCTAATACCTCTGCAGGTACCGGCTCTTTAGCTAAATTGGCAATGGCATATACCGCTGCTAATTTCATTTCATCGTTAATCACTTGAGCACGCACATCTAATGCGCCTCTAAAAATAAACGGGAAACACAATACGTTATTCACCTGATTTGGGTAATCGCTTCGGCCTGTTCCCATAATCAGATCATTACGAATAGCGTGAGCTAATTCAGGTTTAATTTCAGGGTCGGGGTTTGAGCAAGCAAAAATAACCGGATTAGGTGCCATTAATGCAATATCATCCGCAGTTAATAAATCTGCACCCGACAAACCTAAAAACACATCAGCGTCTTTAATCACATCTTGTAAAGTGCGCTTGTCTGTATTGTTAGCAAACAATGCTTTGTATTCATTTAAATCTTCACGGCGAGTATGAATAACCCCTTGTCTGTCGAGCATATAAACATTTTCGCGCAGGGCACCACACTTCACAAACATGCTCATGCATGCAATCGCAGCAGCCCCGGCACCTAAACATACAAATACTGCTTCATCAATTTTTTTGCCTTGGATTTCTAATGCATTGATCATACCCGCAGCGGTCACAATGGCAGTGCCATGCTGATCATCATGAAACACAGGGATGTTACAGCGTTTAATTAATTCTCGCTCAATTTCAAAGCATTCAGGTGCTTTAATATCTTCTAAATTAATCCCCCCAAATGTGTCGGCGATGGCTTCCACGGTATTGATGAAATCTTCAGTAGTGCGGTGCTTAACTTCGATATCGATTGAGTCAATATTGGCAAAGCGTTTAAACAAAAGTGACTTACCTTCCATAACGGGTTTTGATGCCAAAGGGCCTAAATTACCCAAGCCTAAAATGGCGGTACCGTTAGTAATGACAGCAACAGTGTTACCTTTATTAGTATAGCGATAAGCGTTTTCAGGATTAGAAGCAATCTCTCTCACCGGCTCTGCAACTCCCGGGCTATAGGCGAGTGCAAGGTCATGGCTAGATTGAGCAGGTTTAGTCAGGCACACAGCCGTTTTACCTGGTACTGGGAATTCATGATAATCGAGTGCTTGTTGACGAATATCCGACATTTTATATTTCCTGAAATACGCTATGTAGTAAAATTGTGACTCACACCTCAAATACCATTGATTATGCTAAGTCACCGAAAGTTTTGTAACGATACGCTATTACAGGGTCGATAGAAATCAAAAACTCAACCATAGGATGTGTTGGGCGCTGTAAATGGGGCTAAGTTTTGTTATTCAAATTAAGCGAACATGAATATATATAAATCAAAGAGTTAAAAATGTAGGAAAATAACAAGATTTACCGCTCATAAAGCGTTTTCGCCACGTTATTTGTTATTTATTTTGCTTAAATAACAATAAAGAAACATTGAGGCTTTTTTTAATTGTTTACAGCAAAAAAATAAGTTTTCACTATTAAAAAATCAATTGAGCGGTTGTGCTGACACCGACCGGAGTATCGCCAATGGCGACTAAAAACAAAAAAGGCGCCAAAGGCGCCTTTTGAAGTCAATTGCAGTGCAATTACTTCTTGCCAAGCATACCAAAACGCTTGTTGAACTTGTCGATACGACCACCAGTGTCAACAACTTTCTGAGTGCCAGTGTAGAATGGGTGACATGCACCACATACGTCCAAGTGTAAGTCTTTACCTACAGTTGAATTTACTTTGATAACGTTACCACAAGTACAAGTTGCAGTGATTTCAGCGTAATTTGGGTGAATACCAGTTTTCATTTGGAGTACCTTAAATTGAAGGCCATGTCGCTATCACAACCCGAAGTTGGACACCACATGCAGTTAATAACAATATGTTTTAGGCGCGAGATAATACAGTGTCGGTTCAGTTCAGACAAGTAGAATTTATAAGCATTACTATAATTAACCCGAGCTTGGGATACTAAACGCCTTTCAAACAGCCCTTTGCCTTGCTAACTACGTTGAATCGACTTGCAATAGGCTAGCTATTGACGCGTCAATTGGCCTTGTTAGCAGAACAAATTGACAAGCTTGAAAGCGATAATAGGTAACATGTTGATTTTAAACAACATAATTTCACCCCCTCATCCCGAACTCAGGTTAAGTAAACTTTGATTGAGCTTTAGGGTTGTCTTTGCTGTTGCTCAAATGCTTCATAAGTTAACCTGTCTTTTGTCGCATCTTGGTACTGCTGCAAGATAGCCTCTGACGGGCAAACTAGAGCACTATCAGCCATTAACAAATAAATCTTATTATTCGCGAATGCTTGCGGATTGGCATCAAAAATCGCCAACATGGTGCCATAAACATTAGTGTGCAATTGTTTTTGATTACGCACTGCAACGCGCCATAAATTATCTTCAGGACGTTTATCAATAACACATAACGATGAGTCACTCAGTGACATCTCATCGACGGTGCCGGCCATTTCATCAGCGTTTACAACCACGTTTGTATCGATACTGGTATCAACAATGCTCTCTGCAATGTTATCGGCAATGGCTATTGGAGTGCTTTTTTCAACTGGCGCAATCTCTTGAGTACTGGCTAACAATGCAGGCTTTACCTCAGTGGTTGATGCTAATACACTGTCTGTGGTGTCTGTGATTACTGTAGGTAGGCTCGGTGTCTTGGCGACAACCGCAGTTGTTTTACCTTGTTGGCTGGCCACTAATTTATCAAAGGTCACTCTGTCGGCCTTAACATTTTGGTACTTAACCAATATATCTGCAGGTGGACAACGTAGCGAACTGTCTAATTGCAACATGCTAATGTTGCCTTGATAAAAAGCTTGAGGATTAGACTCGTACAATGCCAACATTGCTCCGTAAATATTAGAGTTCCATTGCTTACGATACCTAACCGCAATTTTCCATAACGAGTCATCTGGTTGCTTAAGAATATTACACCCTTCTAGCAACTCTTGGGTTTGGGCTAATACTGGAGTGGAGTCGACAACTCGACTGACTGAAGTTGTAGAAGCTGGAATCGAAGATGAAGGTAACTTCATTTTTTTGATTGCGACAGGGTGGTGATTACTCACTTGTAAGACTGGGCTAAATAGCGGAACGGGTGAATATTGTTGCCACTTGGCATTTCGATACTCAGACACAATGAGCGCAGCGTCAGGATCGCGAAGTTGCTCCTTGCCATTGAGTACAAATACGTCGTTACCCTGGCGTTCTACGTCTAATTTTTCTAATACGATATTATCTTGATATATTTGACGCAAATAAAAAGTTAATCTAGATAAATCATGATGTTCGGTTACTACATTGACCGTTAGCGTAGGTAATTTCCCACGTTCAAAAGCTGCAGTATCTATACTTATATGGCTGACTTCAGCAACGACAGCTGAAACCTGCCCTACCGCCATGAATGCCAATATGACTAGCAACTTTACGCCTTTCATCCAATCATCCTTCACTTAGCAAAGCTTTAAGACAGCGTCTATAACGCTGAAAATCCATTTATTATATTCTTTATTATTGTTTGTAATTATCTATTTAATATTGTTGCGTTATTTATGCACTAACTTTATTTTTTCTAAGCAACCAGTATTAAAGCAAACAACTATATAAATTAACATTCATTGCTGCAACCAATTACTGACATACCTGAGTAATTACTCAAGCTTTATTTAACTTTGTCACACTTAATCGCATATAGTTCTAATGAGCGGCATGTTTAGCTTCGATGACTTGAAACACTTTTTTATCGACTATTTTATTATCGTATTGGGCCAATATTTCCGGTGACGGACAGTTCAATGGTGCATTTTTAAGTAGTAAATGAATCTTCTGTTTTGAGAATGCCAGCATATTCGCTTCAAAAATCGCTAACATCGCACCATAAACGCTGGTGTCCCATTGCCCTTTATAACGCTCCGCAATACGCCACAGGGTATCTGAATCCTCTTTTATTAGTCGGCAATTTACAGGTATTTGATGTCGTAAAGTGGGTTCGTTGGCGACATCAACTTGCTCAGTATTATCGCTCGTTGCACCCACGCGTGTAGGTGAAGGTTTATTGGCAATAACCGATGGCATTGATGTTGTTGGCGCTTTTGCTAACTGAGCGCTATTAAATGACAAAGGCGCGTCAAACAATGCCAACACGGCTAATAAAACAGCTCCATCAGGACGGTTTAATGTCACCACTAATTGGGCCTGAGTATCGGTAATGATATGCTGACCACCAGGGCGACCGCATGAATGCTTAAATTTCAATCAAGCTAGCAAAACCAGCTCTTAATACATCT
>NZ_BMQI01000035.1 GCF_014648035.1 Shewanella algicola | reverse complement strand
TACGACTGCATGGATGCAGGAGGTAGAGCAACGCAGGAGCAGTTGCCGAGAACAACTATGCCTGCAATTCTATTATTTGCCTAGAAGGCACAGAACTCCCGCTGAATGACCAGATAATTAGTGGAATTGGTATTATTCGTTTATAAAAATAAAACCCGCATTGTAATGATTTTTGTCGTGAATACTATGTGATTTGCAGCAAGATAAATTAACAGGTAATCTATACTGTAATTTTATACAGTTAATTGGCGCGATTTATGTTTTGTTCATTGAATCTTTGCTGCCTGATAATGGATTATGATTTTATATATTGCTGAAAAACCCAGTTTAGGCCGAGCCATTGCTGACGTACTGCCAAAGCCTCATAAAAAAGGTGATGGTTTTATAACCGCCGGCAACGGTGATTGTGTGTCATGGTGTATTGGCCATTTGCTCGAACAGGCTGAGCCAGATGCCTATGACGATGCCTTTAAGTCATGGAAGCTTGAGCATTTGCCCATAGTGCCACAAACCTGGAAGCTACAACCAAAACCTAAAACTCGCAGCCAACTGACCGTGTTGCGTAAACTGGTTAAGCAAGCATCATCAATTATCAATGCGGGCGATCCTGACAGAGAAGGGCAATTGCTGGTTGATGAGGTGATTTCATATCTGGGCGTAAAAGGCGACAAACTCAATCAAGTTCAGCGCTTATTAATTAGCGATTTAAACCCACAAGCGGTAAAACGAGCTTTAGGGCAGTTACGCAGTAATCGTGAGTTTGTGCCATTATCAACCTCTGCATTGGCACGCAGTCGCGCCGATTGGTTATACGGTATGAACATGACCCGTGCTTATACTATTCAAGGTCGTAAAGTGGGTTATCAGGGGGTACTGTCGGTTGGCCGAGTTCAAACGCCTGTGCTCGGGTTAGTGGTGCGCCGCGACGATGAAATTGCCAACTTTAACCCAAAAGCATTTTACGAAGTGCTAGCCCATTTACTGACAGACCAACAACAAGCGTTTACTGCCAAATGGCAACCTAGCGAAGCGTGCCAACCCTACATGGATGAAGATGGCAGAGTGTTAGCCAAAGGATTAGCTGAAAACGTGGTTTCGCGCATATCAGGTCACCCCGCTGAAGTTACCAAGCTTGAAGCTAAAGATAAACGGCAAAATCCGCCACTTCCATACAGCTTATCGGCGTTACAAATCGATGCCGCTAAACGCTTTGGCTTGTCGGCGAAAGAGGTGCTCGACACTTGTCAAAGTTTATATGAGCGACATAAGCTCATTACTTATCCACGCTCAGACAGCCGTTATTTGCCTAAAGAGCAGCATGCGTTAGCGCCTAAAGTGTTAGATGCCGTGCTTAAAGGTGCCGCTGGGTTAGTTGAAGGCTGCGATAGCCCTAATGCCAAGCTTAAATCTAAAGCCTGGGATGACAGTAAAGTCGATGCTCACCATGCGATTGTTCCAACCGAAAAAGTCGCTAACTTATCGGCATTATCAAGTAATGAGGCTAAGTTGTATCAACATGTGGCGCGCCAATACCTTGCGCAATTTTACCCCGCTTATGTGTATGCCGAAACCGCCGTTGAAGTCACTATTGCTGGTGGCTTATTTACCACCAAAGCGCGTCAGGATAAAACCCTAGGTTGGAAACAACTGTTTAAGCGGGCAGTAGCAAACCAAAACCAATCAAGTAACAATGAAGATGAAAACGACGATGTCGTACAGTCATTGCCGCCGTTAGCAAAAGGCCAAATACTGCAATGTGAGCGTGGTGAGTTATTAGAAAAAATGACTCAAGCGCCCAAGCATTTTACTGACGCGACCTTATTAGGTGCCATGACGGGTATTAGCCGTTATGTGACCGATAGTGAGATTAAAAAAATCCTCAAAGAAACTGATGGTCTAGGCACAGAGGCCACACGGGCAGGCATTATTGAGTTGCTGTTTAAACGCGGATATTTGGTTCGCCAGGGGAAAGCCATTAAAGCGACGCCAGTGGGCGTTGGCTTAATACGCAGTTTGCCCGAATCATCCACTACACCCGACATGACTGCCTTATGGGAAAACAGCCTCGATGCCATCAGCCAAAAACGTTTAAAGTACGATGCCTTTATGCAGCCATTGCTGAGCCAGTTAGATGGGCTAATTACTCAAGCGTCAAATCAGTTACCCTCAGCATTACAAGGTGTTGCCAGTACTGCGCCAAAGCGCAGTTTTAAAAAACCGTATAAAAAGAAGACCAAAGCAAAAGCGAAATAATGGTAAGGTAATGTAGCGCTTGAGGTTTTTCTCAGTTGAAGGGGTTTACAGCTGTTTTACCCATATACTTAATGGAAACAATAAAATGGATCTTTTAACAAGAATAAAAAACTTGCTTAAGAAGCAAAATATTAATTTTGAAACTGATTTAGGTGATCTCGAGTCGAGCAATGATTTATTTCAAATTTTCGAAAGTCTGACACCAGAACGCTTTCTTCATTATGATCCAGAGTGTATCGATGGGATCGAATCCTATATCAACGTATTTAAGCAGCATGTAGATGTGACTCTTGGCGAATTTAAACCTAGCAATATTTCTGTTACTGGGAGTATAGATACAACTGTCACGTTACAGTTTGAATATAGTGAGAAAAAAAAGAAATTTAACATTCTTCAAGATGGGTCTAGCTGGGTTACAGATAGTTTTTATGACAAGCTAAATAATTATATTCAAAAAGAATTGCAAAGTAAGTACCTGATCCTTCCGACTAATGATCAAACGATGGCTGTGGTTTATTTACCTAAAAAAGCCGCTAATACAATTAATAAGCATTATATGGGCATGAATAGTGCCGATGATATTGTCGCGTTTTTGGTTAAAGGCGGGCTTATTGAGCATATTAATTGGGAGCATACCGCACCAGATGCATATAATGGTTATACCTCAGAAGGCGAAACCATTGCGACCGCAATACTAAAAGCAAAATTACCCAAAGGCACTCCTTACCCGCCAAATCCGCGTATAGACGGTATGTTTGAAATGTTCACTCAGACAATACCTGTTAATGTTCATCTACAGAATAAAAAGGGAGAAACACCTTACCGCTTGGCGCTGACTGGTGACTCCGTATTTTTGAAAAAATCTTTAGGTGAAATAAGTCAAGATTGCATCAGTTTTTCTAAGTTACTTAGTAGGGAATTGCTTTCTATTAATCCGGAAATTTTGAAAGTTATTGAGCCAATGAAAGACAGTTTGCAGCGCGCTAAATTCCATTCTCACTCTGGTTTTTATAGTGTGCTATTTTCTCTAGAAGACAATTTCATCATTAGTGAAAATGCATTTTCTATCGAGGGTATAAAAAATACTGAGGGTGCTTTTTATTATAAAGTGTTCATTCAGAAAGCTGGAAACGGTAATAACACGATATTAAGAAACTTCTCTGAAACAGAAATTGAAGATATCCAAGCTCTCATCAAGCAGTATTGCGATAATACCCTTTGGCACGAGAGCTAAGCGGAAAACACGTATGAGTCTTGTGCCATTTAGGGTTAACGGAGGTTATTTGACTCTGGCATTTAAAGTTTAATCAATGCCATAGTGAACCTTTAGCCCTTTAAATTCATATAGTAGTGTTGTGATCGGTAGCATAATCAATAAAAAATTAAAGGAGGGTGTATGAAAAGCACACCAGTATTAACAATATTAGCAGTAAGTTTATTGGCTTATGCATCGAATGCCAGTGCAGATAAAGCCATTTTGGCTGGTGGATGTTTCTGGTGTATGGAGTCTGATTTTGAAAAACTTGATGGTGTAACAGATGTTATTTCAGGTTTTACTGGCGGAAACATTAAAGACCCTACCTATAACGGCAACCACCGAGGTCATTATGAAGCGGTTGAAATTACCTATGATCCTAACAAAGTTAGCTACAAAGAGTTGTTAGATTATTACTGGGTTAACATTGACCCTTTTGATACCCAAGGGCAATTTTGCGATAAAGGCTCGAGCTATTTAAGTGCGATTTTTGTGGCAAACGATGCCGAAAGAGCGATTGCGCAACAGTCTAAAAGCCAGGTTGAAAAGCAATTCCCCAATAATAAAGTGGTCACGCCTATTTTAAATGCATCTATATTTTATCCGATAAAAGGCGATGAGAGTTACCATCAGGATTACTATAAAAATAACCCTATTAGATATAATGCTTACCGCTGGAGCTGCGGCAGAGACAAAAGATTAGCAGAGATTTGGGGAGATAAAGCAACACATTAAGTTTAACGTTTAAGGGATTTTGAGCTGTTACTTATAATCTGCGGTGTCGAATGTCGTCACCGCAGGACATTAATGGTGTAAATAAGAAATCGCTGAACCTCACCTTAACAATATTAATCCAGCACGCTTTTATCTAAAATGCCTTTAGCGATTAATTGTTGCAAAATAACTCTGGTTTTTTGTTTCAATGTATCGCGAAGTAGGCGAGCAGCAGGAGTGATAGATTGTCTGCTAGGGAAGATTAACCACAGTTCTGTCGCGTTGGCGCTGTATTCAGGCAGAATATTGATGAGTTTTCCGGACAATAAATCATTTGAGATATCAAGAGATGACTTTAACCCGATCCCTTTGCCTGATAGGCTCCAGCGGTGGACTAGTTCGCCGTCGTTAGACACTCGATTGCCTTTCATTTTAATTTTAAACTGTTCTTTATCTTTAGAGAATTCCCACACGTCGTAGGTTATATCATTCAGTTGGTATAATAATCCGTTGTGGGATACTAAGTCTTGTGGGTGGGTTGGTGTGCCGTATTTATCTAAGTAGGCTTGAGATGCACACAATAAACGAGGCACGTTACAAATTTTAAAACCATATAAGTTGGCATTGACTGAAGGCGCCTTTCTCTGCGCCCAAATATCACAACATAAAGTCACTGAACACCAAGTGACTCAGCTCAAATTCGAGCAGCCACAAGCTGCTATCACTTTAGAATTCGCTCATGCCAAATTGCATTTACCTCACTCAGCCACGCCGAGTTTTCTTGCGCAATTATTGCGAGAGCTTACGCCATGAAGATGTTTATCAACCCTCCTACCATTTATTTGCATCGTGATGCCGTTGATTTTCGTAAATCCATTGATGGCCTTGTGGCGATTGTTGAACAAGAACTCGCGCATGATGCTTATACTGGCGCATTGTTCGTGTTTTGTAATAAAGCTAAAAATAAGCTCAAATTGCTGTATTGGGATAAAACGGGATTTGCGCTGTGGTATAAGCGCTTGGAAAAGCAAAGATTTAAATGGCCAAGCAAAGTTGACCATCAAGCCTACAGCTTAACCGAGCAGCAACTTTCATGGCTGTTATCAGGCTTTGATGTGATTGGACATCAATCACTTAACTATCAATCTTTAACTTAAATGAGACAAATAAACGCGATCGTTTTGTAGTGAAGGATCGTTGACAGTCCCCCTGACACTGATTAATGGCTAACCCCTTATTTGACTTGCTATTTCTGATACACTGCGGGCATGAAAATCTTGCCTCATGAATTACCTGACGACCCAGCACAACTCAAGCAAATGCTGCTTGAGTTGCAGCAAACGTTGGCTCAAAAAGATGCCTTGATTGCCGAGCAAAGTGCGCAAATCCATGACTTATTAGCCCAATACAACGCTAAGCTCGCCAGAGAGTTTGCTAAAAAGTCAGAGAAACTGCCTGGCGCAGGGGAAGTCTTTAATGAAGCGGAAGCCGAGTTAGATGCAGAGCAAGTCGATACTCTTGATGCGCAAGATAAGGCGCTGCTTGCAGATAAACCAGTAACAAGTGGCACATTAAGCCAACCTAAGCGTCAACCATTGCCAGCTGAACTTCCTCGTGAAGAGGTCATTGTTGATATTGATGAAGCCGGCAAATACTGTGATTGTTGCCAAGGACCGCTGCATCAAATGGGGCAAAGCAGTAGCGAGACGTTAGAATTCGTCCCCGCACACATCAAGGTGATTAAAACCATTCGACCGAAATATGCTTGTCGTCAGTGTGAACAACAAGGTGTTGAGGTAGCGATAAAAACCGCATCAATGCCAGCCACGCCCATCCCAAAAAGCATGGCGACGCCGAGTTTGCTCAGCCATATCATCACTTGTAAATATCAGTTTGGCCTGCCTTTATACCGCCAAGAAACCTTGTTTGCGGATATTGGTGTTGTGCTCAATCGTAAAACCATGTCGAGTTGGATGATACGCTGCGCCGACTTTCTTGAGCCTTTATATCAACGCCTGAAAGTCAGCTTACTGGAGCAAGATGTTATCCACGCTGATGAAACCCCGCTTAAGGTATTAAAAGCCGATAAACTGACCAGTTACATGTGGTTGTACTGCTGTGGTGATGACTCTCCCAAGGGGAATATCAACATCGTACTCTATGATTATCATAACAGCCGAGCAGGCCAATGTGCCGTTGACTTTCTTGCGGGATTTTCTGGTTATCTGCATGTGGACGGTTATCAAGCCTACGCGCAAACCGATGCGACCTTAGTTGCTTGTTTGGCGCATATTCGTCGCAAATTTATCGAAGCCAAGGGGAATAATAAAAAAACAGGCAAAGCTGATGTGGCATTAAACCTTATCGGTAAACTTTATGGCATAGAGCAGCAGATTAAAGGTAAGTCAGCTGAAGATAAATATGCCATAAGGCAGCAAAAATCTAAAATCATCGTAGATGAACTTCATCAATGGCTATTACAGCATCAAGATAAAATCCCCCCGAAAATGCCATTGGGTAAAGCCATCCTTTATGCGCTGAATCAATTTGAAAAGTTCAGGCGCTACTTAGATGATGGCCGATTGAATATCGACAACAACCGCGCTGAGCGGGCAATAAAACCTTTTGTGATAGGTCGCAAGGCATGGCTATTTTCAAATACACCGCGTGGTGCACGTGCCAGCGCAATACTTTACAGTCTCATCGAAACGGCGAAAGCCAACGACCTAGTCGTACATACGTATATCGCTGATTGCTTGAAAGGCTTGGCGGATAACCCAAGTGACGTTGAGTCTTTATTACCGTGGAATATCAAACAAAGCTAAATGGCTAAGTGTCTTTGCCTAGACGCTTACGGAACAACAACATGAAAGCCATCGGATATAAGCAGTCTCTACCTATCAATAACCCAGAATCATTAATCGACATTACTCTAGCGCAGCCTATTGCAACTGGTCGTGATTTATTAATTAAAGTCGCAGCCATTGCAGTTAACCCTGCTGATTACAAAGTGCGTTTAAACATGCCACCTGCTGAGGGTGAAGTTAAAGTGATTGGTTGGGATGCAGTAGGCGAAGTGATTGCGGCCGGTGACAAAGTGAGCCAATTTAAACCAGGTGATCTTGTATATTATGCGGGCGATATTACCCGTTCAGGTAGCAATGCTGAATATCAATTGGTTGATGAGCGATTAGTGGGTTTTAAGCCAAAAAGCTTATCAAATGCAGAAGCCGCCGCTTTACCATTAACAGCCATTACCGCATGGGAATTATTGTTTGAACATTTAACCATTAAGCAGCAGAGCCCAACTTCAGTAGAAAAATCAAATGAAGTGATTTTAGTGGTTGGCGCTGCGGGTGGTGTGGGTTCTGTTTTTGTGCAAATTGCTAAAGCCATTACAGGTGCAACTATTATTGCAACGGCATCACGTGAAAGCTCAAGTGATTGGGTTAAAAAACTGGGCGCTGATTATGTTGTTGACCACACTAAGCCACTGACTGGGCAAATCGAAGCATTAAACATTGGTCCTGTAACGCATGTAGCTAGCTTAAATAGTACCGATGCTTACTTTGAAAGTTACACAGAAGTGTTAGCGCCATTTGGCAAGATTGCCATGATTGATGATCCAGAAGCGCTTGATGTGACTAAACTGAAGTTAAAGAGCTTGTCATTGCACTGGGAGTTCATGTTTGCTCGCTCAATGTTTAATGCAGCAGATATGCAAGAGCAAAGCCGTTTACTAAACCGTGTGGCTGATTTAGTTGACCAGGGTTATATTCAAACGACTTTAGGCCAACACATGGGCGAAATTAATGCCGCTAACTTACGTGCAGCTCATGAGGCATTAGAAGCTGGCCGTTCTATTGGCAAAATTGTACTCGAAGGTTTTTAATTTTAAGTCATATAAAGTATAAATATATCAATATTATAAAAATATCAATTAGACTCAAAATAGAGGATCCAAGATGTCACAATTAACGATTGTTGCCAATATTAAAGCGAAAGCGGACAAAATCGAGTTAGTGAAAGCTGAATTACTTAAACTGGTTGAAGCCACGCGCGCTGAAGAAGGTTGCATTAACTACGACCTACACCAAGATAATGCTAACCCAGCTCATTTTATGTTTTATGAAAACTGGCAGAGCCGTGAGTTATGGCAAGCACATATGGGTAACCAGCATATTGCTGAGTACGCCGCCGCTGTTGAAGGTGCTGTTGTAGAGTTTGTATTACATGAAATGACCATTATTGCGTAGTGTTTACCGTTGCTACAATTAACATAAAAAGCAGATCATAATCATGATCTGCTTTTTGTGTTGTAAAGTTAATGCTTGGTTGGACACTCAACCAATGTAACTGATATAACAGGTATATTTATCCCTAATTTAGATTGTTTAGTGTAAAGCGTATGGAAGGGTAACAATGGAAATTAGATTTGCGCAACTGCAATGCAGCTCATCGAGCGTCACGATGAATATTGATGACTGGCGTATTGAGTCGCAACAATCTTGGGGGGTGTTTAGTACCGAAGGTGATGTGGGTGAAATGCTCGGCCAATTACTGACCCAATCAGCTGACGACAAAACCCTTGCGTATTCGGGGCAAATCACTGGGGCCGACCCATCACAAGTTGCATTTGTGTCATTGCAACAACAACAGCAATTGCTTGAAGATATTTTAGAGCAGGATGACAGCGAATCTCTGGGGTATACCGACCCTAAAACCACTGTTTTTAGAGTTATTTATGATCAGTGCCATGATAACAATTTAAGCCATCAATTATTGCAACAGTTAGATTTAACCCACCTCAGTCAAAGCAGCTTTAGTCAATTATCTACCGGTGAAGGTCGCAGAGTCATGTTAGCCAGAGCTCTGGCGACAAAAGCGCCTTTTTTAGTATTAGATGAACCCTATGCAGGGCTTGATATTGAGCATCGAAGCACCTTGACCCCGTTTCTTGAGCAACTATCACACACCATGCAAATGTTGGTTGTGGTATCGCGCGAAGAAGATATGCCGCAGTGGATAGAGAAAATAGCCTTGTTTAACCAGGGTAAACTCGACAGTGTGATGAGCAAAGACCAATGGGTTAATCATCCAGTTATTCATCAATTAACCGCACAGTCTGGGCAGCAAAGTGAAGAGCTATTAGCACTTATTCGACGTCACCGTCACTGTGCCAAGTTTGCCGACCCGGTATTTGAACTGCATAACGGCCGAGTTGCTTACAGCGATAGAGTGATTTTTTCTGGGGTGAACTGGCGTATTGATAATGGTGTGCATTGGCAAGTAAAAGGGCCAAACGGTTGTGGTAAAAGTACCTTGTTAGGCCTTATTTTTGGCGATCACCCGCAGTGCTATAGCAACGATATCGATATCTTTGGTAAAAAACGAGGCTCGGGCGAAAGCATCTGGGAAATCAAACAACATATTGGCATGGTGTCGTCAGCGCTGCATATGCAGTATCGTGTTAACTGCAGTACCATTGATGTGATTGTGTCGGGCTTTTATGACTCGATTGGTTTGTATCAAAAGCCTACGCAACAGCAAGTGGCTATAGCAACCGAATGGTTAGCCATGTTACATATGGGGCATTTAGCTAAAACCGCATTTAAACAGTTAGAGTATGGCCAACAACGTTTATTGTTAATTGCGCGGGCAATTGTTAAGCAGCCAACATTATTGATCCTCGATGAACCCTACCAAGGCTTAGATTACTTAGGCCGCAGGCTGATTAAAAACTCACTTGAGCTTATTGCCAAAGAGCAGTTAACCCAATTGCTATATGTATCACACTATCAACAAGATAGCCTTGATAGCATTGAGCACTTTATTGAGTTTGTTGCCGATGATAGCCATCAAGGTTATCGGGCCGAGGTCTCTGGGCCAACGCTAAAATAAATCCTTATATATGCCATTTATTTTGCTGTACCGCTTAAGGGGCTGGCAATCTTGTGGGTAATTTTCATCCGCCAAGCTCGTTAGCCCTTCATTCGATTATTAAATAAAAATTGAAAATGTTTCAATTTTTATGATGTTTATGGCGATTTAAAATATCGGTATGATGACTTCAACAAAATATGGTTTGCCAAAGAGTTGGTGTCAGTGAACTCAGTGCAGCATCAACCCATCAATATTGGTAAATAAATATGTTACTCGATACGCCGATTTGTGACTTTGGCTGGAAAGCACCCGATTTCACTTTAAAAAATCCTAATGGTGATGCGTTTACCATGAGTGAACATTTGGGTGAAAAGGGTTTGTTGATTATGTTTATTTGTAATCATTGTCCTTATGTTAAAGCCATCGCATCGCGTTTGGCTAAAGACACCCAGCAATTGATGGCAGAAGGAATTAACGTGTTGGCTGTGATGTCGAATGACTATCAAACAGTTGACGCAGATTCGCCAGCTAATATGCTTCGCTTTGCCGAGCAACACGGTTTCTCATTTCCGTATTTGGTCGATGAAGACCAGCACGTCGGCAAGCAATATGGCGCAGTGTGTACCCCTGATTTTTTTGGTTTTAATCACCTTGGTGAGTTGCAATATCGTGGTCGCCTAGACGATGCACGTTTGGAAGATGATCCAAATCGTGAGCCTGAATTAGTCAATGCGATGCAGATGATTGCAGCCATTAATAAAGGCCCGAAACAGCAAACGGCCAGCATGGGCTGTTCAATTAAATGGCGTTAAAGCTGTTTACCGCATTGAAAAAGCAAACCTAAGCACCATATAGCTGTAATCACAAAATAGCGCTGATTAAACGGTGCTATCGAATACCGATTTTTTAACCATACAGCTCAGACTCGTTTGAATTGTATTATCCAGATTTTGCAAATTATCAGCACTCAATTGCTGAGCAGATAATGAGCATAAAAATTTATCGATAATCCAGTTGATATCGATATCTAAACATTATTAGTTGTTTAACATTTTTACGGAGCATCACATGACCCACGCTATTATTTCTGATTTAGAAAAACGTTACACAGCAAAACGCTACGATGCGACTAAGCGCGTATCAGCTGAAGACTTAGCCGTTATTTATGATGCAATGGTGTTATCACCTTCATCAATTAACTCTCAACCATGGAAGTTTATCGTGATTGAAAGTGATGAAGCCAAGCAACGTTTGCATGACTCTTTTGCTAACAAATTCCAGTTTAACCAACCACATGCTAAAGCGGCTTCGCACACAGTATTGTTTGCTTATAACCCTAAGTATACTCGTGACGATTACGCCAAAGTGGTAGATCAGGGCATTACTGATGGCCGTACTAAGCCAGAAGATCGTGAAGGTGCATTTGGCGCGTTTGCGTTTGTGGATTTAAACACAGACGAAGCGGGTAATAACGCAGCTTGGACTAAGTCACAAACTTATTTAGCACTGGGTAACACCATGCACACACTTGCACGTCTAGGTATCGACTCTACTCCAATGGAAGGTGTTGACAGCGAAATGCTTGGTCAAATCTTTGCTAAAGAGCTTGATGGTTTTGTATGTGATGTGGCATTAGCTTTTGGTTACCATCATTCAGATGAAGACTACAATGCTAAACTACCTAAGTCTCGCTTAGCGGCTGAGCAAGTATTGCAAGTATTGTAATGGCTTAATCGTTGTAAAACGGTACAATCCCCATAAAAAGAGGCATAAGATTCAATCTTATGCCTCTTTTTTATGCTCGGGTTATTTGGTATTGATTATCAGAGTTTAACGCAAACAATGGCCGCGATTAAGGCTAATGAGCTTATCGAGAATACGTTCGCCATCCATTCTAATGCCGTTGTGCTCATACTCTGAAGTGAGCCAATATTTAAGATTACCCACCTGTTTGGCTGTTTCTAGGCTGTATTGCATTTCAACATACATATCTTCACTATAAATGGCTGCCGCCACCGGAACCTTATTCGCGGACAGTGTTTCAAGGTTATACAAATTTGGCCAATCTTTTTTCGCGGCGATTAAATCTGCTGCTTGCTGTAAAGGCTCAAGTTGTTCAAATTGTGCAAACATCCACGGATATATCATTTCGCCAGTAAATAATAATGCTTTATCTGGTCGATAGTTAAATTGGCTTAACTCGGCTCTGACTCTATGCGCTGCCCAGGCTGAAGCGTGTTGCTGGCAGTAAATTGACTCATGCATTAAGGCAAAAATGGGGTTGGTGTTGTAATCAAGAAACTGGTTAAATTGATGTAAAAATAATGGGTTTACATCAATACCATGGGGCGTGTCTATTAAGGCCTGTTCCAGCAAATAATAAACAGCTTCTGGCCCTTGCTCCATACCTAAATTAATGCCAAGGAGCTGGAGTTTTTCAACGGTGAGTAATTCGCCTGTCGCTAAATACACTTTATTGTCGAAAATATATTTGGCCAAATTGTCGACTAAGCTGCGCGCATCTTTAAAGCGAGTAAAAAAGTCATTATTTTTGGCAATCACGCGCTGATAAGTCGCTCGATACACCTCATCTGCCGTGCGGGTTAATGATGGAATACCGCCAGTAATATAAGCTTCTTTTAAGCCTTCTGGCGCGGCAGATAAATAATGCAATACACAAAATCCACCAAAGCTTTGGCCTAAAATACTCCATGGCTCGCCGGGTGACAGCTTAGTGCGAATATACTCGGCATCGCGAATAATATTGTCAGCACGAAAGTGAGTTAAATAATCAGCTTGGTCTGTGGCGCTCATGTAACTTAAGCTGGTGGCATTGACTGGTGTTGATAACCCCGTGCCACGTTGATCAAGCAATAATACTCGGTACTCGGTTAACGCCCGTTTAATCCAACCACTATTGCTCACAGGCCTTACGGCCGCAAAGCCCGGACCGCCTTGAAAAAACACTAAATAAGGTAGTTGCTTATGTTGATTTTCAACGCTAACAATTTCTCTCACAAAGACGGTAATTTGCTTACTGGGGCTTTGTTGATAATCGAGCGGTACCGAGAAAAAATGTTTACGAACTTTGATGTCTGATAAGGTGTTATCAATGTGCATATATCGCCTACTGAGTCTTTGCGGGTTGCAATCGCATTTTTTTATTACTTATATTGTACATCAACAATGCAAAGCTTGATGGGTATCACATTAAAAAGCTATCTAGATCAACACTGCCTAGGTAAAATTAACTGATAATCAACATATGATCATAAGCGCGAGGTTGTCGATGAAGTATCAAATCATCCCTGTCACCCCTTTTCAACAAAATTGCAGTGTTATTTGGTGTGAAAAAACCTTAAAAGCAGCGGTGGTTGACCCCGGTGGCGATATAGAACGTATTTTGGCTGAAGTGACCAAATTGGGTTTAACAGTGGAGAAAATTTTACTGACTCACGGCCATATTGATCATGTTGGTGGCGCTGCCAGTTTAGCGGCTAATTTATCGGTGCCCATTATTGGCCCGCATGAGGCAGATAAATTTTGGTTAGAAAACTTAGTGAAGCAGAGCCAAAATTTCGGTTTTCCGCGTACAGAAGCATTTGAACCCACGCAGTATCTCAAAGAAGGTGATGAGGTGAGCGTTGGTGAGCAAACCTTAAGTGTATTGCATTGCCCAGGCCATACTCCGGGCCATATTGTGTTTTACAACGCCAGTTCAAATTTAGCCTGGGTGGGCGATGTGTTGTTTCGTGGCTCCATTGGTCGTACTGATTTTCCGCAGTCTAATCACCAGGACTTATTACATTCTATTACCACTAAACTATGGCCATTAGGGAAAAATGTGAACTTTATTCCCGGTCACGGACCTATGTCGACTTTTGAGGATGAACGCCAGCATAATCCGTTTGTTGCTGACCAGTTATTTGACTAAAAATTATCTATTTGTAAGCCATTCATAAAATTACGACATAAATTGAAACCATTGATTATTTGCATTGTAAAGGCAGTCTGTTAGCTTAGAAGGCTGCGTTTATTATGATGGACAGTTTTCATGGTTCAACACCTTGTTGATTTACTCGATACCTGGTTACCTACTTATCAAGAAGACTGGGTTGTAGCAGTGTTAACTCAAGTGCAAGGGTCTTCTTATCGTAAACCCGGCGCTATCATGTTATTTCACCCTATGGGTAAAAGCTTAGGCATGTTAAGTGGCGGTTGCCTTGAGGCCGATCTTCGTCGCCATGCCCAGCGTGCAATCCAAACCCAGCAAGTTTTGCAATTAACTTACGATGCCACAGATGAGTCTGATACCAGTTATCAACTTGGTTGTGGTGGTATCGTCAACATTATGATGGTGTCGCTCAATAAGGCGAACAATTACTTAGGGTTAGTGAACGTTCACGATGCATTAATGCGCGGTGATAGCGGCTTATATCAGCTTAATATTGCCGATGATGGCGCGCCGAGCAATGCGGTTTCTGGTAAGTTCATTGAACAAAATCAAGATGGCCAGATTACGGTTACCCTGAATACCAAAACTAAAAAAGTGATTGAGCAAGATACGACGCTATTAAATATTCCACTTCGTCCTCCGGTGCACATTGGTATTTTTGGTGGCGGTTTAGACGCGAAACCTATTGCACAAATGGCCCAAACCATGGGTTGGAAAGTCACTGTTTTTGATGAGCGTACCGCTTATGCTCGCACTTATGACTTTCCCGGTTGCCAAATTATTAAGCACCCGTGCCCAAGTGTCTCTTCTGACTTACTCAATACTTTAGATGCGGCATTTGTGATGAGCCATAATTTGCAAATAGATGCTAAAACATTGGCCACTTTGCAACCTTTGTCATTAGCGTATATCTCGTTATTAGGCCCAGTGCATCGCCGTGACAAAGTGCTTGAATTAGCCCAATTAAGTCTAGATGATTTTAATGGCTATTTCTCAGCACCTGCAGGTTTAGCGTTAGGTGGTGAGCTACCGGGCTCTGTAGCATTGAGTATTTTATCTCAGTGTCATGGCGTGCTGTATCACAGCAAATTAACCAGCCTTGATAGTGTGATGTTATAACCATGACAGCGCAATTAACGGCCAATATTACCACGGTTATTTTGGCTGCAGGTGCCAGTAGTCGCTTTAATGGTTGTAAAATTACCGCCCCAATTCAGGGCGGGCAAAGCCTTTTAGCGCATAGCATTGCAATACTCAAAAAGGTGACTCAAACTGCCAATATCGCCCCTGCAGCAGTGGTGTTAGGCGCGCATATTAATGATGATATTCTGTCGATGACTGAAGGTTTGCCGAGGATAATCAATCCACATTGGCAAACTGGGTTATCGAGTTCTGTAAAACAGGCTGTGGCTTATGCAATTGACGCTAAAGCGGATGCGTTATTGTTGGTATTAGCCGATCAAGTCGCCATCACTGCAAATGAGTATTTGAGTTTAATAGAGGCTTTTTTGCATAACAGGCAAACCTGCTGCAGTTTTTACCTGCAAGATGTGGGTGTGCCTGCCATTTTTTTAGCGGATGATTTTAGCGCGCTAATGTCGATAGAAGGCGATAAAGGCGCTAAAAGCGTGTTAAAGCAACATGCAAAAAATAATAATGTCACTATATTGCCTATCGATAATGCCGCCCGCGATATTGATACCCCTGCCGATTTAGCTCATTGGCTAAATCAACCATAATCCGCTGAACTTAACTTAAGCCAGTTCAGCTAAGTTTAATCGAATTCAAGTAACGTGATGTAGCTGCAAGTCATTGCGACGAGACTGCAATAATTTATATCAGTATACCGTCTGCCCTAATTAAGGAGTGATTATGACAACCTCAACACAAAAACTACTGGTCAACGGTAAGGACTTTACCCTTGATGCCGACCCCAACATGCCGGTGTTATGGGCATTGCGTGACATCCTAGGTTTTACTGGGACCAAGTTTGGTTGCGGCGCGGGCTTATGTGGTGCGTGTACTATTCATGTGGATGGCAGCCCCATGCGCGGCTGTTTAACCAGTCTAAAGCAAGTGCAGGGTAAACAAGTCACTACGATTGAAGGTCTTGAAGCACAAAAACTTAAGCAAGCCTGGTTAGAACACAACGTGCCTCAATGTGGTTATTGTCAGGCAGGACAATTAATGTCTGCTGCTGCACTATTAAAAACCACAGCAAAACCAACCGATGCACAAATAGATGATGCCATGTCGGGCAACATATGCCGCTGTGGAACCTATCCGCGCATCAAAGCGGCAATCAAATCAGTATCGGAGGCTTAATCATGACGACATTTACCGCAGTTGAAAATATTAGCCGTCGTAATGTGCTTAAGTTATTTGGTGCAGTGGGTGGTGGTTTAGCCCTTGGTGGAACCAGTTTAGCTTGGAGTCCAATGGCGCTCGCCCAAGACAAACAAGCATTAATGAATTTATTTGTCGCCATAGGTGAAGACAACAAGGTTTACCTAACGTGCCATCGTTCTGAAATGGGCCAGGGTATTCGTACGGGTATTCCACAAGTATTAGCCGATGAGCTTGAAGCGGATTGGGGAAACGTCGTTGTGGTGCAAGGTTTAGCCGATAAGCGTTATGGCAGCCAAAATACCGACGGCAGTCGCAGTATTCGTAAGCATTATCAACGTATGCGTCAAATGGGCGCTACCGCCCGTACCATGTTAGAACAAGCCGCTGCACAGCAATGGAATGTCCCTGTCACTGAAGTGTTTGCTAAAGCACATAAAGTGCATCATAAAGACAGCAATAAAACACTCTCTTATGGTGATTTAGCGCTTGCAGCTTCAAAGCTTGCTATGCCTGACTTAGAAACGGTGAAGTTGAAACCTGAAAGTGAATTTATTCATATTGGTAAGTCACATACCATTGTCGACATGGACGCTATGCTCACAGGCAAAGCCAAGTATGGTTATGATATTAAGCTTGATGGCATGTTATACGCCAGTATTACTCGACCACCTGTTCTGGGGAGTGATGTTGTCACTCTGGATGACACTAAAGCGCGCAGCATTGCGGGTGTTGTCGATATTATTACCTTACCGGTGCCTAAAGGTGCGCCGTTATTTCAGCCACTTGGTGGCGTCGCTGTGATTGCCACCAACAGTTGGAGTGCGATTGAAGCGCGTAAAGCGTTGAAAATAACCTGGTCTGAGTCTATCAACGACAGTCACGACTCAGATGAGTACCTTAAAGGGCTTGTTGAGCGGGTTAATCAGCCAGGTAAGATTGTCCGCCAATTGGGTGCAACTGTTAACGACTGGCCAGCTGAAAATATGGTTAAGGCTGTGTACACCGTGCCTTATTTGACCCATGGCATGATGGAACCTCCCGTGGCAACGGCGAGTGTGACCAAAGATGGTTGTGAGTTATGGGCATCAAGCCAAACGCCGCAAAGCACTCAACAGAATGTAGCAGGTGCATTAGGGCTTAAAGAAGAACAAGTTAAGGTTAATGTAACCTTACTGGGTGGCGGCTTTGGACGTAAATCAAAGCCTGACTTTAGTGTTGAAGCCGCTATTTTATCGCAAAGACTTAATAAGCCGGTTAAGGTTTGTTGGAGCCGTGAAGACGAAATTCAAAATGGTTATTACCATGCGATTAGTGCGCAAATGTACCAGGCAAAAGTTGATGACAACAAGTTGCCCACGGCTTTACTTACGCGCACTGGATTTCCTGCGATTAGTTCAACCTTTGCTGAAGGAGTTGAATATCCGTCAGACGGAGAGCTAGATCTTGGTTTTCGCGATGTGCCATTAGCACTAGAGCATATTCAACTTGAAGCCGTTAAGGCCACTGCCCATACTCGTATTGGTTGGATGCGCTCAGTGTGTAATATTCAGCATGCATTTGGCATGGGCAGTTTTGTAGATGAACTTGCGGTCAATGCCAACAAACCCTGTATTGATATGTGGCGCCAATTATTAGGTAAACCACGTATCGAAAACTTTGAAAATAATCACTTTAAATACGCAAACTATGGTGAAGAGTTTGCGGATCATCCGGTTGATGTTGCTCGATACCTTAAGGTGTTAGATGCTCTAGAAGCTGCGCTGGCCAAAGCGCCTAAAGCGACTAAAAACCAGGGGTGGGGCATGGCGGTACACCGCAGTTTTGTGAGTTATGTGGCGGTAGCGACATTAGTTGAAGTGGTTGATAATCAGCTAAAAGTGATTAAATCTATCGCGGTAATGGACGCCGGCACTGTGGTGAATCCTGATCGCGTTCATTCGCAGTTAGAAGGTGCGGTGATTTTCGGGTTAAGCCTTGCGATGATGGGCGATATTAGCTTTAAAAATGGCAAAGTGGTGCAATCTAATTTTCATGATTATCCGCAGCTGCGTTTACCGCAATGCCCTGACATTGAAACGCATATTGTCTCGTCGACGGCCAAACCTGCTGGTGTCGGTGAGCCTGGGGTACCGCCTGTTGCGCCAAGTTTAACCAATGCCATTTTTGCCGCAACGGGTAAACGTTATCGTGACTTACCGTTAAATAAGGTGCTCGCGGTGTAGTGTTAACTGCCTTAGACAGTAAATTTACTGGATGTAGCACTTAAGTTTTACTAATTTAAGTCGATAAAAGTTAAGCCAAATGCCTAAGTGTATTCGCACTTAGGCATTTTTACTTTTTTTTGATTGGCTCAACAATGGAATCGACTCGCTCGGCTATACTGATATAGAGTTGAATCCCACAAATAGATTGATTTTCCAATAAAGTTTTCGTTTGCATTAAATTGCCTTAGGAAGCGTAAAGATGAAGCAAATCCAGTTTAGAAAAATTGACGCAATCATGATTAAATTCAGCCTTAACGGTAAATTTTGGATTGTGTGTTCAATGGTCGCGGCAATTACCTGTGTGATTGCATTACTTAACTACCAGCAAGCAAACGCTCTTATCGGGCAGGCATCACAAGCCAGAGTCAGCGCCAGTGTGCAAAGTTTTGCCGCTGTCGCCAACCAACAGAATTTACCCGCAGCTGAACTTCAGCAATTTGCCTCTGACAATCAATTACAATTAACCTCTCGTGAGAACACTGGCCGAGTAGGGGATACCGTCACCGCTGCTGCAAGAGTTGGTAATCAGTATTTGTCTTTAAATCAGAATGTAGCCCAGTGGGAGCAAGCTCCTTTGGGGGATGCGCAATTTATGCTGATCATCGCACTAGTGGGATTACTGCCGCTGTTTCAATTAAGCTATTGGATTTCGACCTCATTAGGCGGTGGACTGTGGGACATGTACATGGCCATTAAACGCTTAGCTGATGGGGATTTAAGTTTTAGGTTAAACTTTTTTGGTACCGATGATTTTAGTTTAATTGCCAAAGATATTGACCGCTGCGCTGATAACATGAGTGAAATGGTTAAGGCCATACGCGACAATGCGCAAACGTTAGCAACTGCGGCGAATGAGTTTAATCATCAGGCGGTGACAAATGATGAGCTAATAGATCAACAACATCACTTTTTAGATTCAGTGTCTCATGCAATGGAGCAAATGACCTCAGCTATTGCTGATGTGTCTCATCATGCGGGTGAAACCTCGTCATATACGCAAAATAATGCGCAGCAAATGAAGCAAAGTCAGCAAAAAATTGACGACGCGGTTAAGCGAATTAACTACCTATCTGAGCGCATAGGCGAAGCGTTTTCATCTGTAGAACAATTGTCTCTTGATGCCACTCAAATTAATGACGCTGTGACGACCATCGACAGTATTTCTGAACAAACTAATTTATTGGCATTAAATGCTGCCATTGAAGCGGCTCGCGCAGGTGAACAAGGCCGAGGCTTTGCCGTTGTTGCTGATGAGGTGAGAACCCTTGCTGGCCGCACGCAGGAAGCCACGGTGCAAATTCAAAAAATGATTGAAGGGCTGCAAAAGGGCTCTAAAAATTTAACCCATATTACCAACGTGATTGTTGAACAGGCCGATCAAGGCTGTGTGAGTATTAAAGGTGTGGGTGATGATATTAAACAAATGGCGGGTTCAATTGAATCGGTGTTTGATATGAGCAGTCAGATTGCTGCATCAGCCGAACAGCAGAGCACGTCGGCGAGTGATATTTCAGGGCAAATTAATCGTATTCGCCAACAATCAGAAACCATTAGAATCTCGGGTAAGCAGTCAACCGCATTAGCTAAAGAGCTTAATGACTCATCTAAAGGTCTCGCTGAAATTTTAAGCCAATATAAAATATAACTAACATGAAATAAATCATGCTGTTGTTTGGTCTATTATGATTGGTATGACTCAGAGAATGAAAGCTTAGTTTAATAAAGGAGTGTTGATGGCTGTTTTGTGTGTAAGTGGTGCTAAATTAAAGTCTAGTTTTAGAATATTGTTGGCTAGCGTAATCGGTTTGTTGTTTACGCTCAGCGCCAACGCGCAGCAAATTACTGTGCTCAATCAACAAGGCCAACCCGCAGCAGATTTAGTGGTGTACTTACAGCCGCATCATGATGCTAATCTTGTGGTTGATTTTGTGCCAGTAAAAGCTGAGGTTCATCAAAAAGATAAACAATTTTCACCTTATATTACTGTGGTGCAAAAAGGCCAAGAGGTTGCGTTTGTCAACGAAGATGACATCACTCACCATATCTATTCAGCCTTAGGCCCAAAGCGATTTTCATTTAAATTGCGTAATGAGCAAGCACAAGAGTTAATGTTGTTTGAAAAAGCAGGGCATGTGTCGATGGGATGTAATATTCATGACTGGATGTCAGGACATTTACTGGTGGTTGATTCGCCATTTTATGCTATCACTGACAGCCAAGGGCTGGTTGTGTTTAATTCACTGCCAGAGGATGACTTTACTGTGCAGGTATGGCATCCGCAATTAAAGCTCACCGACAACCAACAGTCACAAACATTTCATTTACCTCAAGAACAACCACTCACCATTACCTTAGAGGCAGAATTTGATAGTATCCCTAAACAACAAAGTTTAGATGAATTTGAATTCCTAGAGGGATATTAATATTGGTTTTGTTTAATCGTCTGCAGACACGGATTTTTGCGTTTTTTGTATTGGTTATTATTGCGGTACTGGCCCTGTCTTTTTGGCTTTCATATCAATCTAATCAACGGCTCGAACAACAATACGTTGCCAATCAACTTGAGGTAGCGAGTTTAGTGTTTGAGTCGCAATACGATAATCGTAATTATTATTTGGCGGCGTTTGCCTCTACCGCGGCAAAAGACTTTGGCTTAAAAGACATATTTATTGACGGTGACAACCGCAGTTTTTTGGTGGCGCTCAATAATCATCGTAGCCGAATTAATGCGTCACTCGCCATGGCGGTGTCCGGTGACGGTACGATAATAGGGCAGTTGGTTGCCTCGCAAGATGATTTGGGTCAAGAAGTGGTGGCGTTAGGTTCAGAGCAACATGCGCCTTTTCGTTACCAAATTGACACTGAGTTTGACCAAATCAGTCCGTTTTATTTGCTTGATGACAAGTTATATCAAATCAAGTTTTCGCCGCTGACCAGCGGTGGTAATAGCGTAATTGGTTGGGTGGGTTTTGGTTTTTTAATTGGCGATTCATTAGCTAACTCTTTGCAAAAACTCACCGGGTTGAACAGTGGCTTTATGTTAATTGAGCAAGACACCATTACTAATGTAGGTCATTCTGGCTTGGCAATAGAGCAACATGATACCCAACTAGTGACTCAATATATTGTTAAAGATCAGCTCGATAATGACTTCATTTTATGGAAGCAATTTTTAGGTGAGGTGGATAATAAATCATTACATGCCTACATGTTTAAATCGCGCTCTGATTTACTGGCCTCACTAGAGTCGCAATGGTTACAACAAGTGGCGGTGTTGCTGCTAATGCTGCCTGTATCATTATTATTGGCTTTTTGGATTTCGGGCACAATTACTCGGCCCATTAAGCAATTAATTGGCCAAGCGCGGTTTATTGCTAAAGGAAACTACCATTCGAATGTGAGTGTCGATTCGAGCGTTGAGTTACAGCAGCTAGCGAGTGAGTTTACCTCAATGCAACAGGCGATTGTGGCGCGTGAGCAAGCTATTGAGCATCAAGCCTTTCATGATCCCTTAACTAATTTAGCTAATCGAAACCAACTACACCGGGTGTGTAAACCTTGGATTGAGGCGGGTTCATCGATGGCGATATGCTTAATCAATATTCGCCGTATGACCGAGGTGAACGTCACGTTAGGTCATGTTGTGGGTGATGAAGTGATAAAAGAAGTGGCTAAGCGTTTGTGCCATATCAACCCTAACGCCTTGGCATGTCGTTTATCGGGTGATGAGTTTGTACTGGCTTTTAAAGAGTTTGAGCGCTCAACCTTTGACGCTTTTCTTGCCATGTTGCAAGTACAAATTGGTCAACACTATTGTTATAAAGATATCTCGCTGCATTTACAGTTTACCGCGGGAGTGAGCTTTTCTCAGCCTGGTGTTGATATTGTGACCTTATTAAGGCAAGCCGATACTGCGTTGCAGCATGCTAAAATGAACAAGCGCGATTATCAAATTTACGATGCTAATATCGATAAAAACAGTATTGAACGTTTTCAATTAATTAATGAACTGAAAGAAGCAATTGAACAAAATCAATTAGTGCTTTACTACCAACCTAAATTGAATTTAGCCCAGCAGAAAATTACCCATGTTGAAGCCTTAGTGCGCTGGATACATCCTAAACGCGGCATTATTCCGCCTGATACATTTATTCCTATTGCTGAAAAAACCATGCAAATGGATGCGCTCACTCGCTGGGTCATTACCGAGGCAATGGCGCAATATCATCGTTGGCAAACACAAAGCATCGATATGTGTATTGCGGTAAATATTTCAGCTGAGAACTTAAAAGACGAACAGTTTTGTTATTGGGTGATAAATACCTTGGCTGAACAAAACGTGCCCGTATCGGCAATGACCCTTGAAATCACCGAAGATGCGGTCGTGTCAGATCCTGAGCTTGCGATTAAACAGCTGACCTTATTACGTAACAATGGTTTGACCTTATCTATTGACGATTATGGAACGGGTTATTCATCATTAGCGCAATTAAAACAATTGCCTGTAGATGAACTTAAAATTGATAAGTCTTTTGTGCAAAAATTACTGCATACCGAGGCTGACCAGATCATTGTGCAATCAACCTTACAATTGGCGCATAACCTAGGACTTAAAGTCGTTGCAGAAGGTATTGAAGATAAAGAGACCTTGCAATGGCTCACTGAGCGCCATTGTGAAATGGGTCAAGGGTTTTATTTGTCTAGGCCATTACCAGAGCGGCAATTTAATGATTGGTTAAGCCAATCTGCTTATGTATAGGAGTGATGATTATCAACCGCTTAATAACTCGCAGCATCTGTTTATCGCTTTTAACCTTGCACATAAGCGTCGCGGCGATGGAATGGGGTGGTGTTGAGCATCATGTCAGTGGCGTACTTGATACCCGTATAAAGTATGCAGACAGTATCGATTCTTACCTTGATGGCGGATTGGGTAAGTTTGCTGCCAACAATGGCGGCCAAATTGCGTTGTCGCAACTTGGGCTGAATTACCAGGCTCAGTGGGGCGACGCTTGGTCTAGCCGTATTGTTGCGAACGGCTATATGGATGGTTTCAACAATGGCATTGGCTTAACTGAAGCCAGGGTGCGTTATCGCGATATTCCAAGCGAATCGGGTATTCGACTCGATGTCGAATTTGGCTTAATGTACCCCCAAATTTCATTAGAAAACGTCGCCACAGCATGGGCATCGCCTTACAGTTTAAGTTATTCGACAATGAACAGCTGGCTTGCTGAAGAGGTAAGGCACATCGGTTTGTCAACCACGGTAGAGTCTTTAGGCAAATACCGCCAATCAGCTCATGATTTTTCGGTAACAGCCGAAGCATTTATGTATAACGACACCACGGGTGCCATGCTCGCGTGGCATGGTTGGACGCAAAGTTCGCGGCAAACATTATTACAAGAAACCCTTCCCATCACCACCATACCGGCAATGCAACCTGGCGGTATGCTCGACGAGCAAGCAGCAAACTCAGACCCCTTTACTGAGCTCGATGATCATATTGGTGCTCATGTTGTAGCTAAGTGGACCTGGCGCGAAAAAGGCAGTGTCCAAGCCGGATATTACGACAATAACGCGGATACCTTAATTGTTAAGCAAGGCCAGTATGTGTGGTTAACTCAATTCGGTCATATTGGCGCCAAATGGCGTTTGCCCATGGGGATCAATTTAATCAGCCAGTATATGCAAGGCAATACCTTAATGACCAATACCGATGGCTGGCCCGTGGTCGATAATGACTTTCACTCTGGTTATATCATGCTTAGTAAGCGTTGGTCGCAGCACAGAGTCAGTCTACGAGTAGAAGATTTCTCGGTTACTGATAACGATGACACACCTGAAGATGATAACAACGAGGATGGGCAGTCGTTTACTATAGCTTATCAATATCAGCTTGATAGACCCTGGTTTATGCAGTTTGAATACAATGTGATTGATTCAACTAGGCCTGCAAGAAAGTATCTAAACCAACCAATCGATCTTGTTGAACAGCAATGGCAAGTGTCTAGCCGCTACTTTTTTTAAAGCCAATAAAAAATGCTACACCATTAATGGCGTAGCATTTTTTGTTGAACAAGTTTTAGCTAGACTGTCTAAGTCACAAGACTGCTTAACTTAATGTTGTCCAGATGGGCGCATGATCAGACGGTTTTTCAATGCCGCGTAAATCATAATCAACGTCAGATTCAACGAGGCGGGCAACCATAGGCTGAGTGACCAAAATCACGTCAATACGCAGTCCGCGGTTGTCATCAAAGCCTTTGCTGCGATAGTCAAACCATGAATAACGCTCAGTTCGACTTGGGTGTAAATGACGGAAACTGTCAATAAAGCCCCATTGTTGCAGACGCGCTAACCACTCACGTTCTTCTGGCTGAAAGCTGCATTTACCGGTTTTTAACCAACGCTTTGCATTGACATCGCCAATGCCGATATCTAAATCAGTGGGTGAAATATTAATATCACCAATAATCGCGATGTCTTCATCTGCTTGATGGTGCTTTTCTAAGTGCAGCATCAAATCTTGATAAAACTTACGTTTGGCTGGGTATTTCGTTTCATGGTTAATGTTTTCGCCTTGGGGGAAATAACCATTGAATACGGTTAATGTACGGCCATTATCTTGTTTGAACTGACCAATGATTAAACGGCGCTGAGCATCTTCTTCGTCGGTTTCAAAGCCTTTAATAATGTTTAAAGGCTCAGCCTTAGACAGCATAGCCACACCATAATGGGCTTTACCACCATGATAATGAACCTTATAACCCATGGCTTCAATGTCTGCCAATGGGAAGGCTTCGTCGTGCACTTTGGTTTCTTGCAGGCCAATAATGTCTGGCGAATGGCTGTCGATTAGCGCTTGCAATTGATGCAAGCGTGCGCGCAGACCGTTAATGTTAAATGAAACAATCTTCATTAAGGCAATACTCGTTTAAATGGCTTAACGATAACGCTTTTATAAACACCTGCAGCAATATACGGGTCAACGTCAGCCCAGGCTTGTGCGTCTTCTAAAGATGGGAAATCAGCAACCACCAATGAACCAGTAAAGCCTGCGTCACCTGGATTTTCGTTGTCAATGGTAGGGTGTGGCCCAGCCGTTAATAAGCGACCTTCATCAGCTAAAGCTTGTAAGCGAGCTAAATGGTCTGCGCGAACTGACATACGTTTTTCTAAGCTATTCTTTACGTCTTGAGATGAAATCATGTACCACATATTGACGGCTTCCTTATTGAAATACGAATTGATGATCACTGACCATCTTCAGGGTTAATTGGTTCTTCTTGCATATTTCTGTACAGATAAACAACGGTTATTACTGTATTAATTAAGGTGAGGGCAGTAAGGCCGAACACCTTGAAGTTTACCCAGGTTTCAAGCGGTAAACTAAAGGCAATATAAATATTTGCTAAACCACATAATACAAAAAAACTGACCCAATACCATGTGAGCTGAGTCCAGATTTTATCGCCTACTGTCATTTCTTTTCCGAGCATGCTTTTCAGCGCTGGTTTTCCCATGACTTGTGACACAATTAATCCAATCGCAAACAAGGCGTAGACGATAGTGACTTTCCATTTAATGAAGGCATCGTCATGAAAAAACAAGGTTAACGACCCAAATACTGTCACCATTGCAAAAGTGGCTAAATGCATCTTTTCAATGTGTTTATACAATAAGTAGGTGACAACTAATTGAATGGCCGTTGCCGCGATTAATACGCCCGTTGCGGTGTAAATATCGTAAAATTTATACACGGCAAAAAAGATCACTAAAGGTAAAAAATCTAACAGTTGCTTCATAAATATCTCAAACAAAAAAAGGTCGAAAATCGCACTAGCAAGGCGATCAACTAGGTAATGACGTTCGATTGTACATGAGGCTACAGCGTTTATGAACAGTAAGCACTAGGTGATTGGCAATTGAAGCAGGTTTTACCCTCGAATGTGATCCACTGATACGACTTGTAAGCAATGCAATATTTTTTAGCCGCACTAGAGAGGAGGAGGGAGAATAATATTTGAAGCGTTTATTATCCCGAGCTCAGGTTATTTAGGTATGATTATGTCATGGTCATAAAAAAAGGAGCAAACCTGTTGCTCCTTTTATTTGGTATATACCCAATCGACGTTAAGTTGCCGCTTTCATTGCGCGGGTAAACTCCGCTAGCTTAGCCAACAGTGTGGCTTCATCATGTTGATGCGCTTCAATAATTTTAACCACAGCAGACCCTGAAATAGCACCAGCAGCACCTGCGCTGATAGCGGCACGAACTTGTTCAGGCTCGGCAATGCCAAAGCCAAGTAATGGCGGTGGGGCATTAAACTCTGCAAGCTGAGCTAAAATATTTTCAATCGGTTGGCCTGCTTTTGACTCAGTACCTGTTACGCCTGCGCGCGACAATAAGTAGGTATAGCCTTCGCCACTGCCACTGACAAGTTTTAATGTGTCAGCGTCGGCATTAGGAGGCGCAATAAAAATAGGCGCAATACCGTGAGCTTTAGCTGCTTGACCAAAAGGTGCTGACTCTTCAACAGGCACGTCGGCAATAAGCACTGAATCAACGCCAACCGCTTGTGCTTTGGCATAAAATGCATCAATACCGTTAGCAAACACCAAGTTCGCGTACAGTAATAAGCCGATTGGTAAGTCTGGGTGTTGTGCGCGGATGTTAGCGATAAGCTCAAAACAATCATCAGGTTTAGTGCCTGCGGCTAAAGAGCGCAAATTGGCACCTTGAATGACTGGGCCGTCAGCGAGTGGGTCTGAAAACGGAAAGCCTAATTCAAGGGCATCGGCGCCATTATCAACCAAGGTTTGAATAATTTTTAACGATAGCTCAAGGTCTGGGTCGCCAATGGTCACAAACGGAACGAACGCGCCTTTTTGTTGGGCTTTAAGGGCTGCAAATGTTGCTTGATAACGGTTACTCATTGCCGCTCTCCTGTTGTTTGGCTTCTAGAATATCTGCCACGGTGAAAATATCTTTGTCACCACGTCCTGATAAGTTAACCACGAGGATGGTTTCTTTAGTGGCTTCTTTTGCCATACGAACGGCATACGCCAGTGCGTGGGCAGATTCTAATGCAGGAATAATCCCTTCACAGCGAGCCAGAGTTTGGAACATGTCTAGTGCTTCATCATCGGTGGCAGACTCGTAACGAGCACGGCCAATGGCATTCAAATGTGCATGCTGTGGTCCAACAGACGGGAAATCAAGCCCGGCAGACACTGAGTATGATTCTTCAATTTGGCCTGAAGTGTCTTGCATTAACGGTGACTTCATCCCAAAAAATATACCGGTTTTACCGTGTTTAAGCGGCGCGCCGTGCATTGGGGTGTCGATACCTTTACCTGCAGGTTCTACACCAATCAGCTCAACAGATGGCTCATCGATAAAGTCAGCAAACATACCAATGGCGTTTGAACCACCGCCAACACAGGCGATCACGGCATCAGGCAAGCGGCCTTCTTTTTCAAGCATTTGCTTTTTATGTTGGGAAGGGATGTGGACCCGCGGCGGTGCCTAATAAGTAATGCGCTTTGTCGTAGCTTGCTGACCAGTCGCGCATGGCTTCGTTACAGGCATCTTTTAGGGTTGATGAGCCAGAGGTGACTGGAATAACTTCAGCGCCCATTAGTTTCATGCGGAACACATTTGGCGACTGGCGTTCAATGTCTTTTGCGCCCATATAGACTTTACATTTTAAACCTAAAAGCGCGCAGGCTAGGGCGGTTGCTACACCATGTTGGCCAGCGCCTGTTTCGGCAATAATTTCTTTTTTACCCATGCGTTTAGCCAATAATGCCTGGCCTAATACCTGGTTTGTTTTGTGCGCGCCACCGTGGAGTAAGTCTTCACGCTTAAGGTAAATTTTTACCATTGGGTTCGGGCTTAAGTTACGGGTTAAGGTCAATGCTGTTGGGCGACCCGCATAGTTTTTCAGTAAGTCAGTAAATTCAGCCTGAAAGCTTTCATCTTGCTGCGCTTCAACAAAGGCGGTTTCAAGTTGCTTTAAGGCTGGCACTAGAATTTGCGGTACGTACATGCCGCCGTATTCGCCGAAATAAGGGTTAAGCTTGAGCTCGGTCATAAATGTTCCCTTCGAGTAATCGTGTTATCGCTAAAAATCGTGTCGTAATATACAAATTAGTTACGGCGTAATTGGGTAAATGCAGCAATCAGTTTTTGATGATCTTTATGACCAGGCGCTGATTCTACACCAGAGTTAATATCTACCCCATAAAAGCCTTGCTGACTGGCCTGATAAACATTGTCTGGGGTTAAACCGCCAGCCAACATGGCATCAGCCTTATTGTCGATGTCAGCTTGCCAATTAAAGGTTTGGCCTGTACCGCCAAATTGTTCGGCCGATTTGCTGTCATACAAATATCGGTCAGCACCTTTCGGTTTGTTAGCCACGGCACCTGTTTGATTGTCGATGGCAATGGCTTTCCAAATTTGTGTACTGAGCTGCTTTTGTGTCAACAATGCGCGCAGGGCATCAATTTCAAGTTCGGTTTCATTGCCGTGTAATTGCACAGCAAAAAGATTGAGTGTTTGCGCTAAAGTTGCAATGGTTTCAACCTGTTCGTTAACAAATACCCCGACCATATTAAGTGCGATGTGTTGTTGCTGCATTTGGGCAATGAGTTGGGCGGCTGTTTCTGCGCTGACGGCTCGTGGCGATTTAGGGTGGAAAATCAATCCACCAAAAACGGCACCCGCTTTAGCGACTGCAGCAATGTCATCAATACGGGTTAAGCCACAGACTTTATTGTTGCCATAAATAAGCTGACGGCAGGCAAGGTCGATATCGGCTTGTGCCATGATTGAACTGCCAACAAGGTAGCCATCCACTAACGGGTTAAGACGACGTGTTTGCTGGTGGTTATAAATGCCTGACTCGCTAATCACTACGCGATCCGCTGGGATTTGCGGCGCCAAAAGTTCGGTGGTGGCTAAATCAGTACTCAAGTCACGTAGGTTGCGATTGTTAATACCAATAATCGGCGCATTAAGATCAATCGCTCGCTGTAGCTCTGGCTCATTACTGACTTCCGTTAAGGTATCGAGTTGATACTTAGCGGCTTCGTCGGCCAACAGGCGATATTGAGCATCATCGAGCACCGAGAGCATTAATAAGATGGCATCAGCGCCTTGATGGGCCGCGAGCTTCACTTGATATGGGTCGACAAAGAAATCTTTACAGATGATAGGTTGAGTCACTCGAGCGCGTACCCGAGGAATGTAATCCATGTCGCCCTGGAAAAATTCTTCGTCTGTTAACACCGAAATACCCGCAGCATAATGATTGTAAATATCGGCAATGGCTTCGACGTTAAAATCTGGGCGGATAAGTCCTTTAGACGGACTGGCTTTTTTACATTCTAAAATAAATTGTGCATTAGGCGCTTTAAGCGCCGAGTATAAACTGCGATCAGATATCTTAGGCTGCAAACTGGCTTCAGGAAAGCGCAGTTTAAGGGCTGCAATATGGGCAACTTTAGTATCAACAATGCGCGTTAATACATTACTTTCTGGGTTACTCATTGTTTTCTCCAGCTTGGCTAGCAGCGGCTAAATCGGTTAAAAGTGTGTAGGCTTTACCTGTGGCTAAGGTGGCTAACGCTAATTGTGTACCTTGCGCAACAGAGGCGCAAATACCGCTAACGTATAAGGCGCACCCGGCATTGATGGCAACCGCATCACGATGTGCGCTCTGGCCTTGTCCTTGTAAAATGGCTTGAGTGATCAGCGCATTGTCACTAGGCTCGCCGCCGGTTAACGCGGTGATATCCGCGCGCGTGACCCCAAGGTCTTCAGGGGTAAGCTGATAAGTACGTACCACGCCGTCTTTTAGTTCTGCGACATGGGTAATGCCGTGCAGTGCCACTTCATCTAAGCCGCTACCGTACACAACCATGGCGCGTTTTACCCCAAGGGCATTGAGCACTTGTGCTATCGGCTCAATCAATTCGAGCGAATAAACCCCAAGTAGCATTGACTCAGGCTTGGCAGGGTTAATTAATGGCCCAAGTACATTAAAAATGGTACGGGTTTTGAGTGCCGCTCTAACCGGCACTGCATGTCTGACACCGCCGTGATAATGCGGCGCAAATAAAAAGCATAACCCTAGCTCATCTAAACATTGGCTTGCCGCTTCTGGTGCCATCGTGAGCGCGATACCACAATGGGATAATAAGTCAGATGAGCCTGATTTACTCGACACACTGCGGTTGCCGTGCTTGGCCACTTTAGCGCCAGCAGCGGCGGCCACAAAGGCTGCCGTGGTTGAGATATTAATGGTGTTATAACCATCGCCGCCTGTGCCGACAATATCGACAATCCCAGTTTCTATCGATGCTTTAGAGCGAGGGAACGCCTTAGCGGCGTGTCTTAAAGCATCTGCAGCACCAGTGATTTCGTCAATGGTTTCGCCGCGCATTTTAAGAGCTACTAACATTCCCGCCATGGTGGCCGGTTCCATTTCGCCCTCAATAATCGTACTAAACAGCTCGGCGGTTTGCTCACGGTTGAGGTGTTGCCCCTGGTAGAGTTGGTCGAATAAAGGTTGTAAGTTAGCCATTATGCGCCTCCAATAGCAGTATTGTCTTGGGTTAAATAAGCCAGTGTTTGCGTCAGCAATTGGCTACCTAGGGTAGTTAATATCGATTCTGGATGAAACTGAAATCCAACGGCTTGATGTTGAGGGTGTAATATTGCCATTGGCATGTCCTCGGTGGTGGCGATAACCTCTAGGCAATCAGGCACGCGAGTGGCCACTAAGCTGTGATAGCGGGCCACCGGCAGTGGCGATGGTAAGTTAGCAAATACACCCTGGCCATTATGAAATGTTGGGCTGGCTTTACCGTGTACGACAAATGGCGCGCGCTCAACTTTGCCGCCATAGTATTCCGCCATGGCTTGATGACCTAAACAAATGCCTAGCATAGGCACTTTGCCGGCAACCTTACCGATAAGCTCCATCATGCAGCCAGCTTCGTGTGGCGCGCCAGGCCCTGGTGATAGCACTAAGGCCGCTTTGCCAGTTTCGTTAATCAGTTTTTCAGCTAAATAGTCGGCGCTCACATCGTTACGATAAATCAATACTTCACAGCCTAAACTGCGGAATTGATCCACAAGGTTGTAGGTAAACGAGTCGAAGTTATCGAGTAGGTATAATTTCATTTTAGCGCTCGCTTGTGGGTGAGAGTTGCTCATAGACCACCTCCCATTTTAATGGCAGAAATCACCGCCTGGGCTTTTTGACGGGTTTCATCTGCTTCGGCTTGTGGGTCTGAGTCGAACACCACACCTGCACCGGCTTGAATATAAGCGACGTCATTTTTAACAAACGCTGAACGGATAACAATGCAGGTATCCATGTCGCCCAAACCGTTAACGTAACCCACTGCGCCGCCATAACTGCCGCGACGAGCTTGTTCAGCTTCGCGCACCAATTGTGATGCGCGTACTTTTGGGGCACCCACTAAGGTGCCCATGTTCATACAGGCTTGATAAGCGTGCAGGGCATCTAAATCACTGCGTAACTGGCCTGTGACTCGACTGACTAAATGCATCACGTGCGAGTAACGGTCAACTTTAAGTAATTCGGCCACTTTACGACTGCCGCTTTGGCTAATACGGGCAATGTCGTTGCGGGCTAAGTCGACCAGCATTAAATGCTCAGACAACTCTTTTTTGTCTAAACGTAACTCAAGTTCGATACGGCTGTCTAAATCAAAGTCGATTTCGCCTTGGGCGTTTTTACCGCGTTTACGGGTGCCGGCAATTGGATACACTTCTACTTGATTGCTAGCCGCGTGGTATTTCAAGGCGCTTTCTGGTGAGGCACCAAATAAGGTGAAATCAGGGCCGCGAAAATAAAACATGTACGGGCTGGGATTGGTAAGTCTTAAAGCGCGGTATGCTCCTAATGTATTAGGGCAAGGCAAGCTGAAACAACGAGACGGCACGACCTGGAAAATATCGCCAGCAACAATGTGCTCTTTTAAATCGACGACTGTTTTTTTGAATTGCTCGTCGCTGATGTTCACTTCAGCCTCAGCGTCAATCGGTGCTAATGTAGCGACATCGCCCAGAGTCGTACATTGCTGGCTGACGCTATCGATTTGTGTTTGCAGCTGCGCTTTAATGCCTGGGTCTTGATTAAATTGATGACTGACAATGTCTGCTTGCTGAGTTTGATGATCAACTAATATCAAGGTTTCTGCGAGGTAGAATAAATAATCTGGGCAATCATTATTGGCATTGGGCGCGGCAGGAAGCGGCTCTACAGTGTCAATTAAGTCGTATGCCAGTACGCCACCTAAAAATAAGTCTTCAAATTTAACCGCATTATTGGTGTGAATGTGCTGCACAAACATGCGTAAACCATCAAGCGGTGAGGTCGATTTTAAGCGCGCATCTTCATCTTGTCGCTCGGTGGCTTTTTGTAAGGTGACGATTAATTGTTTTGGCTGACGTTGTAATCCGGCGTGATTAAAGAATGTGGCAATTGGCTCAAGTAAGCTGGCGCCGTTTTCAGTTAGTGCGCTAAACGTCAGTTGATAACCGTCACAGCGGATCATCATGGCGGCATGGGTTAACACGATGCTTTTAAGATGATCTTTACTTTCGACCTCAGCGGATTCAAGCAGCATAGTGTGCGGCGCGTTTTGGGTGACATGCTGATACAGATTTAACGGATCAGTATGGTAGGTTAGCGCTTGTTTTTGCGTGCTAACCTGAGCGAGTTGGTTTGGTGTGATCACTGTAGTCGTCACTATGCTGCCGCTCCTTGTGTATTAATGTTTATCATCTGGTCACCTTAACTGCTGTTTAACCCGAGTAATCCTATGGGCCAAATAACAAGAAAGCCCACATCTCTGCGGGCTTTCTGGTAAAATCTTGTCTCTTAAAAATGAGCACAACGCTTCACACCACCCGTTAATTAGGGAAGTGCCACCACCAAGTAATGTGTAATGAAGCTAATGAGTGTGTCATTGTTAATCGCTATATTAAGTTCTGTATTTCGTGCCTATAGGAAAACCCAGCTGGGTTATAAAGTCAATTGAATATTACTCAAAAACACTGAAAAATGTATCTAGAGATGTCTATTGTTGATTTATTGAACGCAAAACGCAGCTTTACCCTAAAAATAGTTATTATTTGACATAATTAATTCACTAATCCCAGCAGTATTTTTATTGGTATTCTTGTACAATAAACAGATGATTACAGAGACTCTATTGGCCGATCTTCACAGCCACACGACCGCATCAGACGGTCAACTTACACCTACTCAATTAATTTCTCGCGCCATAGAAAAAGGCGTAGAAATGTTTGCGATTACCGACCACGACACCGTGGGTGGTTTAGCAGAAGCACATATTGCAAATCGTGCGCATGAAACACCATTGAAGCTGATTAATGGTTGTGAAATCTCGACGCGCTGGAACAGTTTTGATATTCATATTGTGGGCCTTAATCTAGATATTACTCATTCGGGCTTATTAGACTTTTTAACTCAGCAACGTCAATTACGTGAAGTGCGCGCTCAAGAAATTGGCGAGCGTTTAGCCAAAGCAGGCATTGAAGGGGCGTATGAAGGGGCCAAAGCCATTGCTGGCGATGCGGCATTAAGTCGTGGCCACTATGCAAGATGGTTAGCCGACAATGGCCATGCGACAGATATGCCCAGTGTGTTTAAAAAGTATTTAGCCCGCGGGAAAACCGGTTATGTGCCCAACAATTGGGGCGACATGGCCAATGCCATTGAACATATTCATCAAGCGGGTGGTGTTGCTGTGCTTGCACACCCAAGTGGTTATAAATTGTCGGCAAAGTGGCTTAAGCGTTTAGTGCGTGAATATGCAGAAGCGGGCGGCGATGCAATGGAAGTTATTTTGGGCCAGCAAACGCTGGATGATCGTAATAACCTTATTGCACTGAGTAAACTCAATAACCTGCTTGCGTCTGTGGGCAGTGATTTTCATTTTCCTAGTAATTGGATTGAACTAGGCAAAAACTTATACCAACCCCAAGGTGTTGAGTGGGTTTGGCAATCTCAAAATTGGATGGAACGGACATGAGTCAATTTTTCTATATTCACGATGAAAATCCACAAGCTCGGTTAATTAACCAGGCTGTGGCGATTCTTAAACAAGGTGGGGTAATTGTATATCCTACCGACTCGGGTTATGCATTAGGTTGTATGATTGGCGACAAAAATGCCATGACACGCATGGTGCGTATTCGTCAGATTGAAAACGACACTAACTTTTCGTTAATGTGCCGTGACTTATCTGAGCTGGCTAACTTTGCCCGAGTAGACAACCAGGCGTATCGCTTACTTAAAAGCTGCACCCCAGGACCTTATACTTTTATTTTTAAAGCGACCAAAGAAGTGCCGCGCCGTTTACAGTGCGATAAAAAACGCACCATTGGTATTCGTGTGCCGAACAACTTAATTGCACTTGCTTTACTTGAAGCCTTAGATGAGCCAATGATGACCACCAGTTTGGTCATGCCAAATGAGCAAGCGGCAGAGTCTGACCCTGAGCATATCCGCGACATTTTAGAACACCAAGTTGATGGCATTATTCACGGCGGATATTTACCCGAGAAGCAAACCACCGTCATTGATATGTCAGAAGATGAAGTGGTTATTTTGCGTTACGGCGCAGGCGATACCAGTGCATTTGAATAAGCAATCGATTTGTTTGAACCCAAAGGGATAACCATGCAGGGCATTCAACAGAGCCTCCCACTAGCGGTGGTGCGTGGTCAAGCGATGGACAGCATGCCACTCGATTTGTTTATCCCGCCTGAGGCACTTGAAGTCTTTTTAGAAACCTTCGAGGGGCCTCTGGATTTACTGCTGTACTTAATTCGCAAGCAAAAGCTGGATGTGGTTGATTTACCTATTCAGCAAATTACCCAGCAGTATTTAATTTATATTGAGATATTGACCGAAGCACGAATTGAATTAGCCGCAGATTATTTGGTTATGGCGGCCACTTTAGCCGAAATTAAATCCAGATTATTATTGCCTAAAATGGCCAGTGAAGATGACGAGGAAGAAGATCCTCGCGTGGTGCTTATTCGCCAATTAAAAGCCTATGAAGTGATTAAGCAAGCTGCAGCTGATTTAGATGAATTACCGCGAATAGAGCGTGATGTGTATCAAGCCTCTGTGGTTGCAGCGCCGGGCATTAAACCTGTCGTTGTGCCACCTGAAGTGTCGTTAGCCGATATTGCTCGCGCCTTTGGCGAAGTACTTAAGCGCATTGATGCCAATGAAGACCATCATGTTAAGCGCGAGCAATTATCAACCCGTGAGCGTATGAGCCAAATTTTGGCTAAGCTATCGAGCACAGAATTTATTGGCTTTGAAAGTTTATTCGATGTCAATGAAGGTCGTGCTGGCGTTGTTGTCAGCTTTTTAGCGTTAATGGAGCTGGTGAAAGAGTTGTTGGTTGAGCTTGTGCAAAATGAGCCATTTTCACCTATTTACGTTAAAGCGTTTTAACGGCCGTTTACCATTGTTATTGAGTCCTGAGTGTTATGAATCAAATTAATGCCATTCAATTAAAACAACTTATTGAAGCCAGTTTGTTTGTGTTGGGTAAGCCTTTATCTAGTAAGGCATTAAAAGAAACCGTATTGGCTGACTTTGCTGTCTCACGCGTGCGTATTCAAGAAGCCCTGGATGAACTGCAACAAGATTATCAAGACCGTGGCGTACAACTGGTTAAAGTTGCCAGTGGTTATCGTTTTCAAACCCAAGAAATTCTCAGCCCATTTTTACAGCCGCTATGGCAAGAAAAAGCCCCTAAATACTCACGTGCCACCATGGAAACCCTTGCGGTTATTGCCTATAGGCAGCCGGTGACCCGTGGTGATATTGAGCAAATTCGTGGTGTGGCAATTAGTAGCCATATTATTAAAAGTTTACTTGATCGCCATTGGATTAAAGCGGTTGGCCATAAAGAAGTGCCCGGCCGACCGGCCTTGTATGCTACTACTAATCAATTTTTAGATTATTTTAGTTTAAAAAAATTGGCAGATTTACCGGCACTAACCGATGTTGCGTCATTGCAGGCATTATTTGATAAAGCCAGTATCGCCCTTGATGAACCACTGCCAGATAATGACAGTGAACAAATCGATAACAATATCAATCAACAGCCAGAATTGCCTGATACCCTCTAACTCAGTCGCTTTTTTTGAACGGTTAAATCCAAGGTTTGGCACCCATGTTTGAATCAGATGTGTTTGGGAGTGGAAACTCGGTTTGCATGTAATCCAATAAGCGTTGGCCTGTTAAGTTTAAAAAACGCCGCGATGGGTACACCAAAAACACGACCCCAATATAAGGGGGTAAATCATCAAATAAGCGCACCAATTTACCTTGTTGTACATCATCGACGCATAGCCCTTTTGGTAAGTAACCAATACCTCTCCCGAGGCGAGTGGCTTCATAAGCCAGATGAATGCTATTGGTGCACAGATTGCCTTTTACCGCTTGTAAGACATCGTTTGCTAACGGCACCTCACTGAATGTTTTACCATTAGGGAAGCGAAATAATATTGAATTATGCTGCTCAATATCTGTTAGCTTTAAAGGCGTGCCTGCTTTTTTTAGGTATTCAGGGCTGGCAAAAAAGCACATTTCTTCACTGAGGATAGGTTTAGCCACCATATCAAACTCGGTAAAGGTTTCATTGACCATAAAGGCAATATCAATGTTGTTACGCACCATATCTAAGGGTTCTGTGCTAGTGATTATCTCGATAGAGACTTTGGGGTTTTCATCCATAAAGGCAAATATTTTGCGGATGACATCCATTATTTGCGGCACTGGGAATATCAAAATACGTAAATGCGCGGTTAACTCCGCTTTTGTGTCGGTAATTTCTGCTAAAGTTTGCTCAAGTTCTGCCAGCATTGTTAATGTTTTTTGATAAAATTGACTGCCAGCAGACGTCAACGAAATTGAGCGGCTTAAACGATGAAACAGCTTAATATTTAAGGATTCTTCTAAAGAAATTAACCGCCGGCTAACGGTCGATTTTGGCAAGTTAAGTAAGTTTGATGCTTCAAGTATGCTGCCGGTTTCGGCAATTCGATGAAATAAGGCTATGTCTTCGGTTTTCATTAATCATGCTCAAAATGATGACGGATAAGTCAAACTCAAATAATGGGATTGATATTCCCAAACAAACCCGTTTAATGCAACTCTAATTCAGCGTATTGTGCACATACTTCTGTCAATGTTTACCTCCTTCGGACTTATTATCAATATTTTTATGTCTGTCGCATTATTATCACCAAGGATTTTTCGATGAAATATCACTCAATGTTACCGTTAACATTGCTTGTTTCTGTGTTTTTTGTTGGTTGCTCGCAAGCCGAAAAAACCGTGGAAAAAGACGTTATTCGCCCAGTTAAATTATTTGAAGTCTCAGAATCGGCGGCTAATCAAATACATAAATTTCCAGCTAAAGTGGCGGCTAATAGCCGTGCTGAATTATCGTTTAGAGTGTCAGGACAATTGGTCAAACTTGATCTTGTTGAGGGAGAGCAAGTTAAACAAGGTTATTTACTGGCAAAGCTAGATGATCGCGATGCCAAAAATAGCCTCATGACCAGCGAAGCCAATTACGAGTTTTTATCAGCTGAATATACCCGTAATCAAGCCATGTTTAGCCGTAAATTGATTTCTCAAGCGGCCTTTGACAGCAGTAAAGCGCAATTAAAAACGGCTAAAGCAACCTTAGAAGCCGCTAAAGACCAACTCAGTTACACCCGCCTTGAAGCGCCTTTTAGTGGCACCATTGCCAAGCGCATGGTTGATAATCATCAAATCGTACAAGCTAATCAAGGTATTTTGACGCTACAAAATAACCACTTATTGGATATTAGCATTCAAGTACCAGAAGCGATTGTGGCCAAGTATGCACAAAAAGTGAATCACGACTTAAAAGCCAAAGTACGTTTCAGTGCGATGAACGACAGAGAGTTTGAAGCAAGTTTTAAAGAATACTCTACGCAAGTGACACCCGGTACTCAGGCGTACGAAGTGGTATTTTCATTAGCGCAACCTCAAGATGTACGTTTGTTGCCTGGTATGAGTGCAGAATTAACCATTAGCCAAATGTCGGTTGATGACAGTGTCTTTACCGCAATAGTGCCGATGACTGCAGTAGATAAAGCGGATTCTAACGGCCAAGTGACAGTGTGGAAGTTTGACCCTAAAAGCGGTGTTGTTAGCCCTGTTGATGTCACTATTGGCCGCGTGAGCAATGACGGTGTTGAGGTATTAACCGGCTTGAATAAAGGCGATTTTATTGTTGCTGCAGGCGTCTCTCAACTGAGCGCAGGTATGAAGGTCAAGCCATTACACTGGCAGCGGGGAGTATAAGCGATGAGTGTTGCTGAGTACTCGATTAACAACAAAGTCATTAGTTGGATGTTTACCCTGTTACTGCTCATTGGCGGTAGCGTGGCGTTTACTGGTTTAGGCCAACTCGAATTTCCTGAATTTACCATCAAACAGGCGTTGGTTATTACAGCATACCCTGGAGCATCACCTGAGCAAGTTGAAGAAGAGGTGACCCTACCGCTTGAAAATGCTTTACAGCAGTTAGATGGGGTAAAACACATTACCTCAATTAACAGTGCTGGTTTATCGCAAATTCAAATCGAAATTAAAGACAGTTACGATAAAACTCGTTTGCCACAAGTGTGGGACGAATTGCGGCGTAAAGTGAGTGATACTGAAGGCCAATTGCCTCCAGGAACTGCGACACCACAAGTGATTGATGACTTTGGTGATGTGTACGGTATTTTACTTAATTTATCCGGTGATGATTTTAATAATCGTGAATTAAGCAACTATGCTGACTTTTTACGCCGTGAACTTGTGTTGGTTCCAGGGGTTAAAAAAGTATCAGTTGTGGGCAACATTACTGAACAAGTGGTTATTGAAATATCACAACAAAAGCTGTCTGCTTTAGGATTAGATCAAAGCTACATTTATAGCTTGGTTAACAATCAAAACGTGGTGTCTAATGCCGGCAGTATCGTTATTGGTGACAATCGCATTCGATTACATCCAACAGGTGAGTTTAGCTCTGTAAAAGAGTTGTCTCGTCTCGTGGTGAGTTCACCAGGGAGCACTGAGCTTATTTACCTAGGCGACATTGCCCATATTGCCAAAGATTATGATGAAACACCGAGCGTGATTTATCACAACCGTGGCCAATTGGCGCTCAGTTTGGGGATTTCATTCTCTGGCGGTGTCAACGTGGTTGATGTGGGTGAGCGAGTTAATCAACGCATACAAGAATTAGAGTCGCAACGACCTATCGGTATGGCGTTAGATACTGTTTATAACCAAAGCCATGAAGTGGATAGCACAGTTCAAGGCTTCTTAATTAACTTGCTTGAGTCAATTGGGATTGTTATTGCAGTATTATTGCTCTTTATGGGGCTGCGCTCTGGTTTATTAATGGGCCTTATCCTGTTACTGACCATTTTAGGCACTTTCATTATGATGAAAGTACTTGGCATTGAGCTACAGCTTATTTCGCTAGGGGCATTAATTATTGCACTAGGGATGCTGGTGGATAACGCCATTGTGATCACTGAAGGAGTGTTAATTGGATTGCAGCGTGGTAAAACACGTTTAGCCGCGGCCAAGCTGATTGTATCGCAAACTCAGTGGCCGTTATTAGGTGCAACCATTATTGCCATTATCGCTTTCGCGCCAATTGGTTTGTCGCAAAATGCTGCGGGTGAGTTTTGTCGTTCGTTATTCCAAGTATTGATGATTTCTTTATTCATTAGCTGGATTACGGCTATTACGTTAACGCCATTCTTTTGTAATGTGTTGTTTAAAGATGCTGAGCCAACAAATGAAGAGGTTGATCCTTACAAAGGCTGGCTATTTGTTGCTTATCGCGCCACATTATCATTCGTGCTTCGTAATCGCATCGTCACCTTGTTGTTCGTTTTGGCGATGTTAGTGTCGGCGGTGTTTGGTTTTGGTTACATTAAAAATGTATTTTTCCCTGCTTCTAATACGCCTATTTTCTTTGTCGATGTATGGATGCCAGAAGGCACAGACATTAAAGCCACTGAGCGTTTTGTATCGCAAATAGAACAAAAGCTGATGCAAGAAGACGAGAAAAACAATACCGGTATGGTGCATTTGTCGAGTGTGATTGGCCAAGGTGCACAACGTTTTGTATTGCCATATCAGCCTGAAAAAGGTTACGCCGCATTTGCACAGATGATCATCGAAATGGAAGATTTAGATGCCGTTAAAGCGTATATGCCCGAAGTCGAACACTATTTAGCAGAGCAGTTCCCTCAAGCACAATATCGCTTAAAGATGATGGAGAATGGCCCTTCGCCAGCAGCCAAAATTGAGGCGCGTTTTTACGGTGAAGACCCACAAGTGCTTCGTGCTTTAGCAACAAAGGCCAAAGCTATTTTTAATCCTGAACCCACAATGGATGGTGTGCGTCATGACTGGCGTAATCAAGTGCCCGTTATCCGCCCGCAATTACTCAATGCTCAAGCGCGTGAAACAGGCATAAGTAAGCAAGACTTAGATAACGCACTGTTACTTAACTTTAGCGGTAAGCAAATTGGCATCTACCGTGAAACCAGCCATTTATTACCCATTATTGCTCGTGCACCTGCAGAAGAGCGTTTACACGCAGACAGTTTATGGAAAATGCAAATTTGGAGTACCGAGAACAATACCTTTGTACCAGCAACTCAAGTTGTTAGTGAATTTAGCACTGAATGGGAAAACCCTCTGGTGATGCGCCGCGACAGAATTCGCATGTTAGCCGTATTAGGCGATCCTAAATTGGGTTCAGACGAAACGGCAGACTCGGTGCATCGTAAAGTGAAAGCGAAAGTTGAAGCTATTGAGTTACCTGCGGGTTACCGCCTAGAGTGGGGCGGTGAGTATGAATCAGCAGGTGAAGCACAAACGGCTGTATTTAGCTCAATTCCGTTAGGGTATTTGGCGATGTTTTTGATTACCGTATTATTATTTAACTCGGTAAGACAACCTTTAGTGATTTGGTTCACTGTGCCACTTGCGGTAATTGGTGTATCTGCAGGCTTATTGTTGTTTGACGCACCATTTAGCTTTATGGCCTTGCTTGGCTTATTGAGCTTATCGGGCATGGTGATCAAAAATGGCATTGTATTGGTTGAACAGATAAACCTTGAACTTCATGACGGCGCTGCACCCACAAATGCATTGGTTCACTCTTGTGTGAGCCGTGTTCGTCCGGTAATGATGGCGGCAATTACGACCATGCTTGGGATGATCCCACTTATCAGCGATGCTTTCTTTGGTTCGATGGCGATTACAATCATCTTTGGTCTTGGGTTTGCGTCATTGTTAACCCTAGTGGTATTGCCAGTGATGTACAGTTTATTGTTTAACATTCGTTTTGATAAACAAGACATCACTCACGCTTAAATACTGGGTGATCTAAGCTTAATGACCGCCGACCCATATAGTTGGGTCGGCGGTTTCTTTTGTTATTTTTTGCTCGTTTGTCACATTCAGCGTATAATCAGCGCACTTTTCTAATTGTATGCGCTATAAGCGTGTACAATCCTAAAAAGACAATAAAGCAAAATGTAATTAACCTTCTGCTTTCTATAGAATTTCTTTAAAGAGTCCCCGCTAATGAGTGAAAAATTGCAGAAAGTCTTGGCCCGTGCAGGCCATGGCTCCCGTCGTGAGATGGAGGCATGGATTGCTGCAGGCCGAGTTAGTGTTGACGGTGAAATTGCTGGTTTAGGCGATCGTGTTGAGGCTGATGCCAAAATACGTATCGATGGCCGTGCCGTTTCATTAAAATCAGCAGATGACATTGTTTGTCGTGTGCTTGCTTACCATAAACCTGAAGGTGAAATTTGCTCGCGCAAAGATCCTGAAGGTCGTACGACCGTGTTTGAACGTTTACCTAAAGTGCGTGATGCTCGCTGGGTAGCTGTTGGCCGTTTAGATATTAATACTTCTGGATTACTCTTGTTTACCTGTGATGGTGAACTCGCTAACCGTTTGATGCATCCATCAAACGAAGTTGAGCGTGAATATGCAGTACGTACTTTTGGCGAAGTACCAGAAGTCGCGGTACAACGTTTACGTACTGGTGTGACTTTAGAAGACGGCCCAGCACAATTTGACAGCATAAAAGCTGCTGGTGGTGAAGGGATTAACCAATGGTGGCATGTGACCCTACGTGAAGGACGTAACCGTGAAGTACGTCGTTTATGGGAATCACAAGAAGTGCAGGTAAGCCGTTTGATCCGTGTGCGTTACGGGCAAGTTGAATTACCTAAAACACTGCCTCGTGGAGGCTGGATTGAGCTACCGATTGACCAGGTTAACTATTTACGTCAACTTGCCGGTCTAGAACCTGAAACTCGTTCTATGCTGGGTACAGACAAACACAGTGTTGCGCGCTCTAAAGTGAAGAGTGCTAAAATTCGCCGTGCGGTACGTAAACATAAAGTGGGTTCAAACCACGGAAAACCAACTCGTCAACGTGACTAATTATTTGGTGAAGGTTTTATCTTTAAAGGTCGCTAAAGCGGCCTTTTTTTATTGTGTTAGTTTATAGATTAAATCTAAGTCATCCTGCTTGTATAAAGTCCAATTTCAGATATTATCCGCAACATTAATAAACGCTATACCTTACAAGCGCTTTGCAAGACTTCGGTATTATTGTGAGTGATTGAAAATGATGAAGAAACTGTTTGCTGGTCTATTGGTGTCATTGGTTGTTGGCTGTGCTTCAGCACCAAGCTGGGAAGGCATGTCAGAGCGTGAAATTAGCCAATGGAAATCGATTGGCTTTGATGCGGCTCAAGCTCAAAATTGGCGTGTCCGTGGTTTTGGTGCAACTGAAGCTGATGGTTGGGTGCAAGCTAATTTTAGTTTAGACACTGCGACAATTTGGGCTAAAGAGTCTTTTAACGTAGAAGAGGCGCAAGTTTGGTCGCAAGCGGGTTTTGACATTGAAGATGCTGTGACTAATCGCAGTAAAGGGCTAACACCTGTTAGAGCGAATTAATTACGCTGCTTATGTTGGGCAATATAGAGAACTGCTGGCGTTAACTTACTCAGTTCGCTGTAATTTAAATCGATTTGTCGAATTTTAAAGCGTTCAGTTCAAGCAAAATAATATTTTTGTTGCCTAGCGTAAAAAAATCAGTAAAGTATGCACCAAGTTAAGCGGGACGCTAGATACGACCTAGATTAACTTGATAAAAATCAAAATTTAGTGCCTTGATATTTGATATCAGAACACAACAAGTTTTGCCCGAGTGGTGGAATCGGTAGACACAAGGGATTTAAAATCCCTCGCTGAATAAGCGTGCCAGTTCAAGTCTGGCCTCGGGTACCATTATTTACATACGTAAGTATGGTGTAAAAGAGCCTCAACATAAGTTGGGGCTTTTTTACGTCTGAAATTTGGGTTTTAAGCTAAAAGCAAAATCCCTCGCGCTCTGGTTGAACATCAGGTGTGCCATTCTTGGATATCGAGAGTCGTCTGGTCTCGGGTACCATTTATTGATATACGAGCGGCTAGCAATAGAGAGTCGTATAAAAGAACCGCAACATGAGTGTGTTTTTTAATCGTTAAAATTAATGTAAAAAAGTTGTCGATAATTTGAACCGATAAAAAAATACCACCGTATAGAAATTCGTCATAACATTATATGAGGAGTTACTAACATGAAACGGATTTACCCAATTGCAGTTTGTATGTCGCTTGTAGGTTTAACAGCTTGTTCTGACGATGATGATAAAGCGGTGACAGAATCGGTTGCACAAAACGCTCAGGTCAGAGTGATCCACGCTGGCAGTGATGCACCAATGGTAAATGTGTCGGTCGATGGTACCGAGTTACTGACTGGTGTTGATTATGCGATGTCCAGTGGTTTACTTGAGGTGACATCAGCCTCCTACGACATCGATGTGGATGCCATTCTTGCTGATGGTACAACGACGACGGTACTGAACACTACCTTGATGGCTGAAGCGGATATGGAATATACTGCTATTGCGCTGGGTAAAGTCGCTGATGAATCGTTAACATTAAAGCTTGTGACTAATCCTGTGGCTGAGATTGCAGCGGGTTATGCCAGAGTACAGGTTTTACATGCGACACCATCCGTAGAGCTAGTTGATGTGTATGTTACTGCGCCTGGCGATGATATTTCAGCGGCCTCGCCAACGCTTTCAGCCAATTATATGGATGTGAGTACACAGTTAGAAGTGCCAAGTGGTGATTATCAAGTTCGTATCACGGCCTCTGGAATGAAAGAGGTGGTATACGATTCTGGCACGCTAACGTTAGCCGATATGACCGACTACTTTATTAGTGCTATTCCAAATACCTGGTCTGGGGAATCACCTGTTGCTCTGCATGTGGCATTGCCCGATGCTGAAGTGATTGTGAATGACAATAATAGTGGTAGCGATATTAGAGTGGTGCATGCTGTTGCAGACACGCCAGCGGTAGATGTGTTTCTCGATGATGCCACCGATCCAGCGGTAGATATGTTGTCGTTTGCTAATTCAACAGCATACTTAAATATACCAGAGGCCGATCACACCGTCACGGTTGCTGCTGATGCCGATAACAGTGTGGTGGTGATAGATGCGGCACCAGTGTTGTTGATGTTAGGTAAGAGTTACAGCGCCTTTGCCGTTGGTTCACTAACTGATGATGCCATTGAACCTTTAGTATTAGAGGAGCAAACTCGTCGGGTAGCGACTGAAGCTAAGTTATCTGTCGTTCATAGTGCGTACTCAGCACCTGAGGTTGATGTATACCTTACAGAAACGGCAGATATTTCTGACGCGACTCCTGCTCTTGCAAATGTAGCGTTTAAAGCGGCTTCGGGCAGCTTAAGTGTTACACCAGGTACCTACAACATTAGTGTAACGGTTGCGGGCACTAAAACAGTGGCAATCGGACCATTAGAAGTCACGTTAAACGCTAATGGCATTTATGGAGTTGCTGCTGTCGACAATGAAGCGGGTGGAGCACCATTTGGCGTGATTTTACTGGATGACTTTACCGCTATGTAGTGCTGATTCAAGCTTTTAAGTTTGTTGATGACAAAACGGCTTAGCATTTAATGCTAAGCCGTTTTTGTTGGTTATACTTTCTCATACCATTTCCATTAATTATGTGACCAATCAGAGTCACTCAGACTGTCCAGTTTGAGGCGCATTGTTGAAATAATGGTTATTCCCTTCTAAGACAATGCAACAAAGAAATGGACAGTCTGAGCGTCTCCTGCAAGGCGGGTTTCTGTGTCTTCTATACTGCTTAATAGCATTTTGACGAACGACTGCATGGGTGCAGGAGGTAGAGCAACGCAGGAGCAGTTGCCGAGAGCAACTATGCCTACAATCCTATTACTTGCCTAGAAGATACAGAACTCCTGCTGAATGACCATATAATTAGTGGAATTGGTATCAGTTATTAAGCGATTGCTTTAAGCTTGGAGAGGCTTTAAAGCTTGGCTGATTAAATCCTGCTATTTCCATCGCTTCACCCGTTTGTGGATTTCGGCCTGTTTTAGGTAAATAGAAGCGTAATTCAAATGTACCAAATTGTGGGATATAAATTTTCTCGCCTTCCGATAAACCTTGATGAATGACGTGTAAAATTTGCTCAAGCTGTGATTTAGCTTGAGTTTGAGGGATATCCAGTTGGCTTGCCATCGATTGGATAAGTTGCTTTTTATTCATAGGTTCCTCTTTACGAAAAGACTGCTAGCGCACCTTATATCAATTCATATTCACTGTTCCTAGTTGTCTATCCATTATTTAATGTTAACTGGTTATTTTTTATGTGTTTGCTTGATTAATACACTCTTAGGTAACGCTTTGGTATGAAGTTTTGTAGCCTAAATGTATCTGTCATTCAAAGGTGATATTTTTTGCCATACTCAATTTAGCGATTTCACCATGATGTGAAACGTGACAATATGGAGGTGTAATGGCGGATGGGGAAGTGCATGCTTAACAAATCGAAGCGGTCAGTCGTTGTGAGTATCATCAGTTTATGGCTGATGTGTTTACTACCATCTTCATTGGCTCAAGCCTCTGAACAATACAATAACTTAACCCAACATCTATTACTGCAATATTTAGCTGAGCCCACGGCTGAGCGTGAAAAATTTCTCGCCATTTTACAAACAGGCTCTGCTGCTCAGCAATTAGAATACATTGATAATATTCAACAAAGTGTGGCTGATTTTTGGCATAAAAAACAAGTGCTATTGCCATTTGATGCGTTAGACAGCCATGCATCTGTAATTGATAAAAATATAGCTCTAGAGCCTGCCGTAGACGATTACCTTGGGGTTATCAATTATCTGCGCAAATTAATGTGGTTAGCTGAAACACAAGAATGGCAAGCAATTGAGCCCGGTGGTTTACTGAGACCCGGTGATGGCCATCCTAGTATCAAGCAAATTAGCCAGCGCCTGTGGTTACTCGGTGACGCCAATGAATACCTTGTTGATGAAGTAGTGTATTTGCCCACTTTAGCTAAGAGTGTACAGCGTTTTCAGTCTCGTCATGGTTTAAAGGCCGATGCTGTTATTGGCCCAAGAACCTTATTTTGGTTAAACCAAACCCCTCAACAACGGGCAACAATATTAGCCAAAAGTTTTGTGGAAAAAACCACCTACCTGAGTCAGTTACCGCAGCCTTATTTGTTGGTTAATATCCCCGCATTTCAAATGGCGTTAGTCGACAAAGATCAGGTGGTGTTGTCATCGAAAGTGATTGTCGGAAAGCCTTATCGACAAACCCCGCAGATGACAGGACAAATATCGAACATCATTATTAACCCGACTTGGACAGTGCCAAGGCAATTGTTGACCCAAGATATTCTGCCGCATGTGAGACAAAACGGGCATTACTTTACTGAAAAACATTTTGATGTATTTGATTATGAGGGTAATCGAGTTGATTTTACACCGCAGCAATGGCAGCAAGAGGCCAGAGGACGCTTTCCTTATCGAGTTGTACAACGCCCTGGTGGTGATAATGCGCTAGGTCGATATAAATTTCATTTTAATAATGATCAAAACATCTATTTACATGACACTCCAAGCAAGTCTTTATTTGCTCAATCAGATCGTGATTTATCGTCTGGATGTGTGCGTATTGAAAAAATACAGTTGTTGGCAGATTGGTTTGCTAATCGTTTGGTTATCGATAAGCGCACCTGGAAACGCTTGCAGCCTAATTACACTCAAACTCAGTGGTTTGCTTTGTCGTCGACTTTACCTGTACACATGGTGTATTGGCCAGCTTGGGTAGATGAACAACACCTTGCTCAGTATCGCGATGATATTTATCAATTGATACCTCCCCAATCTCTGAACTTGTTAAGTCAAAAAGAACAACCTAAAGGTGTCGTGCAATAACGATGGCACTAACCGAAACCGTAAAACGACACGATAATTGTTTAAATGAAACAAAGTTAATGAATATCTTGTTTTAGCTAACCGCTTGAGCGGTATCACACTATTACCCCTATTTTTGTGTCAATCGACTATCCCTACATTACCAGACTTGCATTTATCGGTATTAATGTTTAATTTACTCATCAGCTGGATAAAAAAGCAACAATGCGAATTTGACGTTGTGATGACGAAAATCGTGCTTTACTAGCCGATAAGTAATGTAAATTAGTAATTAAAGTGGTGTGTAAATGACAATTGAGTGCATAACTCGTCGGCAAGTTTTATTGGGCTTAAGCGGTGCCGCTGTGGCAACTATGTTGCCCAATACCGCGCAAGCAAGCCGTTCTACTCACGGTGTTAAAGACCTTCATTTCTACAATCGCCATACAGGCGAAAGCAGCCACGGTAGTTTCTGGGTTGATGGCCAATATCAAGCAGATATTTTGACTGAGTTTAATCAGGTTCTGCGCGACCATCGCCAAAATGTAGCAGCGCCTATAGATAAGCGATTATTTGAGTATTTGTATAAATTACAGTTTACCCTAAATAATGAAGATGAAATCCATGTTATTTCAGCTTATCGTTCACCTAAAACCAACCAGATGTTAGCGTCGAAAAGCAAAGGTGTTGCCAAAAATAGTTATCACATGAAAGGCATGGCAATGGATATTGCGATTCCCGGTGTGAGTACTAAAAATCTTCGCGACGCGGCGGTGTCTTTAAAGCTGGGCGGTGTCGGGTTTTATCCTCGTGATGGCTTTGTCCATGTTGATTGTGGACCGGTTAGGCTTTGGGGTTAACATTCACTTGTGAGGCGCCAATGGTTATGGTAATATCCGCGCGCTTTATTTGAGTCATCGTTGGTCGAAAATGATGACGCCTTTATACTTTTATTATTAAGTGAGTGACTAATCTTATGTCTTACACATTCAACGCACAAACCCGCACTGAAATCGGGAAAGGTTCGAGCCGCCGCCTACGTCATGCTGGTCAAGTTCCTGCAGTTATCTATGGTGCTGGTCAAGAGCCTGTATCAATCCAGATGGCACACAAAGATATCATCAACCTTCAATTAAATGATGATTTCTACACTTCTGATTTGACTATCGTTTTAGATGGTAAAGAAATCAAAGTACGTGTACAAGCTGTACAACGTCACGCGTTCAAGCCAATGATTGAACACTTTGACTTCAAATTCGCTTAATTGCTAATTTGAAAAAAAGCGCCCTTGGGCGCTTTTTTTGTGTGTTAATTTTATGCTAGAACCTAGAACCTAGAACCTAGAACCTAGAACCTAGAACCTAGAACCTAGAACCTAGAACCTAGAACCTAGAACCTAGAACCTAGAACCTAGAACCTAGAACCTAGAACCTAGAACCTAGAGCCTAGAGCCTAGAACCTAGAACCTAGAACCTAACGCAGCACCTGGATCCCCAATAAAAACATTTGGGGACGGGGCTTAGAACCTAGATCCCCAATAAAAATATTTTGGGACAGAGGCTAATCGATTTCGAAGCTATAGTAGATGTCTAACGATTGGCTCAAGGTACTGGATACACTCTCAAGATACAGTTGTGATAATAAATAATAGCGTACGGTCATTTCATACCCAGGGTTAAATACCCCGACACCGTATTTAATCATTAAATCTTCACCGATATAGCCACTTACAGCGACTTTGCCATCATCATTGGTATCTAATTGAACGTTAGAGAAACCAAATTTCTCAATTAATCCTGTAGCCGTGCTGCCGATGCTGTTCATGGCGCCACCATCAAATTGGGCTCCTAAACTGAGTGCTGCTCCCATCATCAATGAGTTACTTTGTTCATTTGAGGTAGAGGTGAAACCCTTACCGGTCAAAATATATGACAACACTTCAGCTTGTTCTTTTGCAGGGCTCGAAAACAATGTCACTACCGGACGCATTGGGGTGCCTGTGACTCTTACGCCAGCGGTGATATCTTCATCTTTAATGTCGCGGGTGGCTTCAATATTCAAATTAGGCACTGATGTTGGGCCGACAAACTGAACCTCACCTGTATCGATAGTGAGTGTTTGCCCCATAAATTTGTAACTGCCATTAGTGACCTTAATATCGCCAAATAACATTGGCGGTTTAAAGGCTTGTTGTTGTAATAATAAATTACCAGAAAGCTTTCCTTTGAGGCCCATACCATCAATGGTGAGGTTTTTACCTACATTGACTTTCACATCTGCTGTAATGGCATATGGAATGGTTTTTACCGTCATTTCAGAAATTGAGTCGTTAAACACCACATCATTTGATACAGCGATACCACCTTCTGCTAGTGGGACAATTTTGATCTGTCCTGATGGCACATTTACCTGGCCTTTAACGGCAAATAACTTCTCATCAAACGTCATGTTTATGTCAGGGGAGACATTTAAAATTGCCATTGGCGGTTGAATAACCGCTAAATTGCTGCCTTTAACATTAATGTCACCACTAAATTGGCCTTGTGGCCACGTTAAAGAGCCTTGGGTGCTCACTTCGCCATCGCCCATATGCCATTGGCCACTCAATTGGCCTTGTTGCCCTTCAAGCGCTAAAGACAAATACAGCTTGTCAATCAATGTAGGGTTAGAGGAGAGGGCAAACGCACCATCACTGATGTCGTTGGAAGCAAAGTCTGACATAGGCAACTTCCAGCTTTCAATAACTTACAGAAAAGATA
>NZ_BMQI01000034.1 GCF_014648035.1 Shewanella algicola | reverse complement strand
AAAGAAGACATAACCTTAGATGGGATTTATGTCAGACTTAATACTTAAGGTCCAGTGTATGATACCGTGCTAGCTAAAAAATACGGTGCTGATTTAGATTATACCGATGCCATTTTAGCTGATGAGAATGAGCAACAACAAATTGCTGAGTATCAAGAGTCTATGGCTATTAATGATAAAGACATTATCGACGACAGAAGTAATTTTACCAAGTTATTAAATGGTTTTGCATTTGTCTCATTAATAACCATTACAGCATTGGCGGTTAATGTGATGTTCTTCAGTCCTAATATGGATGTATATGCAGACAATAAGACATTATTCGAAAGTGTGTGCTTTGCTTGTACTATCATTTATTTTAGTTGTTCATACGTGGCATTAAAACGCCATAAGAAACTGAATGTCTAATTTTATTATTTATTATTTATTAATTACTGTAATGGCTTAAGGCGAGTGAATACTCTTAGTTAATCGTCTTAAGTCTGGTGTGTTATTAACCCTAATAACACGTAGTTGTTTATTTGTTATTTTTATGAGGCACATGCCCATGCAGAACGCTCAACTCAATCGCGCATCATTGAATACGCTAAGCCAACAATCTCTTTCTACTTTACCTGCTGATGTTGATGTGCCGAAATACGATCGCAGTAAGTTAACGGCAGGTATCGTGCATATTGGCGTGGGTGGTTTTCACCGTGCTCACCAAGCAATGTACGTTAATGAATTACTCAAAACACCAGGCTCAGAGTCGTGGGCCATTTGTGGTGTAGGGTTATTAGAAGCCAATCGTGGTTTACGTGATGTATTGGTTAAGCAAGATTACTTGTATAGCCTTACCGTTCGTCACCCAAATGGTCAGATTGATCATCAAGTGATTGGCTCAATGATTGATTTTCTGTTTGCGCCAGACAACAAGCAACAGGTGATTGATAAGTTAGTTAACCCACAAACAAAAATTGTCTCTCTGACCATTACCGAAGGCGGTTACAACTTTAACCCTGCAACGGGTGAGTTTGATTTTGCTAACCCTGAAATTATCCATGATATGGCTAATCTGCACGACCCAATCACCGCCTTTGGTTATATTACTGCCGCATTAATGCAGCGCAAAGCCAATGGCATGAAACCCTTTACCGTTCAGTCTTGCGACAACGTTCAACATAACGGTGATATGACCCGCAAAATGTTATTAGCATTTGTCAGTAAAATTGATGCTGAACTGGGTCAATGGATAGCAACTAACGTTGCGTTCCCTAATGCAATGGTTGACCGTATTACGCCTGTCACCACCAAAGCCGATATTGAACATGTCGCCAATACCTTACACATTAAGGATGAATGGCCAATCACCTGTGAAGCGTTTACTCAGTGGGTCATTGAGGACAACTTTAGTGATGGTCGCCCAGCGTTAGATACTGTTGGTGCACAATTTGTGAGCGATGTTACCCCATTTGAGAAAATGAAAATCCGTTTACTCAATGCCGGTCACTCTGTATTAGGTTTACTCGGCTCTATTCATGGTTTTGCCACGATTGATGAGGCGGTTTCTGATCCATTATTTGCCACCTATTTACGCCGTTTTATGGACGATGAAGTCACGCCATTGATTGATCAGTTAGAAGGTATCGATTTAACCCAATACAAAGATACCCTAATTGAGCGTTTTGCTAACCCAAACATTAAAGACAGTTTGGCGCGTATTTGTTTAGAAAGCTCTGCAAAATTGCCTAAGTTTATCATTGCATCCATTAACGAAAACATTGCGTTAAATCGCGATACGTCTTTAGCGTGTTTAGTGATTGCAACCTGGTGCTTATACAGCGATAAACAGGTTAATCAACAAGGTGAAGCACTGGATATTAACGATCAAATGGCCGCTCAATTACATACCTTCGCCAGTAAAACGAGTGAAGACCCATTAGCGTTTTTACAGTTAACCGATTTATTTGGCGACTTAAACAATCAAGCCGTTTTTTGTAAAGACTACCGTAACGCTATTGCTGACTTGTACGCCGAAGACAGTAATATTAAAGTGATTATGCAAGCAAGATTACAAGCAAAAGGTTAAGTATGATGAACAGTGTATTAGTGAATCATAAAGCCAAGGCTGACATCAATATCAGCTGTTTTGGTGAAGTCTTATGGGATTGTTTCCCTGACGGTAAACGTGTTGGCGGCGCACCGTTAAATGTGTGTGTCAGGCTCAATGCGTTAGGGATTAAAGGCTCAATGATCAGTGCAGTAGGCGATGATCAATTAGGCCATGAATTACTGGCATTTATCGATGAGCGTGGCGTTAATCGTGATTGTATTGCGATTAATCCGCATAAAAGTACCAGTACGGTTCAGGTGACGTTAGACAAAAATGGTTCTGCGTCATATGACATCGTGGCTGACACCGCCTGGGACAATGTGGCGTTAACCGACACCATTATTAGCCAGGTTAAGCAAGCTGATGTATTGGTATTTGGCAGTTTAATTGGCCGCAGCCCGGTGTCATTAGCCACACTAACTGAGTTAGTGAACGCGGCTCATTTTACGGTGTTTGACGTTAATTTACGTGCGCCGCATTATGATATCGACAGTATTGTTAAGCTAATGAATCAAGCTGATTTTATTAAGTTAAATGATGATGAACTGTACGAAATTGCCAAAGCAATGGGATCGCCGTTTAATTCATTAGAGCAGAATGTCGATTACATTGCTGGGCAAACACAAACTCAGTATTTGTGTGTAACTAAAGGCAGTCATGGTGCGTTATTAAGTGTAAAAGGACAGAAGTTTTACAACTCTGGCTATCTGATCAATGTGGTTGATACCGTGGGCGCTGGGGACTCATTTTTAGGCTCGTTATTGTATCAATTGTGCAGTGACAATAACCCGCAATATGCCATCGATTTTGCTTGTGCTGTCGGCGCTATGGTGGCGCAATCTGCTGGTGCCACACCATTGTTGACGCTTGAACAAATTAACACGTTTATGCAACCTGCATAAATGCTGATGTTGGCGGTGATATAAAGAGTTGTATGTAACCAATTGTATGTAACCAGTTGTATGTAAAACGTTGTTGTATGTAAAAGTGAAGTGTCGTGTGTCGTTTGGGTTAGTTCCCCTTTATTTAACCCGCTAGCGCTTAGTTTTTATATTTATAAATATAAAAACCAAGCGCTTTTTTCTTTTCTAGACAATATGATTATTGCTCGCTGCTTAATTCTAAAATCCCCGCTGTTTTAGAACCAAATAGCTGTTGGTGTAACCTCCCTGCAAATCCATCGGTCATCCCTGAAATATAATCGGCAATAACACGCATGGGATTACTGTTTTCTGCATTTGCGGCTAACCAACGCTCGCGGGTGTTAAGTGGCAATAAACGTTCAGGATCCGATGCAAAAGCTTCAAACAACTCCATGATAATTTGTTGGCCTTTGTATTCGAGCATTTGAATTTCAGGCTTACGAATGACGTATTTAAACACCAGCTGTTTGAGAACATGAAGGGTTAAGGCAAAGTCGGCCTGCAACTCTGCATTGTATTTGAGTAATTCGGCTTCAAAGTCGTCATTGGTCTTGATACTAATGGCCGTGACAAAACCATTGACCAGGGTGCCAATGGCGTCTTTACGTAAATGATGCTCGTGGGAAAACAGCTTTTCACCAATGTTGGCGATTTCGGATTTGAGCCATTGATCATTAATACTGTGCAGCTGATCGACAACATCATGTTGCCACTGGCGTTGATTGACAATGCCCATCACAATGGCATCTTCTAGGTCATGGACAGCATAAGCAATGTCATCAGCCAGCTCCATAATCGAGCAGTCTAACGACTTAAACCGCGTTTTAAGGTGAGGGTAGTGGGCATTGACAGTGCTTTGTTCACTGCTAATAAACAGTTGGCGATCGTTTTCACTTAACGCTGATAACACCCAATCGATAATGGGTTGGTCGTCATCAAATAACCCTTTTACCGGCGGCCAGTCAGAGGGTTTTAATTGCCGATGATTAGCAATGTCGGGTTTTTGTTGGTCAATAAACAATTGCGAATGCATGGCTGGGTATTTCATGATCCCAAGTAAGGTGCGCCGCGTGAGGTTCATTCCCCAGGATGGCGTGTAAGGCTCTAAGCGCGATAAAATTCTGAAGGTTTGGCCATTGCCTTCAAAACCACCGTGATGACGCATCATATAATTGAGTGCCACCTCGCCACCGTGGCCAAAAGGCGGATGGCCAATATCGTGAGCCAGGCAAACCGATTCGATTAAGCTCATCGAGTTAAGTAACGGCTTAAACTCTGGATATTTACGACGTAATTGTGCGGTAATACCGGTACCAATTTGCGACACCTCTAACGAATGGGTTAACCGAGTGCGATAAAAGTCGTTCATGCCGACACCCAAGACTTGGGTTTTTGCCTGTAACCGTCTAAAGGCAGCAGAGTGTAAAATGCGGGCGCGATCGCGTTGAAACGCGCTGCGATGATCATTTCGGCGCTGCTTATCTTCACCAAGTAGGCGCTGGTGCCAAATATTGTCTTGCTGCTCTGTGGTATCGGGCATAAGGTTCCTTACAGCATTTGGTTAATTTCATCTAGATTGAGGGTAAAGCTTGGAATAAAACAGTCTCTAAAATAGCGTACCGCAGGGTTGGGATTGTCATCGAGTATATGTTCTAAACGTTTGCGGGCACTGTTAAATTCACTGTTACCGGCTTTTTGTTCTTCTAAACATTTCAAATAGGCGCAGAGCGTGTCAGCGGCTTTAACAATCGCTTTGTATTGCGGGTCCGCTTCTTCGCTGATAAACAAACTGCGATAATCATCTTTAAACTCATCGGGTACCATTTCAAGCATACGCTGTTCGGCAATGGCTTCAATTTTTTTATATTCGGCTTCGATTTCTTTATTAAAGTACTTAACCGGAGTCGGCAAGTCGCCGGTTAAGATTTCGCTGGCGTCGTGATAAATGGCAATGGTTGCTGCCTGATTTGGATCTAAATTGGTTTCGAATTTTTTATTACTAATAATCACTAATGCGTGTGCAACCATGGCCACTTGTAATGAATGCTCCTGGACGTTTTCGCGGCGAACGTTGTACATTAATGGCCAGCGTTGAATTAATTTCATTCGGGCTAAATGGGCAAATAGATGACTCATGAGACTCCTTACTGCGCTCAATCAACAATAATCTGTATATTGCCAGCTTACCTGAGCTTTAGGATAAAAAAAAGCGACTGTTCAGTCGCTTATGTTTGAGGCTTAATGATTATTGTTGGTAATCATCAAGAAATTCGCCAAACTCAACTAGGGCTTTGGTGAGGTCTTCTTTATGCGGTAAAAATACCACTCTAAGATGGTCTGGCTCTGGCCAATTAAAGGCCGTGCCTTGCACCAGCAATATTTTTTTTGACTTCAATAAGTCGAGCACTAGGCGTTCATCATCACGTAAATTAAACTTTTTCATGTCCAATTTGGGGAAGGCATACAAAGCGCCCTTGGGTTTTTTACAGCTCACACCAGGGATTTGGTTTAATAGCTCATAAACTGCGTCGCGCTGAACGGTTAAGCGGCCATTAGGTAAGATTAACTCATTAATAGACTGATAACCGCCAAGTGCAGTTTGAATTGCGTGCTGATTAGGCACGTTGGCACACAAGCGCATTGACGCGAGCATTTCTAGGCCTTCGATGTAACTCTTTGCTGCTTTTAAATTACCCGAAAGCATCATCCAGCCAACACGGAAACCCGCAGCACGATACGCTTTTGATAAGCCATTAAAAGTGATCGTTAAAATATCATCAGATAAACCCGCTGCAGGAATGTGTTTTGCTTCGTCATATAAAATTTTATCGTAAATTTCATCGGCAAATAAGATTAAGTCGTGCTGACGACATAACTCGATAACCTGTAACAGTAACTCTTCGCTATACACAGCGCCGGTTGGATTGTTTGGGTTAATTAACACGATGGCTCGAGTGCGGCTGTTGAGCTTACTTTTTATATCGTCTAAATCAGGAAACCAATCCGCTTCTTCATCACAACGATAATGCACGGCTTTGCCGCCAGCTAAGTTAGCCGCTGCAGTCCACAATGGGTAGTCAGGCGAGGGGATTAGCACTTCATCGTCGGTGTTCAGTAGACCTTGCATGGCCATCACAATGAGTTCTGACACACCATTACCGATATAGATATCTTCAATATCAACGCCAAAAATGCCTTGAGCCTGGTAATGTTGCACAATGGCTTTACGCGCTGAAAATAAGCCTTTGGATTCGCAATAACCCTGCGCACTGGGCAGGTTTAAAATCACGTCGCGCACGATTTCTTCAGGGGCTTCAAATCCAAACGGGGCCGGGTTACCGATATTTAATTTTAAGATACGGTGACCTTCGTCTTCTAAACGGCGGGCTTCTTTATGCACTGGTCCACGAATGTCGTAGCAAACAGAGTCAAGTTTATTGGATTTGATAATGGGTCGCATACTACTCTCAATAACTAAATACGGCTTAAGTTAGCGAACCATAACGAATTTATTGATATTGTGGAAGAGGGAAACGAGTAAATTGAAGAATAATATCAGTCGTTCATGCTATTTTTTAGGGTAATTAAGCCTTTTCTTTAGTGTTTTGTGCTGTTTTTGTGGCTATTTTTAGCGTTTGTATAATGTGTAGAGACAAAAAAGCCAGCACGTATGCTGACTTTTAGAGAGTTTACTTGAGTTATGGCTATTTCAGCTGAAACTCAAATTAACGGGCGATTAAACGCGCTTTTTGAACTCGCCAGTGCGAGTGTCAATTTCAATCTTGTCACCGACTTTAACGAAGTCTGCAACAGTAACAGTACCACCACCAGTGATGGTCGCTGGTTTCATTACTTTACCTGAAGTATCGCCACGAGCAGAAGGCTCTGTGTAGGTAACTTCACGTACGATGTGAACAGGTAACTCAACAGAAATAGCTTTCTCGTTGTAGAAAGTCACTTGACACTGATCTTCCATACCATCAACGATGTATGCAGCCGCATCACCTAGGTTGTCAGCTTCAACATCGTATTGGTTGTATTCTTCATCCATAAATACATACATAGGATCAGCAAAGTAAGAATATGTACAATCTAGACGTTCTAAAACGATATCGTCTAACTTGTCTTCACCTTTAAAGGTTTGTTCAGTGCCAGAATCAAGCAATAAGTTTTTTAGTTTTAACTTAACGATTGCAGCATTACGGCCAGAACGAGTTGTTTCAGTTTTCTGAACAACCCATGGGCTGCCATCTAACATGATCACGTTGCCAGGACGGATTTCATGAGCAGTTTTCATTGTACTATTTCCTATATATATGGATTTTCTATATTTACAGAGCAGTATCTTAGCTATTTTTAACGAATTGAACTAGTCGACTCGCAAGATCTGCATCATTTAACGCGTTATTTGGCCAATTAAGTGCGTGTTGCTGTAACGGCAAAATAACAGAATGTAATTGTTGCCAGTAGTTCACTACGGCTTGTTGATCACCTTGATTGAAGGCCAAATTCACCTCACACCAAGCTGTCGATATTTCTGCCGCAAGATTATCGCAGTAAATCCGCATAAAAGCTTGTAATTTTACGAGATGATAATCATCTTCTTGCGGATAAATGTGCCAAATGAAAGGTTTGGCTGCCCATTGGGCCCGCAAAAATGAATCTTCTCCTCGCACAATATTAAAATCACAGCTCCATAGCAAGCGATCAAAACCTATTTGGTCGGTCATGGGTAATATATGCAGTGTAAGATTTCCCATCTTAAATTGTTGGCCGGGCATCAAATCATTCACGTCAACAGGTAATAAAGGCGCTACGCTGGTTAAACTGCGACCTTTGGGAATGAGTGCGTGTATCGGTTTGGCTAATGTTTGCCATTGGGCCATTAATGCCGTTAATGCCGGGCTTTCATAACTAAACACACTAACAACAGTGTCATCAACATGAATGCCTCTTAAACCTAGCTGCTTAAAAAGTGCCATTTTATTATTGGGGTTGGCTTGCCATTGGTCTCGCTCATTAAAGAGATTTTTCTCGCGAATTAAGCCGCCAGTTTTGCGGTTAAAACCTGGGAAATAAAACCACTTTTTTATACCACTAGGTTGCGTTGAAGGTAAACCGTGGCAACCATCAACCCAATCTTCGGCACTTAAATATTCAAGGTTTAACCAGTGTGGCGCAACGCTTTGCGCTTGGTTGTGCAACTTATCAATGACCGATTTTACCTGTTCGGGTAATTCACAAGCAAATGCCTCTATAACCACGCTACCCGCTACATAGCTTATATCTAGTGGGTTGTTCCATTGAAATATATTCACGCTGTTGAACGTTTGCTGACGCAGTGCAGGATTAAGGCTGGGTAAAATATGGGAGAAGCTGTGTAGATCATCTACCCACAAATTGACTGGGATATGGTATTCAGCTGCCAATTGCTTGGCTAAACGCCAGGTGACACCTATGTCACCATAGTTGTCGACAACGGTGCAAAAGATGTCCCAGTGTTTTGTTGCTTGAGTGAGCTTGGCTGTGGTCATTTATGTTTATTTCAAATAGTAAAAAAGCGGCTATAGCCGCTTTTTTGTTGGGTGAGGCCAGAATTAGTCTGCTAATTCTGCTAAGCACATTTCTTCGTAAATTTGCTTAACCCATGCATCAACACGCTCTTCAGTGAGTTCAGGTTGACGGTCTTCGTCAATCCCTAAACCGACAAAGTGATTGTCGTCTACCATGCCTTTAGAGGCTTCAAAGTCATAGCTTTCAGAAGGCCAGTGACCAATGATAATACCACCGCGAGCTTCAACGATGTCCCGGACCATGCCCATAGCGTCAAGGAAGTATTCTGCGTAGTCTTCCTGGTCACCACAACCAAAAATTGCTACTAATTTATCGGTAAAGTCGATTTGCTCAAGCTCAGGGAAAAAGTCATCCCAGTCGCACTGCGCTTCGCCGTAATACCAAGTTGGAATGCCAAACATAAGCAAGTCGTATTCAGCGATTTGCTCTTTAGTGCTCTTAGCGATGTCTTTAACATCGAGCATGCTTTTACCCAGTTTTTTCTGGATCATTTTGGCTACAGCTTCGGTGTTACCTGTGTCGCTACCGAAAAAAAGACCTACAGTTGCCATTGTCTATCCTTTAAATATCTAGTTCGCGTTGTGCGATGTTCGAAAAACGTCTCAGTTGTCGAGTTGCTGTTGCAGAATAAATTCGATTAACTGGCTACGACTGATGTTACTGTCCAAAGCTTGTTGGTTCAAGGCATCATATAAATCTTGTGACACTTTTAACTCTATTCGCTTTAAACCGTTAGCGCGATCACGCTGAATTTGGTTTCGCTTATTGATCTTTAATTGCTGTTCCCGAGAAAGTGGGTTACTTCTCGGACGCCCCCGGCGTGTTTCACTGGCAAAAAGGTCAATAGTCGTTCTATCTGTTGTTTCTTTTGCCATTGTATTTTAACCGATCCCAGAGCCTTCCCAGGTCATCTGTATAATACCTTTTGCAATAAACCCGGCACAGCCGAGAAATAACACTGCCCAAACAATATATCGACCAAACTTAGGTACATCACCTTGTTTAAGCACATCATGGATTGCCATGCCGATAAAAAAGAATATCGACGCAAAAAACAAGTTCAACCCAACGGCTTCAATTTGATCCATGTACTGATTTAACATACTTCTACCTTCGCTTTAGTCATGTCTGGCGAAAAGAGGGCGCGAATATATCACATCGTGTCAGAATTGGGTATGTGAAAAACAGTAAATTATTAAAATTTACCCTTGGTTTTGTTCAATAAACTCAGCCACGATACGATTAAATATCTCAGGCTTTTGTGCATGCAGCCAATGGCCAGTACCATTTAAGGTTTTTGCGGTTACTTGAGGAAATTGGCGAACAATGTCATCGCGGTGTTCTGCGGTAACATAGTTTGAGTCGCCGCCGCGTATAAACAGTGTTGGTTTGTCAAAATGCACATCAGCACTGATTGGCAAATCCCAACCAATAATACGCGGGTAACAATGAATTAGACCATCAAGATTCATCTTCCATTCAAAACCTGTGTCAGTACGTTGCAGGTTTTTCAATAGAAATTGAGAAGTCCCTTCATCAATACCTGAGCTGATTAAATGGGCCAATGCTGATTTACGACTGGTATGTTCGTCAAAGACTAAACTGGTTAACGCCGCAAATACGGTTTGGTGGCGCGGCTCATAAGCTACCGGGGCAATATCGGCAACAACCAAGCTTTTTACTCGTGTTGGATGCAATAATGCCATAGCCATAGCAATTTTACCGCCCATTGAATGGCCTACGATGTGGGCATTCGCAATGCTGAGTTGGTCAAGTAATGCCACCATTGCATTGGCAAGTGTTGGGTAGTCCATCGTGTCCCAATGCTCACTTAGGCCGTGATTGGGCACATCAACGCGAATAACCTGATAGTTTTTTTCCAACACACTGGCAAGGTTTTTCAAGTTATCTAAGTTGCCAAATAGCCCATGAATAAGCAGGACGGTTTCACCTTGGCCGTGAGAGACATAATGCATAGTGCGATAAACTCGTGACATCAAACAATGGAGCCGAATTTTGCGATAATGCACACAGCAAATCAAGTTTTGATGACCGATGACATCAATTTTGCTGTAAATTTAAACGCGAGATGCGAATTTTTTGTGAATATGTGCCATTAAATGATTTTGCTACTTTATTAGTAGGTTAAGCTTGGCTTACACTGAAGCCATATTTTTGATCGCACTAAATTATTTTGATCGGCGATCGCCTGTTTAACGTGTTACGCACTGACGTTAAGCCTAAGACAAATAGAAGAATAAGGATGACTCTGATGAAATACATTGAAATTGATGAAGAACTTTATCGTTTTATTGCCAGTAAAACGGAACGTATTGGTGAGAGTGCTTCTGATATTTTACGTCGATTATTGCATTTATCAGTGGAAAGCGTAGAGGTTGATTTACCGCAAGCGATCAGCGAACCGAGCCTTGAAGCCGAACCCGCAGAAACAACAGAAGCAGAATCTCAGCGTAGTGAGTTATTTAATCAGGCTAAAGCTGCTGTCGAAAAAGTCATGGCAGTTCAAGCTCAACCTGAGGTTGAGGCTCACATTGCACAAGGCGTAACTGAGATTGACTTTAAATCGATTGTTAATGAACATTTATTAGCTCAACAAAAAGGCGCAGTTGGCCGTTTTATGTGGTTACTCGGTAATTTACAGGCGGCAACTGGCAGTGATTTTAATAAAGTACTCGACATTCAAGGTAAAGGTCGTTTGTATTTTGCTCGTTCTAAGCAAGCATTACTGGATTCAAGCCAATCATCGAACCCAAAAGAAATCGGTGCCAGTGGCTTTTGGGTCACAACCAATAATAATACCGCCAAAAAACAAAACATTTTTACCGAAGTATTAGAGCATTTAGGTTGTGACAGTGAATATGCCCGCACCATCGCAGACTATATTTAAAATTTTTTAAGTTTTTCATCAATTTTCGTATACTCATAGGAGACCACTTGTGGCCATTCATCAACGCGCAGGACAGCAAGCTTTACAAACGGATTTAGTGAATATTCCTAAATTGATGAGTCACTATTATCGCATTATTCCCAATGTGGAAGATGTGCAGCAAAAAGTGACATTTGGTACATCAGGTCACCGTGGCAGTGCTTTTAACGCCAGCTTCAACCAAAACCACATTTGGGCCATTGCCCAAGCCGTTGTGGATTATCGTCAATCTGCGGGTATCACCGGCCCGATGATTGTCGGTTTTGATACTCACGCCTTGTCTTATGCGGCATTTATGTCGGTGGTTGAAGTATTAACGGCTAATCAAGTCAAAATGCTCATTCAAAAAGACGATGGTTTTACGCCTACGCCTGTGGTGTCACAAGCCATTGTGCGTGCCAATGCCTCTGAGCCTGCAGCATTAGTTGATGGACTCATTATTACTCCGTCGCATAACCCGCCGCAAGATGGTGGTATTAAATACAATCCGCCACATGGCGGCCCTGCAGAAGGTGACATCACTAAAATCATCGAAGCCAAAGCCAACCATTATCTTGCCGAGCAATTAAGCGGTGTTAAAAAGGTCAATTATGGTGTTGCGGTACAATCTGGCTGGATTGATGAAGTTGATTTTATTGCGCCGTATGTTGAATCACTTGCACAAGTGATTGACATGGAGGCGATTAAAAAAGCCAACATTCGTTTAGGCGTCGATCCTCTTGGTGGCTCTGGTATTTATTATTGGGAGCAAATCGCAGCGCAATATGGCCTTGATATTACCTTGGTGAATGACAAAGTTGATCCAACCTTTGGTTTTATGCCGCTGGATAAAGACGGCAAAATTCGTATGGATTGCTCATCACCTTATGCTATGGCCGGGTTGTTAGCCCATAGCGAAAGTTATGATTTGTGCGTTGGTAACGATCCTGATTATGACCGCCATGGCATTGTGTGCCCAGGCTTTGGTTTAATGAACCCTAACCATTATTTAGCCGTGGCCATCGATTACTTAATGACTCATCGTCCGCAATGGTCAGCTTCATTATCGGTAGGTAAAACGCTGGTATCGAGTGCGATGATCGATAGGGTTTGTCATGCGCTAGGTCGCCCATGTTTAGAAGTACCAGTGGGCTTTAAATGGTTTGTGGATGGTTTAGCCCACAGTACTATTGCCTTTGGCGGTGAAGAAAGTGCTGGCGCAGCGTTTTTAAAACGTGATGGCAGCACCTGGTGTACCGATAAGGATGGCTTTATTTTGGCGCTACTTGCGGCTGAAATTTTAGCTGTGACCGGTAAAACCCCAGCGCAGCGTTATAAAGAGCTTACGGATCAATTTGGCGAAAGCTTTTATACTCGTATTGATAGCCCAATAAGCCTTAAGAAAAAAGCTAAGTTTGAATTGCTCAATGCAGCAAGTTTTACCGATACTGAGCTTGCAGGCGAAGCCATTACTGCGATTTTAAGTCATGCACCAGGAAATAATGCGGCAATTGGTGGGATTAAAGTGACTACCGAAAACGGCTGGTTTGCAGCGCGTCCATCTGGTACTGAAGCGCTATTTAAAATCTACGCTGAAAGCTTTGTAAGCCAACAACATCTTGATGATATTATCGCCCAGGCGCAAACTATGATTGATTCGGCTTTAAAAGGTTAAGCCTGATTTAGTTAGGTTTGGTTAGAATAAGATTACGGCAGTAATTTTTAAAGTTTAAATAAAAAAGCACTGAATAATCAGTGCTTTTTTGTGTCTAACAGTGAGGGTTATGCGAGATCAAATCGATCGGCATTCATCACTTTAGTCCATGTTTTAACAAAGTCTTTTACAAACTTCTCTTTAGCATCGTCTTGCGCATAAACTTCAGCGTACGAGCGTAAAATAGAGTTTGAACCAAAGACCAGATCAACGCGGGTTGCTGTCCACTTCACTTTATTTGTACCACGTTCAACAATGTTGTACAGGTTAGTGCCGGCAGGTTTCCAGCTATATGACATGTCCGTCAAATTAACAAAGAAGTCATTTGATAACACGCCAACATTATCGGTAAATACCCCATGTTGAGTGTTGTCGTAGTTCGTGCCTAATACACGCATACCGCCAACCAATACTGTCATTTCATGTGCGCTTAAGCCCATAAGTTGGGTACGGTCTAGCATCATCTCTTCTGGCTGTACGACATAGTCTTTCTTTTGCCAGTTACGATAAGCATCATGTAATGGCTCTAACACATCAAATGACTCAACATCAGTTTGCTCGTGCGTAGCATCACCGCGACCAGCGGTAAATGGCACAGTAATGTTAACGCCAGCAGCTTTTGCTGCTTGTTCAACGGCCGCCGTGCCGCCCAGAACAATAAGGTCTGCCATGCTCACTGGTTTACTCAAACCACTTTGAACGCTAGCGAGTGCAGCAAGCACTTTTTGCAATCTTGCAGGTTCATTACCTTGCCAATCTTTTTGTGGCGCTAAACGAATACGGGCACCATTTGCACCACCACGGAAATCAGAGCCTCGGAAGGTGCGGGCGCTGTCCCATGCGGTAGCCACTAACTCAGCAACAGATAAACCCGTCGCTAAGATTTTAGCTTTTAAGTCGCTAACTTCTTGCTCAGTTAAGCTGTAATCCACTTGTGGTACAGGGTCTTGCCAAATTAACTCTTCTGCTGGTACATCTGGGCCTAAGTAACGTGCTTTAGGTCCTAGATCTCGGTGAGTTAACTTAAACCAGGCGCGAGCAAATACGTCAGAGAAGTAAGCAGGGTCTTTATAAAAACGTTCTGAAATCTTACGGTATTTAGGATCCATTTTCATCGCCATATCGGCGTCAGTCATCATGGGTTCAACTTTTATTGACGGGTCTTCAACGTCTGCAGGCTTGTGCTCTTCTTTAAGATCGATAGCCTTCCATTGCCATGCTCCCGCAGGGCTTTTGGTGAGTTCCCAATCGTAATTCAGTAATAGCTCAAAGTAGCCGTTATCCCATTGCGTTGGGTTTGTGGTCCATGCACCTTCAATACCACTGGTTACTGTGTCACGGCCAATTCCACGGCTGGTTTTATTTATCCAACCCAAACCTTGATCTTCTAAATCAGCACCTTCTGGATCTGGGCCTAAGTTTTCTGCGCGACCATTACCGTGCGACTTACCTACCGTGTGTCCGCCCGCGGTAAGGGCAACGGTTTCTTCGTCATTCATTGCCATGCGCGCGAAAGTAATGCGAATATCGTGTGCGGTTTTGAGCGGATCGGGGTTACCATCAACCCCTTCAGGGTTAACGTAAATCAAGCCCATCATTACAGCTGCGAGTGGGTTTTCAAGGTCTCGCTCACCAGAGTAACGGCTATTTTCTGAGCCGCTAGTGGCCAGCCATTGTTTTTCAGAACCCCAGTAAATGTCTTTTTCTGGGTGCCAGATATCTGCACGTCCACCAGCAAAACCAAAGGTTTTTAAGCCCATTGATTCATAGGCAACCGTACCGGCTAAAATGATTAAGTCTGCCCAAGACAGCTTGTTGCCATATTTCTTTTTAATTGGCCATAAAAGACGACGTGCTTTATCAAGGTTACCGTTATCTGGCCAGCTATTGAGAGGGGCAAAACGTTGATTACCTGTACCAGCACCGCCACGACCATCTGCAATACGGTATGTACCTGCTGAGTGCCAAGCCATACGGATCATCAAACCACCATAATGTCCCCAGTCGGCTGGCCACCAATCTTGGCTCTCTGTCATTAATGCGGTGAGATCTTGTTTTACGGCAGTAAGGTCTAATGATTTAAATGCTTCACGATAATCGAAATTAGGACCCATCGGATCTGATTTACTGTCGTGTTGATGAAGAATATCGAGGTTAAGTGCGTTCGGCCACCACTCCATTACATCGCTGGCGACAGCGGTATTGCCACCGTGATTTACCGGGCATTTACCGAGTGATTGTTGTGTTTTTTCCATGAGATGTTCCTTTATCACTTAAATAGTTTAAACGTTAAGCATCATTGGATTACTTTTTTAGGCTAACTGACTGTGATTACAAATTAAAGCGAGATTTTTCTATCTGTCCAATCGGTTTTGCTAATACAAAAAAGTACAAAAACTGATTAATAATAGTCCAATTATGAATAAACTAGGTTAAAGATTTATTTCTTCTAAAATTATGATCTAAGTCATTAAATTTATGGATGTGTGGTAAAGGTTTTTCAATGAATGTTGATAAAAGGGGGGAAGAGATAAATCATGTGGTGCCGGTTATTTCTGGCACCACATGGGGTGAGATTTGAGGAATTATAAATATTTAATCCACGCTTGCTGACTGGCTTGTTTATAGGCACTAAATCGCTTTACTGGATAATACAAAAGAGCGATTAAGCTTAAGGCGATCAGCCAAACCCAAGCCATATTGTCAACGCCTAATAGTTCACCATGATTGGCACCAAAAACGTATTTACTGATGCTATATACAAGCAGTAATACATATAAATGCAGAATATAGAAAAACATGGGCACCGAGCCAAAGGTCATCAATACCTGGCCAAACTGATTGTTTAAGCGCTCAAAGCCCACTAAGCCGATAAACATGACCCCAAGGGTTATCAATAAAAAGCTTAATGAGGGAGGGTACTTAGTTAAGTTAAATACCGACATTAACGTCTCACCTAAATTGTTGCCCATTTGCCAGGGTAGTGTTTCACCATAAATATTGCCGCCTCGTAAAATGATAAATAGCACTAAGCAGCCAATACCCAATTGAAGTAATTGGCGTTGGCGCTTGTTAGCGATGGACGATTTTGAAAATATTGGTCCTGCGGCATAACCCAGTAAAATCACACCCATCCAAGGTAGTGCTGGGTAGCTGATTTTCACTTTTAACACGCCATCAGCAATTAAATAGCCCCGATCGTGCAAAATAGTCCATAAGCTATAGCCCCATTCATTGGGCATAAACTGAATTGGGGTTAATAGGTTATGACCAAATACTATCGCAAAGCCTAACAGCGCCATGATAGGACGAGGTAAATTGATTAATGCAGCCAAGGTGAGCATGCTAAGGCCTATCACCCATATGACCTGTAGCCACAAGGTGTGATAGTTGCCCATCCATGAAATATTGATCACAACTATTTCAAGTCCGATTAAAAACAGGCCCCGTTTGACTAAAAACTCACGCGCTGAACGTGGTTGTAAGGGGTTGCGGTTGGCATATAACCAAGCTGATACCCCTGTTAAAAACACAAATATAGGGGCGCAAAAGTGGGCGGCAAATCGGCTAATAAACAATTCCCATGAAGTGGTATTTAAATCCATGGGATCGCTCACTTGCATGTGTAAGTAAAAACGTTCACGAACATGATCAAGCAGCATAATCAACATCACCGCGCCGCGCATCATATCAATGCTCGATATTCGTTTCGCTTTGACTGCGCCATCTAGTGCATTGATTGGTTGATTAGCACTCATAAGATACACTCGCTTTTGCATTGTGTGGTTAGCCAGTACGGCCTGTAAGGCAGAATCGTTATGGATGATATAAGGTGCATAAAATACCTAGTCGATAGTCCGTACAACATTGATATTGCTTCAAGGCGGTTATTTAGCAATAGACTAATTGATTGAGAAATGCGTTTTCTGATTATGTGTCAATGTGAGTAGCCAATATTCAAGATCGAGATTGTAAATGACAAACATTTACATTAGCAACGGCGAAAACAATTTTTTACATGTTTTATTAAGCTGAACTCGCTAAAAAGGATTCACTTACACTTTTAAAATCAGCATATTAACCAAGAACACGTTAAATTTTGTCATTTGTGATACTAATAACGCGAATTGACGCGTCACATGGCAAGCGATGCAGCTTAACTTATTGAAGAAAGGGGCAGTTGTAAGATTTGGCTAAGTTCAGATTTGGGCATAGGCTTAGCAAAAAAGTACCCTTGAGCAAGGTGGCTTCCGAGTGACTGGATTAATTCAGCTGTGTCTGCATGTTCAATGCCTTCAGCAACAACCGAGTAATTTAAATGAGTGGCTAAATAAATGACCGATTTAACAATGGCTAAGTCGGCATCTTGATGATGGATATTGTTGATAAATGAACGGTCAATTTTAATTTGCGTTACCGGCAGGTCGCGTAACATTTCAAGGGATGAAAAGCCTGTTCCAAAATCATCGATACTGAATTTCCCACCTGCCATCGCGATTCTATCCATTGCTTTTTTTGCTTGCTCAACATTAATCATCATGGCGCTTTCGGTAATTTCAAACATAATTTTTTGTGATGATTGATTGTTTTCTAACAAGCTAACGCACTGTTCAATAATATTAGGGTCTTGTAAATCTTTCGCCGATAAATTGACATGGATACATAGCGCTAAGCCAATACTGTCAAAATAGAGCAGATCTTTGGTGATTTGTGTTAACACCCAAGTGGTCATTTTATTTATTAATGCGGTTTGTTCTGCAATCGGGATAAACACACTTGGGCTAAAATAACTGCCATCGGGACGCGGCCAGCGAATTAATGCTTCAACACCATAAATACGGTTATCGCTGAGCCTAATGATGGGTTGATACCATAACCGAAACTCTTGGTGATAAAGTGCATGTTTCAACAATGAGATGATATTGACTTTTTCGGCTGCATTATCGTTCATCGATGGGTGATATTCACAATAGGCGCTCGATAATCGCTTACTGGTGTACATGGCAATATCGGCCTGTTGTAACAGTTGGCCGATATCACGAGTTTGACTCGGGAAATGACTCACACCTATGCTAACCCCAACCACTAACTCATAGTTTTCAATAAAAAAGGCTGAGTCGAGTGCATTTTGAATTGCATCGATAGTGCTGTCGACTTGAGATTGAGAAGATTGGCCGATAACTGCGGCAAACTCATCACCGCCTAATCGAAATAACTGAACATTATGCGGCAGTTTTTCATTCATCCTTTTTCCGACTTCAATGAGCAACAAATCACCATAATGATGCCCCAGTGCGTCATTAACTTGTTTGAAGCGGTTTAAATCTAACATCAATAAACTAAAAGGTTTGTTTAAGACAAAGTGTTTATCTAACGCTGCCATCAAGTATTTTCGATTGGGCAAGCCAGTTAAACTGTCATGTAATGCAAGGTTACGCTCACTTATTACCAACTTTTTTACTTTAAGCAAACTGAGTAAACTAAGGCGTGTCACCAATACCACAAAACCACCACCAAAGAGCATGATCACGCAGAAAATGATATCAGCCGTGGCAATGTCATCACGTTCACATAAATAATAAAATACGCCAAGGTAACCCATTATAAAGAAGACAATGAGTGAGCGCAGAATTCGCCATCCTAGGCTTGTGTCTTTGTGACAAATGTCAGTTACTGCTCGTAAGCTGTAAACTAATAATCCGATCCCTAATACGAGCATTAACAAAGCTGAAATCTGTAGCAATCGTCATGTCCTGTGTCAATGAACTGGGTGGGGGAGCTGTATACCCAATCAACTTGAAGATACGTGTTTCAGAGCTTCACCGTGTTTTTAATACTAGGCGCGTTAATGCGATAATGCAGGCACCTTATAAAATTAACTCAACAACGCTCTTGTTTTAAACATCAGAGGAACACGTTGAAACTCCAAAAGGGTAAGTTTTACACGCGTTTATGCTGCGGCTTTTGTTAATTTAGTTGATTGTGGAAGGGGAACAACCATTTCCCGCAATCAATGCCTTGCCAAAACGCATGTAAATTCTTGCTGAAATCGAGCATCTTCAGGTTGTTTGGGTATATAAATAAGTACAACGTCTTAATCAAGTTAAGCGTATTGATTGTAGTGTGTGTTCTTAAGACGGGATTAAATCAGTTTACTGTGTATTGAGTCCATTCGACGTAACTTGATACTCCAGCCTGGTCAATTGTGATGATTTTTAAATCGAATGCTCCCAAAGTGATGATATAACCATAGTGTAAAATTTGAATTTACGCTTAATTTAAGTGTTCTCACATTATAAAAATGCGGCTATATCATCAAAGATATAACCGCATAGAGGTTGTAAATAGGTTAATCGACTGCGGGTGTTAGCCTCTATAACCAAATAGTTTGTGTTCCATAATGGCTTTACTGACGGGCTCGGGTACGGTATCAACCCATTCTCCTTGGCCGCGACAAATTTGTTGTAAAATTTCTCTGGAAAAAATATTAAACAACTCGGGGTTACTTGACTCAATGCTGGTGATAAAACCGTTATCGAGCACATGGCGGAATAAGTAACGCAGATTATTAGGCACACTGAGGGTGTTTAAATCATTTATTTCACCTTTGTCATCGCGTTCAGGGTACACAAATAAACGGGTGTTATCAGGGAATAATTTGCCAAAGGCTTCAAGAATGCCGCCTTCCATACCGCGGTAATATTCTTCGTCGAAAATTTGTTTAATATTGACGATGCCCACCACAATACCAATTTGTAATTGGGTATATTGGCGGAAATAAGCCCGTAATGAGAAGTAACGAGTGTAATCCGAGATCATCACGTTATAGCCCAATAAATTAAGCAACTTAACGCGCTCCATAATGTCTTTTTCAGACATATTGGCATCTTTACCGTGCAAGTCATTTAGGGATATTTCAGCAATTAATACAGTATTTTTATTTGTTACGCCTTCTTGTGTGGCAAAAGCTTTATAGCCTTGCTCAATCATATCTACATTGAGTTTAGTAATCGGTTTAAACGAGCCACGAATGGTTAATACATTCTTTTTGTACAGCATGTCTGCTGGTACAGCGACGCTGCCATCGGCTTTAAACATAATCGCGCGGGTTTTCCAGCTGCGAATAAGGTGAATGTTTTTAGCTTGATTATCTACATCTTCAAAGTAAGGCCCTTGAAAGTCGATACAATCAATTTCAATTCGATTGGCTTTCATGTTATCGCTCAGTGAGTCGATAATCATTTTTGGGTCTTCAAAATAATAGTAACTGGCGTAAATCAGGTTTACCCCTAATATGCCTAATGCTTGTTGTTGAGCTTCGGCGGTATCGTCAAACATGCGCACATGGACAATAATGTTAGACGGCTCTGCGCCAGGGTACATTTGAATTCGCACACCACACCAGGCGTGGCATTCATTTTTACGGTTGAAACTTTTGGCTGAAACGGTCGCAGCGTAAGTAAAGTAACGTGAAGATTTAGAGCGAACGCCCCCGACACGGTCAACCACTAAATCGAATTCTTGCTCCATCATCGCAAGGACTCGGGCTTTGCTGACATAGCGGCCGTCTTCTTGTACGCCGTAAATAGCGTCAGAGAATTTCATATCGTATGCCGACATGGTTTTAGCGATTGTTCCGGCTGCTGCACCTGCCACAAAAAAGTTACGTGCCACTTCCTGGCCAGCACCAATTTCAACGATGGTGCCGTACTTCTTTTCATCTAAATTAAGACGAAGGGCTTTTTCTTTGGTGCCACGTGAACTGACTTGCTTATCCATATTATCTCCACACGATTTACAACTAACGTTTACATACTGCTGGCAATGTTAGCGCAACAGTCTATATCTGTCAGTGTTAGATTGAAATTATTGAAGTTTTATTGTGCCAACAGCCTGAGTGTAAATGGCGATTAATTGATAGGCACATCCAACATAGTTTGTAGAAACACCGCCGAAAAAGGTGCTTTTTGTTGTTTTTTAATTTGTGGGCTTAAGCCGTTTTCAATGAGTACAAATAAATAATCATGGCCGTTACTGGCTTTGACTCTGCCGGCTAAATTGGCCACGCCTAACATGCTGCCGGTTTTGGCAAAAACATGGTTTTTTAACGGTGATTTATTAAAGTAGCGTTTATAGCGTAAGGTACCGCTGACACCCGACTCAGGCAAAGTATCGAGTAAAAAATGATATTCAGGCATCTGGTAAACCGTTGTTAATACACTTAACACTTGTTCTGCACTGAGTAAGTTGTAGCGTGACAAACCCGACCCGTCGGCTAAGTTGGCGTCGGCTAAATCAATTCCTAACGAATACAAAATGGCTTTCATAGCCTGGCTGCTTCGAGCAAAGTCACTGGGGGCTTGAAAATAAGCTTCGCCGACTTTCTTCAATAAACTGTCGGCGATTAAGTTGTCAGATTTTAACAACATGGTCGACAGCAAATCAGTTAAGGTTTCCGAGTGATGGCTAGCAATCACATAATGTTGTAGCCCTGCAGCAGGTGTTATTTGGCTTTGGCTGAGCACCATAGGTGCCTTGTGCTGTATTCCAAGAGTGGTTAATTGTTTGTCGACAATGTTTTTGGCATAAAGGGCGGGGTCTGTAATGGCAATCGCCAATGGCAGCGATTTAGCACCCAAATGGCAACCGCTAAGGTGATAACGATTATTATCAAAGCGGCTTAAGGTTAATTGACAAGCCGGTTGGCTATTGGCTTGAGCATAAACCGATCCTGTCGGTGCCAGCTTGTGTTGTGATTGGGCCACCACGGGATTAATAAAATAGGCCTCATTGGTAATTTCAATCGGGCGCTTTCCTACCATATTAATGGTGGCAGTTTTATCATAACCTGTAGTAGATAAACGGCCATAAACACAATTTTTATCAATAATAAAAGGTGATATTGGCGCGGCATAACAAATGCCTAAGTCGTCCCAAACCCAACCAGGAGCTTGCAATTGGCTGTCTTGCTCACTGACTAAAATAATTTGCCCGCTGATTTCAGTGATACCTCGTGTGCTTAGCGATGCCAATAACTGTTGTAAATCTTGATACTCGAGCGTGGGATCACCACTAAATTCGATATAAATGTCTCCTCGAAATACCCCGTTAACGATTTGCTGTTCATCAATGGGTAGCTCAGAGTAAGTGCTGAGTTGGGTTTGATAATAAAATCCCTGGCCTAATTGTTTTGTCGCGGCCAGTGCTGTAAGCAGCTTTTGAATACTGGCTGGTTGCATTAACGATTGATTATTGTAACTGAACACGGCTTGCTGAGTGGTCATATCCCATACGCTAATGCCCAATTGCGAATAGGTAGGCTTAAGTAATTGCAACATATCGTCAAGGTATTGAGTTGCAGCGAGCTCTGAAGGGGCTTGAGTGGTTGAGCTTGATGCTAAACTCGGCGGAATAACGATTTCAGCACTTGCCTGATTAATCACCCCACATAATACACTTACACCTAAGATTGGGCGGGCTAACGCATAAACTAAACCCGCAAGATATTTGGTAAGAGAGTGGGGTGACGCCGTTAATAACGTTAAATACATATCGGCCTACAACTTATATAAAAAGGATTATGTTCAATCTGGGTACGGTGTAAATATATTTTAGCTTAACAAAGCAATCGCTGATATGGCTATGACGTTGATGAATAAAATATATTACGGAGAGTGTTTCACCGCTATTTGTTTCAAGTGAACATGAGGCAAGCTGAAAGTAGCTCTGTACACAAAGAACGCCAAGAGGTTAGCACTATCATTGTGCTCGTCTTATTGGGTATTTGTGTCAAACAATACTCTCTTAAAAAAAGACAGTAATACAAATTTAAAGCCATTTACCCAATATTCAAGCTGCTCGCTTAGCAAACAGATAGGTAATATTTTAGTGCTGTCGCCCATATTTTATACAAATAAGGCCATTAAAACCGCCTTTAAGTAAGAAACACCTTGCTCATCCCCTTGTTAGTCGGTAATTTCTATCAGCTAAATTATGCGCCAAAACGAACATGTGATTCGAGTACCACGCTTTACGGTGTTTGTGAGTACGGAAAACCGCAATATTTGTTAGGCCAAAAATATCGATAACCAAGTTAGTACATCAACAAAGTCTATTTGATTGATGCCCACTTGTAGCCGATTAAAAGTAAAGTCAATGAGTGGTAAAAATCACAAGTGTAACAGTGAAACCTGTCCTGTGATGTTTGTTCATTTTTTCTCATTGCACTGCGATGTTCACCCATTTTAAGGAGGATGCCTTGCTGGATAAGCTAGGTGGTATTGCGCTAAAAGCTGATGCTGTGTCTTGGTTACTTAATCCTAAGGATTTTAAGCAAGCCTTATTAGCTAAAATTGAGTCTGCAACATCTTCAATTTATATTGCCGCGTTATACGTCGAAGACGATGAAGCAGGCCGTGAAGTCTTGCATGCATTATTAGCCGCAAAAGCACGCCAACCAGATTTAGACATCAAAGTATTAGTTGATTACCACCGTGCTCGTCGTGGCTTAATTGGCCATAAAGGCGATAGCGGCAATTACATTCTTTATCGCAACTTGATGGCTAACGCTGAGCATCCATTTGATATTGTTGGTGTACCGGTAAAGTCACGTGAGTTTATGGGGGTGTTGCACCTCAAAGGTTTTATTATTGACGATGCAGTGATTTACAGTGGCGCCAGCATTAACAATATTTACTTGCAACAAAAAGACAAATACCGTTTTGACCGTTACCACGTAATCGAGAGCGCTGAATTAGCTCGCAGTATGCGCGACATGATTAAACAACACATTACCAGCGACTCTGCCGTGAGTGTGTTGAGTCATGCCGCTGCGAATGAAATCAACCCTGAAAAACAAGATGTTAAAACATTTAAACATCGATTATCTCAGGCAACTTATCAGTACCAATCTACAACAGTTGGCAATCGGGTTACCCCTTTAATTGGTTTAGGTCGTAAAAAGAACCAATTAAATAATACTGTGATTAAACTGGTTGAAACATCTAAAGAGCACTTGTTTATTTGTACGCCCTATTTTAATCCTCCTGCCGTGTTGAGCAGGGCATTAGCCAAACACCTGCGAGCAGGTAAAAAGATTGATATTGTGGTGGGTGACAAAACGGCAAATGATTTTTATATTCCGCCAGAGCAAGATTTTTCGACCATTGGTGCATTGCCTTACATGTATGAACAATCGTTACGAAAATTTGCTAAACGTCAGCAGTGGGCTATCGAAAACGGCCAGTTGAATATCCATTTATGGAAAGACGGTATTAACAGTTTCCATTTAAAAGGTATCAGTGCCGATAACCGTAAACACTTGATTACAGGTTCTAACCTCAACCCTCGCGCCTGGGCATTAGATTTAGAAAATGGTTTATTGCTACATGATGAGTCGGGTAGTTGGAAAGCGTCGTTTATCGCCGAACAGCAGCACATCTTGTTGCACACTGAACGCTTATTTCATTACAGCCAAATCGATACGTTACGTAAATACCCAAAACCTGTGAAAAAGATCATGAACCGCATTCGCCGTTTAAAAGCTGACTTTTTATTGCGACGTATTCTATAATTCTCAGTGTATAATCAATATTCTACATTCATCACCTCAGGGTGATGAATTTTTTTCACTTCAGAGTTTTTTATGACCCAAGCTGTTAGTCAAACCCCAAAAGCACCTATACATGCAGTTCATCGCCTGCATGCATACCGTAAGTCGCTGTCAACCAAACCGTTTGGCGCTCGAGGTAAAAAGCTCATTCGCTGTGATTTATGTTTGTTGGGTGAATTATTTTGCACCTGTAAACATCGCCAGTTTTTGACTACTCAGGTCAGTTTTATGCTGATTATGTATAATGATGAAGTGTTAAAACCCACTAACAGTGGCCGCTTAATTGCCGATTTAATTCCAGATACGCATGCCTTTTTGTGGACTCGAACTAACACTGATCAACAGATGTTGGCGCTTTTAGATGATCCGCACTACCAGCCTTATTTAGTGTTTCCGCAGCAGTACATCGAAAATCAACAACCTGTGGTGAATCAAATTATGCCGCAAGCGTTATTACAACCCAGCCACAAGGTTAAAACGCCCTTGTTGGTGATGTTAGATGGTAGCTGGCGAGAAGCCATTAAAATGTACCGTAAAAGCCCATATTTACATTTAATGCCGGTGTTGTCGTTTGCACCAGAAACCTTAGCGACTTATGCGTTGCGTAAAGGCAGCCATGATTTTCAATTAGGTACCGCTGAAGTAGCGTCATTAGCGTTAAGTGCAGCACACGAACCACAAAACGGTTTAGCCCTTTCTGCCTGGTTTGATTTGTTTGTTGAATCATCACTGCTTGGGCGTAATCGTCGAGCTAAAGAAACCTTAACCCCAATTGAACACTATATCGGCGCCTTTACTGATGCGCTTAACGCGAGCAAGCAACAAGTAGACTAAATCGCAGGTCACATTTGCATATTGACCGCTTTTACGGGATGCTAATTAGATAACGCGATAGTGGTTTCATTTTATTAACAAGGACGGTATAGCAGGTATTATGGAAGACTTGCTCAACATTCGCTCACAACAGAGCGCGACAAAATTAGTGATTTTATATCGTCTTGAACCTGGGTGTTTAGGCCCTGATGGCGTTGATCACATTGCCACTTTTTGTCAATTAGCTGAACGTGCTTTAGTGCATTTAAATGCCGATATATGCCAGTGGTTTTTAGCGCCTCGTTTTGACAAGTCCCTCATTGAATTTCAATACAGTTTGGCAGGCAAAGTGTTGTCTCACGACAAAGCCGTTAAGTTTGTTGCGTCGTTTGAACAGCAACTTGATGTGATTGAGGCGCAATTTGAAGACAAGCTTACTCAGCTGATTAATCAATACATCGCCCGTAAAGTAGTACCTTAAGCCGTTTATTTTCTTTTCACATAACCCTATGATGTGTTGGGTTTAATCACCATGATCCGGGATTATTTATGTCAAGTATGACCCCAAACGCTGATATTAAACAGGGCGTTAACTCCGTAAAACTTCATTCATTATTACAGCAGCAATTTGGCTTTGATCATTTTCGAACTGGCCAACAAGCAGTTATCGAAACCATCTTAAGCGGCCAGTCTGCGTTAGCGATTTTTCCAACGGGGTCGGGAAAGTCTTTGTGCTATCAATTTTGTGCTCAGCAATTACCGAATCTGACCTTGGTGATTTCACCCTTATTAGCATTAATGAAAGATCAACTGGCATTTTTGACCAGTAAAGGCATCGCTGCGGCCAGTATTGACTCAAGTTTAACTTATGAACAAACCCAACAAGTGATGCGAGATGTGCGCGATAACCGCACCCGGATTTTAATGGTGTCGGTTGAGCGTTTTAAGAATGAACGTTTTAGACAGTTTTTACATTCCGTGCCGATTTCATTACTGGTGGTCGATGAAGCCCATTGTATCTCTGAGTGGGGTCATAACTTTCGTCCTGATTATTTAAAAATACCGCAATTTTGCCAGGCATTTTCTATCCCACAAACTCTGTTACTGACCGCGACAGCTACTGCGCAAGTTAAGCACGATATGGCCTCGCGATTTGGTTTAACGCCAACACAAATCATTCAAACCGGTTTTTACCGCGCTAATCTTGATTTGTCGGTCTTGGCAGTGAGTCAGCAAGATAAAAATAACCAGCTCGTCGATTGCGTTAATTATTATGCTAACAACGGCCAAACGGGTGCTGGTATTGTGTATGTGACTTTGCAACAAACGGCAGAAGATGTGGCACAAGTATTAATGGACCAGGGGATTAATGCTCGCGCATATCATGCTGGTATGGAGCAGGAGGCGCGCCAAAGTATTCAGCAACAGTTTATGGATAATCAGGTGCAAGTCATTGTGGCGACCATTGCTTTTGGCATGGGCATTGATAAGTCCGATATCCGTTTTGTTATTCATTATGATTTGCCCAAATCGATTGAAAATTACAGTCAAGAGATCGGCCGTGCAGGGCGCGATGGCCAATTGTCTCATTGTGTCACGTTAGCGAATCTAGATGGCCTTAATACGGTAGAAAATTTTGTCTATGGTGATACGCCAGAGCCTGAAAGTATCAAGCAATTGCTTGAGATTATTGCTGATGAAACCGATCAAGGCCGCTGGGAAGTACAAGAGTTGCCTTTATCAACTGCCTGTAACATTCGCAGCTTGCCGTTAAAAACCTTGTTTGTACAATTAGAGCTACTTGGGGTGATTAGCCCAAGCTTTGCGTATTTTGCTGATTTTAAATACCGCTTTGTTGAAGATAAGCAGGTTATTTTGAGCCGCTTTAATCCTGAGCGTCAGGCTTTTTTAAACCAGTTATTTGAGCATACTCTGTTTAAAAAAATCTGGGGGCAGTTAGATTTTGACAGTTTGTACCAACAATATGGCGCCGAGCGTCAACGTGTTGTGGCGGCATTAGAGTACTTAGCGGAGCAACAGCTGATTATTCTTGAAACTAAAAAAATCACTCAGGTGTATAACGTCAACCAACAAGCACTCGTCAATCCTGCACAGTTACAGGCGTTAAGCGTACAGTTAAGCGATTATTTTGCTGATAACGAGCGCAAAGAAATTGTCCGTATTAGCCAGCTGGTGGCATTTTTTGAACTCAACACTTGTTTAAGTGCATCACTGGCCGAATACTTCGATGATCAAGCCGCGCCGAAATCATGTGGTCATTGCAGTGTTTGTCGTGGTCAAATTGCGGTATTATCTAAACAGGCGTTAGCTCCATTACCAGACTCAGCTAACGTTGTTGCATTGCTTGCGCCATTACACCAAGTGGCTCAGGCTAAATCGCTACCCACTGTGACTGTTGCGACACAGGCTAAATTTCTTGCTGGTATGGTGATGCCAAGATTTAGCCGTTTAAAAGTCAAACAATTTGAAGGCTTTGGCCGTTTTAGTGCTTACCGATACAAAGATATTCTGGCTGCTGTTAACAAGGTGAATTCATGAAACCCGTTCCTGAAGCATTATTAAAAAAACACGCCAATTTAGTTCAAAGTGAGGGGGTCACAGTGGTGTCCCACACCCAGCGCGAAGTGGGTGAGTGGGTATTACAAACCTTGATGATAGAAGGTTGCGATGTGCCGTTTAAGTACAAACGCCCTAAACGCTTTAAAAGTTTACAGGGCCAAAAGGTCAACCTGATTTATTATCCAGCCAAAGAATCCGTGGCTGGATTTGAAATTGAAGTCATGCAAGTGGTTCGGGTTAGACGCTACTAGGAGCTTGACCTCAACCTCAGCTAAGGTCATTTCGCAGACAAGCCCTCTGTTATTTTTGATCATTAGATAAGTACTGGCTTATCTTTGATATTGGCTGCGGGGAGCTTAGGGCCGAAAGCCATCTCAATGAATACTCTTTAACAATAACGACCAATATAGCCATTTTGCACGCTATAAGGGGTTATTGGCCGCTATATTCAAAGTCACTTGCTATTTGCCAAATGCGATAACGTAATTGAGCGTCTTTAGGTAAATAAAATACCTTTGGCAAACGGCTATCGTATGCTTGGGTAAGGCTGTCATTGAGAACCACAAATTGTGCTTTTTTTGCATCGGTACACATCATTAGGGTACTTGGCCCTTGTATAATGCTGTCCACTTGATAATAACGATAGCCCCAACCATCAATCGACATGGTTTCTATCTCGCCCATTAATTTTACCTTGTTGCAATCGACCAGTTTGTTTTGGCCTATCTGGATTTCAATTAAGTATTCTGACTCACTGTTAAGCTTAGGCAGGGTTAATATGTGCTGCACCATGCTGCCTTGAGGTGCAGGATACATGTTAGTGTCTGCTTGAGCTTGATAGTTTTCTGCACTCATCACAGTGGTTTGTACCGTGATTGTGTTTATTGCGTCATTATTGGTTTTAGGTGTAGCCTGACTTGCCAATGACACGCTAGCGAGAAGTAAACTGGCGGCCATGAGTAGCGCCTTACATCGTATGGTTGTGTGCATTGTTGGTCTTTCCTTAATGAGTATGAATAACGAGTTAAACGACAGAGACTGACAAAAGGGTTATTTTGAAGGATTTATTTTCAAACAAAAGTTTGCTCAAAATTAACATCTCTAATTGAGTTTAGATCATAAGTATGACATAACATACTGATAACCTTTGACACATTGTTTATATCATAAGGTATCGTTTTCGATGCACAATAATCAAAATTTAGAACAAACCTCGCACATATTGCACCTCGTGTTGCCTAAGATGTCTGAGTTAGCCATTCCGGTCACGCCTGAAAACTATGCAATTTGGTTTGATTATTTTGCAGAAACCAACCTCAATTTAAAACGGGCTATCGATGGCTTAATTGCCAATGATGTTAAGTTTACACCAGAAGTCAATCTGGGTTTGTATAACCGCTTTATTGAAGAACGCTCGCCTGAAATCATCGAAAATGTCCAAATTGAAACGCAAATTCTAATCAATAGTTTGGTCCATAAAATTGAGCAGTTAGGCGAGGGGACGGCAAACTTTTCTGGCAACTTAAGCGAGTTTAACCAAAAACTGCAATCTAACCCTAATTCTGATGAGTTAACCTTGTTAGTAATGAGTATTGCTGCCGAAGTGGAACAAGTGATTGCCAGTAACCGCCACATGTCTGAAAGCTTAGTGTCACTGTCTGATGAAATCGCCAACCTTAAAAGCGAGATGGATAATTTAAGCAAGGTGGCCATGACCGACGAGTTAACCTCGCTCAATAATCGCCGCGCTTATGAATTGTTTGCCGCTGAACAAATGACTAAGTTTACCGACACGCAAACCGTGTGCAGCTTGTTGATGATAGATATAGATAATTTCAAACAATTTAACGAAACCTTTGGTCATTTGATTGGAGATAAAGTGTTGGCTTATGTCGCATTGGCCATGAAACACACGGTAAAAGGCGATGACTTAGTGGCGCGTTATGGCGGAGAAGAGTTTGTAGTGATGTTGCCCAATGCGAAGTTAACCGATGCGGTCAATGTGGCCGAAAAAATTCGTGAACGAATTTCACTTAAACAATTATCGATTGGTAAAGAAAAGAAACAAAACTTAGGCCATATTACGGTATCGATTGGAGTCGCCAGCATTCAAACCGGTGATGATGCCGACACCTTATTAGCGCGTGCAGATGAACAATTATATGTTGCCAAAAGAGCGGGTAAAAACTGCGTAAAATATGCTTAATTAACCTTGTTTGATTTATAGTCAATAAAAAGGCCAGCAGTCAATCTGCTGGCCTTTTTGCTTAACGTATTGGCTTAACCGCTTGTTTGTTTGTCTTTGTTTTCTAAGTCCATATGCATTTTAATCAGATGCTCTTCCATATCAAACGATACGGTAAAACCTAATGATTTGGCTAAACTGGCCATATTACGGTTTTCAAACATAGTGAAACCGGTTAAGTACAAGGTATTGTTGTTTTTGTAGTACGTAATCAGCTTTTCAAGCAGAAGCTTACCCAGACCAATCCCCTGGTAATCACTGCGGACAGCCATCGCAAACTCTGCCTCGGTGTTATCGGGGTCAATAGAGGCTCTGACTGCACCTAAGGTTAATTCTTCACCCTTTGTGGTTGTGGTGGTCGCAATAAACGCCATTTCACGCGCATAATCGATTTGTGTGAGTACTGCCATCTCTTCATGGGTCATCCTTGAACGCATTCCAAAATAACGTTTGTATCTGTCTTCATCGCTCAATGAATTATCAAACTCTAAGTGCTTGGGCTCATCTTCTGGCAAAATGGGCCTTAACATAACGGTTAAACCATTTTTAAGCGTCGATGTTTGTTCTAACTCTTTGGGGTAAGGCATGATAGCCAAACGACCAATATTGTCTTGTGGGTTGTCATGCAAGCGCATATTGACATCTAACAAGGTGATTTTTTCTCCCGCGGCTAACACGGGGTTGATGTCTATTTCAGCAATTTCTGGGCAGTCGATAACTAACTGAGATATTTGGGTCAACATAAGACATAGCGCATTCATGTCTAGGCCCAGTGGTAAATGCTTGTCGCGCAGTTTATTGGTTTTGAGTGCTTGAATCACCATGTAACGCGCTAAGGCCATATTCAGTGGTGGCAATGCTACGGCGGCATCGCGGGTAGGATCCCAATCAGACCCACCTTCGCCAAGACAAATAGCAGGCCCAAATACTGGGTCGTTAATGACCGACACGCGAATTTCTTGTGCGCCTGCAGTTAACGCCATTTTTTGGATAATCAACCCATCAATTTTTGCCTGTGGATTGATTTGATGAACCCTGTCGATAATCGAATGCGCTGCATGGCTGACATCGTCATCTGAAGTCAAATTGAGCACCACGCCGTGAACATCTGATTTATAGAGTAGGTCAGGTGACTGCACTTTTAGCGCGACCGGGTAACCCGCGCTATTGGCGACATTAACCGCTTCGTCAACATCACTGACAAACCAAGTATCAATGGTGTTTAATCCATAGGCTTTTAATATATCAACCGCTTGATGGGTTTCTACCACCGTTTGTCCGCGTTCGAGAGCCTGTTGTAATAAGGTTTTGGCAATGTTGCGATCGGCAGGGATATTGTCGGGTATCGACAACGGCACTTCTTGCAATAATTTTTGGTTCCGGCGGTATTCGACCATGTGCATAAAGGCCCGTACAGCCCCCTCTGGGGTCCGATACGTAGGAATGCCGGCTTTAGTAAAGCGTTTGCGCCCCAGATAGGCCGAGTCTTCACCGCTCCAGTTGGTTAAAATATTTAACTTATGCCGATTCGGGTTTTTATTAATCGTGTCAATGATGCTTGTGGCAATCTCGACACTTTCAGCCAATATTGACGGCGAATGCAACACTAAAATCGTGTCGGCATCATTGCTATTCATTAAAATCTCGAGAGTTTTAGCATAGCGCTGGTAGTCTGCATCACCAATCATGTCGATAGGATTCTGCCTTGACCAGGTATCAGGTAAAATCTGATTCAGTTCGTTAATGGTGTTGTCAGACAGCTGCGCTAATTTACCGCCTTTGATAATTAACTCATCAGCCGCCAATACTGCAGGGCCGCCGCCATTGCTCATAATGATTAACCGCTCACCTTTTAATGTGGTTGAGTGGGCAAGACTCTCTACTGCGGCAAACAATTCAATTAAATCATTTACCCGCAACATACCGGCACGACGAAACGCCGCTTCATATACGGCATCATTACCACCAATGCCGCCGGTATGGAGCATGGCTGCTTTAACGCCTTCATGACTGCGGCCAGATTTGATCACAAAAATAGGTTTATTACGCGCAGCGGCGCGGGCTGCAGATAAAAAATGGCGTTTTTCATTTATGGAATCAATATAAAGCATGATAGCGCTGGTTTTGCTGTCGCGGCCGAGGTAATCCAGCAGCTCATCAAAGTCGATATCGGTGGCATCACCGAGCGAAATAAACGATGAAAAACCAATGCCTTTATTGTTGGCCCAATCTAACACTGTGGTACAAATGGCTGCTGATTGAGACACAAAAGCAATCTTGCCAGGTATGGCACCAGCATGGGCTAAACTGGCGTTTAAGCCGATGGGCGGTAAAATCATCCCGAGGCTATTGGGTCCCAATAGCCGCATACCATAACGTTTAGCATATTGTTTGGTTAGAGTGAGCAAATCGTTACCGTGCTCGTCGGTTTTTAACGCCATACCCGAAGCCATAATAATGGCCACTTTACAGCCAAATTGAGCTAGCCGTTCTACAATGCCGGGCACTTTTTGGGCGCTAGTACATATGATGGCTAAGTCGGGTTTAATTGGTAGGGCTTCAATATTAGGGTAAGCAAGTACTCCCATTACCGCAGTGTATTTTGGTGTGACGGGCATTATCGGCCCCGAAAATCCACTGGATAATAAGTTTTTCATAATGCCTTTGCCGGCACGTTTATCACCATTTGATGCACCAATAACCGCGACTGACGTGGGTTTAAAAAGGGAATGAATGCTACGTTGACTCATATTAGTGTCCTGTGGTGATAACCTATGCTAATCAGACTAGCATATTCTCAATAAAATGATGATGTTGCACTATTTATTATTACCTATTTATTTATGTCACCGCTCAATCAGCGGGCAGTAAATAATGTTACCGAGGTATTCATATCACGTAATTCATTTATATGAGATAAAAAAGGGGCCTTACAAATAAGGCCCCTTAATCATTTATCGCTGTGAGTGCTAGTTTTGTTGTGACTCTTCTAGCTTGTTATTTGGCGTGGCTGGTGAGTAAATACCAATAATTCGCGAAATTAAAGCCTTTGAATCTTCAATGGCAATATATAAACATGGAATTAAACACAGGGTTACCACGGTGGCAAACAACACACCAAAGGCTAATGACACAGCCATTGGGATCACCATTTGAGCCTGCATGCTAGTTTCAGACATAATAGGCACCAAACCGATAAAGGTGGTTAATGAGGTCAACATAATCGCTCTGAAGCGTTTACAACCGGCGTTGAGCACCGCTAAACGCATCGGCACACCCGCTTTTCGTGAGTTATTGACGTAGTCGACCATCACCAGTGAGTCGTTAACCACCACCCCGGCTGCTGCGATAATGCCAAACACTGATAGAGCACTTAAATCAATGTCTAAAATGATGTGACCCATAACTGAGCCAATGACCCCAAACGGAATAACCGACATGATCATCACAGGTTGAATGTATGAGCGAAGCGGTATGGCCAATAAGCTGTAAATCACCAATAACGACAAGATAAAGTCGCGCATTTGAGTGTTAGCACTATCTAGCTGTTCTTGGATATTACCAGACACTTCACTGCGAACTTGAGGGTACTTAGTCAGTAGCTCAGGGATAAAGTTATCGCGGATATCTTTGGCAAGCTTAAAGGGTTCAGCTTGTTCAGCATCGACAGAACCCCATACGTTAATGGTTCGGCTGCCATTTTCACGGCGGATACTATTAACCCCCTGAACCACTTTAATATCAGCCACCTCAGATAACGGCAGTTCACCACCTTGCGGTGTTTTAATTAGTACATCTTGTACCAACGAAATCGAGTTACGTTGCTCTTCAGGGTAGCGCAACATGACTTTGATTTCTTCGCCATTACGGATGATACGCTGCGCTTCGAGACCATAAAAACTGTTCCCCACTTGCGAGGCAATATTGGCTAAGGTTAAGCCTAATGCGTTTGCTAACGGTTTTAATTGGAACTGCACCTCTTTGGCACTTGATTGACGACTGTCGTTGACATCACTCACGCCTTTTAAGCTATTGAGCTTTTCTTTTAACATCATAGCAGCTGCAATGAGTTGCTCTTCGTTGTTACCCTCAAGTCTAAAGCTGATGTCGCCATCTTCACGGCCGCCACCCATTAAACTGTCTTGAATGGTGAACGACTTAACCCCAGGAATTAATGGCATGGCTTGGCGCCAGAGTTCTGCTAGGGCAAAGGTGTCCATAGGGCGCAACTCTGGGTCAACTAATTTGGTCATCACTTCTGCATTAGTTTGGCCTTTTAGGTCAACTTGCATGTCAGAAATCATTCGTTGGCCGTATTGCTGCTCAACCTCTTTATCGACTTTATATAAAGTTTCTTCAATGGCAAGCGCTGCGGCTAAAGTCGCTTTTTCAGACGCATCCACGTTCATTTCAATATTGATGCGCGGAAAATCATGAGGGATTTTAGGTTGGCCAATAAAACGCACTAAACCACCGCTATAAAGACCGGCACAGACTAAAATCAAACTGATAAACAGCATGATCACCGCGTAGCGATATTTAATGGCAATTTCCAATGAGGGACGATAAATATTCTCAATGTATTTAGTTAAATTTCGATCTACAGCACCTTGAATAAAGTTGACGCCATTACGCAACCAATCCAATGGGTTTTTAGACCCGGCTTTAACGACTTTAGGTTTTTTCATGTGTGCTAAATGCGCAGGCAGGATCAGCTTTGACTCAACCAATGAAAAGAGCAAACATAAAATAACGACATAACCAATGGCTTGGCCAAAGGCTGAAGAGGGGCCATCATCCATAGTAATAGGTAAAAATGCGGCAATGGTTGTCAATACGCCAAAAGTAGCTGGCATCGCCACTTTTTGCACCCCACGGATAACGCTTTCAATACTTTGGCCGTGTTCTTCAGATTCGCTGTGGGCACTTTCTCCCATCACAATCGCATCATCGACCACAATACCAAGCACTAAGATAAACGCGAACAAACTGATGACGTTGATAGTGACATCAATAAATGCCATTGGCATAAACAGTAGCGTACCTAGGAAACACACTGGTAGGCCCATCATCACCCAAAATGCTAAACGCACACGTAAAAACAATGCCAGCATTAAAAATACCAATACTGCACCGCTTTTCATGCTGTCTAACATCAACTGTAAACGTCCGTCGAGGTAGTAGGTCATATCAACCCAAGGCTCAAGCTTAACCCCTTGCGGTAAGGCTTTTTGCTTTTTATCAACATAGGTATGGATAATATCTGCAATGTCGGTAATGCTTTGATTTTTTGCGGCGCCAATAAAGAAGGTGACAGAGTTTTTACCGTTGAATTTAGAATATTGAATGCCATCGACAAAGCCATCATCGACTACGGCTATTTCACCTAATGATAATTTAGTGCCGTCATCTAATGTCAGTAAGGGTAACTCTTCAAACTCATAGCCTACATAGGCTTGGTTTTGAACTCGTAAGTTAATATAACCATTTTCAGCTTTGATTTGCCCCGCCGACATATTACGAGAATACCCTTGTACCGCTTGGGCAACATCATTAAATGTCAGTCCATATTCGCGCAGCTTATCTTTGCTGACTTCGATGCTAATTTCATAACCCAAGCCACCGTAATATTCTGAAATATTCACATTGGGCAGTTGCATGATTTCGTTGTGAATTTTATCGCCTAAATCTTTTAACTGGCGCTCAGACATATCACCATAAAGACTTAAGTACATTACTTCTTGTCTAAATTTGATCCGCTCAACCTTTGGCGGTTCCATGTCAGCCGGGAAGGTTGATATTGAGTCAATCTCAGATTTGATTTCATCTAGCACCACTAAAGGATCGTACGACTCCTCAACCTGAAAATAGCCCTGAGCCATGTTACGGTTTGAGTAGGTAATCACCCGTTTTAAGCCTTGAATACTCTCAAGGGCTTGTTCAATCTTAATGGTGATGCCTTCTTCTACTTCTTGGGGGGCAGTACCAGGATAGACGGCGCTAAATTCAATCCAGTTAATTTCAACTTCTGGAAAAAATTGCTTTCGAATGGTGCTCGCGGTGAGTAAACCGCCTAATAATATGATGATCATTAGCAAGTTTGCTGCAACACTGTTGCGAGCAAACCAGGCTATGAGTCCTTTGTGAGTATCAGCCATGATTGTTATTCACCTTCCATCGCAAGTTCAGAGGCATCTTTTTCTGCTTCTTTTTGCAGAATGCGGTCTTCGGGTAGTGCTACTTTCATACCATCAATAGGGTAGTCAAGGGCAGAGGTAATCAGTTGCATACCGTTTTCAAGTCCGTCAGAGATAACCACATTCGCGCCATCTTGGCGGATAACCGTCACGGGTTTATAACGCAAGGTTTTTTCTGCATCCATAATGGCGACTGTACCGTTTATCACTAAATGACGAGGCACAACGGTAACATTACCCGCTTTAAGCCCTGTGACTTCTGCAGTGACATAGGTACCGTAGCGTAATTCTTTTTTGTTGGTATTTAAGCCGTATGGATCGTCAACTTCTGCTACCAGGTAAGTCATACGACTTTTGCTGTCAACCACGCCTTCACTGCGCACAATCTTACCGGTCCAGGTGTGTTTACTACCGGCAAAATTGCTATATAAATTTACCGAAGTACCTACGCCTTTTGCTTGTAAATATTGCATTTCTCTATCGGCGATAGGCAAACGAATTTCGGCTTTGTCTGTGTTGAGCACTTTACCTATCATGCTGCCTTTGCTGACATATGAACCTAAGCCGATGTCACGCGCTTCGATTAATGCATCATAAGGGGCGCGGATCACGGTTCGCTCTAAATCTCGTTTTGCGCGGTTTAAGCTAGCTTCAGCACTTTTGAGTTTGGCGATCTCTTGGGCTAATTGCGGCTTACGCAGACTTAAGTCCGTCGGTTTTTGATTGGTAATATCTGCCCAATCTCTTATGGCCACTTCACCATTTGCACGCTCTTGCACTAAAGAGGCTTTTGAGGAAGCAATATTGGCTTCGGCATCAAGTAGGCTTGATTCATAATCGCTAGGATCAATTTTGGCCAATACTTCACCTTGTTTAACAAATCCACCTTTAACGAAGTTTGGGTCTAAATAAATAATTTCACCACCAACCTGGGCAACGATCTCAGTGGTGTATTTGGCATTAACCACACCATACGAATCAACGTTAAAGGTCATAGGCTGATAGATAATCTCTTTAACAGACACTAATGGTGTGGTATCGACTGGAGGTTTCTCTTCTGGTGGTTTTTTTAATGCAGAAAGCCCAACCAGACCGGCAACGCCAATGCCTAACACCACAAACGGTAAAATTATCTGTTTTTTAGTAGCCACAATGCTTCCTTTTAAGTGATTTTGTATTGCAGTGTCTTCCCCAACAAACTGCAACTAATCTATTTTATATCTTATATGGTAATCGAAATGTTTCTTGTTTGTTGTTTCAATGTGTAAACTTGTGTTTCAGCCAAGATTGATTTTTAACCATATTGTAATCGGTTTATAGGAAACCCCATGCAAATTGCCAATACGTCTAGATTACAACTGTCATTATTAACGCTTGATGACGGTGCATTATTGTTTGAATTAGATCAAGATGAGCGGGTAATGCACTTTTTAAATGGCGGCATTAAAACCACGCAACAACAAATAGATACTGTGATGTTGCCAAGGTTAGCGCAATATTTAAACCCAGAAAAAGGTTGGGGCTTGTGGAAGGTCCAGGCACTTGATTGCGCCGAAAATGATAAACACCAATTAAGTGGTCAATATTTGGGGTGGATTTTAGTTCGGCCAATGCATTTTTTTACCCACGCAGAGCCTAATAATATTGAACTTGGCTGGCGTTTTAAGTATGCCTGTTGGGGTAAAGGTTATGCGACAGAAGCGGCTAGCGCTGTGATGCAAGTAATGAGTACATTAGATGAAGTGACGCATATCAGCGCCGTAGCTGTTGAAGATAATATTGCATCCATTGCGATTATGAAAAAGCTCGGAATGCAATTTCAATATAAACGACTTCACCGCGACCCACTGGGAGATACCGAAGCCGTGTTTTATCAAAAGGCAGTGTAGATATTATTGTTGGATTGAGTGATTAGATTTGATTTTGTAGACAATAAAAAAGAGCAGAAAATCTGCTCTTTTTATATATGTCTTTCACTCGGTGATATATGAGTGAATAAAAGAATTACTTTTGTGCGTCTAGAAAACGCTCAGCATCTAATGCTGCCATACAACCTGTGCCGGCAGAGGTGATAGCTTGACGGTAATGTTGGTCCATTACGTCGCCACAAGCATAAACACCTTCAACGCTAGTTTGTGTAGCGTTGCCTTGAAGACCACTGTTTACTTTTAAGTAACCGTGGTTCATTTCTAACTGGCCAGCAAAGATACCAGTATTTGGGCTGTGACCAATGGCCACGAATACACCAGCAACGTCTAAATCGGTAACAGAACCGTCTTTAGTGCTTTTCTTTTTAAGACCAGTTACACCCATTTCGTTACCGGTCACTTCTTCAAGTGTTTGGTCTAGGTGTAAAATGATGTTGCCGTTAGCCACTTTGTCCATTAGACGGTTGATCAGAATTTTTTCTGAACGGAAACTGTCACGGCGGTGAATTAAGTGTACTTCAGAGGCAATGTTACTTAAGTAAAGTGCTTCTTCAACAGCAGTGTTACCACCACCAATAACAGCCACTTTCTGGTTGCGATAGAAGAAACCGTCACAGGTTGCGCAGGCAGACACACCACGGCCCATAAACGCTTCTTCAGATGGTAGACCTAAATACTTAGCAGACGCGCCAGTGGCAATAATTAATGCATCACAGGTAAATTCGCCATTGTCGCCTTTTAAACGGAAAGGGCGCTCAGTAACATTAACTTCGTTGATGTGATCGAAAATAATTTCGGTATCAAACTTTTCAGCATGCTTTTGCATACGTTCCATTAACGCTGGACCGGTTAAGTCTTCAGCATCGCCTGGCCAGTTCTCAACTTCTGTTGTAGTGGTTAATTGGCCACCTTGCTGCATACCTGTGATCATTACAGGTTTTAAATTTGCACGTGCAGCATAAACTGCAGCGGTATAACCCGCAGGGCCAGAACCTAAAATTAATAGGTTAACGTGACGAGGTTCACTCATGATTTTGTTCTCCGATAACATGCCTTAAGCAATATGCATGGAATTGTATGGAATTTACATCGGCGGGTAAAGGGAAGTTAACGGTAGTAAATCGATTGCGCTAATCTATTGTGTAAATATTATTGTTCAGGCTGGGAAATGGCGTCCATAAACCAGCCTGAATTGCTGATAAAATTGGTTAGATGCTTAATCTTACAGCGATTAATACACTAAATGACACGTGGGTAGATTATTTTTTTCTAAATAATTCTGGTGATACTCTTCTGCCACATGGAATGTTTGTAATGGCACTATTTCAGTCACAATATGGCGTTGCCCCCATTTACCACTGCGCGCTAATGCCAGTTTAGATGTTTCAGCTTGGGCTTTTTGCTCTTTGTCGTGGAAAAATATCGTGCTGCGATATTGGGTACCAATGTCGCCACCTTGCATGTTGAGCATGGTTGGGTTGTGGTTTTTCCAAAATACATCTAAGAGCTCACTGTAGTTAACCACTTCTGGGTCAAATTCAACTTGTACGACTTCTGCATGGCCTGTAATACCTGTTTTAACTTCTTTATAGGTAGTTGAACTGTCTTTGCCACCCATGTATCCACAAGTCGCGTTACTCACGCCATTAATTTCGCGAAAAAAATACTCAACACCCCAAAAACAACCTGCACCAAATGTTGCTAACGCCATGACATACCCTTAAAACAAATATAGAAGTCTAGATGGCTATAATTGTGTGGAATATTTTGATGTTTTGCAAGCAAACTTTGCTTAATAAATAAATCTAACTTATAGCAACAATAAAATACGCTAGGGCTATGATAGAATCCGCGCCAATAAGTGCGAATGAATCCACAGGTACGTGGTATTTACTGCGCCGTATAATAATGAAACAAGGAGTTAATCGTGTTATCTGACCTTATGATAAACAATGATTTTTTAGCTTATACCTTAGCAAACCCAACTCAATTACCTGCCGGGTATCATTTTATGTTGGGTCAACACACTCGCGTTGAGGTGCTAGACACTGGCGTGATCTCGTTTTCTCCCGCAACAGCCAGTAAAGATATTGTGTTGTCATGTGCGGTACACGGTAATGAAACCGCCCCCATCGAAATTTGTAACCAACTCATTAGCGATTTACTCAACCAGCGTATTATTGCTAAACAACGTGTGATGTTTTTGATTGGTAATCCAGCGGCCATCCTTAACAAAACCCGCTTTATAAACGAAAATATGAACCGGTTATTTAGCGGCGCTCATTCAAAAGGTGAGGGCTTAACCCACCCAGAACGCCATCGTGCTAAAGCGCTAGAGCAATATGTGGCAGACTTCTTTAATGTTAACAGTGACCGCCAACGGATCCATTACGATTTACACACGGCTATTCGTCCATCAAAGCACGAAAAATTTGCCATTTATCCGTACCGCCCAGGTCGCGCATTCAGCGGCGAGCAAATGATGTTCTTAGCTGATTGCGGCGTTGACACCATTTTATTCCATCATGAACCCACCACTACATTTAGTTATTACTCTTCTGAGCAATTTCAAGCAGACGCCTTTACCGTTGAGTTAGGTAAAGTGATGCCATTTGGCCAAAATGATATGAGTCGATTTACCCAAACTCATACTATGCTTGAAAAGTTAATCACGGAATCATCATTGCCCGCAGTAACCTTTGACCCAGATAAAGTCAATTTGTACAAAGTTTCACGCTCAATCAATAAACATTTTGATGATTTTGAGTTTAGCTTTGCTGGTGACACCAAGAATTTTAGTGCGTTTAAGCAAGGTGAAGTCTTAGCAACAGAAGGCGGGAAGCAAATCACAGTAGAACAACCGTTAGAAGCGATAGTATTCCCTAATGCGAACGTACCGGTTGGTCAGCGTACGGTATTGTGTTTAGTGCCCGCGCTGAACGAAACGATTGTCTAGTCGTAAAGCAATATATACATGTTAATCGTGAGTAAAATACGTTTACAATGAAAGTAGGTATTGATAGGTAGTTTACGTTAACGTAATGTTTACTTGAACCATATAAATGAAGCGATATTAATATTGAATATCGCTCAACAATAACAAGAGCATAATATGAGCAACGCACCACTGACCAATGAAACAGTGCACCGTGTCAGCTTCTTAGACAAAGCGTCATTGCACATCCCCATTTTGCGTATTTTGCAAGCTGACGGCACCACGTATGAAAATGCCGTATTACCCGTTATCGACAAGCCTTTAGCCGATAAAATATTCGACACCTGCGTTTTCACACGCGTACTAGACGAGCGTATGTTGGGTGCGCAACGTCAAGGCCGTATCAGTTTTTACATGACCTGTACCGGTGAAGAAGCTTCAATTATTGGTAGCACTGCCGCCCTCGATAAAGATGACGTTATTTTAGCTCAATACCGTGAGCATGCCTCATTGCGTTATCGCGGTTTCAGTACTGAACAATTTATGAACCAAATGTTCAGTAATGAAAAAGATTTAGGTAAAGGGCGTCAAATGCCAATCCATTACGGCAGCCGCGAGCTCAATTATCAAACCATTTCGTCACCATTAGCAACGCAGATCCCGCAAGCTACAGGCGTGGCTTACGGCATGAAGTTACAAGGTAAACGTAATGTTGCCATCTGTTACTTTGGTGAAGGCGCTGCATCAGAAGGTGATTTTCATGCTGGCTTAAACATGGCAGCAGTATTAAAAGCACCGGTTATATTCTTTTGTCGTAACAATGGTTATGCCATTTCAACGCCAACAGAAGAGCAGTTTGCCGGTAATGGTATTGCTAGCCGTGGTGTGGGTTATGGCATGCACACTATCCGTGTTGACGGTAATGACATGCTAGCCGTGTTAGCCGCCACCCAACAGGCTCGTGCATACGCGTTAGAGCATAATGCCCCGGTATTAATTGAAGCCATGACCTACCGTTTAGGCGCGCATTCATCATCAGATGATCCATCGGGTTACCGTTCAAAAGATGAGGAAGCCAAATGGCAGCAACACGATCCGGTTAAACGCTTTAAATTATGGATGATTAATAAAGGTTGGACTAACGAAGCTGAAGAAGCCACGTTATTTGAACGTTATCGTGAAGAAGTATTAGCTGCTGTAAAAGTGGCTGAGAAATTGCCTATCCCGAAACTGGATGAAATCATCGAAGATGTGCTTGATAAACCGACACCTGCGCTTAAAAAGCAGCTTAAAGAGTTAAAAGAGCATATTAATAAGTATCCAAAGGCCTATCCAAAAAGCGCAGGGAGACTCTAATCGTGGCTCAAATGAATATGTTACACGCCATCAATGAGGCGTTATCAATTGCCATGAAAGCCGATGAGCGCATGGTTATTTTTGGTGAAGATGTTGGCCACTTTGGTGGTGTTTTCCGTGCAACTTCTGGCTTGCAAGAGCAATATGGTCGAGAGCGTTGCTTTAATACTCCATTAACCGAACAAGGTATTGCTGGCTTTGCCAATGGCCTGGCTTCTTATGGCATGACAGCCGTTGCTGAAATTCAGTTTGCTGATTATATTTTTCCGGCATTTGATCAAATCGTCAACGAGTCAGCTAAATTTCGCTACCGCAGTGGTAATCAATTTGATGTGGGTGGATTAACGTTCCGCACACCTTATGGTGGCGGTATTGCCGGTGGTCATTATCATTCACAATCGCCAGAAGCTTATTTTACGCAAACACCTGGATTAAAAGTGGTGGTGCCGCGTAATCCTGAGCAAGCCAAAGGCCTGTTGTTGGCTGCAATACGCGACCCAAACCCAGTGATTTTCTTTGAGCCTAAGCGTTTGTATCGTGCCTCTGTAGGCGAAGTGCCAGCGGGCGACTACCAAATTGAGCTAGGTAAAGCTCAAGTGGTTAAGCAAGGTCGCGATATTACTGTGCTTGCATGGGGCGCGCAGATGGAAATTGTTGAAAAGGCCTGCGAGCGTGCTGAAAAAGAAGGTATTTCATGCGAAATTATCGACTTACGCACTTTAGCGCCTTGGGATGTTGACACCGTTGCCAAATCTGTGACTAAAACCGGTCGATTGTTGATTAACCACGAAGCGCCGCTAACCGGTGGTTTTGCCGGTGAAATCGCTGCAACCATACAACAAGAGTGTTTCTTATCGCTTGAATCGCCAATTAGCCGTGTGTGTGGATTAGATACCCCGTATCCGTTAATTCATGAAAAAGAATACATGCCTGATGAATTGAAAACCTTCGAAGCCATCAAGGCCTCAGTGGCGTTTTAGGAGTAAGATATGATTAAAGACTTTATTTTACCCGACATCGGTGAGGGTGTGGTTGAATGTGAATTAGTCGATTGGTTAGTTAGCGAAGGTGATATTGTCACTGAAGACCAACCGATTGCCGATGTGATGACCGATAAAGCGTTAGTGCAAATTCCAGCGCCCCATGCCGGAAAAATTACCAAGTTATATTATGCCAAAGGCGATATTGCCATTGTGCATCAACCACTTTATGCGGTTGAAATGGATAGTGATGATACCGGGCACGCTCAAACTCCTACAGCAGAAGTGACGCCCGTGGTTGAAGCTGTAACTACTGCGATAGTCACCGAGAGTCACTCAAACATAGAAGACTTTTTACTGCCCGATATTGGTGAAGGCATTGTTGAGTGTGAACTAGTTGATTGGCTTGTTGAAGAAGGCGATATGGTGGTTGAAGATCAACCTATTGCAGATGTGATGACCGACAAAGCGTTAGTGCAAATACCCGCGATGAAAGCCGGTAAAATTGTAAAATTGCATTACCGTAAAGGCCAACTTGCTAAAGTGCATTCGCCTCTATTCGCTATCCAAGTAGAAAGTGAAGACGCGCCAATGACTGAAGCGGCAGAGCAAGTGGTTCAACAAGCTGCAAGCAAAAGTGCGCCTGTTACGGGTGAGCCCGTGGCACAAGGCAAGGCTTTAGCCAGTCCAGCGGTACGACGTATGGCTCGCTCACTTGATATCAATATCGCACTTGTTGCTGGCAGTGGTAAAAACGGCCGAGTTTATAAAGAAGATATTGAACGCCATCAACAAGGTTTAGCAATTAAACCTGCTGTCTCCCCAGCAAAAACGTCGAGTGTCGCAACGCCAACCAGTACAGAAGTGGCTACCATTAGTCAGTCTGGCGCAGATCGCGTTGAACCTATCAAAGGCGTTAAAGCGGTGATGGCTAAGATGATGGTTGAGTCTGTATCAACTATTCCACATTTTACCTACTGTGAAGAGTTTGATTTAACAGAATTAGTCGCTTTGCGTGAAGAAATGAAACAACGTCACTCAAGTGATGAAGTTAAGCTGACGATGATGCCTTTCTTTATGAAAGCCATGTCACTTGCTATGACGGAGTTTCCGATACTGAATAGCCAAGTAAATGCAGATTGCACCGAACTGACGTATAAATCACGACATAACATTGGTATGGCTGTTGATTCAAAAGTGGGCTTATTGGTACCCAATGTTAAAGATGTACAAAGCAAATCCATTTTAGATATTGCCGCTGATATTACCCGGTTAACGACTGCGGCTCGCAGTGGACGAGTATCACCAGCAGATTTAAAAGACGGTACGATTTCAATCTCTAATATTGGTGCATTAGGTGGCACAATAGCGACGCCAATTATTAATAAACCTGAAGTGGCTATTGTGGCATTAGGCAAGTTACAGGTATTGCCACGTTTTAATGCCAAAGGTGAAGTTGAAGCGCGTAAAATTATGCAAGTGAGCTGGTCTGGCGATCACCGTGTGATTGACGGTGGCACCATTGCTCGTTTTTGTAACCTGTGGAAACATTATTTAGAGCAACCGCAAGAAATGCTTTTAGCAATGCGTTAAGCATAATCGCAATGAGATAGTTTACATTAGACTAACTTAACCTAAAGGACGCATAAAGCGTCCTTTTGTTTTTAAGCTCTTTTTCGTATAATACTCTGATATTGTCATTAGTTTGGAACCTGTATGAGTCTGTCGGCACCTAAAATTGAAACTATTGAGTATCCGTTTCCACCCAAACCTGCCGTGTTGTCTGACGCTGAAAAAGCACAATATAAAGCACGAATTAAGCAACTATTGATTGATCAAAATGCGGTGTTAGTTGCCCATTATTATACCGATCCTGAAATTCAAGCTTTAGCAGAAGAGACGGGCGGCTGTGTATCTGACTCGCTAGAAATGGCGCGTTTTGGCCGTGATCATCCAGCAAAAAAATTGATTGTTGCTGGGGTTAAGTTTATGGGCGAAACCGCCAAAATCTTAAGTCCAGAAAAAACCATTTTAATGCCAACCCTTGAAGCAACCTGCTCATTAGATTTAGGTTGTCCTATCGAAGAGTTCAATGACTTCTGTGATGCTCATCCAGACCACACTGTGGTTGTTTATGCCAACACCTCCGCGGCGGTAAAAGCGCGTGCAGATTGGGTGGTAACCTCGAGTATTGCTTTAGAGATTGTAGAACACCTAGACAGCCAAGATAAAAAAATCATTTGGGCTCCAGACCGTCACCTAGGTTCATATATCAATAAACAAACTGGTGCAGATATGTTGTTGTGGCAGGGCGAATGTATTGTGCATGATGAGTTTCAGGCAAAAGCATTACGTGAGCTTAAAAAACTGCATCCAACGGCAGCCATTTTGGTTCACCCCGAATCTCCAGCTAGCGTGGTTGAACTTGCTGATGCTGCAGGCTCTACCAGCCAGTTGATTAAAGCAGCGCAAACAATGGCAAATGATACGTTTATTGTGGCCACTGACCGCGGCATTTTTTACAAAATGCAACAAGCGGCGCCGGGTAAAACACTGCTTGAAGCGCCTACTGGCGGCAACGGTGCAACGTGTAAAAGCTGCGCGCACTGCCCATGGATGGCGATGAACGGTTTACAAGCCATTGAACAGTCATTGATCAATAGTGATAAAACCAATCATGAAATCTTTGTTGATGATGAGCTACGCATTAAGGCGCTTATCCCACTGACACGCATGCTTGATTTTGCCAAAGAGTTAAACATGAAAGTGAAGGGCAATGCTTAATCAACATTTAGCTTAGGTTAGTTATTGTAAAAGAGCCGACATGTTGTCGGCTTTTTTATGCACTGGCTTTACTTATACCATTGCGCGTCACTTATTAATGCGCAATGGTATTTCTTAGGAGTTGGGGCTGAGACGTTAATGAACACAGGACGTATTGAATAAGACTAAAATGATTTGCTGCAAGTAACAAAAAGCCCCGCATCAATGCGAGGCTCTTAAGCTAAATTCAACTAGCTAATCTACAAGGTAGATTACTTAGCGTTCATTAGTGCAACAGTGTTGTCTAACATGCGGTTACTGAAACCCCATTCGTTGTCATACCATGCCATTACTTTCACTAAACGACCTTTAACACGTGTCTGTGTCGCATCGAAATTAGATGAGAATGGGTTGTGGTTGAAATCGATAGACACCAACGGCTCTTCGTTAATCGCTAATACTTGATTTAACGGAGAAGCTTTAGCAGCATCAGTCACAATTTGGTTGATTTCTTCAACGGTAGTGTCACGTGACGCCAAGAACGTTAAGTCAACTAATGATACGTTAACAGTCGGTACACGAACTGCTAAACCGTCAAACTTACCTTGTAGCTCAGGAACGACTAAGCCTACAGCTGCAGCAGCACCTGTTTGTGTAGGGATCATTGACATTGCCGCAGCACGAGCACGACGTAAATCAGTGTGATATACATCTGATAAACGTTGATCGTTAGTATAAGCATGAATCGTAGTCATTAAACCTGATTCAATACCCACAGCATCACTTAACGGCTTAGCCACAGGTGCTAAACAGTTAGTGGTACATGAAGCATTTGAAATCACAGTCATGTCTGCAGTTAAGACGTCTTGGTTAACACCGTAAACAACGGTAGCGTCGACGTTTTTACCCGGTGCAGAAATGATCACTTTCTTTGCGCCAGCATCTAAGTGAGGTTGTACCGCTGCCTTAGATGTGAAAATTCCGGTACATTCGTACACTACGTCAACGTTTAACTCTGCCCAAGGCAACTTTGATGGGTCACGTTCTTGGAACGTTAAGATTTTGTCGCCATTGACATAAATGGCTTCATCATCGTGATCAACTTTTGCGTTGAAGCGTCCATGTACAGAATCGTACTTGGTTAAATGTGCGTTGATTGATGCGTCACCTAAATCGTTTACCGCAACAATTTCGATTGGGTAATCTTTTTCGCTTTCATAAAGTGCGCGTAAAACATTTCTTCCGATACGGCCATAGCCGTTAATAGCAACACGGATAGTCATCTCATATCCCTCAAGTGATAAAATAATTTGGTGGCATGTTGATCGCCTAGTTGTAAAATTACCAAATTAACCGTAATGGTCAAGTGAAATTACCCCAAAAGGGCAATTTAGGGTGATAATTTTCGTATTTTTTTTACATTTAGCACGTTTTGAAGATAATTTAAGCACAGTTTTGTAAGTTGGCATATATCATCCATTAATTCATTATGCGATTGAGATAGCATGATCGTAGTTTATTTCAGCAACATTTCACTTTCACTACCAGCAAATCGTTCACTCGCTACCGCCGCCACCAGTTCAGAGGCTTGTGAATCTAATATTTGGGCTAATTGTTGGTTGCCATGAACCATAGCCAACAATTGAGCTTCATCAGCATGTTGTAAGCTCAGCAATAAATAAGCCCGTGTTAACAGGTATTCTTTTTCAGGATTTTGTTGATGCCGATAAATTGAGGCGAGGGCTAAAAACCAGTCGGGGTTAATTTGGCCTGAGTCGGTTGTGCCTAAAAGATGTAAATACAAGCTTTTTGCATTATCTGGTGACGAACGGACATAGTGAGCAGCAAGTTGGCTAATCATGTCTGGGTCAGTTAATTGACCTTGCTGATAGTGTTGTTCAACGATTGCTAAGCCTGCTGGGTCATTAAAACGCATCCAGCGATAAAACGCTAAATAAACATCATTGTTCGTGCGAGTAAACTCTTGTAACTCTGCTAATGTTTGTGTGCTTACCGCAAAAGCCCGCTCACGGTCTCGGGTACGATCGGTATTGAGCTTATGTTTGACGCCAGCGGCAAGTTCAATGCAATGACTATAGTCTTCAAGGTAGATTAATTGTTGATAAAGTTGTTTACCACTGGGCTCAGGCGTTTGCTTTAATAGGTATCGATGGCGAATAAGATCACCTTTTTCAAACCTACACCAACTATCTTTGTGCAAATCTGCACAAAGTTCAGGATTATTTTTACAAATCAGGTCGCTATTACGGTCATTATTGCAGCCAAAAAGACCAAATATAGCCCCCATAGCAATAAATGATGTAATTAATACAAAATTTCGACTCAAAATTGTCTCCGAGAGTTAAATTGTCTAATAAAATTACACGTTTAGCGAAAATTTGTTACTGGCGAAATTGCTAATATTTCATTACAATGTCGCCGACCAAGAGGGCTTTGCCCATACAATAAACTTATTATTGGTCTTTTCTTTTTGTTACTCAAACCTTTCTGTTAAAAAAACTGGAAAAGTGAGATAAAGGATCCCTACATGAGCGCAGATAAACATTTACAAAGCTGGCAAGAACGTTTCGAAATGGCTGAAGCAATGCAACCATTGCTCGGTAAATTGTATCGTAACCAAGGTGTTGAAGTAATGGTTTATGGAAAGCCATTATTAAACGCATCAACCATCGAAATCATTAAGTCACACCGTTTAGTACGTCGTCATGTTGGTGAAAAGTTACGCCTTCGCGAAAGTTTCCCATTTGTTGAAGCCCTTAGCAAATTAGCAATTAAGCATTGTCGAGTGGATATCGGTAAGTTGGCGATCAACTACTGGCGTAACAACAAGGACGCAAGCGGTATTGAAGCTTACATGGCAGATGCATTAGCACCTGCTGTCAACCATGGTGATGATACTCCTGCACGCGATGTTGTACTTTATGGTTTTGGTCGTATTGGTCGTCTACTTGCCCGTTTATTGATTGAACGTACAGGTAAAAGCAATAAAATGCGTTTACGTGCCATTGTATTACGTGGCGGTAAAAAAGGTGATTTAGAAAAGCGTGCCAGTTTATTACGCCGTGACTCAGTACATGGTCCGTTCAACGGCTCAGTTGAAGTTGATGAAGAAAATAACGCCATCATCGCAAACGGTACGTATATTCAAATCATTTATGCCAACTCTCCAGACCAAGTTGATTACACTCAATACGGTATCAACAACGCATTAGTTGTTGATAATACTGGCATTTGGAAAGATGAAGACGGCTTAGGCCTACACCTTAAAAGCCCTGGCGCAAGCAAAGTATTGCTAACAGCCCCAGCTAAAGGCGCAATTAAGAATGTGGTCTACGGCGTTAACGAAAATGATATTTTAGACGAAGACACCATTGTATCGGCGGCAAGTTGTACCACTAATGCCATTACCCCAGTACTAAAAGCTGTTAACGATAAGTACGGTATTGAAAATGGTCACGTTGAAACGATTCACTCGTATACCAACGATCAAAACTTAATCGATAACTATCACAGTGCTGAGCGTCGTGGTCGTAGTGCGCCATTAAATATGGTTATTACAGAAACGGGTGCCGCCAAAGCAGTAGCTAAAGCGCTACCTGTTTTACAAGGTAAGTTAACCGGTAATGCTATCCGTGTACCAACGCCTAATGTATCAATGGCGATTATCAGTGTTAATTTGAACGCTGAAACCAACCGTGACGAGTTAAACGAATACCTTAAAGACATCGCTCTACAGTCTTGTTTACAAAATCAAATCGACTTTACCGAGTCAACAGAGATTGTATCAAGTGACTTAGTGGGTTCACGTTATGCTGGTGTTGTTGACTCGCAGGCGACCATTGCAGAAGGCAAGCGTGCCATATTATATGTCTGGTACGACAACGAGTTTGGTTACAGCTGTCAAGTTGTTGGTGTGATGCAAAAAATGTTAGGATTAACCACATTATCTTTGCCAAATGCTTAAGTCAGTTTAGTTAGCTGCCGGCTAACTAATAAAGTTTAGATAGTAAAAGCACCTCAAATGAGGTGCTTTTTATATTATGCCTTTTAGCACTTTCAAATAATGTAGTTTACGCATTATTGATTGAGTTATTAGTGACGATAATTTGTGTTAAATTATCAAATAATCAGCACAATGATGATTTATGCATCAAACAGTCATTTTGTTGCAATAATACTGTTGTTATTGATTGACTATCCAGATCAAATCGGTAGAATGCCATTCCGCAGTCAGGGGAAACATCCTCAGGTTGTAATAATTGAAAATGCGATATTAGCTCAGTTGGACAGGTTGAAAGATGATACCTTTCTTGTGGATTTAATAAAGCGTTTGTAAAGATTGAAAATGCGACATTAGCTCAGTTGGTAGAGCGATACCTTGCCAAGGTATAGGTCATCGGTTCGAACCCGATATGTCGCTCCAATTTCTTATCTTCTCCGATGGATTTGATTTTGGAAAGCATGGCGCGATGGCAGAATGGCTATGCTGCGGATTGCAAATCCGTCGATCTCGGTTCGACTCCGGGTCGCGCCTCCACAAAATTGCGTTTAATGGTTACTATTTGTAACGGTTAAAACAACACTTTGCCCGAGTGGTGGAATCGGTAGACACAAGGGATTTAAAATCCCTCGCTGAATAAGCGTGCCGGTTCAAGTCCGGCCTCGGGTACCATTATAATCTCTAGTAATAGAGAGTGGTGTAAAAAAGCCTCAACATTAGTTGGGGCTTTTTTACGTCTGCAATTTAGATTTATTGTTAAGGCAAAAGCAAAATCCCTCGCGCTCTGGTTGAAAATCAGGCGTGCCATTCTTTCGATAAAGAGCCGTCCGGCCTCGTTTACCACTTTTTACTACAAATAGCATACATAGTTCTTTGAAATAAAGAGTTGTATAAACATCTTCGAGATTACTACTCCAGCTCGTTTATGCCCCAAAGCTTGCTTCGCATGCCTAGATTAGATTTGCTTGATACTGGCCTGTTGGCCTAATTTTAGTAATGCTACA
>NZ_BMQI01000033.1 GCF_014648035.1 Shewanella algicola | reverse complement strand
CCCTGCGTATATAGTACGAGAAAATTCTACTTTTGAAATCAGCTTTTTTTAGGGGGGATTACCTAGTGTTACCTGGAGAATATGAATTTTCTACCGCTGAAGGCGAGATAATGCAAGTGACTTCTGGCGAATTTGAAGTGCTTTTACCTGGTGAAACAGAGTGGAAAACATTCAGCGCTGGCAGCCAATTTGAGCTTGCACCAAATGTGAGCTTCAGCCTACGCAACACCATCATCTCAGAATACTGTTGTCACTACATCTAAGTGTAAAATTGCAGCGTCCACAAGGTGCAAGCCGCTTCATCATGGTCATTGACACTAATCAGCTTAATCACACTAGATTAAGCTGATTTTTTAGCTAAAACCGTCTACTCTATGAAAATATTGGTTTTTAAGGAGTGTGTCATGCGTCTTATATTACTCATAAGCTTGTTAATAATAAGCTGTAATAGCCTCGCAACTGTGTACCGTTGGGTCGATGAAAATGGCAAAGTACATTATTCAGATGAGCCAAAAGCCAATGCTGAAGCCGTTGAATTAAATGAAAATACACAGAATGAAATCAGTATAAAAACACCACCTAAAGCCCATGTAACGATTAAAGAAGATAAAGCGACAGTCAGATATACCATTATAATAACCTCTCCCAAAGAAGAAGCCACCATCCGCGATAATAACGGTGATTTAACCGTTAATGTCAGTGTTTCCCCGCAATTACCTCGCGGCTCCATGCTCACGTTATTAGTAGATGGAGTTCTGACCGAAGGTCCACAAACCTCAGCAACCTTTACCTTGTCAGGTATTTTTAGGGGCGAGCACACTATTGTCGTTAACGCTGTGGCACAAAACGGCAAAGTCCTTGCATCTAGCTCTCCAAGAAAGATTTTTCTTCACCAAGCATCAGTACTAGGACCGGCAAAAAAGTCTAATTAGAAATTTATAAACCTATAAATTCAATAGTTTAAAAATAAATTTCTCATTTTTCGTCGTTATTGCTGTTTGTGTGAAACGGGTTGCAGCGCGCACCAACTTGGCGCACCATATTGGTGCAACCCTTACTAGGACGGCTAATGGACACAAATAACCTTCTCAATCATTTAGTCACAGCGGTGCTGGTAATCGATACCGAGCTCAGACCAAGCTATGCCAATGCCGCGGCTGCACAATTACTTGGCATAGGTAATAACAAGCTGCTAGAGCAACCTTTGCCTGAGCTATATCAATTAATGGGGGTAGAGCCACAATTGCTCAGAGATGCTATTCGTGCAGGCCAAGGGATAACCGTTAACACAGCAGCATTAATTACTCTTGATGGCCAGCACCATACCGTCGACATAACCTTAATGCCCCTTGAGAGTGAAACCAACTCAAGCATTTTAGAATTACGCCAGGTTGACCAGCAACGTCGCATTCATCAGCAACTTAACATGGACGCTCAGCAACAAGCTGCACAGTTTTTGGTGCGTAATTTAGCCCACGAAATTAAAAACCCATTAGGTGGATTACGAGGCGCTGCACAATTACTATCACGAGAATTAACCTCTCCTGATTTAAAAGAGTTCACCAGCTTGATCATCGAACAGGCTGATAGACTACGTAATTTGGTAGACCGGCTTTTAGGGCCACAGCGGCCAACTCAACATACTGAACACAATATTCATCAAGTGGTGCAAAAAGTATTAAAGCTGGTTGAAATGGCATTGCCGAGCAATATCCACTTAAAACGCGATTACGATCCATCGATACCCGACACCCAAATGGATCCTGATCAAATGCAGCAAGCTGTACTCAATATTGTTCAAAATGCCATCCAAGCATTAGAGCCTGCTGGCGGGGATATTTTGATTAGAACCCGCACTCAACATCAAGTCACTATTGGCACCCAACGCTACAAATTGGTGCTAGCGTTGTCGATTATCGATAACGGCCCTGGCATACCGTCTGAGCTGGTTGATACTTTGTTTTACCCTATGGTGACAGGCCGCGACGAAGGCTCAGGTTTAGGTTTATCGATTGCACATAACATTGCCCGTCTCCACGGTGGCAGAATTGATTGCGTATCTGCACCTGGACACACCGAATTTATTATCACCCTGCCATTACAATAATTAGCATGCCTTTGTAGGCAGAAAGAGGTTTTAACATGAACATAAGTGAGCAAGTTTGGATCCTCGATGATGACAGTTCGATCCGATGGGTATTAGAAAAAGCACTTCAAGGTGCATCACTATCAACTGCAAGCTTTGCTGCTGCTGAGTCGCTATGGCAAGCATTAGAGTCGTCACAGCCACAAGTTATTGTGTCTGATATTCGTATGCCCGGTACTGATGGTTTAACTTTACTAGACCGCTTACAACTGCATTATCCGCATATTCCAGTCATTATCATGACGGCACATTCAGATTTAGACAGTGCTGTCAGCGCCTATCAAGCAGGAGCATTTGAATACTTACCTAAGCCCTTTGATATTGATGAAGCCATCAGCCTCGTTGAGCGAGCACTCACTCATGCAACAGAACAAACACCGCCACCGATCCGCGATGCAGAAGTCAAAACACCTGAAATCATCGGTGAAGCACCAGCAATGCAAGAAGTTTTTAGGGCCATAGGTCGCCTGTCTCGTTCATCAATTAGTGTATTGATTAATGGTCAATCGGGTACCGGTAAAGAGTTAGTGGCAGGTGCACTGCATAAACACAGCCCACGCAAAGACAAATCATTTATCGCATTAAACATGGCTGCTATCCCGAAAGACTTAATTGAATCAGAGCTATTTGGTCATGAAAAAGGCGCCTTCACTGGTGCCGCTAATGTACGCCAGGGCCGATTTGAGCAAGCCAATGGTGGTACCTTATTTTTAGATGAAATTGGCGACATGCCATTAGATGTGCAAACTCGATTGTTGCGAGTATTAGCTGACGGTCAATTTTACCGCGTTGGCGGTCATCAAGCAGTGCAAGTTGATGTGCGAATTATTGCTGCGACCCACCAAAACCTAGAAGTATTAGTGCAAAAAGGTACATTCCGCGAAGATTTATTTCATCGTTTAAACGTGATTAGAGTACATTTACCGCCGCTGTCACAACGTCGCGAAGATATTGCACAACTTGCGACCCATTTTTTATCGACCGCAGCTAAAGAGATTGGTGTAGAGCCAAAGGTCCTCACCAAAGAAACAGCGGTTAAGCTGGCAAACCTGCCTTGGCCAGGTAACGTGCGTCAACTAGAAAACACCTGTCGCTGGCTAACCGTGATGGCATCGGGTCAAGAAATTCTGCCACAAGATTTACCACCAGAGTTGTTAAAGGATCCTGTGGCAAGTCAGCAAAAACAAGCTGGCGCGAGTGATTGGCAAACCGCACTGACCGACTGGATCGATGAAAAATTAGCCGCGGGCGAAAGTGATTTATTAACTGAAGTACAACCAGAGTTTGAACGAATTTTACTGGAAACCGCACTGCGCCACACTCAAGGCCACAAACAAGAAGCGGCAAAACGTTTAGGGTGGGGCCGCAATACCTTAACCCGCAAACTCAAAGAGTTGGCCATAGATTAACCAAGAACATTGCTCTTTTAAATCAATGAATTGTAAATATTACTCGGTGTTTTGTGAGCATGTACACATTTGGATAATCCAATAAAACATTTCCAATATGAGTACATGCAAAATTGATTATCAATGCTAGAATGAAAAATCGGTAAAATTGCATTAACGCTTAGCGAAGGAATGATTTTGGAATTTGATACTCATTATGGTGTGGTCATTCACCAGGACTTTATTCCTCTCTATGCTGATGATAACTACGCTAAAATTTTCGGTTACACTAGTGCACAAGACATTCTCGGTTTAAAAAGTATCTTAGAGTTAATTGACCCTGAAGCCCACGATATTGCCGCGCATACTTATTATGCGCTAATGAGTGGTATCGAAAAGCCGCAAGTTCGTAGTTACATCAATCGCAATCGTCTTGGCCAGTTAATGAATGTGCTTTCTATTGAGCACGTTGTTGAATGGCAAGGCCGACCGGCATTACAAATCACCATTGTTGATTTAACAGAAAATATTACCCTTAATAAAAATCTTCAACAAAGCGAGTTTCGCTACCGTCAACTAGTGAATGGATCATTGCAAGGCATATTGATCCATCGCAAATTTAGTCCATTGTTTTGTAACCAAGCTTTTGCGAGTTTATTAGGTTACCCCAATCGCCAGAGTGTTATAGAGCTCCCTTCTATACTTGATGTGATTGACCCCGATTATCGCACCCGTCGACAAGAGGCATACAGCGCTTTATTCGACCAAAAAATCACTCCCCATCCGGTTGAGATAAAATGCGTTCATCTGAGCGGTAAAACCGTATGGGTAAAATTATTAGAAAGCATTATCGATTGGGAAGGACAGCCTGCAGTTCAGGTTACGGTCATTGATATCACAGAGTCGTACCAACTTAAGCAAAAGTTTGAGCAACAAATTCATCTCGATTATTTAACCCAAGTCTTCCATCGACGAGGAATGTTGCATAATGCACAAGCCAAATACAACGAAAAAGCAGCACAAACACCGCAGCTCTATTGTGTGATAATGGGATTAGATGAGCTCAAACAAATTAACCACTTATACGGTCATGTTATGGGTGACAAGGCATTGATTAATTTTGCACAGCATTGCCAAAGTAAACTCGCCGATGATGATTTACTAGGCCGTTGGAGTGGCGATGAATTTATTGCCCTGATAAAAGCGGGTAGTAACAACATTGCACGCAGCATTGCCGAAAGTATCCGTCACAGCATTGAAGACAGCGAACTGATTGACCCACAAAGCGGTAAACATATTCGCTTTAGTGCCAGTGTTGGTATATCCAAATGGCAAACTGACGACACCATCGAAAACCTAATTTTACGCGCAGACTCGGCCCTAGAATTAGCCAGAGCGCAAGTAACCAACCAACTAGTGATGGTGTAAACCTCAGTTAATTGCGCCCAGATATATCGCAATAATCAATCTGAACTCGGGTTAATTACACTGGGTCTTGGTGAATAATCACCTCTGCATCATCGAAAGCAGCTTTAATGACTAACCCAGCTTTGTCGGCAATGTCGTGTGCCTCTTCAAGAGACAACTCACCAGACAATTCCATGTGCAATTGAATAAACGTGGTTTTTCCCGCCTGACGAGTGCGTAAGTCATGAATGCCTTTTACGCGAGGATCTTGCTTAGCCAATGTTTTAATTTGCTCGCGAGTGTCATCATCTAATTCACGATCAAGTAAACTTTGTACTGAGCGATAAGCCAAATCTACCGCTTGATGGCCAATAAACAGCGCAATTAACACCGCAAACAAACCATCTGCCCACCACCAACCGTACATGGCTAACACTAAGGCCAATAGCACTGCACCATTAAGTAGCAAGTCAGATTTATAATGTAATGAGTCAGCCTCAACCACTGTGCTGTTGGTGTTTTCTAGTGCACGTTGTTGCACTAGCACGAGTGCTAACGTCATCACAATGGCAATAATTGACACCACAATACCCACGCCAGTATTCACAATAGGCACAGGGTTGATCAGCTTTTCACCGCCATAAAGCAGCAACAATGATGCCGAGCCTAAAATAAATGCAGCTTGCGCCAACGAGGCTAATGGTTCAGCTTTTCCGTGACCATAACGATGATCTTTATCTGCAGGCACAATGGCATAACGAATGGCAATAAAGTTAACAATCGAAGCTAAAGCATCAGCAAATGAGTCAGTTAATGAACCCAACATACTAGCAGAGCCAGAATACAGCCAAGCTAATAACTTGATCACAATAAGACATAAGGCTGTGGCTACCGAGGCGCGGCTCGCGAGCTTGACCCAAAAGTCATAATCAGAAGATGTGGACATAAGAAAGTTATCGACTCTATTAGCTGAATTTACCGACCATTACTATAGCAAGTTCGCTAACACATTAGGACAAAGTTTACGTACAACAACGATACCTTTAATCAAAGTGTGACCATTAGCAAACTTGAATAAACAAAAACCGCTACACAAGGTAACGGATTTGATTAAATAGCTTTAGCACACGACTAGAGATTAACGACGAGATTTATGACCTTTACCTTGACCTTTAGCAAACTTTTCTTGAAAAACTTGCTGTTGTTCAGGTGTTAGTATTTGGTAAATTTCATTCTGCATTTTTAACTGTGACAACATACCTTGTAATCTCTTTTGGTGTTGCGCTTCAGCTATTTCGGTTGCTTTAACTTCGTCAAAATAGGCGCTTGTCACTAGAGCTAACATTTCAGCACGGTGAGCCTCTCGTTGCTCTTTCGTTGGGCGCTCAGGACGATCAGCTTTGTACTTTTGAGCAATCACTTTCACTTGCTCTTTTTGAGTATCGGTTAGGTCTAATTTGCGCAGCATTTTATGCATGCCATCTCTCGGACCTTGCTTTCTGTCGGCTTTTCTGTCCATTTGTTCAGTTTTTGCAGTAGTGTCGCTTTCGTCTACGGCATACAACTGGCCGGCTAATAATGCTGAGCTCGCCACTAAGGCAACTAAACTTGTTTTAAAGATAGAAGATGTTTTCATTGTTAAGTTCCTCGGTATAAATGAGTGTGGTGTTTGGCTTCTGCCTATGCAGATTTGATACTTAGTTTAACCAATGCAATGTCAAGTAAGGTTACTTATGAGTAAAACTATGTAAATCCACACGCCATACCATGTAGCACTCAAAAATGCATGATTAAGTCAGCATATTTACAGATAAAAATGATGGTAATGCGAGCTAGTTAACGTAATAAGGACTTACTCCTTACACTAACTATAAATAGGCATAAAATCAGATGACTAGTGTTTTAATGGAATTAATTATGAACCGATTGATTGGCCAGTTACTGTTACTTCTAAGTGTATTAATACTCACGCCAAGCTCAATAGCGAATACAACCCCAGCTACTGACAATTCATTATGGTACACCCAACAACAGGATGCACAACCAGCAGTAAAGCTGCACTTTTTTTGGTCTAAAACCTGCCCGCATTGCCGCGAGGCCCATCCCTTTATCGATGCATTAGGTGAACGCTTTGAATGGATTGACTTGCACGATTACGCAATAAGTGATCCCGGCAATGTTGATAAACTAATGCAAATGGGTCAACACACCGGTGTAGAACCCAAATCAGTGCCTTACTTTGCCATTTGTGGCGAGGCGGTGGTTGGCTATAACAGCCATGATGTCACTGGACGCTATATTTTAGAGCGGCTCATTGATTGCTACCAGCGCCAAGGTGGTCAAGTCGATATTGGTAATACACTCGATGATTTTCTTGTGGCAGCCCCAAGCAATGACGCTCCTTTATTTGAAACCTGTGCCGACACCAGTGACGATCCAGATGCTGAAGGCAGTTGTGGCATGTCATTTGACAGCGCGAGCCAAATCGAACAAAAACCACAAGTTCAGCCTGTTGATATCCCATTAATTGGTGCTGTTCATCCTGAGCAAATGTCATTACCTGTACTTACCTTAGTGTTAGCCGGTGTTGACGCCTTTAACCCCTGCGCCTTTTTCGTGTTGCTGTTTTTACTGAGCATTATGGTTAATGCGGGCAGCCGTAAACGCATGCTGTTAGTGGGCGGTATTTTCGTGTTTTTCTCAGGTTTTATTTACTTCATCTTTATGAGTGCATGGCTAAACTTATTCCAGCTGTTAGGCGGTGGTGATGGTGGCATTATTATTACCTGTGCAGGGTTGCTGGCATTGGTCGCTGCGGTGGTCAACATTAAAGACTACTTCTATGGTCGTGGCGATGTGAGTTTATCGATGTCGGTTGAAAATCGCGGCTCGTTGATTAAACGTATGGGCAAATTGTCTAAAGCCAGCTCATTGCCGACCATGATTTTAGGCTCAACAATTTTGGCCATTTTAGCCAATGCCTACGAGCTATTGTGCACCGCTGGGTTCCCAATGATCTACACCTCAGTATTATCATTGTCGGACATTGATACCGTACAACGTTATATGTATTTGATTGCCTACAATATCGTGTATGTCATACCTTTAGCTGCCATTGTGATTGTGTTCTCAATGACATTAGGTAAACGTAAACTCACCGAAAAAGAAGGCGAAGTACTTAAGCTGATGTCTGGCATTATGATGCTCGGCTTAGGAGGCATGCTAGTACTTAACCCTGCAGCATTACAAAATGCCGTGTTCTCGGTAGGCTTGATTTTAGGGGCAATTGTATTGACATTTATCGTAGTCAAAGTCACTCGTTACATTAAAAAGTAGCCAGACGTTAAAATGTAAAACTATGCAATGTTAATATAATTTGCCTCGAGTATGAGATAATCTTAAATTGATTGAAAATCGGTATGTTAAGTTAACCTACCGATTTTATTTTGTGCTAGAGGAAAGTTATGAATCGCATTTTATTGATAGACGATGATATTGGTTTATCCGATCTGCTCAGCCAATTGCTTGAGCTCGAAGGTTTTGCATTAACCCAGGCCTACGATGGCGAACAAGGGTTATCACTCGCACAGCAACAAGATTTCGATTTAATTCTACTCGACGTAATGCTACCCAAATTAAATGGGTTTGAAGTATTGCGTGCACTGCGTCAACGTAAGCAAACACCGGTATTAATGTTAACCGCTCGCGGTGATGAAATTGATCGTGTTGTCGGGTTAGAAATTGGTGCCGATGACTACTTGCCAAAGCCATTTAACGACCGTGAGTTAGTGGCGCGTATTCGCGCTATTTTACGCCGAGCGCAAACCACACAACAAGATACTCAGTCTAACGACATGCTCCAATTTGGCGACCTACGCCTTGATCCTACTCGCCAAGAAACCTATTGCAATGAACAACTGATCATTCTCACTGGTACCGAGTTTTTATTGCTGTTTCATTTAATTGAAAAAAGCGGCGAGATGGTCACTAAAGAATCATTAAGTGAAAATGTATTAGGCAAAAAATTAATGCCGTTTGACCGCAGCTTAGACATGCACTTATCTAACTTACGCAAAAAGTTGCCAGAGCGCCAAGATGGTCGTCCTAGAGTGAAAACCCTGCGTGGAAAAGGTTATATCTGGATCCCATAATGCTGAAGGTTAATCCGTTCAATCGCCTGTTTTTTAAATTACTGCTGGGCTTTTGGCTTTGCAGTTCGTTGATTATTGCGTTGGTATCACTGCTGCCTTTACTGCAACTTAATCAAGATCGATCCCCTTTACCTCCCAGTCAAGAACGGATCTTGCAAAAGGTAGCTGAGCATATTCAGCAACAACCTGAATTACTAATCGGCAACCTACTTCAACGCTCAAACCGTGGTCGCGATCTAAACCTTGGTCCATTACGCATATATATTACCGATGACGTTGGCCAAGTCATCAATACCAAGCGCGTATCACGGGTGTTTAGACGCTTTCAATTGATGGCTGAGGAAGCCAATCATCCGATCAGCCACCAATTTAGAAACGAGCTGCTATTTGGGCCTTATCAGTTTGACGTTGAGGGTAAAAGCTACAATCTGTTTGGTCGCTTCCCGGACAATCACCCACGTCCATGGTTCTTCTTTTTTACTGATAACAAGTTACTCACCGCAGGGTTTGCCATTTTGTTATCAGGATTATTATGTGGATTGCTCGCATGGTATTTAAGTAAACCGTTACGCTCACTTAGACTCAGCGCCAATGCACTTGCCAAAGGTGACTTGGCCAATCGTGTCGACGCCGCAACCGCCAGTCGTCGCGATGAAATGGGCCAACTCGCGATCGCCTTTAATGGCATGGCTGATGCCATTGAGACGATGGTGAATAACCAACAGCGCTTAATGGGTGATATCTCTCACGAACTACGCACCCCATTAACTCGTCTGCAATTGTCACTGGCGTTAGCCCGTAAAAAAGGCCAACAAAGTACAGAACTCGACCGCATTGAATACGAAGCATTACAACAAGAAGCGTTAATCAGTGAATTATTAACATTATCGAGAGTGAGGCTCTACGCCTCTGAAAAACGCCTAACAGCAGAGCTAACTGAAACTTTAAGTCAGGTACTTGATGACGCTGAATTTGAGGCTGAACAACAAGGTAAACAATTACTCATTAACATCGATGAATCGATAAGCTTTGAGCATTTACCTAAAACCTTATCTCGTGCAATTGAGAACTTATTACGTAATGCCATTCGTTATGCCGAAAAAAATGTCTCAATTGAAAGCACGCAATCGAAAAATCACATCACCATTGTGGTCAAAGATGACGGACCTGGTTTACCTGAAGCCGAACTAGAAGCTATTTTCACCCCGTTTTATCGCCCAGATAGCTCAAGAGACCGTGAATCTGGAGGTTGGGGATTAGGCTTAGCAATTACCGAGGCTGCCATTTATGCTCACAATGGTAAGCTTATTGCCAAAAACCGTTTACCTCATGGACTCATGGTGACAATTGATTTGCCAACGAATTAATTCAAATTAGTGTTAAAACCGTCGCAATGTGATGCTATGCTTAACATTATCATTACATTGCCGAACACTGTATGTATCGAATAATCATTGGTTTATTATGTTGTAGTATTTTTGTTAGCCAGGCAAAAAATATCGATGTTATAGCGTTTGAATATCCACCTTATTTAACGCAACATCGCACAGACCAAGGTGAAGCTGTCGCCCTACTTCAGCGTGCGTTTGCCTACAGCGCATTAAGCCCAGAGATCACTTTTATTAACAGCAATGCAGCGCAAAACCATTTAGCCTACAATGAATGGTGTTTAAGCTTCTTCCCGCCTCAAAAACCAACCAAACAACATTTACAAATTATCTTAGACGACAAAAAAATTCCGTTAACACTGTTTCGCTTAGCAGAGCCACAAGTGTTTATTGGTAATGAGCTGGCCGATAAAGTCATAGCACATTTACCCATGGCCGCCGATGACAGAAAAGTGCGCTCATTTACAGACTTTGGCGCCACCTTAAAACTGGTCGACACCATTGAGCAAGGGGTGTCATTGTTGTTAGCGCAACAGGTTGATTACGTTTATAGCGACCAGGAGGCCATCAATGCCGCCAGCCAAAAACTTAACTTTCCCGCCATCTTACTGCAAGACTCCGCCATGGTGTTTTATCGATTCCCAATTGCCGTATGGCTCAACACTCAATGTGCTAGCGCAGCGGCAATAGAGTCTCACCTTAGGCAACAACAATATTCAATTCACAGCTTTTAACTTTACCTGATGGGTGATTGATGACGCTCACGTGCGGCTGAGGTATACTTTGTTCCCGTTTTTATGCCTCGCACTCTATGGTGCAGAATAAGGTAACTATGCTTCATATCGCACTCTACGAACCCGAAATCGCCCCAAACACCGGAAACATAATCCGCTTATGTGCCAACAACGGTGCTCACCTGCATTTAATTGAACCATTAGGTTTTGATTTAGAAGAGAAAAAGCTCCGCCGTGCCGGGCTAGACTACGCCGATTTAACTCGAGTGACGCGTCATAAAGACTATGCAAGCTTTTTAGCCGCAATGCCGGGCAAACGCATTATTGCTTGCACCACAAAAGGCAGTCGTCCACATACCCAAATCGCCTTTCAAGATGAAGACATCATGCTTTTTGGGCCTGAAACGCGCGGACTGCCAATGGACATCATTAACGCCACGCCGTTAGAGCAGCGTTTACGCATACCAATGACAGCCAATAGCCGCAGCTTAAACCTGTCGAATTCAGTGGCGATTGTCAGCTATGAAGCTTGGCGCCAATTAGATTTTATAGGCGCAGAATAATGAAACAAACACCCTCGCCCGAAACTCAAAACAATGCGCTTGCTATGGCAAAAGCGACTCAAAAGCCGGGGCAAAACAAAGAGCAAACCAAGTTGATTGCGGCCGGAATTGAAAAGGGTATCGCTGAATATAAAAAACGTGAAAAAGCCAAAGCTCGCGACCGTGATAAAGCCCGTAAGCAGCAGTTAAAGGCCAAAAGTAACGATCGTCAAATCGATGATACAGATATGTATCAAGGTGAATCAAATTCCCAAATGACCGCAGCGGCTTGGAGTTTACTTGGATTATTGCTACTAAGTTGGGCAGGATTTGCTGTTTACTTGTTTTTGGTGTGAAGCATCACTCAGGTTGATACAAACTCAGCGCCCTAACCACCTGGTATTGTTCGCTGTCATCATCCAAATAATGCGCACTTTGTTGCCACAGCCAACCACCTTGAGGTTGATTGACACTCGCCACCAGCGGGTCAAATTGCAACTGCACTAATGCTGGGCGCTGATTAATCTCTCCTTTACCTAAAAAAGAATAACTGCCCGCATGTCGATACAAGGTTAATGACTGGCTAACATCATCAGTCACGCCATTAGCGTACACCAGCAACACCTTTTCTTGTTGTTGCCTAAACCACCATGTTTCACTGTTTGAAAAGCGGCTACCACGACTCACGCTGATGTATAAATTACGGTGATCAGCCGAGCACATCACCGAGGTCGTTATTGCCATTGGGTCTAATGTGGGGTTAGCTGCAGAGCCTTGCCACTCACCCACCAGCTGCGGGCATAACTCAGCCAATACAACCTTATCAGCAACCGCACTCAAAGGCAGAGTCACACTCAATGCTCCTAGCAATAACAATAGGCGGCTTTTCATCATAATCCCTTAACTAATAAGCTGTCACTTCAGTCTAAACCTAACTTCAAGATAAAAAAATGGCTCACTTGCAAAAACCAGTGAGCCATTTGATGTTTATTGAGGCCAATAGTCCTTACTGACCAAAACCGGTATCGGTAATATTCACCTGTGTGACTTCACCGTATTGTGCGGCAATATCGGTAATCTCAGTAGCATTACCAATTAACACAAACTGTAGGTTTTGCTGCGGAAAATACTGCTTAACCAATCGTTGAGTTTCAGCCAATGTTAACCCATCCACTTTCGCTTGGAACTGGTTAATAAAGTCATCGCTCATGCCATATAAATACATGTCAGACAGTAATCCAGCAAGCTGGCCGCTGGTCTCATACTTAGGCGGAAACTGCCCTTTAACATACGCTTTGGCTGAGTCTAGCGTCGTTTGATCAATACCCTTTTCCCATAAACGCGAATACGTCAGCAAGGCTAAGTCGATGGCTTCTTTGGTGGTCGACGACTTAGTAAAGGTACTAATTTGGAATAAGCCAGACTGTGAATATGGGCTAAAGCCAGAGCGAGCACCATAGGTTAAGCCTGCATTGACACGTAATTCATCATTTAACCATGAGGTAAAACGGCCACCTAAAATGGTGTTTACCACGGTCAAACCGACAAAGTCAGGGTTGTCGTAACGAATGCCAACACCACCAATTAAAAACGTGGTTTCAATGGCATCAGGCTTGTCGACTAACAACACTCTCGGTTTGGTTAACATTGGCAAGTCTTGGCTTAGATCAGGTTGCATCACGGTTTCTGTGACCTGCCAATCGCCAAACGCTTTATTAAGCTTGGCGGTCATCTCAGTAACATCAAAATCACCGACCACGTTAATGGTCATGTTATTAGGCTGATAGTAACCTTTGTGAAATGCTCGTAGTTCATTGGCGTTAATGGTAGCGATAGACTCACTATTGCCAGACGCTGGGTTTGCATAGGGGTGTTGACCAAAAACCAGCTTGCTAAAGTAGCGGCTAATCACTGCGCGTGGGCTTTCTTTTTGCTGCGATAAGCCGACAATTTCGCGCTGTTTAAGTTTATCAAACTCGGTAGAGTCAAAGTCAGGTTGACGGATCACATTGCTGAAAATGGCTAATACTGTATCGATGTCTTTAGTCATCATGTTAGCGCGCACGTATGTGCCTTCCGCGTCAGCATTGGTATTCACGCTAGCACCAATAAAGTCGAGCTGTTGCTCAATATCCGCTTTAGATTGACCTGCAGCACCTAGCATTAAGCTTTGCGAGGTTAAATAGGCTAAACCTGAGGTGGTGTCATTAACCGCACCCGCTTTAATCACTGCATCAAGGGTGACTAATGGCACTTCTTTTTGCACCATTAAATTAACAGTTAAGCCGTTATCTAAGGTGATTTTTTGATAGCTTGGCATCACAAAGCTTGGGGCTGCTGTGACAGGTTCAGTTGTGGTGCTTTGTGTTGTTGCACAACCGGCTAGACTTAAACTGCATGCCAAGGCAATGGCCGATAACGACAAAGTCATTGTTGAATGAGTACTGGTTTTCATTTGTCTGACTCCTCAGTCGCAGCGAGCACACCGACAGTGCGATTTGCTTTAATTAAATAGGTTTGTGCTACGCGCTGAATATCAGCAGGTGTCACTTTGTTATAGGCTTCTGGAGCATTAAACAGTTTGGTGTAATCGCCAAAATACAGCTCATAGGTGCCCAAGGTGTTAGCTTTACCGTTAATGGTTTCCATGGTTTTATAGAAGTCCATTAACTTGATGTTTTTCACTTTTTCCAGCTCTTGCTGAGTTACGCCTTGGCTGGCAATTAAATCAATTTGCTCAATAAGCGCACGCTCTAAGGTGTCAGCACTCACACCCGCGTTGGCCACGCCCAAGATATAAAATAGATTTGGGTCAAATGACATCGGCATATAAGTGTCGGCGGCGACGGCCAATTGCTTATCGACTAACGATTGGTAAAAACGTGAGCTATTGCCCTCACTTAACATTGAAGCTAATAAGTCCAATGCATAGTAGTCTGCATGGCTGGTCGCTGGCACATGGTAAGCCAACATAATGTTTGGCGTGCTGACCGATTCTTTTTTAACAAACACACGGCGCTCACCTTTTTGCTCAGGCTCTACCGTGCGCACGGCTTTTGGCGGTGCCTGAGCAGGAATAGGCGCAAAGTATTGGTCAGCCAAAGCTTTTACCTGGGCAAGTTTTACATCACCGGTGATCACCACTAAGGCGTTGTTCGGCGCATAATAGGTTTTATGGTATTGCTGTAAATCTTCAAGGGTCCATGCGGCAATGTCTGACTCATAACCAATAACCGACCAGCTATAAGGATGCGCTGAAAATGCCACGCTTTTTAGGGCTTCTTGAATGGTGCGCCAGTTAGAGTTCTCAAGCCCGGTTGTGCGCTCAGATTGCACAACACCACGCTCGCTTTCGACCATTTCAGGGTCAATATCTAAGTTGGCGATACGGTCAGACTCAAGATCAAAAATCGTTTCAATACCACTGGCAGGGAACCAGTCGGTATACACGGTTAAGTCTTCACTGGTATAGGCATTATTAGCGCCACCCGCGGCTTCCATAGTGCGGTCGAACATTTTAGGGCCAAACTTTTTTGAACCGTTAAACATCATGTGTTCAAAAAAGTGCGAAATACCGGTAATACCAGGGACTTCGTTGCGCGAACCAACTTTCCAAAAAATGTACATGTTGGCATTAGGAATTGAGTTATCCTCAAGCACCATGATTTTCATGCCATTGTCTAAGGTAAAACTATTGATGTCTTCGGCCTGTGTTGCCGACACGGTTGGCGTGCTTAGCACGCCTAATGTCATCAACAAAGCGATGAGTTTACGGGTCATATCTTGCTCCTTGAGCTTTTGTCCATGGTGAATCAAAATGGGTTTATTGTGCCGCGCCCAGTGCGGTTAAGGCAACCTGGGTCATGGTTTGCACGCCTACTTTTAGCGCACTTTCATCAACATAAAATGCCGGTGAGTGATTACTGGCTACCTGGCTGATATCTTTGTCTGTTGGTGTTACACCTAAAAAGAAGAACATCCCTGGGGTTTCTAACGCATAGTAAGAAAAGTCTTCTGCTCCGGTTATTAATCCCGGCTCAATCAGCATATTGTCGCCCACGACAGAGGCTATCACTGGACGCATTTTACTGACCAACTCTGGGTTATTGACGGTGACCGGATAACCCGATTGGATCTCAGTCACGGCAGTAGCGCCAAGGGTTTTGGCAGCATTAGTAGCAATTTCAGCCAGCTTAATTTTAATGTCGGCGCGCATATCCTGGTCAAAGGTGCGAATAGTACCAATAAGCTCTACTTCATCAGGAATAATGTTTGAGCGAATGCCGCCATTAATGGCGCCAAAGCTGACAACTGCAGGTGCTTTAGTTATATCGACCTGACGACTGATAATGGTTTGCACACTATTAATAATTTGTGCTGACGCCACGATTGGGTCAACACCACTCCAGGGGCGCGAGCCATGAGTTTGCCTGCCCGTCACTTTAATACTAAATGAATCTTCGCTGGCCATTGCAGGGCCAGAGCGCAAACCAATCACCCCAGTAGGCATGCTTGAGGTAACGTGCATACCAAACACTTGCTCAGGCTTGCGCTTAGCAAATAAGCCTTCTTTTAGCATTAACTCAGCGCCGCCTTGTTCACCTTCTGGCGCACCCTCTTCGGCCGGCTGGAAAATAAACATCACATCACCGGCCAGGCTGTCTTTTACTTTCATGAGGTTTTCAGCCACGCCCATTAACATCGCGACATGCGTATCGTGACCACAGGCATGCATCACACCGACTTTTTGGCCGCGATAAGTGTCAGTCGCTTTAGAGGCAAAAGGTAAATCAACCACTTCGGTCACAGGCAGTGCGTCCATGTCGGCACGTAAACCAATTAATGGCCCAGGTTTACCGCCTTTCAATATCGCCACCACACCGGTATGTGCAATACCCGTTTGCACCTCAAGCCCGAGTGATTTGAGGTGTTTCTCAATCACTTTACTGGTACGAAACTCACGATTAGATAATTCAGGATGTTGGTGCAGATCGCGGCGCCACGCAATCACTTTGCTTTCGACTTGAGCGGTTAATTCTGCGGCATTAGGCACACTGGCCACGGTAGATGAGCTATAAACACTGCTAGCAAATACACTGGCAAGCATGAAAGCGAGGGCGGTCAAGCGCATGTAAGGTCCATTTTTATTGTTATTTGAGCAACAAAACTACCCTGAAACGCCTCTGTTGTTAACTATTTTACCAATTTACTCTGCAGACAATTGTATCTATTTATTAACATACTTAAGCAACATGCCATTTATATTGATGGTAGCTGTAAAAATACGACATCATTGTCGATGATTTCAAGTTGCCAACCCCGTTGATGTGCCAACCATTCAAAGGTCTCAACTGAGTAGAAATTAATATGGGTTGGGTCACTTTTATAGTGCCAATTAATAAAAGCCTCTAAGCCAAGCACCCGCTTAGTCATAATGGCTAAAATGCCGCCGGGTAACAACAATTGGCTTAAGCGTTCGATTAACTGATGAGCATCGGCAATGTGTTCTATCACTTCGGTTAAACACACAAAATCATATTGCTGATTAAGCACCTGAGTATCAGGATGATAAAACAAATCATAATTAGCGACACTGACACCTTGGGCTGCAGCCATTTGACTGAGCACGGCGCCTTCGCCGCAGCCAAAATCTAAGCCTTTGGCATTAAGCCCAGTACGAGCAAGCAATGGCGTAAGTGTACGCGACAAAAACCGTTGGTAACCGGCATCAGCAAAGTCATTATCGTGTAAGTCATATTGTGCTTTTTCTGCTGTCTCATCTAAATAAAACTGCACGGGTACCGACACTAAATGACAGTTCGGGCAACGTACATACTGACGATTTTTATCTTGATGAAAAGCAAGGGTTTGCTGATGACACAATGGGCAGGACGACAAAGACAACACTCCAAAACAAGGCAAATAGGGTAACTACTCAGACTGCGCTGGGTCGCTGGTTTCTTTCGGGATTTTACGAGTTTGCGCCGCAGCCTCTTGCGCTTGCTGTAAGTATTTTTGCTCACGGGTTAAACGTTGTTCAGATTGCGCTTGCGCTTTTTCGAGCTGCTGTGCTTCCCAGTCATTTGCTTCTTGCTTTGCTAACACTTTTTGTTCACGTTCAGCTGTGGCATTGGCGGCATCACGGGCTTTTTGCAATTGGCTTTGTTCAAGTTCGGCTGATTCAATGCGCGCTTGTTCGCCCTTCTCTGACAGGGTCATTTTTTTATGCGGCTTGTCTGTCGCATGAGCATTGCTCGTAATCATGCTGGCTGCACACATTAAAATAACCATTCCAACAAGGCGAGTGTTCATAAGATCTATCCTTTGAGTCCTATCCCTTAAGCTTATCGCTATTATAGCGCTGACGAACCGCCGCTGGCATGGCGGATAACTTATGGTGCACCATTGCGTTAAACACTGCAAATATTGGCGCGATATCGGCATTAGGCTCCAGGCTTGCTAGGGTATAAGCCGCAGCCTCAAGGGTAGATAAACTGTCACTGCGTTTGGCTTTGCGGATTACATATTGTGACTCATCGTCACACTCAAGGTGCAATGACGGATAGTTAAGTAGCCAGGGGTTAAGCTGTAACATACGGTACGCTTTACGCCAGGTGCCATCAATTAGCACGATAATCGCTTTATTATCGGTTTCAACCTCACTCGCCGCTTGGCTGTGCTCATTTGGGTACACAATAAACACAGGCCGAGTTTGCGCGGCTAAATACCCTTGCAACTCAGCAAAATCGGCTGCGGTTTCACCGACATAAATCTGAGTTTGTGGCAATGCAAGTTTGAGCAACCTGACGGTATTTTTAGCATGCTCCACCTCAGATGGATGCTGCATAATAATAATGTCAGTAACAGTTGCTGTCGGTTTTACTGCATGACAAATGCAAGCTGACTGTGGGTAATGGCAAGTAGTGCAATATTTTCTTTTCAATCGTTAACTCATATCTTCTTTGATATTCAGATTATATCAAGGGTGCCCGATAAAAAAATACCCGCAGAATGTGGTTAGCATCCTGCGGGTTAAAGGTGATATTACTAATATTTATACCCAAACAACCTGAAGATGCTCGATTTCAGCAAGAATTTACACGCGTTTAGGCAAGGCATTGATTGCGGGTAATGGTTGTTCCCTTTTCAAAATCAATAACGCAGCATAAACGCGTGTAAAACTTGCCCTTTGGGAATTTCACCGTGTTCCCCTGATTATTAAATCAAGAGCGTTGTTGCGCTAATTTATAAGGTGCCTACATTACCGCATTAACGCGCCTAGTATTGAAAACACGGTGAAGCTCTGAAACACGTATCTTCAAGTTGATTGGGTATAATTTAATTAATCGTGTTGTAGTTGCTCTTGATGCAGATGGCTTAAACGGTTCATTGTCATTATGGCGAGCAATACGCTACACAATCCACCCATCACTAACGCAATGGCATAAGGTGCTGGTATGTCTGTTAGTTGGATTAATGCGGTTAAAATCGATGCGCCGCTCATTTGAATACAACCTAACATTGCCGTTGCAGTACCGGCGCGTTCACCAAAGGCCGATAAGGCCATACTGGTTGCAGGGCCAAGCAATAGGGCAAAGCCAACACATAGCAGCATCATAGGCGCCATAAAAGCAACACCCGCGGCAACGCCTTGCTCTGGGCCCACTAATTGCAATACCACTTCAACCACAGCCGCTAATACCATTAACGACAACGCCACTATTACACCAGGGCGATTACCAATGCGTTTAATCAATACTGGCGCAGCAAAACAGGCCACGACGTTCACTAAGGCATTGACGCCAAATAAACCACTAAACATCAGTTCTGATATACCTAAGTGGCCAATTAACCACACAGGCGAGTAAGATACGTAACATAAAATAGAAGCCATCGCGATCATGCAGCATGAGGCATAAAACATAAAGTGAGCATCACCAAGTACTGGCTTATAACGACCCCAACGGTAAAGTGGACCGGTGCTGTCTGTGTTAAGTGGACGCGTTTCCGGGAAACGGAAACCGACAATAAACAATACGATTACGGCATAAATGGCCATAAAGATAAAAGTGGATCGCCAGCCAAACTGTAATGCCAACAAACCACCTAAGGTAGGAGCCAATGCGGGTACCACACAAATAGCCCCATTTAAATAACTGTACATCGACACACTTTGCTTGCGATCGTAACAGTCGCGCACCGCACTAAACACCACAATAGAGGTAGAGCATGCAGCTAACCCTTGAAACACACGGGCAATTTGCAACAGTTCAAATTCAACCGCATACGCGCCTAATAAACTGCTGATACCGTAAAGTACGATACCAAATAAAGCCACAGGCCTGCGACCAAAACGGTCAGCTAAAGGACCAATTAATATCTGGCCAACACCCATAGCAAATAAAAATAATACTAAAGTAGACTGAACCTCACTGTTCGACACCCCATACTCAAGCGCCATTGTTGGCATAGAGGGAAGATAGATATCGATGGCTAATGGGCTTAGTAGCACCATAAACATCAATAATGGCAATAGGTTACGACGCATAATATTCTTTCTCTTTGTGAAAACAAGCTAAAGGTCACCCTTAATGGAGCGCTATGATAAGTCAAATGGAGGTATGAACGGAAATGATATAAAATCCAAAGTGAATTTCCATTTGAGAATATCTAATGAACCTAGATAACCTAGCGCGTGTTGATCTTAATTTACTGGTTATTTTACAAGTGCTGCTTGAGGAGCAAAGTGTCACTCGAGCGGCCCACCGTTTGCACCTGAGCCAATCAGCGGTAAGCAAAAGTTTAAACCGCCTACGCGAAGCATTAGATGACCCATTATTTCAACGCACAGCTCATGGACTTAAGCCGACCGCGCATGCGTTAGCTTTACGACAAAAGCTTTTGCCAGTACTGCAAAACTTATATCAGTTAACTCAACCACCCACATTTCATCCTGCCAGTAGTCAGCGCCATTTTACCTTTTCTATGGTCGAAAGTGCTTATGAAACATTAATTCCGTATTTTATCGGGCCATTGTTACAACAAGCACCGTCTGTAAAATTAGACTCATATGTGTGGACTGAAAAATCGATGCAAGATTTACAACAAGGGCAAATCGACTTTGGTATTGCAGGCAGAGACATTCATCCACAAAGTGACTTTAAGATAGAACATGTTCCCGAAGGGATCGAATATCAAACGCTATTTAACGACCATCAGGTGTGTTTAGTACGCAAAAAACATCCTATTTTAAAGGTTGTTAAATCGGGTAAATGGGATCAAGATCAATACTTAGCCATGTCTCACGTACAAGTTAGATGTGAAGGCAACGATTGGTGGGCGCTAGATTACCACTTAGCCAATTTAGGTCTGCACCGCCACTTATCAACCACAGTGCCAGACTTTTACGGCGCCGCCAGTGTGTGTGCACATACCGACCTTATTTTTACCCTGCCATCGAGTTTTGCCATTCATGCACAAAAACTCTATTCGTTGGTGTCGATCCCATTACCATTTGACTTTATGCCGATGGCGTATGTGTTTTTATGGCATGAACGCAATAACCAGGAACCTGGACATCAATGGTTTCGTGAGCTTATTTTTAACAGTGTCGATAACGCCATTGCCAGTAATCGTATCAACCAATTAGTCATGCCAAAGTAACTGATTCCCCTCAAGCATGAACTTTTGCGACTGAGCGGGCTCAAATATTAGGGCCTGTTGATCTTTCAAGGTTGTTTTTGCAGCAAAGACCAACAGGCCCTAACCCCTAACTTTTACTCTGAACACAAAGGAGTCGTCATGCTCAGCTCAATTAACTTATGGCATGCCCGTCAACGATTGCGCCAAATGCGCCCGTTAACCGCCTTGTTGAGTTTGTTGCTGATCATTTTAGGGACACTGATTTTACTCCCTCTGATATTGTTATTTTTACTGGTAGGTTTTATCGGCATAACCCTGTTAAGCCGAAAATATTTGGGTAAACAAGGTTCAACCTCTTTTACATCGCCCCCGCCAACGGCAGACCGATACGCACAACACCCTAACATTGAAAGGGAATGCCCGCTCACATCTACCCTGCATAACAAAACCATTAACCACTAGTGCATCTTATTGCAGCAAGATGATCCTAGCCTTCTCACATCATCACAGCCCAAATCAAGTCGCTAAGTCAAACATTAACGGGGTTTAACGTGACATATTATGTCCAGATGTTGCACACTGCATGTTCAACAATCATACATATTTCAGGCGAGGATCCTCAGCTGACGGCTTTTAGCCCATCAGTTCTGTCATTAGTTGTCACTGATTAGCTTCATTAAATGAGCACATTCAGTACGTTAAATAGACATAGGATAAACCGCATTTAGGAGCCAACATGAACGTTAACCAAGCATTTAATAGCGCCAATTTTAAACATCGTGTGACGAGTATGAACCCTATTTTGGCATTACTGATGGTTTTTGCTATGACCTTAGTCGCCCTTACATTACTGCCATTTTTATTATTGTTTGGCTTAATCAGTTTTCTTACCTTGCGATTTTTGGGTAAAAAAATGCTGCGTCGTCAGCAAGCTGAACAAGCACACGCGTACCAAAACTACGCCAATGTACAACGCGAGCCCACAGCGCCTTATGCTGATATGTTTAAGCGATCAGGAACAAGTCAGGCCTCAAAGACAGGCAGAACATTCGAACACCAAGCGGATTAACCCCGCAAAAGTTTTCGGATTGTTTGCTTAAGCGTTGGGAATTGTCGAAAAGTGGGTAAAACCAGAGGTGTCGGCAATATTAACGAAGTACTGAAGTGAAAGGTTATTACATAGTCAGAGGCTTTGCTTTTTGAGCGGATACGGCTGTAGAGCCATGCTTGTTACGGGGCTAAAAAACCGTGACTGCGGCTATCGATACAACCAACAAAACGCTTTTAAGCATAAATAATAGAACAGCGCGATTAAGCTGCCTTTAACGATTAACGTCCCGATGTATTCAATCGTTAAGCTAATCTCAACATCAATATCTAAATACCAAAAAATACTTTGAGCAATACTCAGTGCCACAACTAAAGACAGCCAATGAACCAAACCGCTTTCACGAGGGGCGGTGCTTTTCATGATCACAAAACGCCCTTTTTAACTCGCCAAACTTACCCCAGCAACAACTTCGCTTGTTGCAAAGCAATCATTTCATCTTCACTCGGGTTAAGCTCAATAACACTGTCGATTTGCATCGCCAACGATTGCCATAATGGCTCAATAACTTCTAGGTGTTCGTCATTGCCATGGGTCTTGGCTAAGGTAAGCAAATACGCAGCTTGCACCACATCAATGCGCCCCAAAATACCGTCGGCTAATGCCACACTGAGCTCTATCATGGCACTCACATTGTGACCATACTTAATTGCTTGATGCAAATAACCTTCAGCCTTAACACGCTGCTGTTGGCTGGCATTGTCGTCATGCAAAATGTGACTGCCACAATGCAACATAGCATCAACTTGCCCTTGCTCTGCCGCCTCAAACATCCATTGCTCGCTGGCTGCTAAGTCGGATGAACAGCCCAGGCCGTCAGCCAACATTAATGCTAAATGATACTGGGCATTGGGGTAACCGGCTTGAGCCGCCTTATTAATCCATAAAAACGCATTTTCAAACTGTTGGGCCTGATAGTACAACACTCCAAGGTTAGACATTGCCTCAGCGTTTTCGGCATTGGCAGCAAGGGTGAGTAAACGCTCGGCTTGAGCCAAATCGACTTCAAATTGATCACTGCCCACCAGATAAAAAAAGCCTTGTAATGCTTGCGCTTCAACAATGCCACTGTCTGCTGCCTGCGCAATTAACTGTTCACCCTCACTGAGGTTGACCTCACCGCGATAGCCGTGCAGTAAACTGACACCATGTTCAAATATAGCCGCTTGATATTGCAGTGAAGCCAAAGCAAACCAATAACCCGCTTGAGCAAATGCCTCTGCCGCGGTGCTGTGTTCACCCTGGCTCGGCAGCTTGCTTTGTGTTGAGCTAGCATCAGCGTCTTGTGCCAAAGCTTGCTCTTGCCCTTGTAGCATGAGGCCTTTGGCTTTTAACGACATCCCCACCAAATATTGTGCTTCTGCGTCATTATTCATCACCGCCCGGTAACACAAATCTCGCCCCGCAAACGAATCAAAAGGCTCAAAGGTATAACTCGGCGCAACTTGTTGATGCACCACTGGATAGAGCTTATCGACTAAACGTAAAATATTGGTTATCGACTTTTCAGCAATCGTGACCAATTGCGCCTGGGTTAAGTGATATTTTTCAGGGTGAGCACCACGGTTACCATCACTGCGTAAACGATGTAACGCACGCACAATGGGAGGGTCAATTAGCCTAGCGGAGTGTAATTGTTCAATGCGGTCGTATAAGTTAGGGCTAGAAAATATCAACCCATGAGGGGTTGCTAACTGGCTGGCAAGCTTATGAGTAAAACTGCGAATATACACCAGTGCCTGGGTGGGAATATCGCGCACATAACTTTTAGCTAAGCGATAATCTTCAGTTAATTGCTCGGAGAAACCATCAATAAACGCGGTATCATTCAACAATGGTTTCTCCTTTTTACATCGACTTATTTATCAGCTTCCGCCGGCTGACGGTTAACCATATACAATCTAAATAAGGCAATATTGACAAATAAGCCTAAAAACGCGAACAAGGTTTCAACCATCAATTGTAGTGGAAATCCAACCTGAGTAGCCAATTGAGTAAACACACCGGCAAATAATGATAATGGTACATAAAGCATTAATACTGCAATGGTTTTAAATGCAATTGAACCCGCGCTAAAACTAAAACTCTTTTTAATGGCTTCTAATGGCGTTAAACGTTCAACCACGACCATAAAGTTGACATAGGCTAAGCGGGCAAACAAATACAGGCTCACCACAAGTCCAATTAACCAAAGTGGACCAAATGCGGCAAAAATCATTACAGGCGCTAAAATCGCTAAACCAGAAAAGACGCCCGCTAATAATAACGGTGGCACAAACGGTAAGCTGGCTTTTAAAATCTGCCCAGACGATAACTCATGCCCTTGCGAGCGCAGCTCTAAAAACAGAGTTAACGCAGCAATAAGTACTGAAAAAACCAATAAAAGCAACATCATCACGGCTGCATGAGACGCACCAAATTGTGGGTTTTCAGGGTCGGCGGTTAGCATCTCATTACCAAGCCACAGCTGAATCGCCACTTGAATTAATAGTAGAGGTAAAGTCAGTGCTGCCAGCTGACGAATGTGGTTTCGAAAAAAGTTTAATGCTTCAGTCAAAATAGCAATCAATGACATGTAAATTCCAATAATCGATTAATCAATAAATATGGCGCTTAGGATACCCAAAAAAGCGTCAATTTGCACAAGCGAAATGCGTAAAAAATCGATCTCCTGTCGCATTTAGCTATTTCAGGGTAATATAGCAACCAAGTTTAGCCTTTCATTATATTTTACAGGACAAGCATTATGAAATTAGCATCTGCATTACCTATACTGTTTACCGTCTTAGCAATCTCTTCACCAGCATCAGCAAGTTGGTTAGACAAAGCATCTGAAGTGGCTAAAAAAGCAGTGGCAACACCTGCAGCGACAGAAACAGCAGAACAAGCAGGTACCAGCGGACAATCAACTGAATTAGTTGGCAGCGTTATGTCACAGCTTGGTTTAAGCCAAACTCAAGCAGAAGGCGGCCTAGGCTCGCTTTTAAGTTTAGCGCAAACCAATTTGGGTGATAATGATTTCAGCCAATTAACCAGCAGCATTCCTAATGCAGACAGCTTACTGGCTGCAGTACCTTCATTATCATCAGACAGCGGCATGTCGGGCTTATTGTCTCAAGCCGGTGACCTAGGTTCAGCGTTACAAGGTTCTGCCATGGTGTACGACGCATTTGAAAAGTTAGGCATCTCGAAAGAATACATCGCGCCAATGGTTGATATTGCGAAAAACTACCTAGAACAAAGCGGAAGCGAAGGCACAGTTGGTTTATTAACCCAAGGCTTAGGCTCACTTTTGTAAGCACTTAATCACTGTTGGTTAACATTAATTAATCCCAAGCTATTCGCTTGGGATTATCATTTTTGCTAGCATCAAAGTGATTTAACCCTAACAGTGGAGCCAGTATGATCGCCAAACTAAAACAGTTTATTCAATCGCATGCTCAAGAAAGCAGCCCTGAAGAAAAAGCCCTGCATCTTAATTTAGCCGCTGCGACTTTGCTGTTAGAAGTGGTTTATGCTGACGAAAAACTGGCTGACGCCGAAGCCGCTATATTGCCAGAGATGCTCATCAATACCCTAGGCATTACGACTGAACAAGCCAAGAGCTTAGCGGATGAGGCCAAACAAGCACGTCATGATGCAATATCGCTGTTTGAGTTTACTGCTGAAGTTAATGCTCAATTTAGCATCGAAGATAAACAAACTTTATTGTTGTCGATGTGGCGTTTAGCTTATGCCGATGGCGAGTTATCGCAATATGAAGATCAAATCATTCGCCGCACCGCAGATTTACTTTATCTAAAGCACAGCGAATTGATCCAAATGCGTAATATTGCTATTCAGCAAACTAGCTAAAAATCCCTAACTCGTTTGTAATTGCTTACGTTGTAAATGTGCCTTTTGCCACCACATAAAAGGGGCAATAACCGCAATCAATACCATGACATACAGCATGTTTTCGGCCAAGGCGATGCCTATTCCAATGCAAAATACACAACCTGTTGCCACTAACGGTAAATACCGCTTGCTGAGTAACTTTGCTGCCGACAACATGGCCAGTAAATAAATAATCACAAAAACCCCATTACTCCAAGCAATTAACTTTTCTAAATCGTGGCCAGAATAAAAGGTGAGTACAATCACCACCGCCATACTGCCAAGAATGCCAAAGAGTGCTCTAAACGGCACACCATGACGATTTAACTTCACAAAGTATTTGGGCAAAATACCTTCTTTACTAAAGCTCCACAATAAGCGTGCAGCGCTTGCAGAGTAGACGTTTACGGTCGCTAAGCCACTGGCAATACCTAAAATCCCAATCACTTGTGCACCATAACCATACAAAAAGCTGTCACTGAGTAGGTAATCAAACGCACTTATCATCGCCACGCCGGTTTTGTCTGTGGGCACCATTAACAGTAAAAATGTACAGGCAAGGTAAATGATCCCAACGAGCACTGTGCCCATCAATATGGCGGGCAGCATGTCTTTGTCTGGACGGCGAAAATCACTGGCTAAATGCGTCATCGCCTCTATGCCTAAAAAGCTCCAAAAACCAATGCCCAGTGCCACCATTACTGTATCTATTTGCGGGTGACTGGCTTGATTAAATGACTCAAGCTGCTCAGAGTTAAGCCCGCTGGCACCAAATAGCAAAGCCACCACAGTTACAATGGCTAAGGTTAATGCAAATTGCAGCTTAGCTGACACTTGAATACCACGTACATTCAGGCCCATTAGCAATAACACCACAACCAGCTCTGCCACTAACTGCCAGCCGTCATGCAATGGTATCAAAGCATTCATAAACTGAAGCGTCATTAAAATAGCCGCTGGAGCGCCAATTGGGATCACCAATAAAAAGATTAACCCTACGGTTCTGCCCGCCGTGCTACCGAAAGCTTTTTCGACAAAATAAGCTGGCCCTGCGGCATGAGGAAAGCGACTCGCCAATAAGCCAAACACTAACGCCACCGGAATAATCGCCAAGGTTAAAATAAACCAGGCCAAAAGCGCTCCAGAATCAGCCACCGCAATGGTCATCTGCGGTAAAATAAACACACCGGTGCCCAACAATGTGGTGGCCATCAACCCTGCGCCTTGCCAGCGTCCAATTGTTCCTGCTATCTGATTCATAATGTTATTCTTGCTGTGATATATTGCGATATTATATATGGTATTGATTCAACATTCTGCGGGTTTAACGGCGCGAACTGCACTTAAAAACCGACAAAATGACAGAAAAAGTATGTACTACCGCCAATATGACGGCATGACTCATATCAACGATTACTCAGGAATACCGACATTGGATAAATTTGATAAAGCGATTATAAGCGAATTACGCCTCAATGCTCGACAGAGTATTTCGTTCATTTCCGAACAAGTGAATTTGTCACGCAGTGCAGTAACAGAACGAATAAAAAAACTTGAGCAGATTGGGGTTATCCGTGGTTATCAGGTGCTGCTCAGCGAATCGCAAAAACAAGGTGTATCTGCCTACTTTGAAATTCAACATCGTTGTGCTCGCTGCGCAGAAGTGATTCACATTTTTACCACTATTCCTGAGGTCATAACCTGCCAGGGCATCACTGGCAATATGGATTTACTGGTTTATGTTCATGCCAATTCAATGCAACGATTACATGAAATTCGTGAATTTATTGATGCACAAGCTGACATCATTAAAATCAAAACCCATGTTGTGCTGAGCGAGTGGATTAATAATCAAGCTTAACAATGTTCGCTGTGTGAGATTTCCCATAAAAGACTGCGTTAATTCTTACAAATCAAGCACACTTGGCGTTACACTTATAATCGTAAATTTTCTTCTATATGAGTCAATATGCAACAACAAACTAGCGCTGATATGAATTTATTATGGGGCCAATTAATCCTCGAAGAGCTCGCGCGTTTAGGCGTTAAACATGTGTGCATGGCACCAGGGTCTCGTTCAACGCCGTTGACTTTAGCCGCCGCCAGCCAAACTAAGTTAACTCGTCATATTCATTTTGACGAACGCGGTTTAGGCTTTATGGCGCTTGGGCTTGCTAAGGCCGATAATGCCCCTGTTGCTATCATCACCACCTCGGGTACTGCGGTAGCAAACTTATATCCTGCAATAGTAGAAGCTTGGCTCACCCATGTGCCTTTAATCATATTGTCAGGTGATCGCCCCAATGAGTTAATTGATTGCGGAGCAAACCAGGCTATTGTGCAGCCTGCTATTTTTGCAGGCTACGCCAAACAATTGAATTTACCGACACCAGATAACGCTTACCCTGCTAATGCTTTATTAACCACCATAGACCATGCAATCGCCAATCAGCATCAACCGGTGCATATCAACTGTATGTATCGTGAGCCGTTGTACCCAAGTGAGCTAGTCACATTGGCCCATGTTAAAAAAACCGCCAGTGTCACTACAACCACTTACTTAGCGCCGCTGAATGCATGGTTTGACAATAATAAACCCTTAACTCGTTATGCTGCGCTTAACGGTTCAGAGTTACCCACCACAGACACTTTAATGCGCTTTGTGCACGGCAAAGGGGTGATTGTTGTGGGAACATTATCACCTGCAGATAGCCCGCAGCTTATTGTTGCATTGGCACAAAAACTCGGTTGGCCAGTTGTTGTTGATGCGCAATCACAATTACGCCAGCACCCTGGGGTTATAGGTCATATTGATCAATTATTGCTAAATACCAAAGCCAGTAAGTTACTCGAACAAGCTGAGCGAGTATTAGTGTTTGGTGGTCGTTTTATTTCAAAACGTCTGATCCAGTATTTAGCCCAACAACATTGGCACAGCTACTGGCAATTGTTAAGCCACAGCGACCGTTTAGATCCAACCCATCAACATAAACAAGTATGGCAAACCAGTGTGCAAGCACTCTGTCAATTGGCTTGGCCGCGTTCGTCAGACGCCAATTGGGCACTGCAATTATTGCCATATAATGAGTCTTTAGAATCACTCCTTAAGCAGCAAATTGACAACACCAGCTTTGGTGAGGCTCAGGTGGTTAGAGCCATTGCAGCAAGCCAAACCGATCAACATACCTTATTTATTGGCAATAGCTTACCCATTAGGCTTTACGATATGTATGCCCCTATTGCGACCAATACGCCTGCTATTTACACCAATCGCGGCGCCTCTGGTATTGATGGTCTTATAGCCACGGCATGTGGGGTAGCCGCTGACAAACTAACGCCAACCACATTGATTATTGGTGATTTATCTTGTTTGCATGACCTTAACTCAATGGCACTGCTCAAACAGATGACTTGCTCATTTGTGCTAGTCATTATCAACAATGATGGCGGTAATATTTTTAACTTATTGCCTGTGCCCAACGAAAACTTGCGCAACGACTTTTATCGCTTAAGCCATGGACTAGAATTTGGTTATGGTGCAGCAATGTTTGGCTTAGCTTATCGGCAAGTCGACGACATTGAATCGTTCCAACAAGCGTATCAAGAGGCATTTGAGTTTAACTGTGCATCAGTTATCGAGGTCAATGTTGCACCGAATCAAGCCAGCGATCAAATTGCGCAAATTAACCAATGGGTGAAACAACACTAATGGTCATTATCCGTCGTTTTGGCCACCCCAATTTACCCGCACTAGTGATGTTGCATGGCTTTTTGGGTAGCAAAGACGACTGGTCTATTTTAATGCCACATCTAAGCCAATACTTTCATTGTATCTGCATCGACTTACCCGGCCATGGCGCTAACCGCTTGGTATTAGACTCCCCCGGATTTAGCCAAGTTGCCGCGCATATCGTGGCTAAAGTTAGCGGACTTGGCATTAAACAGTTTCATTTACTTGGGTATTCATTGGGCGGTCGCATTGCATTGCATATTGCTAAAGATTTTCCTGACTCTTTGCTGAGCTTAACCCTAGAATCTGCCCATCCGGGGTTAACCGATAACACTCAACGTGATGCACGCGCCAAAAGCGATGGCTTATGGGCTAAAAAGCTACAACAGTTACCCATAACAGCCTTTTTGTCGTTGTGGTATCAACAGGCGGTATTTAACGACCTTAACAAGCAACAAAAACAGCAGTTAATCAATTTACGCAGTCATAACGACCCCGAGCGCCTGAGCAACTGCTATCTAGCCACTTCACTTAGCCTGCAACAAGACTGCAGAGCCGTATTGAGCCTACTGTCATGTCCGTGTTATTACCTGTATGGCATGGATGACACTAAATTTGCTCAGTTGGCTAAAGATTGGCAGGTTGAAAATGGTAAAGATCAATTACAACTGCAACCGCTAGCTGCTGCAGGACACAATATACATAGCCTTCACCCTGAATTATTTAACGACACATTACTGACTTTACTTAATCCATCCCATCCAGCTTAGGAGGCGTGATGCAGCCTGTCGATGAGTTAACCATTAGCGCTGTCTCTTTGTATCGATACCATATATCGCTCAACCCGACCTTGCCTGTGGCTAAACAACGTATAGATCACCGCAAAGGTGCATTGATCGTCGTCACCCTGACCGATGAGCAACAACATAAACAACAAGCTTGGGTTGAAATATCGCCGTTATCTGGCATTGATACTGAAGGCTTGCCCATTGAAGGCTTTAGCCAAGAGTCACTCGATGATGTCATTGCCTCTTTATCACATAGCGCAGCGTTACTTATTAATAAGTCACCTAATGAGTTAACTGCTTTAGCCGCCACATCACCTTTGCCCTCTGTCGCATTTGGGTTGAGTTTATTGCATGCAAAAATCACTCACCACTTGCCCTGTAGAATTGATAATCCACACAATCAGTCGGCAACAGTACCACTGGTTTATGTCGGCATGAGTGAGCAACAACTGCAGGCTAAACTGTTGCAAAATGGCACCATAAATAGCGTAAAGGTCAAAGTGGCACAAACCACAATGGAACAAGAAATTGCCTTTATTTATAGGGTATTCGAACTTGCGCCCCAGGTGAGTTTGCGACTTGATGCCAATCGAGGTTTTAGCCTCGAGCAAGCTATCGACTTTTTGGCGTGTTTACCCAAAGACAAAATAGAATACATTGAAGAGCCTTGCATTAACCCTGCTGATAACCCTGAAGTTTATCTGCAACTCGGTTTACGCTATGCCTTAGATGAGTCACTAAACTCACCTGCATTTGATGTTGTTAATGCGATAAAGCAACAGCCCGGAATTGGCGCGCTCATCATTAAGCCAATGCTGCTCGGCTCGCTTGCGGGTTTACAGCGCATGATCGAATCCGCCCACAGTAATGGCGTACGCTGCATTTTAAGCTCAAGTTTAGAGTCCGATATCGGTATTAATGATTTACGGCTTGTTAGCCAGGCCTTAACGCCTAACGAAACGCCAGGACTCGATACCTTAAGTGCATTTAGGCAAACATTACAGCTCACTACACCGACTTCAACCCAACTCAACCAACGCGCCCTGTCGTTAATTATTCATGCGGGTGAAGAAAATAAGGCTACAAACTCTTTATGATGATCTCACCATTACATCAAACCGCCTTAACGACCCCGGCTGCGATTGCCATTGAAGATGGCCAGGATACATACAGCTACTCAACCCTAAGCGCAATGGTTAACAACTTAGCCATGTCGCTACAAACGCAAGGGCTGCAACGTGGTGATATAGTCGGTTGTTTATCGCAAAACAACTTAGAAATGATTTGCCTGTACTGGGCTTGTATTGATGCTGGTTGGGTATTTTTACCTTTGTCTCCTAGGTTGTCTAACCAACAAATTAATCAGCTTATTGAAACATATCAGGTCACCTGGTTATGGACAGACAACCCCGGCCGGTTAACTGAAATTACTGTCGCACATTACTTAAGCGTGTCTCTTTGCATACAAGCGAATCCATCATCGACTGCCGTTAAAGTATCGCCTCATATTGCGTCTAATATTATTTTGACCTCAGGCTCTAGCGGCACACCTAAAGCGGCTGTGCATTGCTTACTGAACCACATGGCCAGCGCACAAGGATCCGCCAGCTATATTCCACTAAAAATGAATGATAGCTGGCTGTTATCTTTGCCATTATTTCATATTGGCGGCTTAGCGATATTACATCGATGTGCTCTAGCCGGTGCACGCATCGTATTACGCAATACGGCCATTTCATTAGCTGAGCAACTACAACAAAGTACCATTAGCCATGTGTCATTAGTGCCAACCCAGGCTTTGCAAATTTTAACTCAACAGCCCAAGGCACTAACCCAAGTTAAGGCGTTATTATTAGGCGGTGGCATGATAGAGCCGCAACTCATTGACAGCCTAAACGCACTCAATATTAATGCTTATACCAGTTATGGCATGACCGAAATGAGCTCGCAAATCACCACGGCAAAAGCAAACCTCACAGGTCATCATGGGCGCCCTTTGCCGGCTCGACAGCTCAAGTTAGTCGACGGGATTATTTGGGTTAAAGGGGAATGTTTATTTTTAGGGTACCTAACCCCCCAAGGTATTTCATTGCCAGTTGATGAGCAGGGCTGGTTTTGCACTCAAGACAAAGGTCAGCTTAATGCCAAAGGCCAGTTGATGATTTTAGGTCGTGCAGATAATATGTTTATTTGTGGCGGCGAAAATGTTCATCCAGAACAACTTGAAGCCGTGCTGATGACACACCCTAACGTGGCTCAAGCCATTGTATTTGCCATGCCCGATCCCGTTTTTGGACACTTACCCGCAGCAATTATCGACTATGTTGATGAACCCAATACAGAACAAATCAATGCGCAATTGAGTGAGTTAATAGAGCAAAAGTTAGCGCGTTTTTTGCGTCCAAGACAGTATTTTAATTGGCCTAAACAGGTCATATCGAGCGGCATTAAAGCACCCAGAAAATTGATTATTGCAGCTGTGCAACAGCCGTAGAATGAAATGATTTTACTGCTAATGCTAAAAACAAAAAAACCTGCCGCTGCAGGTTTTTTTGTTTAAAAAGCGTAAGGGTAAAGATTATTCCATACACGCTTTAAGCTTGTTCATGGCATTTTTTTCTAACTGCCTGATACGTTCTGCTGACACTTGGTAAGCTGACGCGAGTTCTTGTAGCGTGGTTTTATTATCATCTAACCAACGAGCACGAAGAATATGCTGGCTGCGCTCATCTAAGGTTTTAATTGCAGATAATAAACGCGCTTGCGAATCGGCTTCCCAGTTGTCGTTTTCAACCTGCTCAGCTAAATCTGAAGAATGATCTTCTAAATACAATGCAGGAGCAAAATCGTGGTTATCGTCATCGCTGTCGTTGGTAAGATCAAAAGCAGGATCTTGCGCGGCCATGCGTGACTCCATTTCAGTCACATCCGCCTTGGACACACCAAGGTTTTCAGCAACCATAGTCACTTCAGCGTCACTAAACCAGCCTAAACGCTTTTTAGATTTGCGAATATTAAAGAACAGCTTACGCTGAGCTTTAGTGGTGGCAACTTTTACGATACGCCAGTTTTTTAGCACGTATTCATGAATTTCGGCTTTAATCCAATGTACTGCAAATGAGACTAAGCGAACACCTACGTCGGGATCAAAACGTTTTACCGCTTTCATCAAACCAATGTTGCCTTCTTGAATAAGGTCGGCTTGAGGTAAACCATAGCCAGAATAACCTTTAGCAACATGAACCACGAAACGAAGGTGCGACATAATTAATTGCTTTGCAGCTTGTAGATCGCCTGTTTCTTGTAAACGCTTGGCAATATCGTACTCGGTATCCGCGTCTAGCATATCAATGCTAGTCACCGATTGGATGTACGCTTCTAAACTACTACTGCCTCTAGGGACAGTCAGTGCCATTGATTGCGTTTGATAAGTCATTCGCTCTCCTACTACATTCAAAAAATTTACTTCAGTTTGCTAAATACGCTTTATGAAACCCAATGGTTCATCTACTTATAGACTCGATTTAGCTGATGAACTATCAACTATATGACATCATATGTCAAATCAGCTTCAGCTCGATTAATATTTTCACCGCTAGCCAGTCATATTGCAAGTGAACAATCGTTCATTAATAGACTCACTAATACTATTATATTCCTCAAATTATGAGGGTTCAATATTACGTAAGTGTTGCCGCACGGATAAATATGAGCCTAGCCAACCTAAAAATGAAGCCAATAACACCAGCTTAATAAGCTCTGCAAAGGTTAATGATTGAATGGTCAATTGACTGCCATACAATCCTAATAATTCCGCCAACGCACCATCGAGATACCACACTAATACATTAATAATAAGCCAGGCTAAAATACCGCCAATCACTCCGTACCAAATGCCAGTATACAAAAAAGGCCGTTGAATAAACGCTTCGGTTGCGCCCACCAACTTCATCACTTCGATTTCGGTGCGGCGGTTCATAATGGCTAAGCGGATGGTGTTACCAATCACCAGCACTACGGCTAACACTAATAACGCTGCGATAGCCAATACGGTTTTTTCGAGCAACTTAAGCAGAGCTTGTAAACGTTCTAGCCACTCGATATCGAGTCTGCCAAAGTTTACTTCGGGCTCACGTTCTAATTTGGCGAGTAATTCACGCGCACCGGTTGGGCTTGAATATTTTACCGATGGCGTCACGGTCACAACCGCAGGTAAAGGGTTATCGTCAAGGTACGACAGCGCCTCACCAAATCCAGATAAACGCTGAAACTCTTCTAACGCCTGGTCGCGGCTAATATAGCTCACGGTCTCAACTTCTCTAAAGGCTTTAATCCGCGACAATAAACTTTGAATCGATTGCTCACTGCGACCAGTGTTGATAAATAAAGAAATTTCAGCCGCGTTGTTCCACGATTGAGTAACATTTTCAGCATTTTTAACCAGCACCTGCAATGCCGCAGGCAAGCTTAAGCTCACGCCGAGCACAGCCATGGTCATAATTGATGATACTGGGCTACGCCACAACTCCCCCATACTCGACATACCTTGCTGAACATGTCGAATAAAGAACATCACGATACGCCCGCTCAGTGGCAGCTTGCTTTGGGTAATATTGGGCTTTTTACTCATCGCATTACTTCCCTGTCTGTGCTTTCGCCGCCAAGCATTCTGCCTTGACGCAAGGTAAAGGTACGGTATTTCATTCGGGCGATTAAGCCTAAATCATGGGTGGCGATTAACACGCTAGTGCCTGAGTCGTTAAAGGTTTCAAACAAACGCAAAATGTCCATCGACAATTTAGGGTCTAAGTTACCTGTTGGCTCATCGGCTAACAGTAATGGCGGCTTATTCACAATCGCGCGGGCAATCCCGACACGTTGCTGCTCACCACCTGATAACATAATCGGCAGGTGACGCTCTTTGCCATATAAACCCACCATATCGAGGGCACCCGCAACACGCTTACGAATTTCACCATGAGAAAAACCCTCGATAACCAAAGGTAAAGCAATGTTGTCAAACACGCTCTTATCCATCAATAGATGATGGTTTTGGAAAATCATTCCGATATTGCGACGTAAATAAGGCACATGCTTAGGGCCAACATTGGCGATGTTGTGGCCATTAATCGATACTTTACCTGCAGTTGCACGTTCGATAACCGTGATCAATTTGAGCAAGGTACTTTTACCCGCGCCAGAATGGCCGGTTAAAAACGCCATTTCACCTTGTCTAAGATGAAAATTGACATCCATAAGCGCTTTTTGGCCGCCTGGATAAATTTTACTCACCTGCTCAAATTGGATCATAAATTATTGGTCCGTTTTTTCCTGACTGAATAACGCTTCAATAAAATCATTCGCATTAAAGGTGCGTAAGTCATCTATTTGTTCACCTACGCCAATGTGGCGAATAGGGATATTAAACTTGTCGGCAATGGCAAATATCACCCCGCCTTTGGCTGTGCCATCTAGCTTGCTGATGGTTAACCCTGTCACGCCAACGGCCTCTTGGAATAATTGCGCCTGGCTAATGGCATTTTGGCCTGTACTTGCATCTAAGGTTAGCATCACTTCATGAGGCGTATTCGGGTCGAGCTTTTTCATCACTCGCACCACTTTTTTAAGCTCTTCCATTAAGTGGCTTTTGTTTTGCAAACGCCCGGCAGTATCGGCAATTAACACATCCACTTTACGTGCTTTAGCAGCTTGTAAAGCGTCAAATAATACCGATGCGCTATCGGCGCCAGTATGCTGAGCTACCACAGGGATATTATTGCGTTGCCCCCAAACCTGGAGCTGTTCAACCGCCGCTGCGCGGAAGGTGTCACCTGCCGCTAACATGACAGATTTACCTTGATTTTGATACTGCTTTGCTAGCTTACCAATCGTGGTGGTTTTACCTACGCCATTCACGCCAACCATTAAAATAACAAACGGGCCGTCGGCATTGTCAGGTACTAAAGGGATGGCAACTGGTTCAAGCATTTTTTGCATTTCGTCGCGCATTAAATCGTATAGAGCTTCTGCATTTTTAAGCTGTTTACGAGATGCATGTTCAGTTAAACTTTTAATTAATTTAGTGGTAGTCTCTACGCCCACATCGGCAATCAATAATTGCTCTTCTAGTTCTTCAAATAAGTCATCATCAATTTTTTTACCACTGAATAAGCCAATAAAACCAGAACCGATATTTTCACTGGTGCGCATTAAGCCGCGTTTTAAGCGGGCAAACATGCCTTCTTTTTTAGGCTTTTCTTGCGGCTCATCTTGCAGTTCGAGTTCAATGGACTCAATGGGCGCTTGTTCGAGGGCCAACTTTTCAGCGGCCAAAGCCTCTTCGGCAATCGCTTCGGCTTCAAGGCGTGCTTGCTCTAGGCGTGCTTCTTCTGCTGCCTGTTGCTCGGCCAACTCTTGAGCGGCCAATTGCTCTGCGGCAAGTTTTTCAGCTGCTAATGCTGCTGTTTCAGCCGCTATGCGATCTGCTTCAAGGCGAGCTTGCTCTGCACGTTCATTCTCAATACGTAACTGTTCTAACCGTTCCGCTTCGACACGGGCAGCTTCTTGTTCGGCGGCGAACTTTTCAGCCGCAAGGCGTTCTGCTTCAACACGCGCTTGCTCTGCACGTTCATTCTCAATACGTTGTTGTTCTTGGCGCTCGGCTTCTTGTTGCGCAGCTAACTGTTCTGCAGCGAGTTTCTCGGCGGCTAATGCCTCTGCTTCGGCGGCCATACGCTGAGCGTCAAGTCGCGCTTGTTCTGCGAGCTCATTCTCAATGCGTTGTTGTTCAAGCTGCTGCTTTTCAATTTCGACAGCCTCAACACGAGCCGCTTCTGTCGCTTGCTTTTGCAGCTCAGCTTGTTGAGTTTGCTCTGCAGTGTCGGTGGCAACATCATGCGAAACCTCTGCATCAGTTTGTTGCTGTTCTTCAACTTCAGGGGCGGGCTTATCTTTACGAAACCAGGAAAAAAAACCTTTCTTTGCCATGTTTGTTACCAATATTTATAGGTTTAAAAATTCGGTTGAAGCCGTTTGTTGCATCTCTGTGCAGTAAAATGATGAATACTCACATTTAATCACCAGTTTGATATAAAATAACGACGGTTCAGATTGTGGCATAGTCTACCACTTTCTTTTTTCTTTGTTCAGGCAAAATCACGAGGGTGAGATGGCTAAAAAAAACACCAGCAGCGGTCAGGTGCGAATTATTTCAGGTCAATGGCGCTCACGTAAGTTGCCTATTCATGATTTAGAAGGTTTACGCCCGACAACCGACCGTGTTCGCGAGACCTTATTTAACTGGATTGCCAGTGATATTCGTGGTGCTCGAGTACTCGACTGCTTTGCCGGCAGTGGCGCCTTGTCACTTGAAACCTTATCGCGTTATGCCGAGTTTGCCACCATGATTGAGCTGCAAAAAAACGCGGCGAATCAGTTAAAAAAAAACCTTGCTACTCTGCAATGTCAAAATGCCGAAGTGATTAATGGCGACAGCTTGCAAGTGCTGGCAAAAGGCACTCAAAATGGGTTCGACATTGTGTTTATTGACCCTCCATTTCGCAAAGAGCTCGCAACCAAAGCTATTGAGTTATTAATGGCTCAACAATGGCTCAACAATAACGCCTTAATTTACGTTGAAACCGAGTCTGAAATCACGACCTTATCCGTCCCCGCTTCTTGGGTTCCATTGAAAGAGAAACAGGCCGGCCAGGTGATTTACCGACTTTATCAATATCAAACGACTATCACATCGGCGCAGTAATTATGTTCAGCAATCTGACATTACACGATACTGCACGAAATGATCTCATATTAGTCGGTAAAACAGCCACGTTGTCGATGTGGGGATTATTCGCCTATGGATCTTTTGTGTTTAGCCAAGATGTTGCCACCTTACTGACTCTTTTGGCTGCATTTACTGCACTAATGCATCTGTTATTGCTTTTAGCGGTATGCCTGAGCCCTAAAGGTAGACATCAACCCATCATAAAATACGCAGCCATTTTACTCTGGGGCATATTTGCCTTAGATCAGATTAAGCGTCAGCCGCTCAACACATGAAAATTGATTTTTTGACATAAAAAAGCCTCGTTAATTTAACGAGGCTTTTCTTTAAAGTCGATGCTCTATTACTTTTTAGGGTAAGGGTGAGCAACACCTTTGTGACAATCTACACAAGTCTTTCTGTCTTCAGGCGCTTTCTTGAAGTTCATGCTGTGCATTCTAACAGCCATTTTCTTCATGGTTTCTGGCTGATCTTCGTAAATACGTGTATGACAGTGCTGACAGTTAGCAGAATCATTACTACGGAAGTATTCTAATGCTAAATCAGCTTGTTCTTTACGGTTTTCATCTAACCATTCTTGCGTCATAAAGCCATCGATAGTCATTAAGCCAATTAAGTCTTTAGACACGATGATTTTCTTAATCAAATAATCAACAGGGCCGTGAGGTAAGTGACAATCTTGACATTGGACAGTCACACCGGCTTTACCGCCACCGTGAGCTGACGCCATGACTTCATCTCTTAACGAGTGATCGCGGTGACATGTCATACAAAAAGCATCGCTACTTGTTGCATGTAATGTTTGCTGTGTTGCGAAGTAGCCTACGACACCCACAATTACACCAACCACAATAAGTGCAATAATCGAGTATTTCGCGCTTGGTTTAAAAAGTGCACGCCAGTTCATTGTTCAATCTCCATTAAAACTAGATTTCTAATATTTGTATGTGTAGTTTAGGATTTTTTAAAATTAGAAAATTGATTCTAGTCGCTATTTTTATGATTCCTTATCAAAAATTATCTAAAATGCGAACTAGATCGTGTCTGCGACATGGTATCAGACTAAAAACAAACAAAGTCTTAAATTACCCTTACTCTTAACAAGGTCTAATTAAACACTATTATCTCGCTCAAAAGATAACGACCTAGAGCCAACAAGCCCTAGATAAAGGCTAAAAATGCGTGTTGGCGCATTGTTTGCCACCTGCTATACATTTATATTGTGTTAGATTGTTTTTATTGGTTCACTTTTTAGGATGTTATGCGTAAATCCATTCGCCATTATCTTATTGCTATTTGCACTTTGTTATCCTTATTGGGACAAGGTGTGTTAGCTAATGGCTATACGATGATAGCGCCTAATGACATGCCAATGCCCCACCACACCACTAACACCTCAACTACAAGCAACATGCAAAATGGCACCGATTGCCATAGCATGATGATGCAAGAGCATGATATCCAAGAAAGCCATTGTTGTGATAATGCCGGGGCATGCGGAAGTGATTGCAGCCACTGCTTTACGATAAGCTTTACCGGCACCGTGTTTTCGACTGATATGAGTGTCAGCCCAGCCCCTGTTGAATCAGCCATCATATTGCCTATAGAAGAATTAATCTCTATTGACGGGACCCCTGCGTTCCGCCCTCCTATCGTTTAATTCCTCACATTTAAGCCGGCAATAATACCGGCTGCATTAATTCGACTTGTATTTTTAGACGATTTTTCGTGGTTTACCTCGCGTATTCACAGTGCACTTTACTGATTGCACCGCGCGTTTACCCATGATTAGAGGTTGATATGAAACACGCTTTTTATATTGTGCTATTTACTAGCGTAAGCCTTTTAGGTTGCACGACTCTTTTTCCTGCTTTTGCTGCCACTGAGCCTAGCACTCATGGGCAACACCAAAGCAGTTACTACTGCCCTATGCACCCAGAGGTCACCAGCCATGAGCCGGGTAGCTGTCCTAAATGCGGCATGTTTTTAATCGCAAAAGAAACCGATGCGACAACATCACATACTGACGAAACAACTCAAAACCATAAACAACATCAACATGACTACTACTGCCCCATGCATCCTGAGGTCACCAGCCATGAGCCGGGCAGCTGTCCCAAATGCGGCATGTTTTTAATAGAAAAAGACACCAATGCAGAACCGGCAATGGATCATAACCACATGACGCCAGCTGCTAAAAAAGTATTTGAGCAACCCATTAGCTCGCTCAAACCGACTAAAAAGGTGCTTTCGACAGCCAAAACCGGTCGTAATGATACAAGCAAATACATCTGTCCAATGCACCCACATGTGGTGTCAGATACGCCTGGCAGCTGTCCTATTTGTGGGATGAACTTAGAAAAAGTGACCGTCGCTGATGCCGCACAAGAAGTGGTCGTTGGGGTTTCTGGTGGTATGCAACAAGCGTTAGGGATGCGCAGCCATGTGGTGACAAAGGACAGTTTATCACGTCAAGTGAACACCATTGGCACTGTGCAATATAACGAAAATACCATAGGCCATGTGCACACTCGTGCCACCGGCTGGATTGAAACCTTAATGGTCCATAATGTGGGTCAGCAAGTCAAAAAAGGTCAGTTATTGTACGAGCTGTATTCGCCTGAACTGGTCAACGCTCAAGACGATTACTCCCAAGCACTCGATTACCTTAAACAAGATAAACAACGTGGCAGCGTATTATTAAGCAAAGCCCGTAAGCGTCTAGAATTATTAGGCGTCGACAACGCGGTGATCAATCGTCTAGAAAAAACCGGAGAAACCATTTATCGCGTGCCGTTTTATGCGCCGCAAAGTGGCTTTATTAGTGAATTAACCATACGTCATGGTATGTACATTCAACCGGGTGATACCTTATTTGAAATAGTCAATTTAGACAGCGTATGGGTCATTGCAGACGTATTTGAAAACGAACAAAGTTGGCTAACAGAAGGGCGACAAGTCAGTGTCAGTGCAGCGGCACAAGGCCTGTTTGATATCGACTCAAACATTGATTATATCTATCCAGAGCTAGACCCTGTCACCCGCGCTATGCGAGTCAGGATTCAATTAAACAACATGCAAGAAAAACTGAGGCCCGGCACCTTAGTAGATGTCACCTTGTACGGGCAACCAAAACAGAATGTATTGACAGTTCCTACCGAGGCGTTGATTTTAACCGGCAGAGAAAACCGCGTTGTGGTACAGCGCAGCGACACTAGCTTTGCATCAGTACCAGTAAAAGTGGGCATGATGGCTCAAGGAAAAGCTGAGATCCTCCAGGGCTTAAACGAGCACGACAAAGTGGTCGTGTCTGGGCAGTTTTTACTTGATTCAGAAGCCAGCATTCAAGGCAGCTTGCAACGCATAAGCAGTGCTGGCACTCAAACCAAAACTGACGTTCATCAACACTAAGGAGCCTTGTTATGCTAGCGCAAATTATCAATGCTTCTATTAAAAACCGCATTATGGTGTTGCTGCTTACCGCAATCATTGCACTGGTAGGCTATCAAGCCATGCGCACCACGCCATTAGATGCGTTGCCCGATTTATCAGATGTACAAGTGATTGTTAAAACCAGCTATCCGGGCCAGGCACCTCAGCTGGTAGAAGACCAAATAACCTACCCATTGTCGTCGGCCATGTTGGCCGTGCCTGGCGCTAAAACCGTGCGCGGCTTCTCCATGTTTGGTGACTCATTTGTGTATGTGATTTTTGAAGACGATACTGACATTTATTGGGCCCGTTCACGCGTGCTTGAATACCTTTCGCAAACCCAAGATCAGTTGCCCGATGGAGTGACGCCAAGCTTAGGCCCTGACGCCTCCGGTGTCGGTTGGATTTTTCAATACGCACTCGTTGACCGCAAAGGTCACTACGATTTAGCGCAATTGCGCTCTCTGCAAGACTGGTTTTTAAAGCTTGAGCTGCAAAGTGTCGCAGGCGTATCAGAAGTCGCGACCGTTGGCGGCATGGAACAAACCTATCAGGTGGTCGTCGACCCGCACAAATTGGCTTTGTATCAAATCGATTTAATGACCATTAAAAATGCTCTCGACAATTCTAATAGCTCAACCGGCGGCTCGGTCATTGAAATGGCCGAGGCAGAATACATGATCACCTCAAGTGGTTATCGTCAAACTATTGCTGATTTTGCTGAAATCCCTCTGGGTATTTTGTCTGAAACTGGCACACCGATTTTAATGAAAGACGTAGCACAGCTACGCACCGGCCCTGCGGCAAGACGTGGTATTGCAGAGCTTGATGGTCAAGGTGAAGTCGTCGGCGGCATTGTGGTGATGCGCTACGGCGAAAACGCCCTTGAAACCATTAATAATATCAAACTCAAACTCGAACAAATCAGCAATGGCCTGCCAGACGGAGTCGAGTTAGTGACCACTTATGACCGCTCTGAACTGATTGTGCGCTCAGTCGACAACCTTAAACATAAAGTGCTCGAAGAAATGCTGATTGTCGGGCTGATTTGTTTACTCTTTTTATTACATGCCCGCTCGACACTAGTGGCCATTATCACCCTACCCATCTCGATTTTAATCAGCTTTATTGCGATGCATTTTATGGGGGTGAATGCCAACATTATGAGCCTAGGCGGTATAGCTATCGCCATCGGCGCGGTTGTGGATGCATCTATCGTGATGGTAGAAAACACTCACAAACATTTAGAACATTACCGCCAACAACACGGCTGTGCTCCAGAGGGCGAAGCACACTGGCAGCTAGTTAAAGACGCCTCTGTCGAAGTCGGCCCTGCACTGTTTTTCAGTTTATTAATTATTACCTTAAGCTTTACTCCGGTGTTTGCACTAGAAGCACAAGAGGGGCGCTTGTTTCATCCGCTAGCCTTTACCAAAACCTTTGCTATGGCCGCATCGGCGATTTTAGCCATCACTTTAATTCCGGTATTAATGGGTTACTTTGTTCGTGGGAAAATCCCCGACGAGCGTAAAAACCCACTCAGCCGTATTCTGATTGCGTTATATCAACCGTTATTAAAATGGGTGTTACGTTCTCCTAAAATCACCATAATGATGGCATTAGTGGCCTTGCTCAGCGCCTATTACCCATTAACTAAAATGGGTTCTGAATTTATGCCGACATTAGAAGAAGGTGACTTGCTGTATATGCCAACCACATTGCCCGGCGTTAGTGCGGGCAAGGCGGCGGAGATTTTACAGCAAACAGATAGGCTAATTAAAACCGTACCTGAAGTTAAGCGGGTATTTGGTAAAGTCGGCCGAGCCCAAACCGCCACTGACCCTGCGCCGTTAACTATGCTCGAAACCACCATTATGCTTAAACCCACAAGCGAGTGGCGCACAGGCGTGACCTTAGAAAGCATTATCGAGCAGCTGCAAAAAACGGTGCGTATTCCTGGCATGACTAACGCCTGGGTACAACCGATTAAAACCCGTATAGATATGTTATCCACTGGTGTTAGAACCCCGGTCGGCATCAAAATATCAGGCTCAAATGTTGAGGAATTGCAACGAATCGGCAGTGAAATAGAAGCAGTGGTAAGCCAATTACCGGGCACTTTATCGGCGTTTGCACAACGCAGCAGTGGTGGACGTTATATTGATATTACCCCTAACTTGAAAAATGCAGCACGTTACGGCATGACACTCAAAGACATTCAAGATGTGGTGCAAATTGCCATTGGCGGCATGACGGTAGGCGAGTCGATTCAAGGCCAAGAACGCTACCCAATTAACATTCGTTACCCAAGGGAGTTACGCGACAACATTGAAAAACTAAAAGACTTACCCGTGCTCACTAAAACCGGTAAATACCTACCCTTAAGTTACTTAGCTGAACTGACCATTAGCGACGGCGCACCAATGCTTGCCAGTGAGAATGGCCGCCTTATTTCATGGGTGTTTGTCGACTTAACAGATATCTCCATTGGTGAGTATATTGCCCAGGCACAAACCGCACTTGATGAGCACATTAGCTTGCCTGCACGTTACAGCTACAGCTTTGCCGGTCAATATGAATACATGCAGCGGGTTGAAGCTAAAATGACACTGGTGATCCCGCTTATGATTGCGGTGATTTTTATCTTGTTGATGATGACCTTTAACTCAACAATTCAGGCTCTGGTGATTATGCTCAGTTTGCCGTTTTCACTGGTGGGCAGTGCATGGTTACTTTACTCGCTCGAGTTTAATTTTTCAGTGGCGGTATCGGTTGGCATGATAGCCCTTGCTGGTGTGGCCGCTGAGTTTGGGGTGGTGATGCAGGTGTACCTCAACAACAGTATTGCCGCTTACAAGCGAGAAGACCGTTATCAAACTAAGGCTGACTTAACGGCTGCGCTTATCGAAGGTGCGGTAATGCGTATTCGCCCTAAAGCCATGACCGTTGCCACCATCTTTTTTGGCCTATTACCCATCATGTGGGGCAGCGGTACAGGCAATGAAGTGATGCAAAAAATTGCCGCACCTATGGTGGGCGGTATGGTCACCGCGCCGCTATTATCGCTATTTGTGATACCGGCGATTTACTTACTCATTTACGGTCGACGGCTGCCCGCATAATCATTGGCAGACGCTATAAAGCAAAAATCCCAAACAATGTATTGTTTGGGATTTTTTATTATCACATCAACATCCTAAGTTAAGCTGAGGTTAGGTTAATTCCGCTTAAGTGACTCATTAAGTTGATCCGCTTCATCTTGTTTCTTCTTCTTACATGCAGCGATGTCATCAGGATGACCGTGTTTGCATGGATCGCTGGCTAAAATCGCCATAGGCAGATTGAGTATCATGTAATCTGTATCATTTTTATTATCGTCGGCATTACCAGCATTGCCTAAACGGTTTGGCGACGTGCCGCTACAAGCCGTTAAGACAAGTAAACTAGACAATATCAGGCTCGATAAGAGGGTTGATTGAACAAGCGGTATTTTCATTATTGAGTGATCCTTTGTTTTTCACGCGCTAAACTCATCATCTTAAACATTCCCCACGCCATAATCGCGCCACCAATAACCAACATTGCATTAATGATCATTGGGTGAGATAGCATAGGTAAAAAACCTTCATCAAAGCCGGCAAAAATGCCGTAAAGCCCTAAACCAAACAATAACGTACCGGGAAAATCGATAATGGCCACCATCAGCATACTGCGATTAATTCGTGCTAATGCTGCTTGTGTTGTTTCTTGAGTCATAAATTCATCCTTGGGTGTACTCCTTGTGTAACGCTAATTATTCAGACATCGATTGTTAATTTGAGTTCAAATAATGACCTAAATACAAGATGCTAAATGTTTATGCTGCTGGGTCCAATAGCGAAATAATCGAGAAAAACCCGCCTTGCGGATCATTAAGTACCGAAAAACGTCCCACATTAGGGATGTCGGTAGCGGGTACGCACACGGTCGCGCCCAAACTTTTTGCTTTAGCGAGCGCGGCATCACAATCATCAACAGCAAAATAGTTCATCCAATGCGCTGGCGCATCGCCCCATTCTGCCGTCATTTCCATCAGGCCACCAACAGCTTGCTCACCCACATACCATTCGGTGTATTCAAAATCGGCCATATCTGCAAGTTTGGTTTGATAGCCTAGCACCTTACTATAAAATGTTTTAGCGGCTGCGGTGTCACGACAGGCTAACTCAACCCAGCACAGAGTATTGGCTTCTTGCGCACGTTTAATACCAATATGATCTTGGCCTTGCCATAACGCAAAACGGCTACCCTCGGGGTCGGTGCATAATGCCATGCTGCCAGCATCACCAACCGAGTGTGGTCCAGCGATCACCTGGCCACCCGCCTGTTTAACAAGTTCAGCGCTAACATTGACATCATCAACGGCAAAGTAGAGCGTCCAGTGTGTAGGTAAAGCCAACATATCTTCTGGCATTGGGTACATTGCACCAATATCGTCACCCTCAATTTGCAACATAGTGTAATGCCCTTCAGGCATGGGCATATCATCAGCTCCCCAACCAAATAATGCCTGATAAAACGCTTTACCCGCATCCCAATCGTGCGTAGCCAGCTCAATCCAGCATGGTTGTCCTTGTTGATATTGTTGTACTTTCATTATTGTGGTCCTGTAGTCGCAATTACTGATAGGTAATAGTTATAAGTTAAGTTGATATCACCCAAAAAGCAAAAAGCCTTCAAACGAAGGCTTTTTTAAAAATGCGCTGTGCAAATCAGTTATTTAAATACCGGCAGAATATCGGCCATGGCCAATAAATGGCAGGTTGCGGTAATAATGCCAAACAATACAACGACAGCAATCAGCGGTGTACCACCAGGGACTTTAAAGCCAGTAGTGTTTGGATACAATTGACGCACTTTATATGCTAACAGGGCTGGCACTATCACAGCCCACACGGTTGCGGCTAATGCGGCAAAACCAATGGCAATAATAAAACCATTAGGAAACAATAAACCCAAAATAGTTGGCGGTATAAATGTTATTGCAGCGGTTTTCATTCGGCCAGCACGTGAATCATCAAAACCAAATAAATCAGCTAGATAATCAAATAGACCTAAGGTCACCCCTAAAAATGATGACGCTACCGCTAGGTTAGCAAACAAGGTCAACATGCTATTTAGCCACTGACTTGCCATTACGCCAGACAACGCCTCAACGAGCACACCAATATTACCGCCCTTGGCAATCACATCGGCAAATTGGCTACGTGGAATATTGCCCATGGTCGCCACTAGCCAACACACATAAATAATCAGCGCGATGCAGGTACCCACCACAATGGCTTTAACAATGGTATTGGCATCTTTACCATAGTATTTAACTAGGCTTGGTACATTACCATGGTAGCCAAAACTGGCGAGGCCAAAGGGAATAGCAGCAAGTAAATACGGCAAATAGCGGCTTTCACCGTCTGGCGAGACTAACTTAGTGGTATCAATTTCAATTAATAGATTACCAATAGCTAAAAAGAAGGTAATCACCATGCCACCGAGCATGATGGTAGTAATACGGTCAACCGCTTTAGTGCTAATTAATACAATAAACGCCAACACAGCAGCAAACACTAAACCAGCAACGCTTTGGGGCAAGGTTACGCCAAGCGCCGACAAGCTATGATTAACGATTGAACCACCACCACTGATGTATGCATAGGTTAAAATGTATAATACAAATGCAATCGAGACCCCGTTAATCACTCGCCAAAACTGACCTAAGGTTTCACGGGTTAACGTATCAAAACTGGCACCTGGCTCAAAATGTAAGTTAGCTTCTAACAGCAATAAACCAGACATTAACATGCAAAACCAAACACCTAATAGCATGACTATCGAATAGCCAAACCACATACCCGCGCCCACAACCGGCAATGAAAACATGCCAGCGCCCACGGTTGTACCGGCAATAATCATCGCGCCGCCCAATAAGGACTTACCTTGTGGGCGGTGCTTGGCACCGTTCATATGATTAGCCATTAATGTCCATGCTCCGCATGCACACTATCAACAATGGTTTGCCTTACTGATGAGCTCAATAATTGGTTAGCGTGGTCGCGAATTCGAATCACTTCAGAACGGTGCTCAACACTGCATAAATAGCCTAATTCTTTAAGCTTAACGCTTAAGGTGTTGTAGAGTTTTTTATCGTAAAACTCAGGCGCTGTAATGCCATGTAATGCACCTAAACGCTTAGCTAATAGGTGACTGTCGGTTTCAAGCTCGGAGCGTTCTAAGTCAGGCTTAATCGCCAACAAGTTAAAAATAATCGCGTAACGTTGAAGGGTTTCGCTAATGGTTTCAGCCAGTAACAATAACTGAGCAGTATAACGTGGCGATACTTCAAAATGATCATCGCCACTGAGCAAGCCTTGCTCAACCATAAAGTCTAAAATCTTGTCGACATGCTGTTGTACGTCTTCAATGCCCATAAATAGCTCTGCTTTTAGCAGCGGATAAAAGTCCATCACAACGGCATGAATTTTACTGCGGTCGCAAATATCATATTGTACTAAACAACTGGCGATTAACGATGGAATAGCCATTAAGTGAATGATGTTATTGCGATAGTAGCTCATAGTGATGGCAATTTTTTCATCAACTGAAATAATTTCACCAATGGCATCTTTGGTACTGACAAACTTATTGAGTGATAAACAGTGGTCAATAATCGATTTGCCATTGCCTTCTGCCACTGAGGTGTAGCTGGTATAAGGCACGCTTTTCAACATCGCTAAATATAAGTCTAATTGACGTTCAAGTAAGCTGCGCTCTAACGCGTTACGCTCAGATGCAAGCAAGACTAAACTGGTTAACGTAACAGAGCTGGCCGCTGCTGCGCCGTTAATGTTGGTCATTACACTGCTGGCCAACAAATTAACCGAAGGCGTAAACCATGTTGGTTTTTGTTCAGGGTCTTTCGCGACCTCTTCACGCCAGTCTGGCGCTTGTTGGTTTAAAAAGTTTTGTAGGTTAATCGGTTCACCGAAGTTGACATAACCCCGACCAAAGTTACCTAACTTACGGATAGCACCAAACACTTGCCATACCGATTCTTTTTTCTTTTTCTTGCCGCTTAATTCTTTATGGTAAGTGGCGACTTCCATTACGTGGTCATAACCTAAATACACAGGCACTAACGTTACTGGGCGCTCAATCCCGCGCAATACGCTATTGATAGTCATGGCCAACATGCCCGTTTTAGGCGCGAGCAAGCGACCAGTGCGCGAACGTCCACCTTCGGTGAAGTATTCAACCGAATAACCTTTGGCAAACAATTGATCCAAATATTCGCGAAACACTGCAGTGTAAAGCTTGTTACCGTTAAAACTACGGCGAATAAAGAACGCACCGCCACGACGGAACATAGGGCCAGCAGGCCAAAAGTTAAGATTAATACCGGCGGCAATGTGCGGCGGAACCATGCCCTGGTAATACAAAATATACGACAGCAACAAGTAGTCCATGTGGCTTCGATGACACGGTACATAGACAATTTCATGGCCGTCATGATGGAGCTGTCTAATTTGTTCAGCGCCTTTAATGTTGATTCCACTGTATAGCTTATTCCAAAGCCAGGTTAAAAAGCGCTCGGCAATACGCACTAAACTGTCGGAATAATCAGCAGCGATTTCATCTAAATACTCAATCGCTGTTTCGCGGGCTTTTTCTGGGGATATTTTTTTATTAATCGCTTCTTCTTCAATCGCTTTTTTGATTGAATCAGATTTAAGCAACGAAGCAAAAAACATTTGTCTATTCGGTAATTGCGGTCCAGTCATCACTTTACGTTGTCGACTAAAATGCACCCGAGCAACGCGAATTAACTTATGGGCAATACTTTTATCAAAGCCATGCTCGTCAGCCATATGACGTAAAGACACTGCGTTAGAAAACTGCACAAAATTATGACGACCAAGAAACAGGATCATCAACCATTTACGTAACCATGTTGGGTTTTCTCGCTCAAAAACAGCGGCTTTCATGCTGTCGTCTTCTTTGCCGGGTGTGCGGCCCCAATACAAACTCACGGGCACTAATTGAATATCCAAATCCGGACGTTGGCGATGAAGTGCAAGTAAGCTGGTAAAACTATTAATGAACTTTTCACCACTTTCACGCTTACCCAAAAGAGGTTTACGACCTTCTAAGCACACGATGCGAGGCACTTTCAAATCATCTATTTCTAGAGGTTGATAAGGGCTCGGCATGCCAAAGCCTTCGGTAATTTCGCTGAGGGCAGCGGCATCACTGATTGACTCTGTTTTCATGACATAAACCAATGGTTTAGCCGGATCTAAATTGAGGTCTTCAAAAGGTTCATGTGGCACAACAATCGTGTGTACCATCTTTTTTTGAACCCATTTTAACACGCGTAAAAACATTGAATCTGGTTTTGACATGGTTATTTTCGCAACATAAGCCACTGTAATTTTGCTGCATAGGATACCAGAAACCACCCTTGTTACACTATCAGGCTGTTTTATCTTTACACATAAGTATGGTCGGCAAAGTATTATTTGCAAAGAGATCAACGTGGCAAGTCAACTCACGTACAAATAAATGATGATGACAAGATGATGCTTTGCCTCAATACAGCCTTGGTGATTAACTCAATTGATAGTGCGATAACTTCCGATAAAGGGTCGATAACACAATACCAAGGCTAGCTGCCGCTGCGCGTTTATCGCCATTATGGTATTTAAGTGCTACCTCAATATGCTGCTTTTCAATATCTTCTAATGACTTGAGCGGATCAATTGCATGCAGTTGTGCTTTAGGGTTGATGATTTCAGCTGGTAAGTCGGTCTCTTCTATCCATCGCCCTCGACATAACGCTACGGCATACTCTATGGCATTAGATAGCTCGCGCACGTTGCCAGGCCAGGCATAATGCATTAACCGTTGCGTCGCACAATGGGATAAACCAATGACATCGCGCTCCATTGTGTCGTTAAATTTATACAAAAATAAATTGGCGATCGGTAATATGTCTTCGCGGCGTTTGGATAAATTGGGAATATGTAATTCGATTACGCGTAATCGATAAAATAAGTCTTTACGGAAATGACCTTGCTTAACCTCGTCACTGAGATGGCGATTGGTGGCGGCAATGACACGAATATCAATAGGCCGCTCTTTATTTTCGCCAATGCGTTTAATTTTTCTTTCTTGTAATACTCGCAGTAATTTGACTTGCATATTAAGGCTGGTTTCGCCTATTTCATCTAAAAATAACGTCCCACCATTAGCCTCTTCAAATAACCCTATTCGTGCTTTATCTGCCCCAGTAAATGCCCCTTTTATATGACCAAAAAGCTCAGCTTCAAGCAAGCTATCACTAAGCGCACTGCAATTTATCGATATAAATGGTCCCTGTGAACGCGACGACATTTGATGAATAAAGCGACTGATGTGCTCTTTACCGACACCGCTGTCACCGCTGACTAATATTGTCGAGTTAACTTTAGCCGCTAGCGTAGCAATATTAATGACCTTAATCATTTGTGGGCTACGAACAAGAAAACCAGGAATAGGATCAATTGGGTTATCTAGTGCCGATAACTCATTGCGCCGTGCCGCCAATCGGTCTTCTAATTGTTTCAGTAACGACTGTTGCTCTGCAAGAGTTTGGCTAATATTGTCCATCTGGAAATAAGGTAAATGCTCTTGCAAACGATGATCCCAACACTCTTTAAAATGCCCTTCCATTTCACAATACGGATCACCCATAGCCATGCATTTAGTTTCGATAAAATACATTTCTCGACCACGTTTAAAGGTTTCATACCCACTAGCAAAACCTGTTAACGTCCAACAACTTGCCTCTGTAGATTTACCTAATAAATTGAGTTGTTGTTCAGCTTCATAAGAGTTTTCCATTCTAGTACGAATTAACAAGCCATCATTTTCAGCTTCTTTTACTTCAATTCTTTTGGTGGTATTGACCAAACCAAACAACTTATGCAATTGCTCGCCACCGCGTTCATCATTGAACACGTCAGGAGACTCATCTTGAACCATTTTTGCTGTGCGCCAGCCATGTGCATAACCAAAACGAGTCAAAATCTTTCGTGCTTCATGGCTCCCTAAAGTATCGATAAGCTCCTTTCGAAGAAGCCCTAATGCAAGCGAATCCATAATGAGGACACGCTGTTGCATAAAGCTAACAGAGGCATCTTTATCCGAGTGATTTAATAAGCTATTAAGAAATAAGTCTTCAACTTTCATTGTTCACCCAGCAAATTCCTATTTTCGGAAACGAGATTCTCAAAATGATAATTAAACCAATATAAATGGCCAATAACCGAGAGATAGGTCATAAAAAAAAGCGTTAAAAAGTTGGCGTATCAATTGCTATTCCTAAGTTGTAAATAAGAAACCAATAACGATAAGCAAGAATTGATTAATGTGAACTTAGCGTTAAAAATTAGGGATAGATAATATGAATAAACCAAAGTTCGATGATTCGACTTCACAGCCAATGGTAGGTCGGCGTGATTTTATGAAAATGTTAGGCGTGGGTGCGGGTGCTGTTGGCGCGATTAGCATTGGCGGCAAGGTTTTTGCCAACATGGATGAGGCGATCGCTTCACCTTACGGCGACCGTAATCTTCCTTGGTGGGTTAAAGAGGTCGACGAACCAACAATCGAGATTGATTGGGAAAATATGGAAGTATTTCCTGGAGTACATAAAACTCTGTTTAACCCAAATGCCTGGGATAAACCAGAGGAATGGAAAGAGGCTCGAGATCAAAACATTATTTCTACCACCGAAAAAGTCCGCAACAATGTTGTGGTTGAATTAGCCGGACACTTCAATAAAGGAATATAATAATGCCATTATTGAGGTGA
>NZ_BMQI01000032.1 GCF_014648035.1 Shewanella algicola | reverse complement strand
CAAGGAACGAGCATTTAGTTCCTTTGGGGAGCTAATTTCTTATCCGAAGCTCAGGTTGATTTAGGCGCCAGCGTGACAAAACAGCCAGTCAATGAAAAGTCGAGCATTTTAGCGTTGACTTTATTATCGTCATGCATAATAAACACATCTTGCTCAATTTCGACTCGCAACTGTTCTCTGACTTTTTTCTTAGTGATAGATTTTGGCACACTCAAACACAGCATTCGAACAGGAAGATTGACCATCGACAAAATCGAGGTCTTAAAGGCAATAATGTCTTTAAAGCCGCTGTTAGTCATCGCTCTCACCACAATCTCAGCATTGGCTAACATATGCTGATAGGCTTCAGAAAAATCTTTGGTGGGGTATTCAATCAAAAGAAATCGATTGATTTGATAACCAATCAAACTCGAGCGAGATTGCACTTTTTTACCATTGGCAAAATGGATCTCAACAAACAACTCCATGCCAATATCAATTAAGCGCAAATCGTCAAGCAACTCGCTCACTGGTGTTTTTATCATAGAACTTTCACCCTGTAAGTGGACGTGATAGAGCTCTGTTTCATCAACTTATTGATCCAAAATATCATCATTAACATAAAGATAACAGATGTCGTATTGTTGTACCTAGAGCCTGCCAGTCTTTGTGAAAAAGAATTTTGGCTCTTTTAGCCAAAAGCAATTGGAATATGACGCGATGTAAACAATCTTAATAGAATAACGCGCTCACCGACAGAGGGATAAATAACCCTAAAACAAATCAGGCAGCAAATGCTGGCCTGAAATACGAATAGTTACATCGTTATTTTACCGTAAATTTAGTATCTTCATCTCTTAACATGTACAAGGCAAAACACGCGGCCCACATCGGCCATGCAGCAAAGAATAATAAGTTATTAAATGCATCAAAATATTGATTAAAGGCCGATAAGGTTGACGCGCCATGCATTAAGAATATCACTCCGTATGTGATACGTTTTTTAATCCCAAGTACAAAGGCAATCACCAGTAACAATTGCAAACCACCCATAATGTACGCTGCGACTTCACTCACCCCGCCTATTCCGTAAAACTTTTCAAAAATTTTCATGCTATGGCCAGGATTGACAAACTTATCCAATGTCCACACGAGCATCACTAAAAATACGCCTAAGCGTAAAGACAATAACGACCATTGCAATTTACTTTGAACATTGCTAGTAAGTGTTGTTTGCATCTTAATTCCTTAAAAAATATAAATAAAACTCATTCTGCTGAGCTTTTAATAGGCTAAACTGGTGTTAACGACAAAAGTTAACCAGCCCCCAATGGACCGAATAAACTCAGATGATATTGCACAATCACTTATGCTATTAAGTTCTAAATAAACAAAATTTGGCATAAGATTGTTGTAATAAATTCGTTAATCATTAGGTCTTTTAGGCCATGTTCATCACAGCAGAAAATATTATGTCTATTTATCGTTATCCAAACCGTTCCATGACAGCAGTGGCTGTTGGCTTAGCCTTATTCTCTTCGTTAACTATTGCCGCAGATGATACTTCAGCGATTGAAGTCATCCATGTGTCAGGCAAAGTCATTAACGACAAAGGCTTGTCACCTAAAAACAGCACTGTCGATGGCCCTTTTGGTGATGGTATTGCGCTTAAAGATATTGCCCGCTCGGTCACTCCTATTACCAGCGAAATGATTGAACAGCTTAATATTATCGACTTATCAGATATTCAAAAAGTCAGCCCCAATAGCTACTCGGCCAGCGGTTTTGGCGCCTCAAGCTTGCCGACCATTCGCGGTCAGTTAGGTGAGTTATATCAAGATGGTGTGCGACGCCAGGCGGGTAATAATGGCTTTGGGATCCCAATGTCGTTTAACGCCATAGAACAAATTGATGTAGTAAAAGGTGCGCCACCGGTGTTGTTAGGCACCAGCCAACGCAATGGTGGTTTTGTTAATGTGCACTCTAAAGTGGCACCCACTAATGACAGGTTTGCCGAACTTACCGCCTCAGCTGGCAGTTGGGATCATTACCGTGCTCAATTAAATGTTGCCACCGATATTGTTGCAGACCAAAGTGGTGTGCGTTTAAGTGTCGAGCACATCGATAACGGCAGCTACTATGATTACTCTGGTTTTCAAAGCGACAGTATTTTTGTGGCATTTCGCCTGTTGCCAGACAATGTCAGCACCTGGGACATCAATGTCGAATATTATGATGTCGACTTTACCGACAACGCCGGGATTAACCGCCCGACCCAAGCATTAATTGATGATGGCTTATATGTTACCGGTCAAGGCGTTCAACCTAATGGCAGCTCCGTACCAGGCGCCAATGCCATTGTGTCGCCAACCGGGTTAGTAAAAATAGATCGCAGCCAGGTACTGACCGATCCAGACAACATCAACAACGCTCAAACGTTTATTGTTCACAGTACCTATGTGCGTGAATTAAGCGATAAAGCCACTTTTAAAAATATCACTTACTATCAGCACTTAGAACGTGAAGAAATTGCCCAAAACAGTTTTGTTGAAATCATCGATGGCGCTGACACTGCACAAAACCGAGTTGAGCTAGCCTATCAATGGAACAACGACCAAAGCACCATTGTCGCTGCCGATATCCGCTACAACAAGGTATTGGGTTATAGCCAATTTACCACCGAAGCCGATTTACCCATCGATTTAACAGGCCCTATTGAAAACCGCCGAATTCCACTTACTGCAGAACAACAAGCAAGGCTGGTTGAGTTGCGCCCAGGGGTGTTTGTATCTCCTGGGGCACAATACGACATTGATGGAAATGGCAGCGGCGACTATTCATTATCTGACACCACAGACTCAACCAGCTGGCAAACCGGCCTAGCGCTTCAGCACAACAGCCAATGGACCGACAAACTGTCGACCAGCATAGGCTATCGAGCTGACTTTTATGATGTTGAAGCTCGCGATGCTTTAGCGCCACAAGGGCAAATCGCCGCCAGTGATTCAATTAATGAAATGCTCGAATCGGGGCAGATCAGTATTAGTTATCAGCTCAGCGACTTTATCACTACCTATGCTAGCGCCAGTTATAATGAGTCAACGTCAAACAGTATGGCGGGAGGCACCACGTTAGGCGCCAATAACCAAATTAGCAGCCAAAACTTTGCCACCGAAAACACCTTAACTGAAGTGGGCATTAAATATTCGCCAAGCGATAGCGCCTGGTATGTCGATGCGGCAGTGTTTGATCAAAAACGCAGTTTGCGAAATCGTGATGGCAGCAACACAGGTATTCGTACTAAAGGATTAGAGGCGCAAGCCTTTTATGACGCCGACCCATATTGGTTTAGTGCGGGCTACAGTTATTTAGATGCACGCTATGATAATTCAGCCAGCAGCCAGGATACGGTTCAAGTGGCCGATGCGTTTGATAATTCACGCCCAGATATCATTGCAGGTACTGGAATAGGCGCGCCAAACTTTGCGTCATTTGCGCCATCAAATAGCCGTGTACAAGGTTTGCCTGAACAAACGTTCACAATTAATGGCGGAATGTCGATTACTGAGAAATGGAAAGCCGGTTTCTCCGGTCTATATACCAAGAGTTATCCATTGGACTATTTGGCGACTGTGTATATTCGCGATCAATACACGCTCAATATCAATACTCGCTATGACTTTAGCGAACAAACCAGTGTAAGACTTGACGTTAATAACGTCACAAACCAAAAAAATTGGCGCCCAGTCTTTGAAGGCGGTTATTTCGGTTCTACCCTGGTTTACCCAGAGTTACCTATTAATGCCACCCTGACATTGCAGCATTCATTTTAAGGCTATAAAACATGTTAAAAAAAATCGTATTACTTATTATTGCAGCAACGCTGGTGGGGTTATTTTTCCACTATGATTTGAACCAACTACTCACGCTTGATGGCCTAAAAGGCTCAATGGCGCAATTTAGTCAGCTACGTCAAGAATCACCATTATTAGTCATCGGCGGCTTCTTTGCACTGTATGTGGCTGTCACGGCATTGTCCTTACCTGGTGCGGCGATATTAACCCTCGCATCTGGTGCGTTATTTGGCATAGTCGAAGGCTTAATAATAGCCTCATTTGCCTCGAGCATTGGGGCTACACTGGCCTTTTTAGTGTCGCGTTATTTATTACGTGACTCGATTAAACAACGTTTTCCAGAGCGTTTAGCAGCCATTGATGCCGGTATTGAAAAAGAAGGCGGCTTTTACCTATTCACTCTACGTTTAGTGCCTATTTTCCCGTTCTTTTTAATTAACATGTTAATGGGCGTTACCGCATTTAAATCCTGGACTTTCTACTGGGTAAGCCAAGTCGGTATGTTTTTAGGCACCTTTGTGTACGTCAATGCCGGGACTCAATTAGCGCAAATCGACAGCTTATCTAACATTTTATCGTTCAACCTAATTGTGTCATTTGCACTATTAGGCTTATTCCCGCTTATCGCTAAGGCCATTGTCAATATGATTAAAAAACGTCGCGTATACAGCAACTGGACTAAACCCGCTAAATTTGACCGCAATATGATTGTGATTGGCGCTGGCGCGGGTGGTCTTGTGACCAGTTATATTGCCGCTGCAGTAAAAGCCAAGGTGACCTTAATTGAAGCCGGTGAAATGGGCGGCGACTGCTTAAACTATGGCTGCGTGCCCAGCAAAGCGATTATTAAAAGTGCCAAAATAGCCGAGCAAATACGTAATGCCCATCATTACGGCTTAGAAGACAGCACTCCTGAGTTTTCATTTAAAAAAGTCATGGCACGTGTACATCAAGTGGTTGCCGATATTGCCCCGCACGACAGTGTTGAGCGTTACACCAATTTAGGGGTGGATGTGGTCAAAGGCTACGGCAAGTTAATTGACCCATGGACAGTAGAAATTACCTACCCAGACGGCAACACCACTCGCCTAACCGCGCGCAGCATTGTAATTGCAACCGGTGCCCGCCCATTTGTGCCGCCATTACCGGGTATTGAAGAAGTCGGTTACGTTACCAGCGACACCTTATGGGACGAGTTTGCCAAACTTGATGCTGCACCACAAAAATTAGTGGTACTTGGCGGCGGTCCAATTGGCTCTGAGCTTGCACAAAGCTTTGCCCGTTTAGGCTCACAAGTCACTCAAGTTGAAATGGCTGAGCGCATCATGATTAAAGAAGATCTTGAAGTGTCTGAGTTTGCTACCCAGGCATTACGTAACAGTGGCGTTAACATTTTAACCTCGCACCAGGCCCTGCGCTGTGAACTGCGCGAAGGTAAAAAATACCTTATCGTTAAGCATCAAGACCAGGAGCAAGCTATTGAATACGACCAGTTATTATGTGCTGTCGGTCGCAGTGCACGTCTAAGCGGTTACGGTTTAGAAGAACTCGGCATTGAAACCAATCGCACCATTCAAACCAATGAATATTTAGAAACGCTATACCCTAATATTTATGCCGCAGGCGACATTGTTGGCCCATATCAATTTACTCATGTGGCCGCGCATCAAGGTTGGTACGCAGCAGTCAACGCACTGTTTGGTCATTTGAAAAAGTTTAAAGTCGATTACCGCGTGATACCATGGACCACCTTTATCGATCCAGAAGTGGCGCGTGTAGGGATAAATGAATACGAAGCACAGCAACAAGGTATTGACTATGAAGTCACGCGCTTTGATTTTGCCGAGCTTGACCGCGCCATTACCGACAGTGCCACCGACGGTTTTATTAAAGTCATCACCCCAAAAGGCAAAGACAAAATCCTAGGCGTTACTGTCGTGTCAGAACATGCTGGCGACTTAATTGCTGAGTTTGTATTAGCGATGAAACACGGCCTAGGGCTGAATAAGATTTTAGGCACCATCCACAGTTACCCAACGTGGGCCGAAGGCAACAAGTACGCTGCGGGCGAATGGAAACGTAATCACGCACCAGCAACCGTGCTGCGTTGGTTAGAGAAATACCACACATGGCGCCGTGGTTAATTCTATAAAAGGCGTAAAATGATGGCAGTTAACCTAGGTTAACTGCCAGTCATTAAATGAAACAAGCGTGAATCAATAGCAACTGCTGGGTAAGAGATAATGCCAATTGCAGTAAGAGAGCCAAATAAGATGAGTACAATATTCAAGGCATTTGTCGCAAGTGTTGTCATTGCGCCCCTACTCTTTAGCACACTACTATTCAGTCAAATCAGTGTGGCTGCCGATGCAATCCCAGCAACAACTGAGCAGGCCTTACACCAACAATGGCAAGCCCTGTTGAGTCAGCACGTAAAGCCGATTAATAATGGCAACAGTAGCGCGGTAGATTATGCGGCAATGCAGCTGCAACGCACTCAACTGCAAAGTTATCTCAAGCAGCTGAGCAACATCAGCCAGACGCAATTTGATGCATGGGATAAATCAACACAATTGGCTATGCTCATCAATGCGTATAACGCCTGGACCGTGGAGCTTATCTTAACCAAGTATCCTGATATTGAATCGATAAAAGATCTCGGCGGATTTTTTAGCTCGCCCTGGGACAAAAGCTTTATTCCTTTGCTTGGAAAAACCCGCAGCCTCAATGATATTGAACATAAACTTATTCGCGGCAGTGACAGATACAATGACCCGAGAATTCATTTTGCGGTAAATTGTGCCAGCATCGGTTGCCCAGCACTGCTTGAAGAAGCCTATACCGGCGCTAAGCTTGAGCAGCAACTTGATGCCCAAACCAAGCGCTTTTTAGCTGACAGCAGCCGCAATTATGCCAAAGGCGATACGGTCTATTTGTCTGCCATTTTTAAATGGTATGGCGATGACTTTACTCAAGGTTTTGCCGGTGCGGATTCTGTAGAGGCATTTTTATTACTCTACCCTAACGCATTAACACTCAATGGTGCTCAGCAAGATGCCGCGAATAAGCAGCAATTAGATATCGATTTTCTCGATTATAACTGGTCGTTAAATGCGATTCGATAAGTCAATGTTCCCCAGTAAAATCTGTAACATAAAAAAGCATATTGTGGCGGCTATGGCATTGGGTGTCAGTGTATATGCTTGCCTTTGGACGAGTGTGGCTTATGCACAAACCAATGAGCTTGCCGCCTGGGAAGAGATTGAAGCCCGTGGTGTTAACCAAGATGTGTACTTTCATGCCTGGGGCGGCGATCCGCAAATCAATCGCTATATTCAGTGGGTTGCCGAGCAAGTTAAGCAGCAATACCAAATCACATTACACCATGTAAAACTCACCGACACAGGCGAAGCTGTTAGCCGAGTATTGGCTGAGAAATCAGCAAGTAACCATCAAAATGGTAAAGTCGATTTAGTATGGATTAATGGCGAAAACTTTGCCGCGATGGCAAAGCATCAACTATTAGCGCCAAACTGGGTTACGCAATTGCCCAACTTTGCCTTAACCGACCCTGATAATAATCCTGCCATGGGCCGCGATTTTGGTGTACCGACTCAAGGCATGGAAGCGCCGTGGGGCAAAGCGGCACTGACGTTTTACTACGACAGCTTATTGACCCAAACGCCACCACAAACACTGCAACAATTAAGCTTATGGGCAAAACAACATCCGGGGCGATTTAGTTATCCTAAGCCGCCTGACTTTTTAGCCATGAGCTTTTTAAAATATGCGCTAATCGCCCTTAACAACAGTCAGCCTGATACCATTAAAAATAGGCTTTATCAACCCGCTAGCGCTCAAAGCCAGGCATTATTATTGCCACCACTTTGGCAATACTTAGACGATTTGCATCCAAACTTATGGCGTAAAGGCCAACATTTTATGTCTAGCGGCTTAGCACTGCGCCGATTAATGGGCGATGGCGAGCTAGCACTGGCATTTACCTTTTCGGCCGCCGAAGTGCCCGCGGCTGTCGCGCGTTTTGATTTACCAGACAGCACCCGTAGTTATCGCATGCGTGACGGCAGTTTAAGCAACATCCATTTTGTCGCCATGACTTACAATGCCGCCCACCCAAATAGCGCCAAATTGGTGGTTAACTTTTTACTCAGCCCAAAAGCTCAGGCAAAAAAGCAACAAGCAAGTGTATGGGGCGACACCAGTGTGATTGCTTTATCGCAATTACCTGCAGCTCAACAGGCGTGGTTTTCCCCACCTGCAGAGTCACACCCAAGTGCCAATATCGTTAATCAAGACAGCAGTCCGGCATTAAGCGAACCGCACCCAAGCTGGACAAACGTCCTCGCTGCGCAGTGGTTACTGCGCTATGGAGTGATGCGGTGATAACAGCAAAAAGCCGTTTTAATACACTCGTTCGCAGTAGCCCCTATTTAATGATGGCTTTGCTCGTGCTGCCTGTAATGGGCGGTTTAATTGCAGTAGTGCTACCTGCTTTTGGCTGGTTTCCGGTACTTGGACACACTCAATTTAATGTCAGTGGTTTTGTTGATTTATGGCAAACTCCCGGCATTGGCTATATGGCACTGCTCAGTGTATCCACCAGCTTTATCAGTACCTTACTGGCTTTTGTCATTACTATATTGATTTTAGGCAGTTACTTTACTAGCCCTTGGCTAGGTTATATTCAACGCTTGTTAGGGCCAATTTTAGTGATCCCGCATGCCGCAGCGGCGATTGCCATTGGCTTTTTAATTACCCCGTCTGGGATGTTTTCACGGCTGGTGTCACCCTGGTTAAGTGGCTGGGATTCACCACCCGATTGGCTTTTCCCGCATGATGCGATGGGGCTAAGTATTATTTTAGGCTTAACCCTCAAAGAGTTGCCTTTTTTATTATTGATGGCTCTAGGTGTGCTGGCTCAGCCTGAATTAGGCCATACGTTGCGGGCTCAGCATCGAGTGGCACTAAGCTTGGGCTATTGCCCGATGACCGCTTTTTTCAAAGTGGTCTTACCCAGCTTATATCCGTTTTTACGTTTGCCGATTTTAGCGGTACTTGCCTATGCCAGTGCCAGTGTCGAAATTCCGTTAATTTTAGGCCCCAATAGTCCACCAACGCTTGCCGTGGCCATTATGCAATGGTTTCACGATGTCGATTTAAGCTTGCGCATTAAAGCCTCCGCTGGCGCCATTGTACAAATAGCTCTGACGTTATTCTTACTGCTTGGCTGGTGGCTGGCAGAAAAGCTCATCAAAAAACTGTCTCAATCTATGCTGGTTAATGGTAAGCGTGAATATGCCGGCGCCATCATGCAAAATATCACACACGTAATAACCGTGATGATGTTAACGATTATCGGCTTAGCCTTACTTGGTATGGTGTTATGGTCTTTCGCCGGCTTTTGGGCTTATCCTGATCTACTGCCTCAGACGTTTGTTGGTCAGCACTGGCAATCGGCATTACAACAAATGCACACGCCGCTACTCGATACACTGTTAATCGGGGGTTGTGCTACAGGATTAGCCATTGTGTTGACCTTGTTAACGTTAGAGTCTGAGCAACATACCAGTAAAACCACCTCAAGATTAACCAGTGTGATCATTTACTTACCTTTGCTTATTCCCAGCATTGCGTTTTTATTTGGCCTGGTATGGGTATTAGAGCAAGTAAACAGTCACCATACCTTTATTAATGTGGTACTAGCGCATTTACTCTTTGTATTGCCCTATGTATTTTTGTCTCTTGCAAGCAGTTACCGCCGTTTAGATCCACGCTTTAGTTATGTTGCCGCCAGTTTAGGCGCCAGCCAGGCAAAAATATTTTGGCAAATAAAATTACCAATGTTGCTAGCACCTATTTTTATAGCTGCAGCGCTAGGCTTAGCCATTAGTTTTAGCCAATATTTACCGACATTATTAGCTGGTGGTGGGCGGATTAATACCATTACCACTGAGGCTGTAACTTTAGCGAATGGCGCCAGTCGACGCACTAGTGCAGTTTATGCATTAGTACAAATGCTGCTCCCAGCCCTGGGTTTTCTAATCGCATGGGCACTGCCTAAAATGCTGTTAACACACCGCGAATAAGGACACATATGCAAACGCACGATCAAACAACCGCGGCAAGTTCAAACACTTCTTCGTTGGTGATTGAACAGTTAAGCCTAAAGCGGCAACAACAGCTTTTATTATCCTTAAACGAAACCATTGCGGGCGGTGATATTCTGACGATTATGGGGCCATCAGGTAGCGGGAAATCGACGCTGTTAAATTGGCTCACCGGAATGCTGCCTAAAGGATTCAGCGCCAAAGGCAATTTATATCTAAATGGACAGCTCATCACTGACACTGCCAGCCACATGCGTCGTATTGGCTTATTATATCAAGACCCTTTACTGTTCCCGCATCTCACTGTCGCAGGTAATATTAGCTTTGCCATGCCAGCCGGAGCTAAAGCACAACGCCAAGCTGATATTAGCCAGGCATTATCTCAAGTAGGATTAGCCGGTTTAGAGCATCGCAGCCCACAAAGCTTATCGGGTGGTCAACAAGCTAGAGTTGCACTGCTGAGGGTGTTATTAAGTCAGCCCAAAGCCATTTTATTTGATGAACCTTTTAGTAAGCTTGATAGCCAATTACGCCAAGAAACACGGCAGTTGGTGTTTGAGCAAATTCGTCAGCACAAGCTGCCAGCGATTATGGTCACCCATGATCAAAGCGATGCAGAGGCGGCGCAGGGCAAGATCATTTCGCTGTTTTAGCGTGTGAATAGTGACAATTAATTGGAAACCACAAATGCTAGATAGATTTATAACACCCGTGATCAAGCCAATGCTTAAACCGCTTGTATTGCTGCTGGATAAAAAACAAGTACAACCAGACCAACTGACACTGGTCGGCTTTATCGTGGGTATGATGGCGGTGCCCTTTTTGGCGCTGCAACTTTGGTATGCGGCATTATTTTTTATTGTATTCAACCGCGTACTCGACGGCCTAGACGGCGCACTGGCTCGACATCAAAATCACACAACGGCAGCAGGCGGTTATTTAGATATTTGCCTAGATTTTTTGTTTTACGCTGCTATTCCTTTAGGGTTTGCACTCGCCAACCCCAATGAAAATGCGTTAGCCGCTGCTGTGCTGCTAACGGTGTTTATTGGCACAGGTTCTAGCTTTTTAGCGTTTGCGATCCCTGCAGAAAAACTCCATTTACCTAGGCCACAATTTGCCCATAAAAGCTTTTACTTTCTAAACGGTCTTACTGAAGGCACTGAAACTATCGCCTTTTTTGTGGCATTTTGTTTATGGCCAACTTACTTTCCAGAGCTGGCTTATACGTTTGCTTTTTTAGGTACTATTACCATTTTTACCCGAATTCACGGCGGCTATAACACCTTAAAAAATCACCTGGCGGTTCAATCATCTGCCAGTGAGGTCAACGCCAATCACCCCCCTGTTGAGGATTCTAAAGCATGATAGATGATATGGCAGCCATTAGATTGGGAGTGTTTTTAACCATTTTGGCGTTAATGATGAGTCTCGAGATCTTATTTCCAGCTAGAACACTCATTAAAAGTCCTCAGTCAGCCTCAATGGCTACACGCTGGTTTGGTAATTTTGGCTTGTTAATTATCTCATCGGTTACTGCAAGATTAATTCTACCAATAGGATTGGCAGGTTTTGCCCTGTATGCCAGTTCGCAACAATGGGGGCTATTACAGTATATAAATTTACCCGTTTGGTTGAATATTGTTGTCAGTGTGTTGCTGCTTGATATGTTGATTTATTGGCAGCACAGATTGTTTCATCGTATTCCGTTATTGTGGCGTTTACATAAGGTCCACCATGCAGACCGTCACGTCGACAGCAGTACCGCACTGAGGTTTCACCCTATCGAAATCATTGCAAGTCTTGGTATTAAAGCAGCCGCCATTGTAGTCTTTGGCCTACCCGCTGAAGCGGTCATCTTGTTTGAAATATTGCTCAATGGCTTTGCTATTTTTAACCACGCCAATATTCGCTTACCCGCAAGAATTGAAAACCTTGCTCGTTTAGTGCTGGTCACTCAGGTATTGCATCGTATTCATCACAGCCAACTGATGAGTGAAAGTAACAGCAACTTTGGCTTTAGCATTATTTGGTGGGACAAGCTGTTCGGCACCTACACCGCGCAGGCCAGTAAACCAGATACCCAAATTGATATTGGCTTAACCCAATACCCTAACGCGAAACAAAATGCATGGCTTAGCGGTTTATTATGGATGCCTTTTAGTAAAAAAAATTAATGAGGCTATAAAAATAACGTATTGTTTTTACACAACAAATAGAACACCATTCTCTTTATTTGTGACATATAACGTTTTACGTCCTTGATTAAACCGTTCTTCGACACCAAAATGTTGATTATCGATGCGCACAAATAGAGATACTATGATCGGTTTTACTCAAGGTTTAAAAACCAAAATTGCCGAATTAGAACTGTTACGGGCAAACAAAGAACAACAACATGCCGATGAGCTAGCACAATTACAAAACAAAATTTCACAATTAACTCAACAGTTAACTCATTGTAGACAACAGTCTGAATACGATACCAACTGCGCCAATTTACAACTGCAAGGCGCTTCGATGTTAAATGATATTCGTGATAGTACCCTGGCAAACTCGATTAAGTTAGACGAAGAAAAACAAATGCTCGACGAGGTAGACCTGCTCTTTGGTCAAACTCGCGTGGCCATTGGCAACTTAAAGAGTCGTGCAGAAAATTTAAACGAACATGCCGAAAAAAGCATGACAACGGCAGCCCAGTTGAGCCAATCGGCTAATGGTATTAGCCACCTGGTAGCCTCTATTCAACAGATTTCAGAGCAAACGAACTTACTTGCGCTCAATGCCGCTATTGAAGCAGCCCGAGCAGGTGAGGCCGGACGCGGCTTTGCAGTCGTTGCCAGTGAAGTACGTGATTTGGCCAGTAATGCCCATGATGCCAGTGCCAATATTGAAGCATTAGTGACAAAAGTGATTGAACAAGCAGAGCAAATTAAACAGGTCGTTGTTACCAACCAGACTTGCTCAAGCGACATTGCGGTTTCTTCTGAACAAATCGATCAAGTGGTCTCTAATGTGTTGCAAACCTCAACAAAAATGAAACGGGTGATTGGCGAAGCGTCAATCACCGCATTTTTAACCACGGTAAAATTAGACCACAGCGTTTGGAAAAGTCAGGTTTACAGTATCCTTGCCAACAAAGACTATAATACCATTGTGAATAGCCATACAGAGTGCCGTTTAGGCAAATGGTATTATCATGGCGAAGGCCAACAATTTGCCAGCTTATCCAGCTTTAAAGCGATTGAGCAACCTCATAAAACGGTACATACCGCTGGTAAAGCGGCAGTAGCTGCGATGCAATCGGGTCACGAGGCCGAGATTTTAACTCACCTTGAAACCATGGAACATGCCAGTATTAGCGTGGTACACGCAATTGATAAATTATTGGCACAAAGCCAGCATCAATAAACACTTTTGCTTTGTCTTCGCTTAAAAATTCGTTAGCCAGTTAACGCCTCGCTAACGGATTGTTTCACACCACACTCATCACTAAAATCACACCTGAGTTTTCACAAAATCGCCCGCCCATGGTATATTAGCGTCCATTCGAATTTGTTTAATCAGTTAAGGTTTATCCATGAAAATCGGTATTATTGGCGCTATGGAGCCAGAAGTTGTTCATTTAGTACAAGCCATTGTTGAGCCTGTGCATACTACTATCGCAGGCATCGAATTTATTAGCGGTAATATCGGCGATAACGAAGTGGTTGTTACCCGCTCGGGCATTGGTAAAGTAGCAGCCAGTATTGCCACAACGTTACTGATTGAAAAGTTTGCGGTATCACATGTGATAAATACCGGTTCTGCTGGTGGTTTTGTTGATTCATTGGCTATTGGCGACATTGTTATTTCATCTGAAGTGCGTCACCACGATGTCGATGTCACCGCTTTTGGTTACGAGATTGGCCAGATGGCACAACAGCCAGCCGCGTTTTTACCTGACGGCACATTAGTGATTGCAGCTAAAAAAGCAGTGGCCGAACTCGGTGAAGTAAAAGCCATTGAAGGGTTAATCTGTACCGGCGACAGCTTTATTTGTGACCCTGTACGCACTAAAGTGATGCGCGAAAACTTCCCAGACATGGCTGCATGTGAAATGGAAGCTGCGGCGATAGCCCAAGTTTGTCATCAATTTAAGGTACCATTTGTAGTAATTCGCTCTTTATCAGACAACGCCAATAATGACTCGCCAGTTGATTTCGACTCGTACATCATTAAAGCGGGCATGCATTCAGCCATGATGGTTATTGCACTGTTACAACAGCTGTAGACTTTAACGCTAGAGCGAACAATCCCGTTAGCTTGAGTAACCCAACTATTGAGTCTCTATGATTAATCAATTATTCGATCCGCAATTGTTGAGCCAGGACGGTGGGTTACTGCGAAGCTGTTGTATTTTATTTTGCGCGTTAATATTGGCTCGTTTTGTTCCTATTCCACGCGATCTACAACCATTACTCTGGTTTAATCGCATCGCAGTGTTACTCGCCACCAAGGTCAACCACCCTGAACGCGCAGTGAGCCAGCAGCTAACGGCAGGCATTTTAGCCACGCTGATTTTAGTCGTACCCTGTGGGATTATTGTCAGTTTTTTACTGAGTCTTGCCGCATACCCATGGTTTTTTGAACTGATTATTTTATATTTTTGTTTGTGTGACTCCGCCTTTAAACCCGTGGCTGAAAATATTGTCGATGCAATTAAAACAAACAATAAACAAGATGCTAAGCAGTTACTGGCCCCCTGGACCAGCCAAAATACTAATGTGCTCTCTGAGGTCGGATTGAGTAAAGTCACCATCGAGAAACTGTTTACCACCCCAATATATGGCACCTTAGCCACTATCTTGTTTTTTGCCCTTGGTGGCGCAGTGATGACATTAGTCGTGAGAATGCTCAGACAACTTGAACACAGCTGGCCACCTTATCATCCGCATTATCACGTGTTTGCGAGTTTTATCGGCCAATTCAATCGAGTGATCTTTTTTATCCCGACCTTGCTATGGCATTGTTCGTTGGCGATTCAATTTGGTCAGCTCGGTCTCAAATCGATTTGGAGCTCAATCGCACCACCAGCCAGCCAACAACTTAACAATCATTATGGTAGTTATGCGTTAGCGGCTAATTTATTGAAAATAGAATTAGGTGGACCACAACAATTTATTGAAAACGGCATAAGTACCCGGGTGGATTTAGCCAAAGTAAAAGCTGGCCCACTGCCAGATCATCGCCACATAAGCCAAGCCATAACCATCACACAAACGGCTAACCTGTTTTGGATAAGCTTAACCTTGCTACTGCCGTTAATTTGGGCTGGATTAAGATTTCTCTAAAACATGTAAATCCTGTTTTAAACACGTTATTATTTAGCGATAATACGCCCGATTTGCGGGTAAAGACGCGTTCCGATGTACCGTTATAATCCTTTATTCATATAAAATATCTGGGTTAAGGCTTACATTGCTAAACCGTAAACCCTCTTTAGTCACCGATTGTTGATTATTACCAGCTCGAAATCTGCTTAGGAATACCATGTTACTCAATAATTTACATGTTTCGTTAACCACTCCAGCACTATTGTTCCCGGCAATTTCTTTATTATTGCTCGCTTACACTAACCGATTTTTCTCTCTTGCAGCGCTCATCCGTAACCTCAGTAGCAATGACAAACCGATACAAGATGAACAAATTAAAAACTTGCGCCAACGGATTATCATCATCCGCAAAATGCAAGAAGCGGGTGTCAGCAGTTTTGCCATGTGTGTTTTTTGTATGATTTTGATTTACACCGGCTTTAATCAAACCGGCTCAATTGTGTTTGGCCTTAGCTTGCTGCTATTACTGTACTCATTGATTTTATCTGTGATTGAAATTCGCATCTCAGTTGATGCACTCAATATTCACCTCAAAGAGCTAAGTAAATGAGTCAATGGATCTACATTTTCGATTTATGTGGTACCGCAGTATTTGCACTTTCTGGTGCACTCGCCGCGGGAAAACATCGCATGGATCCATTTGGGGTGATTGTACTGGCTTCTGTCACCGCTATTGGCGGGGGTAGTATTCGTGACGCATTAATTGGTGCAACGCCAGTGTTTTGGATCCGCGACCCTAATTACATCATTGTTATTTTAGCAACGGTATTAGCGTGTTTAGTCTTAGTGCGTAAACCCCATAAGTTACCCGCAATAACCTTACCCGTGGCCGATGCTCTGGGATTAGCATTGTTTACCGTTATTGGCGCCGAAAAAGCGCTGTTAATGGGATTATCAGGCATGATAGCCGTCGTTATGGGGTTAATTACCGGTGTCGGTGGCGGGATTATTCGTGATTTACTATGTCGCCAGGTTCCTATGGTATTACGAACAGAAATTTACGCTACGGCTTCCATCGTTGGTGGGATCTGTTATACCTTAAGCTTAGTTGTCGGAATGGACAGCATTACATCGATGTTTATTGCGATGATAAGCACGTTAATCATCCGCTTAAGCGCTATCCGCTGGCATTTATCATTACCGGCTTTCGACTTAAAAACAAAGAGAATTTAATGTGCGAATAATCTTGTTACTGTGTTGTTTAGTATTTAGTTTTTCAACCGATGCTAATATTGGCGACATGCCAAAAGAGCAGCAATTGGCCATGAAGTACATGGAAGCATTAACTGATCACGACTATTCTGCGCTGCGACGTTTTTATTCTCGCGAAACCGTTTTTTACGACAAAACCGCCAATACCACTTATACTGGCGGTCGCCAAATTATTGGATTTTTACAACGGGCTCATGAGGGCGTACTCGAATACCGCTTAAACATAGAACATATGTTTAATACCGGCTCGTTAGTTGTGATTATTGGCAGCTACCGTTTACGTGGCCCTGGCGACCAGTACGGTAAGCCGGGCAAAGTGATCGATCTTGCAGTTCCTGGAGTGACCACACTAAAATTTGATAATAATACTCAACGTTTAATTGAACAAATGGACCTAATGGATTATCAAACCATGTCAGACCAACTTGAGTCGCAGTAAATAAAATAAGTATCAATTTCACCCATAAAAAAACGGCTCAAAAAGCCGTTTTTTATGGGTGACTAACAAGAATTACTTCAAGATCACTTTAGCAAACTTACGCTTGCCTACTTGGAATACAGCTTCAAGACCGGCATTAAAGCTTTGACGACTATCTTCCACTTTATCGCCATCCATCTTCACAGCGCCTTGTTTAATCATGCGCATACCGTCAGATGTAGAACCCACTAAACCCGCATTTTTAAGTAAGTTAGCAATCGCTAGCCCTTCACCGGCTTCCAATATCACTTCTTCGATGTCATCAGGGATAGCACCTTTTTGGAAACGGTCAATAAATGCCTGATGTGCAGCTTGGGCTTGGGCTTCATCATGGAAGCGCGCAATGATTTCTTTGGCTAATAAAATCTTAATGTCGCGTGGGTTAGTGCCGTTTTCAACGTCTAACTTAAACTGAGCAAGCTCTTCAAGCGAACGGAAAGACAATAACTCAAGGTAGCGCCACATTAAGTCATCAGAAATCGACATAATTTTGCCAAACATTTCGTTAGCAGGCTCACTCACGCCAATATAGTTGTGCGCCGACTTAGACATTTTCTTAACGCCGTCTAACCCTTCAAGCAGTGGCATCATAATCACAGTTTGTGGCTTTTGCCCTTCTGCCTTTTGCAGCTCACGCCCCATCAATAAATTGAATTTTTGGTCAGTACCACCTAATTCAACATCTGCTTCTAACGCAACTGAATCATAACCTTGCAACAATGGATACATAAACTCGTGGATCGCAATCGCTTGGCCTGATGCATAACGCTTTTTAAAGTCGTCACGTTCCATCATACGGGCAACGGTTTGTTGTGATGCTAAACGGATCATACCGGCTGCGCCTAATGGCTCTAACCAGCTAGAATTAAATTCAATACGAGTTTTAGCCGGGTCTAAAATTTTATAAACCTGCTCTTTGTAGGTTTCAGCGTTAGCAAGTACTTGTTCACGAGTTAATGGAGGACGAGTACTGTTTTTACCACTTGGATCGCCAACCATACCGGTAAAGTCACCAATCAAGAAAATCACTTCATGACCTAACTCTTGAAAGGTACGCATTTTGTTTAAAATAACGGTATGCCCTAAATGAATATCTGGAGCGGTAGGATCTGCACCTAATTTGATGCGTAAAGGACGCCCTTCTTTGAGCTTCTCAAGCAAATCCGCTTCAAGTAATATCTCGTCGGTACCACGCTTAATTTCTGCCAATACTTGATCTAAATTCGCCATCGCTACTGCAACTCCTAGGGCTTGCACAAAAAATAAAGAGGCCTATGTTACTTGTTAGCCACGGCAAATGAAAGAGTGTACACTTAGCATATAATAACGCGAGAGAGAAATTGGTACCTGAGTCAATGGCAAAGCTTCTTACATTATTCACATTGTTGCCAAAAGCACATCAAATCACACTGTCTTTATTAGTGATGTTGACCGCGATTATTCTGATGTTTCCATCGGAAGACGCGCAAGCCTCTAAACAAACCGGTTTAGTCGATAAATCCAACGCTCAAAAGACCATCGAAACCAACACGCGTTATGCCGTGCCATTGGCTTTTAGAACGCCTTCAGCCCCAGGCGAAAATACCAGTACTGACACGCCCGCTGACAATATTTTTAATGACACTACGCCATCGCAACAAGCTGACTCAAATGACAACGGCCAAGCCACTGCTGACGATGAAGCATTCGCCAAACATTTAGCCTTGTTACAAACTCGCCCTAACGGCGTAGATGGCGTAATTGGTGAACTTGATGAACAAATCGCTCAACAAAAATCACAGCTAAAACAACAAGCAGGCAACGATGATTATACTGTTGAATATTATGAAGTCGTAAAAGGCGACACCTTGGGCGGGCTTTTTAGTCGCGCAGGGTTAAGTGCTAAAGATGTGTATGACATTACCCAACTCCCTTTAGCGAAAAAGAACCTACTTAAAATAATGCCAGGCGAAGAAATTGCCATCAGCAAAAATGACTTAGGTGAGTTAAAAGAGCTCAGCTACCGCATGGACAAGGTATCAACCTTGGTGATTAGCCATAATAATGATAACTACAAAGAAGTGGTTAATACCAAAAAAGTTGAAAGCCGCACCTCATTTATTACCGCCACCATTAAAAGCAACTTTTGGAACGCCGCGGCAGACGCAGGCTTGTCGGGTAATCATATTATGGAACTCGCCAACATTTTTGGTTGGGACGTCGACTTTGCCTTAGATATTCGCAAAGGTGATAATTTCTCATTACTGTTTGATCAAGAGTACGCCGACGGCCAATTTTTACGTAACGGTAAAATTTTAGCCGCCGAGTTTATTAACCAGGGCGAGCGCTATACTGCGGTACGTTATACCGATGGTGAATATTACTCTGAAAACGGCAACAGTATGCGTAAGGCTTTTTTACGCTCACCGGTTGATTTTAAATATGTTAGCTCTAACTTTAATCCACGCCGCTTACACCCTGTAACAGGTCAAGTTAAAGCCCACCGAGGCGTAGATTATGTTGCCGCTATCGGCACACCCATTAAAGCTGCCGGCAAAGGGAGAGTCATTGAATCAAGTTACAATCAATACAATGGTAACTATGTATTCATTAAACACAATGATACCTACACCACTAAATATTTGCATTTAACTAAGCGTAAAGTAAAACGTGGCGACAGCGTAAAACAAGGCCAAATTATTGGTACCTTAGGTAAAACAGGCCGCGTTACCGGTGCTCATTTACATTATGAATTTATCGTGAATGGGGTTCATCGCAACCCTCGCACCATAGACCTGCCGAAATCCATGCCGATTAATCGTAATGAATTGGGTAAATTTACGTCTTTAAGTAAGCAGTTAATGGCGCAATTAAAATCAAATCAACAGCAGCAATTGGCAAGCAATTAACCCGCTTGCTAGTTTGCAACATCAACAGAGAGCATTTCATGTCTAAGCCAGAATATTTTATCGGCCTGATGTCGGGCACCAGTATGGACGGTGTCGATGCCGTGTTAGTTGATTTTACAGCTGAGCAGCCTAAATTAATTGCCGGCCATACCGAAGCCATTCCGAGCCATTTGTTAAAAGGTTTACAGCGATTATGTCAAGCCGCAACCGATGATGAAATAAACCGCTTAGGTCGCCTTGACCGCAGTGTCGGAAAATTATTTGCCCAAGCTGTGAATAACTTACTCGCAAAAACGGATGTCAGCGCAGAACAAATCATCGCAATCGGATCGCATGGACAAACTGTGCGCCACATGCCTAATTTAGAAATCGGCTTTACCCTGCAAATTGGTGACCCCAATACCATCGCTGTTGAAACCAACATCGATGTCATTGCCGACTTTAGACGTAAAGATGTTGCCCTCGGTGGCCAAGGCGCGCCATTAGTACCAGCGTTTCATCAGCAAGTATTTGCCAAGCCGGGACAGACTCGAATGATTTTAAACATTGGCGGAATTGCTAATATTACCTATTTACCGGGCAACAGTGATGATGTACTTGGCTTTGATACCGGCCCAGGCAATACCTTAATTGATTATTTTGTTAATCAAAGTCTCGGGCAACCCTTTGACGAAGACGGCGCATGGGCTGCATCAGGTAAAACCAATCCAGCATTTCTTGAACAGCTATTGTCCCATTCTTACTTTGCGCTTGCCGCGCCTAAAAGTACTGGCAGAGAGCTGTTTAACCAGGCATGGCTTGAACAACAACTTGCCGACTATAGCCACTTAGACCAAGAAGACATTCAGTCGACGTTACTCGACTTAACCTGCCATAGCATTGCCAACGATATCAATAAATTATCAGCCACTGGCGAGTTATTTATTTGTGGCGGTGGTGCACTAAATGGCGAATTAGTACGTCGTTTGACACCATTAGTCGCGGGTTACAAGGTCGATACCACGGGGAGCCTAGGTGTTGATGCTAAATGGGTAGAAGGCATCGCCTTCGCTTGGTTAGCAATGCGTCATCATCATGACCTACCTGCAAATTTACCAGCGGTTACCGGTGCGTCGCGCCAAGCAGTATTAGGTGGACGCTTTAAAGCAAGATAACTTTTTCAATGCGGACCTCAATGTTATGATGACCGCAAATTTGCCAAACCAATTGGGTTTAGCAAAGTCTTTACTAAATAATGAGAGTCAATATGAGCAACAAAGCCAAAAGCGTATCAGAACTAATGAATCTAACCCCAGAAGGCCGTTACGATTACATGGTTGAGCAAGTTAAAGCAGAAAAAACCATTTGGACCCTGCAAGATCAAGATGGCTGCGTAATGTTGACCACAGAAGATGAAGACTGTATTCCGATGTGGCCTTCTGAAGAAACCGCTGCACTTTGGGCTGTTGATGAATGGAAAGAATGTGAGCCATTAGCCATACCGTTATCTGAATTCCAAGAGCGCTGGGTTAGCGGCATGGAAGATGACGACCTGTTTATTGCGGTTTTCCCTGTGCAAGAAGATTTAGGCGTTGTTATACCGCCGTATGAAGTGAATGAGCGCTTAACACCAAAGTCACAAGCTAAACATTAATCTGTACCTAATGAGTACACAATAATGACTCAAGAAATACCTCAACCAGACAATGCGCCAGATGCCGTAAAACCTCATTTGCCTAAGCGGTTGATTGCGTTAATGCTGTTTTATGTTATTGCCTCTGTGACGGGCTTAATGTTAGCTCAATCGATGTCTGAACTCAGTGCAATGCTATGCATATTAACGCTGATGTTAGTACTGGGTGTTGTGGGTAGACAAAAAGCGGCGCTTTATTTATTACGCACTTATAGCCTGCTGCAATTGGTGCTATATAGCATGATGCCAATCATCATGTATGACCCAGAAAACCTCGATACCGGCCCAACGACCATGGACTTTGGTTTGTTTCAAAGCGTGGTTCCCGAGTGGCTTATCTATAGTGTTTTTATCGCTTTGGGTATGCTGCAAGTGTGGATAAGCTTTAATGGCAAGGTAAAAGCCTGGTTTAAACCGCGTGTTAACTTTAACATTATTGCCAGTTAACATTTAACTAGCGCTGAGGTGTAATACACACACAAAAGCCGTCGCTAGACGGCTTTTTTATTGGCTCGTTATAAATAATATTACACCGAGAAACTTGCTCCACAACCACAGGTTGTTGTTGCATTTGGGTTTTTAACAAAAAAACGAGAACCCTCAAGGCCAGAAGTATAATCCACTTCGCCACCGACTAGATATTGAAGACTCATCGGATCAACCACAAGCTGTACGCCTTGTTTTTCAATAGTGAAGTCACCTTCGTTGACTTTTTCATCGAACGTAAAGCCATACTGAAAACCAGAGCAACCACCGCCGGTAACATATACACGCAGTTTTAATTCAGGATTCTGCTCTTCTTCTAACAGCCCTTTTACCTTAGTCGCTGCAGCATCGGTAAATTGGATCGGCATTGCTGCATCAGTTTGTTCAGTCATTACTACCTCTTACTTCGGTTTCTACTAAGAATTATCCTTTACCTGACTATTTTGTTCAAGTATTACCCGCAGTTCTTTTTCGCCCATTAATAGTTCAGGTACATTATACACTTGTTCGATCTCGCCGCCCTTCACTCCACGACTGGCTTTTACCTTCACCTTAACGGCGATTCTTTGCAAGCTAAACCCGTCAGGTAGAACAATATCACTGTCCATGATTTGAAAATAACTAAATTCAAAGTCTAACTTTTTGTTAAGTAATTTATCTAATGACAGCTCTTTAGTTTGACCATTTTGCACTCCAATTAACATCACTTCAGCTTGCGCTTTGACTTTTGCTTTGCGTTTTTGTAACTGGGTTAACACTATGCGCAGCGTAAACTGCTCTGCGGTAATGCCTTGTGATAATTCAACAGCGTTAATCGCCACACCTTCAACGTCGGCATCGGTCACCATGACACTGCGATAAAATGCCAACTCTTTTTCCAGTGCTTTTTGGTCTGTTAGCTGGCGGCTAAACATGTCTTGCATTTCTTTGTTGGCATTTTCTGCAATACTTAATGCCAAATTACGGCTTGCTAACACCTGTGCTTGTTCATCAAGTTGCTGTAATAATTTACGCTTGCCACTGGCACTATTGGTGGTGGTTTCTGGCGCAAACGATAACCACAAATTATAACTTAACGCGCCTAACAAAAAAGAGACTAACATTAAGCTAATTAAGTATTTGTTCGACGTCCGGTTTTTATGTTGTAAAACTTGCAGTCTGTCTAACCAACGGTGATAATTTAACATTAGGTAACAACCCTTTAAAAATACAAATGCCAATGAGCCTAGAGCCAAACAGTGCAATTTAAAATAAATAAAGTCGCTATTATTCACGCCAAAAGAGCTGCGCGCAAATATCTGCACAACGAATTTAGAGATAAATTATCTCAAGCCAAAATTAGTGTGCAACTTTGCGCGCTGGCGCTGCTGTTTGCAATTATTGCCTCATTGGTGATTATTTTATTTCGACTGATTTTATTATGGGCCGAACAATATCTGCTTTCTGACACTAATACCATTAGTTCTACATTAACCGACTGGCGAAGTTATCTACCTTTAATTGGGGCAGCACTGATTTGGCTATTGTCGTTACTCGGTTCAAAACGTTATCGCCGTATGGGCATCGCCTATGTGCTACACCGCTTTAAACTGCATTACGGTAAAGTACCTCTGCAATCTGCTGCGGGGCAATTCTCACAAGCATTAATCGCCTTGATGACTAACTTTTCGGTCGGTAAAGAAGGTCCTGCTATTCATCTTGGTGCCGTAAGTGCTAGCGTGATGGCGGAAAAATTCAGCCTACCAGACAACAGCGTGCGTATTATGTGCGCCAGCGGGATAGCCGCAGGAATAGCCGCCATCTTTAACGCGCCACTTGCTGCAGTACTCTTCGTGTTTGAAGTGATCGTTCGCGAATATAAAATCCATTATTTCTTCCCCATTATGTTATCGGCCATTTGTGGCGCCGTGTCGAGCCAGTTAGTGTTTGGTAACATTCACGAATACGAACTTATCAATGTGATCCGTATCCCACTCGACCATTACCCTATTTTGCTTATCGGCGGCGTAGTGTTGGGGGGTGTGGCGGCATTATTTAATTTTTCGTTGCTAAAAGTCACCGCTAAAGGACAGAGCTGGCCGTTAATTTACCGGTTATTGATTGCCGCTGTGATTACCACTGCAATTGGTCTAGTGATGCCGCAAGCCCTAGGCTCGGGAGATTTTGCGATTAACGAAGCCATTAGCGAGCATCCAAGTTTGCTGTTTTTAATCGGTTTATTACTCGCAAAAATGCTTGCTACGGTTGCGGCTATTGGTTTTGGCATTCCGGGTGGTCTCATTGGTCCACTATACGGAATTGGAGCCTTGGTAGGCGCCATTTTAGCTATCATCAGCAGTTTACTGTTTCCATCAATTGCCCCATATGTTGGTTTGTATACCGTTATCGGCATGACAGCCATGATGGGGGTATGTTTAAGTGCACCTTTAGCTGCACTTGTTGCACTACTTGAGCTAACCAATGATGCTGCCATTATTTTACCGGCAATGTTTGTGACTATTCCTGCCTATTTGATTGCATACCAGGGCTTTAACACCAATTCTATCTTCTTAAAGCAATTGGATATTATGGGGTTAGGCTATAAAGTTGCCCCATTAAACCAAGGCTTACAAAATAAAGGCGTTAGGGTGTTAATGGACCGGCGCTTTGTGATTGTTAACGATGACGATGAACTGCTGCTTGAAGTATTAAAACGCGCCGAGGGGCGGCCGGTTTTAGTCCGTAATAGCGAAGGCCATATAGAAATGTTACGTCTTGAGATGCAATCGTTTGAAGACTCGACCACCTTGTCGCGCCACCCAATGCCAGGGTTACCAGACAACGCTACGCTCAATGAAGCCTATGAAGCACTTGCCGCTAAACGTTCTGGCGAAGTGTATATTTATCGCGACAGTCCCAATAATCCTAATGGTCAAAAAGTGGTTGGCGTCATCAGTTGGTCAAACTTGTTGCAAGAGATCCGTTCAGGACAAATTTAATCGTTAATAGCTGTAAGTCATGCTGTTTTCAAGGAGAGAGTTCACACGTTAAACTCGCTAGGTTGTTCTATTTCAAAGCAAGTGAATCTTGTAGGGCATATTTATCTGTTGTTTATTTTCTGCTACAATTTTGCCTCAGCCATATAGTAAAAAAATCACAAAATACCTTATAAAAATATTGGTGAAATAGCATGCTGTTCTGGTGAATATTTTACCCTACACTTTGGAAATCAGGCTGATGATGCAGTTCGAAGGTTCACATATCCTTTCCGTAAACCAGTTAGATCTGGATTCAATAAACACTATTTTTAATGTCGCCAGTAAAATGACCCCCTATGCATTGCGTGAAAAACGCACCAATGTGTTAGATGGCGCTATTTTAGGCAATCTGTTTTTTGAACCCAGCACCCGTACTCGCGTCAGTTTTGGCTGTGCTTTTAACTTGCTTGGTGGCCATGTCCGTGAAACCACCGGAATGGCGTCGTCGTCATTATCAAAAGGTGAGTCTTTATACGACACCGCAAGAGTGCTATCAACCTATTCAGATGTTATCGCTATGCGCCACCCAGATGCCTACTCAGTAAAAGAGTTTGCCGAAGGCAGCCGTGTACCTGTGATTAATGGTGGCGACGGCCCCAATGAGCACCCTACTCAAGCATTACTTGATTTATTTACCATCAAAAAAGAACTTAGCCACGCAGGCATGGGCATCGATGGTATGCATATTGCGATGGTAGGTGATTTAAAATATGGCCGTACAGTGCATTCTTTATCGCGCTTACTTTGCATGCATAAAGACATTAAGTTCACATTGATTTCACCCAGTGAGCTAGCAATGCCTGACTATGTGATCGCCGACATTGAAAATGCTGGGCATAAGATCACAATAACAGAACAACTTGAAGGTAATTTGCATCAGGCAGATATATTGTACCTAACCCGCATTCAAGAAGAGCGTTTTCCGTCACAAGAAGAAGCCAACAAGTATCGCGGCAAGTTTCGCTTAAATCACAATATTTACACGCAGCATTGCAAATCAAATACCGTGATCATGCACCCGTTACCACGAGACTCGCGCGCCCAAGCAAACGAGCTCGACAATGATTTAAACAGCCATCCAAGTTTGGCTATTTTTAGACAAGCCGACAACGGCTTACTTATCCGTATGGCACTTTTTGCATTAACACTTGGAGTTGAAAACCAACTCGAAAAGTATGAGTGCCCAGTAAACTGGTATTCACGTAAAGCCGATAGATAATTGGCATACAAAATTAAGGATTATACATGACCCGCTCCGAAGTCTTATTTGAACAGGCTAAACAAACCATTCCAGGTGGCGTTAACTCACCTGTTCGTGCCTTTAATGGTGTTGGTGGTTCACCGTTATTTATCGAAAAAGCCGATGGCGCTTATATTTTCGATGCCGACGGTAAAAAATATATCGACTATGTTGGTTCATGGGGACCGATGATTTTAGGCCATAACCATCCTAAAATTCGTCAAGCGGTTTTAGAAGCCGTTGAAAATGGTTTGTCATTTGGTGCACCGACTGAGCTTGAAGTCAAAATGGCTGAAAAAGTGATTTCAATGGTGCCGTCAATGGAACAGGTTCGTATGGTGAGTTCAGGTACTGAAGCCACCATGAGTGCCATCCGTTTAGCACGTGGCTTTACTAACCGCGACAACATTTTAAAGTTTGAAGGTTGTTACCACGGCCATGCGGACTGCTTATTAGTTAAAGCCGGTTCTGGTGCATTAACCCTTGGTCAGCCAAGCTCACCAGGTATTCCAGAAGACTTTGCTAAGCACACGTTAACAGCAACCTATAACGACCTTGATTCTGTGCGTGCTATTTTCGAGCAGCACCCAGACGACATCGCTTGTATCATCCTTGAGCCTGTGGCCGGCAACATGAACTGCATTCCTCCTGTAGAAGGTTTTTTACAGGGTTTACGTGCCATTTGTGATGAGTTCGGTGCACTACTCATCATCGACGAAGTGATGACAGGTTTCCGCGTATCAATGAGCGGCGCGCAAGGCTTTTATGGCGTAACACCTGACTTAACGACTTTAGGTAAAGTGATTGGTGGCGGTATGCCAGTGGGTGCATTTGGTGGCCGTAAAGAAGTCATGCAATTTATCGCGCCTACAGGCCCTGTTTATCAAGCTGGTACATTATCAGGTAACCCAATTGCAATGACCGCAGGTTTAGCGCAAATGGATGCCTTATGTGAGCCTGGTTTATACGAAGCACTTGCCGAAAAAACCAAACGCGTTGCACAAGGCTTTAAAGCTGCTGCAGATAAACACGGTATTCCGTTAAACATTACCTATGCAGGCGGTATGTTTGGCTTCTTCTTTACTGAAGACACGGCACCAATGACCTCGTTTGCCCAAGTCACTCAATGCAACATGGAGCATTTCCGTCATTTTTACCATGCAATGTTAGATGAAGGCATTTATTTAGCGCCTAGCGCTTATGAAGCCGGCTTCTTATCAATGGCTCATGGCGATGAAGAAATTGAATACACATTAGCCGCTGTTGACCGTGTTTTTGCTGCTATGAAGTAAGTACACCGAGATAGTTAAAAAAAGGATAACCAACTTACGTTGGTTATCCTTTTTTATTTGAATTAACCCCACCCACCTTCTCCCCCCCTTTATGTTTAACCTGCGTTGCTCGACTTTGGTCTATTTTTACTCAAATAAGTGTGATCTCTGTTGCGAAATACTCATTTGTGTGATGTGATCGCGTCGCAAAATAAAAAGCTTAATTTAACCTTAAAATCAGGTTGAGTGAAGTGAGCAGAAATTCTCGGTAATGATGTTAGGGCTTTGACCCAAGCTTGAACGATCAACAGCACCTAATTACCTACAACACAACGTTGGAATTGCAGTCATGCTACATACCTTTCTTATCTCTCTCGCGGTGCTCGCACTGCTCAGTATCGTGCTCGAAGAAGTTACCCATATTAACAAAGCAAAAACCACTTTATTCCTTGGCTGTGTCGCTTGGATCACCTTGTTTATTGCCTCTGGCAGTCCAGAAAACAGTAAACTGGTTGGCGAAGAACTGAATGAAAACTTATTAGAAATTGCCACATTATGGCTATTTTTAATGTCGACCATGACCTTTGTCGCTTATTTAAACGCTAAAGGAATGATCCAGGTTTTAGTGCAGAAAATTTTTCCACAACAAGTCTCTGTGCGTATGTTAATGCTGCAAGTAGGCTTATTCGCCTTAGTGTTATCAACGTTTTGTGACAACGTTACCGCCACCTTAGTATCTCTAGGACTGCTCACCACGTTTAATTTAGACAATCAAATGCGTCGCCGCATGGCTGTATTGATTATATTTGCAGTTAACTCAGGAGGTGTGGCGCTCATTACTGGTGATGTCACCACATTAATGATTTTTTTAGCCGGTAAAGTGCATATTTCTGAGCTACTGGTGTTGTTTATTCCTGCTGGCATAAGTGTTGGTTTGTTGGCGGTGTTATTTTCACTCAAAGCTGAAGGCCATGTGAGCACCACGCCAATTGAACAAAGATACAATACGGTTGATATCGTGATAGGGATAATCTTCTTTGCCACGATTATTTTAACCATGGCACTTAACGTACTGTTTGGGGTTCCACCTGTGCTGACGTTCTTATTTGGTTTGTCGGTCATGTTCTTAGTTGGTCGTACAGACAAGAGTAAAACCGAAGACCTACAAGTATTAGAATATATTCGCCAAGTTGAGTTCGACACCTTGCTGTTCTTCCTAGGGATTTTATTACTGGTGGGCATGCTGAAAGAAATTGGTACGCTTAACTTATTAACCGACGTATACGGTATGTATAACCCAAGTATTTCTAACTTCTTCACCGGTGTTGGTTCAGCATTATTAGATAACGTACCACTCACGGCTGCGTTATTAAAAGCAGACCCAGTGTTAACCACAGTGCAATGGTTAGGTTTAACCTATGCTGTGGGCGTGGGTGGATCATTATTAATTATCGGTTCAGCGTCAGGCATTATTGCCATGAGCAAGGTAGAAGAACTGACCTTTGTGAGTTATTTAAAATACGTTCCTGCGTTGTTGTTATGCTACAGCTTGGGCTATGTATTAACCTTGTTTTTAGCTAACCATATTCACGGTTAAAGCTCACCTCTAATACTCACCACCAACAACAACAAAGGCGCATAATGCGCCTTTGTTGTTTTTAGCCAACGCGATACAGATTAAATAGCAGGCACCCTAAATTGCTCGCCATTAATATCCAAAATAATATCTCTTGGGCGGATCTCAATAATCGTCAACTTATTTTTAATCATGTCCCCTTGCTGAAGCTCTGCACCATCAACATTTAACCAACGGTTCGTTGGTTCTGTGGAATAGACATGCGCATTAATCGTAAACTCTGGCACCTGCAATTGCACACTAGCGGGTAAATCACCATATTTAGGAATTTGGCGGTTACTCGGTGTAGGGATAGGATCAAGTTTAGCCTTTGTTACTCGCTGATTGGCTGACTCCTCAAATTCAACTTCCTTGAGTGCCGTTTCAAATGCAGCTAATAAATTGTTTCGCTCATCAATCGACGGCGCTTTGACTGATGCAAAATCGACTTCTTGAGCTGCTGCGTTCACTTGCATGCGCAGCGCCTCAAGTTCAGCCAGTCCACGACGATTAGCATTAGCGCCTAATACTATCGGTTCTTGTGTTGCTGGTTCAGCATAATTTTGCGTTTGTTGGCGAGGATTATTTTGCACAGGGGTTGATTGCTGCTGCGAATATTGCTGCGAGTTCGCAGGTAGTGTATTGGCCGGTAAAACGTCATCAGAGCTAGAATCACGGTAATTGCTTGCAGACACAGACATCGCCGTTTGATTAAACGGCTTTGCTAGTGGCAACGCAACTTTACCCGCTAAACGAACATCATCGGTTACCGGAATCACTGCTGTTTCAACCGTCAATACTGACGGGCTAATCACTGCCGGTTTTGGCGAACGTTGAGCTGGAGTTATTGGTTCAACTGATTGTGCTGCAGGCGGTACAAGTAATAAACTCATTCCCCAAGCTGCGCCAATGCCAACAAGCACAGCACTCGCAAGTAAAGTGTACTTTTTAACCGATCCTGATTTTTTCGGCGGCGATGAATATTGTGGGGGTGTCGACATGAAGTCGGACACATTGCCTTGCTGTTGTTTATTGCGATTAACGGCATCCAATAAAATCGACATTAACGACGTTCCTCAGAAGCGCTTAATCTAGGGCCTTGTTGGCTCAAATATAAATTAAGTTGTATTAGGGTTTGATTACCGGCAATGCCATCCGGTTTTAAACCGTGCTGACGCTGAAACTGCATAAGTTGTTGTTCTAACTCATTGTCAAATTGAGTCAGCAAACGAGCGCGGCGTTGGCTCACAATGGCTAAACTATTTTCTAACCACTGCACTTCAGCCACACTGGATGCCTGGCCGATTTCACGCGGTAAAATACTGTCTGGCTGCCATAAAATCTCAAACGTACCGCTAAAGTGACGATCAAACCAATCTTTATTGACCCAAAATTGCTGCTCACCTAACTGCAGTAATATTTGATCAACTTGACGCTCAACAATCACCCCGTAAAACACATTAGCTTGCGCATCTTGTAAATAAACAACGGCAGGATAATTGAGGCGCATAATACTGTTCCAATTACCTTGTTGTTGGTAACAGGCTAGGTTTTGCTGTTGTGCAGCCTGACAAGCTGATAAACCAATGATGGGTTGCTTATCCCATAAACCAAACAACCCAGCAAAAGCATTATCGATACTGTTACTTTGCAGCATTGCCTGACGTAATATTTGCTGCTCTGCATTAACAGCTGGTGTTGATTGCACTGGAGCTTGTGGTTGCTGCATTTGGCTAAGCGGTTGATTTGCAATAGATGTAGTGATGGGTTTATCTACAGATTGTTGAGCCTGAGCCTGAGGCAATGCAGTAGCTGCACTGAGGTTTTCGTCAATATCTGTGCGATTAAACAAATAAAATGATAAGCCAAATGCCAACACCAACGCAGCAGCAGCCACAAACGGCCAGCGCTTTTCATTAGACTCGTCAATGTCACCTAATACTTCAATTGCCGCTTGATTAACCATCTTATGATCAATTGGCACTTTGCCTTGGCCATAACCGGCCATTAACGCACGCTCACATAATAAGTTAGTTAACCGAGGAATCCCGCCAGAATGTTTATGCAATGCCGCTATCGCTTTACGAGTGAACAAAGGTTCATGACGTCCTGCGACTTGCAAACGATGTAATACGTACAGTGCAATTTCTTCTTTATTCAATGGTAATAAATGATATCGAGCAGTGATCCGCTGGGCTAACTGGCGTAAATCTTGGCGTTTCAGTAATTGTTGTAACTCAGGCTGACCAATTAAAATGACCTGTAATAGCTTTTTGGTATTGGTTTCTAGATTGGTTAATAGACGCAGCTGCTCTAATACCTCAGATCGCAAATGCTGTGCTTCATCAATAATCAGTACCGTATTGCGGCCATTTTTATGATTATTGAGTAAATACATGCTGATGAGATCTGTCAGCTGTTTTAAGGTTGGGTTTTCACCATAACTAATTTCGAGCTCATCACATAATGTGGCTAACAGTTCTAGCTCGGTTAAAGAAGGATTAAGAATAAACGCAGTATCGGTATTTTCAGGTATTTGCTGCAATAAACAGCGCGAAACGGTGGTTTTACCCGTTCCAACTTCTCCTGTTAATAACACAAAACCGCCGGTTTCACCCAAGCCATAAGTTAAATGGGCTAACGCCTCACGATGACGGTCGCTTAAGAACATATAATGAGGGTTAGGCGCAATTGAAAACGGATTATCATTTAATCCATAGAAGGCTTTATACATTCGACCAAAAATCCTTATTTGAAACTGACGCCTCACGTTAATGCTTGTATCACAGCTTGTCAAAAGTTAGCCGTAAAAATCTAACTCTGGTAATATTTATGCCACTTATTATTACACGTTGTGGTACGCCATGAAGATTTATTTAGTAGGCGGGGCCGTGCGCGATTCCCTTCTTAATCAACCTGTGGTCGACAAAGATTACATGGTAGTGGGGAGCAGTGTTGAACAAATGCTAGCGCTTGGTTATCAGCAAGTTGGCAAAGACTTCCCAGTTTTCTTACACCCCAAAACACAACAAGAATATGCTTTAGCCAGAACGGAGCGAAAAACCGGTAATGGTTACCAGGGATTTAGTTGTGACGCCAACCAACAAGTCACCCTTGAACAAGACTTACTACGCCGTGACTTAACCATTAATGCCATCGCTCAAGACGATCAAGGCAACTTGCACGACCCTTACCACGGTGTTGACGATATTAAGGCTAAAGTGCTGCGCCATGTTTCTGATGCGTTTATAGAAGATCCTTTACGGGTATTACGTGTTGCACGCTTTGCTGCACGTTTTCATCATTTAGGCTTTAGCATCGCACCTGAAACGTTACAGTTGATGAGTGATATAGCAAACAGTGGCGAACTTGAGCACCTCACCCCTGAGCGGGTATGGCAAGAATGTGATAAAGCATTAGGTAGCCAAAGCCCACAAGTGTTTTTTGAGGTATTAAAAGAATGCCAAGCGTTAAACGTGTTATTTCCTGAGGTCGATGCCTTATTTGGTGTGCCGCAACCTGAAAAATGGCACCCCGAAATTGATAGTGGTATCCATACTTTAATGGTGCTGGAGCAAACCAGTAAATTGAGCCCAAACAAAGCTGTTCGTTTTGCTGCCTTGGTGCACGACTTAGGTAAAGCGCTTACCCCTAAACAAGATTGGCCAAAACATCATGGCCATGGACAAAAAGGGTTAGCCGCAATCAAAAAGCTATGCAAACGAATAAAAGTACCGAATGAATATCGTGATTTAGCGTTATTAGTGAGCGACCAGCACCAAAATATTCATAATGCGTTTGAACTTAGGGCTGAGACCATAATCAAACTGTTCGATAAAGCAGACTTTTGGCGAAAACCTCAACGGTTAACCGACTTATTATTATGTTGCCATGGCGACATAAGAGGCCGAACAGGGTTTGAGCAAGCCCAATATCCACAGGCTGACTATTTACAGCATTGCTTGCAACTGGCAAACCAGGTTGATGTGCAATCGATTATCGCTGAGGGACACCAGGGAGCAGCAATAAAAAGCCAATTACAGTTAAAACGCATAGAATGTGTTAATGAGTATAAATTACAATTGGTTAAAAATTAACATTCGTGCTACAACTATCATTACAGCTTTGGTAGTAAAAAAGCGAAAAAATGCAATTTTTAGCGGTGAATAAGCAATAAATCACTAAGAATTATATAAAATCGATAAAAAAGAGTAGTTTTAAGCTGGTAGACTTGCAATTTTCATTTATTTCGTTATTTTAGATAAATAATCTTATATTTGCCTATAGCAAATAAAAAAACTGTGACATAATTACGCCGTTGCAAAGGCACACGCCGTTGCACTATTTAACAACCTATATATTAAGGGATTTACCCATGAACAAAAAAGTACTGATGATTGCTGGTGTTGCGATGACTGCTTTATTAGGTGGTTGTGCTAACACTACTGCTTTAGAAGAAAGCGTAGCAAACCTAGGAAACAAAGTTGATCAACTATCAGCAGAAGTTGGTTCTTTAAAGTCTGAGCAAAGCAAGCTATCTGCTGATGTTAAAGGCGCTAAAGCTGCTTCTATGGACGCACAAGCCGAAGCTAAACGTGCTAACGACCGTTTAGACAACATGGCTTCTTCTTACAAAAAGTAAGAATTGCTATTAAAAATTAGCTTATATTAATAGGTTGATTATTAGGGCTTGATTGTTGATTAACTACTTAGGTAGCCTTCAACGTCAAGCCTTAATTGTTTGTGCAACATAAAGAATCAAGCAGTATTAAGCAGTTAATCTAAACATTTCCTACAACTCCACACCCGTGCAATCAGTATTTCCCCGATGCATTGTTCAACCATTTTATCTTTCTAAACAGTTATATAGAAATCTTAGTTTTTGGCTGCAATAGTACCTAACAGCGAAGCGCCTAATACTCTAACGCTCTCGCCGCACCTTTATCTTATCGTTTGTTATCACTTGTCATCAGATTAGTTTTTATAAGCGTTTCTTAAGCGTAATGATCTGCCAATCAAACTCAAGTTCAGATATCGCAGTCGCTTTGATTTTGTGCTTTAACTCATCATTAGCCCGCCAGCCAAACACCGACATTTCTAACAACGTGAGCGCTTGCTCGCCAGCTACAGATTGGGTAAAACTCACTTGCTGCTGTGATTCAATCTCAAGCTCATTCGGTAAATTAAGCTGTAACGGCTTTTCGACCAAATCAGGATACACTTGCTGCTTAATTTGCCATAAATGACGCACACCAGGCTGTAACATCAAAATTCGGCCATCATCCTTTAATACTCTAATACACTCTTTCCCTTTTAAGAGTGAATCGAACACGGTAACGACATCCATTGATTGAGTCGCAAAAGGCAGTTTTTTTAGCGCGGCTAAAATAAGTTTTGCTGGGGTTTGTGCTTTAGCCGCTGCAAATATTGCATTCTCGGCATCGGTAATCCCCCAATGCTCACACGCAACACCAGCCTCTGCAACGACAGGCACTAGCTGGCGTAAGTAATAGCCATTGGCACACTGGTAGTCCAGATGTTCAAAAGCCTTATCACTGCTGGCATTTATTACACTTAATAACCTTGTTTGTAATTGCGTAATAAGCGGTGCGAATAGTCCTGACTCCAACAAAAAATGACGACCGCGCATTTGCTGGCGCGACAACACTTGAGGCTTAGTTTTACTATTACTCAATAATGGCCAATAGCCTTGCGCATGCTTATCAAAGTGGTGTTTATTGTCACAAAAAAAACCTTGCGATGCTTGATGTTGTTTTAGTGGTGTAGCGCACACAGGGCATAATAGCGGTAGCGTCATAGCAAACCTTAACTCGAGATAACAAACAGTTACCAATAATGAAAAAAAACGGGTATTGCTACCCGTTTATAAAATGTGTAATTAACCTGAACTCGGCTTATTTAATGTTTAGCCATCGTCTTAAAGGTAAAGCATCCCCAGTAATAAACCCCCTAATAGTAGGCGATAAATCACAAATGGTGTCATGCCAATCTGGCTAATAAACTTTAAGAAGTAATGAATACATAAATAAGCCGATACAAACGACACCACAACACCTAATCCAAGTGCCTGATAATCGATTGCTGCAGGGCTTTCAACTAAATCTTTAGTCACCAATAACGCAGCACCAAAACTCACAGGTATCGACATTAAAAACGAAAATCGTGCGGCGGCTTCGCGGGTTAAACCCAACATAAGTGCGGCGGTCATTGTGGCACCTGAACGAGATGTACCAGGAATAAGTGCCATAGCTTGAGCGACACCAATCAATAAAGCTTTTTTCCAGCCCATTTGAAACTCGTTTAATTGCGCTTTTGACATTCTGTCGGCAAACCATAACAACAAACCAAACACAATCGTGGTGGTTGCAATTACGAGCGTGTTTCTAAAGTGAGTTTCAATAAAGTCTTTAGCCGTAAAACCAACAATCACGGCTGGGATTGTGGCTAGAATAATCCACCAGGCCAGCTTACTTCCCTGGCTAGGTTTGCCGGCAAGACTCATAAACCAAGCTTTAGCTAAGGCTACGATATCGTGACGAAAATAAATCACGACCGCAAATAAAGACCCAGTATTCACTGCAACATCAAACGATAGGCCTTGATCTGCCCAACCTAAAAGTTGCGACGGTAAAATTAAATGTGCCGAGCTAGAAATCGGTAAAAACTCAGTTAAACCTTGAATTAATGCCAGCAGAATAACTTGAAGCGTGTCCATATTTGTCCTTGTGAAGATTCACTTTTTAAAGGGTTGATAACTTGATATTGGGTTGTAATTCAGCTGGGAACTCAAACGCTATCGGCCATAAGTTTTGACATTGTTTGTCATAAGCTTGCCAAAGTGCGTGATAACTTTTTTGTGCTATCGGATGGTTCAAGTTAGGGGCAACTTCAGCAAGAGGCCATAGTACAAAGGCATTAAATAAAATTTCGCCACGAGGCAGCTCTACCGGCTCGTCACAAACCGTGTCGTCATACAAGAGCAAATCGATGTCTAAGCTACGCGGGCTGAACTTTTTCTCACCTCTAATTCGCCCGTTAGCCTGTTCAATACGCTTAAACGTTGCAACAACCTCTCCAATAGCCAGATTGGTTTCTGCCACTGCCACCATATTTAAAAAGTTGGTGCCTTTAAAGCCAACCGACTCGCTTTCAAATACCCGCGACAACTGCAAAGGGCCAAAATATTGCTGTAAATCTAATAAGCCAGCTTTAAGGTGTTGCTCAGGCGAGATGTTCGTCCCTAAGCTGATGTAAATACGTGCCATTGGCTAACCTAAATTGCTAATACGATAAAAAGAAACACTGTTAAATACGGCCACGTTCAATCTCAACACCCACAGATGCTGCATGAGGCACTGCACCGGGTTTCATCACGACAACTTTTACCCAGGGCACATTAAATTCATCTTGCAGGCATTCGGCAATCATTTCAGCAACGGTTTCAATCAATTCAATTGGTTTTTCAGTGATCAGAGCCGTTAAACGATTCGATACGGTTTCATAGCACAACGCATGCTCATAATTATCACTGGCAGCCGCTAGACGGTTGTCCCACGCCATATCTAAATCGATTAACAATGTTTGATGAAGCTTTTTTTCCCAGTCATAAATACCAATCACAGTTTCTATGGCTAACTGACGTATAAGCACCTTATCCATATTACAACCCACCTTGAACGACTTAAAAAGACCCTAAGATCATCCTAATCAAACTTTATTACCGATTATATGCTTAATAATACACATTTAACCTTTTTCCTAATGAATTAAAACAGTAGGATAAGCGCTATTGTGCAATTAACATCTTTTAACTGATACGAATTTAACTTTAGCCAGTACCATTTATTGCAGCCTTGCAAATCAATGCGCGATGATACCCTAAGAAGACTAAGGAAACCAATTTGAACACCGTTATTGTCACAATATTGATGATCATAGCCGCTTATTTAGCTGGTTCGATCTCAAGTGCCGTATTGGTTTGTAAAATAAGAGGTTTACCTGATCCAAGAACCAGCGGTTCTGGCAACCCTGGTGCCACGAATGTATTACGCATAGGGGGCGTCAGTTCTGCAGTATTAGTGCTATTTTTTGACATGTTAAAAGGCGCACTTCCCTCTTATCTAGGCTATAAAATGGGCCTGGATGCCGCATCGCTCGGTTTTATTGCGGTATCGGCTTGTCTTGGTCACATATTTCCACTGTTTTTTGGTTTTAAAGGTGGCAAAGGTGTGGCAACGGCATTTGGCGCAATGGCGCCTATTGGTGGCGACTTAGCACTGTGCCTTATTTTAACCTGGGTGGTGTTTGTGTTAATTACTCGCTATTCATCTGTTGCGGCAATGGCTGCAGCAACATTAGCGCCTTTTTATACATGGTGGCTCGACGATAGATTTATTTTGCCGGTGGCAATGCTTTCAACCCTTATCCTCATTCGGCATAAAGACAATATCGGCCGTTTACGAATTGGTGAAGAAAGTAAAGTTTCCCGAAAAAAATCCATAAAAAAACCTAACACTACAAATAAGAGTTAGGTTTTCATTTCGCTAAGCTAAAGCTTAATCAACCGCAGGCAAACTATCTAATGGCCAACGTGGTTGACCTTTAACCGATAAACCTTCAATTTGCCCAGCGCCTAAACGTTGTAAACCCGCATAGGCAATCATGGCGCCATTGTCAGTACAAAACTCACCGCGAGGATAATAAACGTTACCCCCTAAGTTAGACATCATTTCAGCTAACGACTCGCGTAAACGTGTATTGGCGCTTACACCGCCAGCAATAACGAGGCGCTTGTAACCGGTTTGTTTTAATGCGCGCTTGCACTTAATCGCCAATGTATCCACCACTGCCTCTTCAAAAGCACGGGCAATATTGGCACGGGTTTGATGATCATCTGGCTCTGCGGCAATGGTATTGGCGGTAAACGTTTTTAAACCAGAAAAGCTGAAATCTAAACCCGGTCTGTCTGTCATCGGGCGTGGAAACTTATAGCCTGCGGGTAAGCCTTCTTGCGCCAGTTTAGCCAGGCGCGGTCCGCCAGGGTAATCAAGGCCCATTAACTTAGCCGTTTTATCAAATGCTTCACCGGCAGCGTCATCAACCGACTCGCCTAATACCTGATAACGGCCAATACCTTCAACTTGCACCAACATAGAGTGACCGCCTGAGACTAACAGTGCGATAAACGGAAATTCTGGCGCATCATCTTCTAACATAGGTGCCAATAAATGACCTTCCATGTGATGGACACCTACTGCAGGTTTATTCCAGGCATAAGCTAAAGAGCGGCCAACACAGGCACCAACCAGCAGAGCACCAATAAGACCCGGCCCCTTGGTATAAGCAACACCGTCGATATCATCTAAGCTAGAATTAGCTTCACTTAAGGCCTGCTTTATTAATGGCACAATTTTACGAACATGATCACGAGATGCGAGCTCAGGCACCACACCGCCGTAATCGGCGTGCAACTTAACTTGGCTGTATAGCACATGCGACATTAAGCCTAACTTATCGTCATACACCGCAATCCCAGTTTCATCACAAGATGTTTCTATACCTATAACCCGCATAATCTCTCGTCTTCATAAAAAATAAGGCCGCTAATTCTACCCGTGTCAGCTCAAATACTCCAACGTTTCAGTATTAAAGCCGATAATTATCAGAAAATGAAAGTGTTACGCCTTCCTCAAAGAGAAACTCAATCAGGGGTTTACAAATGGTCGCTGCTCGGTGTAAAATTCCGCACCATTTTAAATAGCCTTTGGATTGAGTTGAGGCCTTGCTGTTTAATGTCTGTCATACGTCATTAACTTATGTCAGCCCAAATTAAACCGTAGACTTAGCCAACCAACATAACTACACCTAAGGGGTGATGGCGTATGCCAATTATTAAAGTACGTGAAAACGAACCATTCGACGTAGCTCTTCGTCGTTTCAAGCGCTCTTGTGAAAAAGCTGGTATTTTAGCTGACGTGCGTGCTCGTGAATTTTACGAGAAGCCAACTACTGCTCGTAAGCGTGCAAAAGCTGCTGCAGTTAAGCGTTTAGCTAAAAAGCTTTCTCGCGAAAACGCACGTCGCGTACGTTTATATTAATCTCATTATGAACTTAACCGATCAGCTAAAAGACCAAATGAAAGAAGCCATGCGCGCTAAAGAAAAAGTGCGCTTGGGGACTATTCGTATGGCACTTGCCGCCATTAAGCAGATTGAAGTGGATACCCGCGAATCTCTGACTGATGAACAAGCGATAGCTGTATTAACCAAAATGGTCAAACAACGTCGTGATTCGATTGCTCAATATGAAGCAGCCGGTCGCCCGGAGTTAGCCGCAGTTGAGGCAGAAGAGATTCAAGTTATTGAAGCTTTTTTACCACAACAACTCACTGAAGAAGAAGTCGCAACGATTATCGATGCAACTATCGCTGAAGTTGGTGCAGCATCCATGGCGGATATGGGTAAAGTAATGGGAGCATTAAAATCGAAAGTTCAAGGTCGTGCAGATTTAGGTGCTATTGGCACTATGATACGCGCTAAATTGAAATAATCGCTTTTTAATGTTGAATAAGCCGTGCACTTGCACGGCTTGTTTGTTTAAATCAATTGATAAAGTAAATTCGAGAAAAATAGCAATCAATGGCGATACCTCGTGATTTTATCAATGAGCTTATAGCTCGCATTGACATAGTCGATCTAATAGATCGCAAAGTTCCTTTGAAAAAAGCCGGTAAAAATCATTCGGCTTGCTGTCCTTTTCATAGTGAAAAATCACCCTCATTTACTGTCAGCAGAGACAAACAGTTTTATCATTGTTTCGGATGTGGCGCCCACGGCAATGCAATTGACTTTGTCATGGAATACGATCGCCTCGAATTTGTTGATGCTATTGAAGAACTTGCCGGTCAACTCGGATTATCCGTACCACGAGAACAAGGTACAGGGAAAAGGCCTGACCAAGGCTTAAGCCGCGATTTATACGAACTGATGGAAGAAGCCAATCTTTTTTATCAGAGTCAATTACGGCAGCACACAGATAAACAAAAAGTGATTGATTATCTTTCATTTCGCGGTCTATCAGACGAGGTCGTTGAAAAATTTGGTATTGGCTTTGCGCCAGACGGCTGGGACGGTTTACTAGGCCGTTATCGTCAAAACCAAGCAGCACAAGATAAATTGCTCACAGCAGGCATGCTCATTGCCAACGATAACGGCAAACGATATGACCGTTTTCGTGACAGATTAATGTTCCCAATCCGTGATCGCAGAGGTCGCGTGGTCGGATTTGGTGGACGCGTTTTGGGTGACGGTACCCCAAAATACTTGAATTCTCCAGAAACGCCCATATTTCATAAGGGTAATGAGCTTTACGGTTTATATGAGCTCAAACAAAAACACCGCGATCCACAGCACGTTTTAATTGTTGAAGGCTATATGGATGTAGTCGCCCTGGCGCAATTTGGGGTAGATTATGCAGTAGCCTCACTTGGCACAGCCACCACAGCTGAACAATTTCAGCTTTTAGTGCGTAGTGCCAAACAAGTGATTTGTTGTTATGACGGCGACAGAGCGGGCCGAGAAGCCGCATGGCGAGCACTAGAAACCGCTCTGCCACTGCTCAAACCTGGCGACCAAGTAAAATTCATGTTTTTGCCTCAAGGCGAAGACCCTGACACCATGGTCAGAAAAATTGGCAAAGAGGCATTTGAAGCATTAATGCAACAAGCCATGTTACTTCCAGAGTTTCTATTTGAGACCTTAAGTAACAACCATGGTGCAGACAAAGGCGCATTAGCCAAGCAAGCCATTGCGCTAATTGAAAAGGTACAAGATACCGTTCTGCAAAATTTGTTGCTAGAAAACTTAGCACACAAACTGGGCATGAACAGTAGCGAAGATTTAAAGAAAAAATTAGGTTTTGCGGTAAAAAAAGCACAACCACTTAATGCAAAAGGCATACAAGGCCGTGGCACACCATTAAGGTTAGCCATTGCGTTATTAGTCCAACATCCTCATTTAGGGTTTGGATTAGAAGAGCAAGCAGCATTAAAACGACTAAAAATGCCAGGAGTAAAATTACTCGGGCACTTGTTAGAAATAACTCGAGAACAATCGTTAAACAGCGCACAACTACTTGAACTGCATAGAGAGCATGAACAAAAAAGCACTCTAATAAAGCTAGCCCAATGGGACCATCAAGTGGCGGATGAAAACGTATTGCTAGAGTTTAAACAAACCCTGATTTGGTTATACAATCAATCAATTGAACAACTTTATCAGGAACTAAGCCTTAAGCAGACTTTGACCAAAGTTGAAAAACTTCAACTAACAAAGCTGATTTCGATAATAAAAGGCAAGGCAACATAGTACTCATTGATTGTTCAACAATCTGCGTACAAAACGCTGCCATGGACTAGCTAAGATTAGTCCACACAGTTATAATTGACGATTTGCGCGCCACTTTAGCTCGGCTAGATGGCCTATCGTTTTATCAGTTACCCAAACTTGGATGATATCTATGGATCACACTCCGCAGTCGCAACTCAAACTGTTGCTCGCTAAAGGTAAAGAGCAAGGTTACTTAACCTATGCTGAAGTGAACGACCACTTACCAGCAGACATGGTCGATTCTGATCAGATTGAAGATATTATCCAGATGATAAATGACATGGGTATCCGCGTTTTTGAAGAAGCGCCAGATGCCGATGACATGATGATGTCGGAAGACAACACAGACGAAGATGCTGCAGAAGAAGCTGCGGCAGCACTCGCAACCGTTGAAAGTGAGTTAGGCCGTACCACAGACCCTGTACGTATGTACATGCGTGAAATGGGTACAGTAGAGCTACTTACTCGCGAAGGCGAAATTGTTATTGCTAAGCGTATTGAAGAAGGTATTAACACAGTACAAAGTTCTGTGAGTGAATACCCTCAAGCTATCGCAATGATCTTAGAGCAATTCGACCAGTATGAAGCTGAAGAATTGCGCTTGTCTGATATTATCTCTGGATTTATCAATCCTGACGACGATGACGTCGCCCCTACCGCCACCAATATTGGTTCAGAAGTCGCTAATACCGATGATGACGATGACGATGATGATGACGATGATGACGATGAAGAGGAAGAAGGCAACAAAGGTCCGGATCCTGAAGAAGCGAAAGAGAAGTTTACTCAATTAAGAGAAGCTTACGAAAAAAGCTTAGGCATTATTGCTGAAAAAGGCCGTGACCACCCTGAAGCCATCGGTTCGTTGTTTGTTATTGGTGAGCTATTCAAAGAGTTCCGTCTAGTACCTAAGCAGTTTGACCGCTTAGTGAAAAGCATGCGCAACATGATGGATCGCGTACGTGTTCAAGAACGTCTAGTGATCAAGCTTTGTGTTGAACAAGCTAAAATGCCGAAGAAAAACTTCATTAAAGCATTTACCGGTAATGAAACTAACTTAACTTGGTTTGAAACCGAAAAAGCCAGCAGCAAGCCTTATGCTGAAGGTCTTCGTATGATCGAAGATGACGTAGCACGTTGCGTTGGCAAGCTTGCAGCCATTGAAGAAGAAACCGATTTAACCATCGCTGGCATTAAAGACATTAACCGTCGTATGTCAATTGGTGAAGCAAAAGCACGTCGTGCTAAGAAAGAAATGGTTGAAGCCAACTTACGTCTGGTTATTTCTATTGCTAAAAAGTACACCAACCGTGGTTTACAGTTCTTGGACTTAATCCAAGAAGGTAACATCGGTTTGATGAAAGCGGTTGATAAGTTTGAATACCGTCGTGGTTATAAGTTCTCAACTTATGCAACGTGGTGGATCCGTCAGGCGATTACTCGCTCGATTGCTGACCAGGCACGTACGATCCGTATTCCGGTACACATGATCGAAACCATCAACAAGCTGAACCGTATTTCACGTCAAATGCTTCAAGAAATGGGCCGCGAGCCGTCTCCTGAAGAATTGGCAGAACGTATGATGATGCCTGAAGATAAGATCCGTAAGGTACTTAAAATCGCTAAAGAGCCAATCTCAATGGAAACCCCAATCGGTGACGATGAAGATTCGCATTTAGGTGATTTTATCGAGGACACTACCCTCGAGCTACCATTAGACTCAGCCACAAGCGAAAGTCTAAAGAACGCCACTCACGAAGTGCTAGCAGGCCTAACAGCCCGTGAAGCAAAAGTACTGCGTATGCGTTTCGGTATCGACATGAACACCGACCATACTCTTGAAGAAGTGGGCAAGCAGTTTGACGTAACACGTGAGCGTATTCGTCAGATTGAAGCTAAAGCGTTACGTAAGTTACGCCACCCTTCTCGCTCAGAGATTTTGAAGTCTTTCCTAGACGAATAAATATTCGTCATAGTCTGCAAAGGCAACATCAAAAAACCCAGCTAAAGTGCTGGGTTTTTTATTGCGTGTAAATTTGTAGCCAAAAAAAAGCCCACGCTATTGCGTGAGCTGTAATTGAAATCAACCTGTTACAGTTGCTTTCTGCTCGATGCTTTATCGAGTAACGTTAAGATATTTTTATACGGTATACCCGAGTGGGTGGTTAAACCAACGTCACACGTCGCTGAAACAGAATAACCATGGGTACAGCCTTTATCCTTTGTTTCCTCTTTTAAGTGGCGTAAACCGTGCTCATTGAGCTCAGGGTAATTCATACCACGGTTACCCGCCATGCCACAGCAGCCCACTTTTTCAGGCACCACAACCTCTGTGGCGCACAAACGGGCTAAATCAGCCAGTTTCTCTGCCATGCCTAACTTGCGAGTTGTACAGGTTGGATGAACAGCAATTTTATCGACGATTTTATTGATTGAAAGACGATCAACCAAAAACTCAAAAGCAAATTCTTCAGGACCGTACATTTTCAAACGGCTGTCACAAGCACGGCGCATTCTTTCAAGGCATGCCGTTGTTGCCACCAAGATAGGATATTCGCCATTGTTTGACGCCTGTAATAACCACGCTGAAAGCTCATCGGATTTACGATCAGCCGCCTCATCATGACCATAAGACTCCCAAGGCTGACCACAACATAAGCCCTTAGGTTTTTCGCCAGACACCATTTCGATGTTGGCCTTTTCAAATAGACTCACAATCGTTTCAGGCAGAGAGCGTTGGTCGTCATGCTTAGCACTGGTACCCATCATACGGTTTAAACACGCAGGGAAATAAACTGCTTTTATGTCTCCCTGAGTCTTGGTTTTCGGTAATGCTTTACCACGCGTAGGCATACCTTCTGTCCATAATGGCACAGGCATACCCGGCGCAATACTACGGACAACCTTAGTGATTGCCCCCATACCAGATTCACCGATAATTTTTCGAGAAATGTCTGTTGCCCCTAAAGCAAATCGAGCGACAGACTCCATGGTGCCAAAACGATCAGCGGTAAAGTCTGAGATTTTCTTATCCATACTGCTAGCGCCTTCAGCACGCAGCACTTTTACATATTTACCGGTATCAATACCCATCGGGCAACCGAGTTTACATAAACCATCTGCCGCACAGGTATCAATTGCGTAGTATGGATAGTTCTTTTTCAACTCGGCCAGTACTTCAGGCTCTTTGCCAGTTGTCTCTAGCGTTTTCATCACCCTTGCAACAGCAGTACGCTGGCGAGGAGATAAAGTTAAACCATGAGCGACACAGTGCGGTTCGCAGAAGCCACATTCAATACATTTATCTACAATGTCATGTACGGCTGGCATAGGTTTAAAACCTTTGGCATGACAGAATGGATCATCATTGATAATCACCCCAGGGTTTAAAATACCGCTTGGGTCGAGTGCATTTTTCACTCGTTTCATCAAGTCGTAGACTTCAGTGCCCCATTCTTTCTCAACGAATGCAGCCATACCAAATCCAGTACCGTGTTCAGCTTTAAGCGAACCGTCATACCCTACAACAAGGTCAACAACTGCTTGCATAAAACCATCAAAACGGTCAACTTCAGCTTGAGTCGAAAAGTCTTGAGCAAAAATAACGTGATAGTTACCCTCTAACGCATGACCATAAATCACCGCATCGTCATAACCATGTTTAAATGACAAGTTTTGTAAATCGATTGTCGCTTGAGGTAACACTTCAATTGGAAACGCAATATCCTCAATAATACACGATGTTCCAACAGGTCTCATTGAACCCGCTAATGGGAAAATCGCTTTACGGATAGCCCACATATTAGTGATTTCAGCGGCATCTTGAGTAAATTCAACATCGCGATATAGACCATGTTTTTTCATAATGGCAGACATTTTGGCAATGTTAGCATCAACCTGCTCTTGGTTATCGCCAAAGGTTTCAAACAATACTGCCGTGACATCTTTATGCACATCATTTAAGAAATCGGGTGTGTCATATTTAGACTCAGCAACAGCCTTAAGCGCAAAATTGTCTAATAACTCTGCCGCATTTGTCTCGTTAAATGCTTCTCTACGTAACTCAACAATTGACTCACAAGCACCACGCAATGAATCAAAGTAAACCATCGCAGAAGCCGAATGGCTTTTTTTCTCTACACTGTTTAAGGTGATTTCAGAAAGGAAACCCAGTGCACCTTCTGAGCCCACCATAAGATGCAAAATAATGTCGATAGGGTCATGGTGTTCAACAAAAGAATTCATACCAAAGCCGGTGACATTCTTAATTGAATACTTACGCTTAATACGCTGCACTAAAGCATCGTCAGACATAATGTCATCGCGAATAGACTCAATGGCTTGCACCATCTCTGGGTGTTCTTTTTTAAACGCCTCCCGGCCTTGCTCACTTGCCGTATCTAAAATCGAGCCGTCAGCAAAAACGATTCTGGCCGAATCAATGAGCTTATATGAGTTATGGTGAGTACCACAGTTCATACCAGAAGCATTGTTAGAGACAATCCCACCAGCCATTGCAGAGGCAATAGTTGCAGGGTCTGGGCCAAACTTCCAACCTAATGGCGCTAATGCGGCATTGATTTTGGCGCCGATAACCCCTGGTTGCATTTGCACTTTCTTTCCGCCGTCCAACACCTTGAACTGATTCCAATGCAAACCCGCAACCATTAACACCGAATCAGAAATAGCCTGACCACAAAGTGCGGTACCAGCGGCTCTAAATGTCACAGGCGTATTAGTTTGATAGCATTGTGATAAAACGTTAGAAGCCTCAGCTTCAGTTTTAGGATGGACAACAATTTGTGGACGTTTTTGATAAAAAGAAGCATCGGTACCCCAAGCGATACGGCGGAGGTAATCGGTATAAACTCGTGAAGGCTCAAGATACTGGCCTAATTTATCTGCAAGAACTGTCAAATTAGATTGCAACATGTGAATCCCCATTCATGTCATCAATATGTGAGAAGAGCTCGATAAGCTCCATCTAAAGAACGCTATGCCGACGCTATCCCCTAGCAGGGAAATCTAGGCATATCTCAAGGTGAGTTTATTGACCAGACATGTCGTATGCTCATCATGCACACGGATGTTGCGCAAATATCAATCTTTAAACAGTTTCAGTTAATCTTTATTGCTCGCGCTTGTTATACTTCTTATCTAATACAAGCCCAAGCCTCGCTAAGACGATAAACTATTCATAAACAGTAGACGAACCCACAAGTTAGTTAGTACGTTATAATGGGGGTTGCACATAAGTTTATTGACTGACACAATCACACCTTACTTATCTTTGTAGCAGATAATTTCTCAACATACCGCAAACACTGCAGCCCTTATTCTTAATCTTCAAATCAGTTCAAAATTCACGCAACTAACGTGAACAACCGCCCAAACCAAAGCCACCTAACACCGGCCGACCTCACACAATGGCACATAAAACCCACTTTGATCACGGTGGCAAATCACAAAAATTTGTTAAATTAGTGATTAAACACCTCACAATTGAGCAATATCGTCACAGCCCATTTTTGGGTACTAATGTTATCGAAATTGATAACGGTTCTCGTTAGTAATTAACCTTAAAAACCCATTCGTCAACTTCTAGTAACAATGACAACTAACAATCACTAATTTCAATAACCAGCAAAGATATGCGGCGTTTAGAATTAGCCATTTCAAATGTTCACCTTCACAATGAGTAAATACTTAAGCTTGAACAAAGGGTCATAACCCACAAACATACAGCCAGTAATGTGGAGACTGATTAACAGATAACCACTTGAGTCATTTAAGCTAAATTCATGCACAAACAGAGGTGACAAGCGGAAATAAACTTCGTATACTGCATCCGCTTTTGTTAGTGACGACTAGCTTAAGTCGGCCCCTTAGCTCAGTTGGTTAGAGCATACGACTCATAATCGTCAGGTCCCCAGTTCGAGTCTGGGAGGGGCCACCAATTTTGATAAGCCGTAGCAGGTTAGTACCTACTACGGCTTTTTCATGTCTGCAGTTCTGTGTAGCAAATATGTAGCAGATTATTGCTTAATTAAATACCTTCTATTAACTAACTAATAGTGGGCTATCTGGAATCGTGTATACACTTCAGCACATTGATGGAGGCATAACTAACAAATGCCAAATCAGTTGATGGTTTAATAAATATTAATTCAGTTTCTTAGTATGGGAGGTTGTGACGCCAAGAATGTTCTAAAGCGGTTTGAAACTCCTGTTCACAAACACCTGTTAATGCTTCGTCAAGAAAAGATTGCCAGTCATCACCTAACTCATCCTGCATCTGATATAGCTCATCTATTTCTTTTTGTATGGCCAGTATCGCGCTTCGCCTGCTATTGAAGAGAGCACTGTCTCCATTTAGATTGAAAACCCTAATTGTTTCCTCAGCTTTGCGTAAGGCTGGCTCTGTTAGCTCAGGGTGTGCAATCACCATGCCCGAAGTTAGAAAGAGCAAATAATCATTAGGATCATCTACGTCTGGTTTGACTAGTTCTGAAATATTGTATTTGCCTGCACCAGCATCTTTATAGATCCCGCAGCGCCCCCATCCCCCAGTCTTTGAACTATCGCCGCAAGAGCCAAATATATTAGCCCAACTGAATATCTCTTGAGGGTGGGCCGTTCTAGTTTTAAAGTGCTCAATGTGTTTACGTTTTAAGTGGCACTCACAATATGCGCAATACCCACTTTGCATTTTGTCTAACTCAATCCAGATATCGTCTTTAGGGGCTTCCATCCAGTCGTTTTGTCCAGGGATTAAACCAACTAAACAATTTGAAGGATGGCGATTCAATTTTCTCATTCGCCAATTCTCTTTTTCTCGATGGCTTTTTTAGCTTTGAGTTTCATTTCCTGAATTCTGATTAAGCTATCGCATTTTTTTATCTCAGAGCTTTTCTCACCGAAGTGTTTACGTATGTCTTCATACAGAGCTTGTGCTTCGGAATTATCATCGTAATGACCACTGATTAAAAGAGATTCAAATTTAGCTAGCCAATGGGCTTCTTCTATGCGTTGAGGAGTGGCAAAAGTACCCATTAGCTGCTCCAAAACATCGGAATTGATGATTCCCTTAGTTTGAAAGTCGGGAGCGTCTATGAGAGTTCTACCTTCTGTATCTGTGCCTTCAAAAATTCTGATGTTATTTTTATCAACAGTAGATAGAACTATAGGGCTATGTGTTGTAACAATGAATTGAATGTTAGGGAAACAAGTTTGAAGGTCTAATAAAACGTCCTGTTGCCATTTAGGGTGCAAATGCAGCTCGATTTCATCGATTAGGACAACTCCTTGTCCCTCAAGGGGGTTATCAAGTTTAGGGTTTAACATTACTAAGCGACGAACTAGGTCGGATACCAGCCCTAAGAAAGTGCGCTGACCATCTGAAAGTTGTTCAATAGTTATGTCGATGGAGTCATTTTTTACTAAAACGACGTCTGAACCAGTACTTGTATCAACCCACATATCACTAACGCTTGGAATGACACTACAGATAGCTTGGACGACGATTTTTTTTGTTTGTGCATCTGTTAGTACCTGATTAATCCTAGCGGACTTCAGTGTAGCTAAGGCATCATTCAGCTGAAGCCTTGTCTGTTGAAGAATAGGTTCTAACGACATGATTCCACTGTCGACAGAGGACTGTAGATCCTTAACTTGCTGCTTTATTGCTTCAATTTCGTTAGATTTATCATTTACTGACCTTTTATGTAGAGCTACAAACCATTCTACAAAATGCTCGAACTTACCTGAACCAGCAAGAGCAGAGTTGTATGCGTCAAAACGCTCTTCTCTAAGTAAGACATTATCCTTACTTAAGCGTGATAGTGGGTGAGAGCGTTCTACAGAATAAAAGGCGCACAAAGGGAGGTTTACTACATTATTGTTATTCACAACGCGGAATACATTAGAAAGCTCTCGAAGGTTCCTTACATCGCTGTCTCGCCTTTCGGAAGCTCCAAGACTTGCTCTTGATAGGCGTGCAGTTAGTCGCTGCAACCCAGAGCCATATTCAAATTCTGTTAACACATCAGCGTAAGAGTTATCGGAATCTCTTCTAATATCATATAGTTCACTCAACCTCTGACCAGCACCTTCTTCCTTAAGAATATTGGCATTAATCCAACTTAACGTTTTGGATATGGCATTAAGGATTGTGGTTTTACCTTGGCCATTATTACCGATTATCACTGTCAGATCTGGTTCGAAGAACATACGTAAGTTTTTAAATCGACGAAAATCAAATAGTTCAAGGCTTGCCAAATGTAGCTTGTGTTTTGGAATGAAGCTGTCAGGAGTTTCAGAACTATTGTTCTCAATGTATTCAATACATTGCATTAGGTAGCGATTAGCTAGCTTTTCATCTTTAGCAACACCGTCTAGACCATGAGCATAGTTTTGATAAAGCTGAAAGGTAGGGAGTAGTTCCTTTTTCCTAGCTTTTCGCTCTAGCTCTTTAGTATTTTTTGTTTTGCTATTCATGACTTGCCTCGTAGATGCGTTGAATTAACTCATTAGTATATTTGGCTTTTAATCGGTTTATGAAAACTGGTTCAATATGTTGAGCGAAAGCTAATAGTCCTTGTAAGTGTCGGATATTCGAGTCATCTAATAGGTTGTACTTAAATTGATTTATTAGATGCTTGATGTATCGCTTACGCTCTCTACCTAAAGAGAGCTTCCTTTCATTGCTAAGTGTAATGCCTGTAACATGTCGATTGTGCGCACGTGATGAAAAAGCTGTTTTACTGTGGTTTAGCTTTAGGTTGTGCGAGAAGTTCTCTACCAATAGTTGTTGGATAGAAGGAACTATAGTGTGAAGAATATTCTTTTCGTTGGTTGAGAATGTCAAATCATCAGCATATCTTGTATAAGTGATTTTTTGATCGTTGCAGACATTAGTCATAAAACGGTCAAACTCGTAGAGACAGAAGTTAGATATGCTTGGTGAGGTAGGAGCACCGACACTCAAAACTAGTTTACCGTGTTCTGTTTTACTTGGGCACCAAAAAATAAGCTTTTCAACAAGCATCTTTTCCTTAGCGGTAAACTTTGGTACGTCAACTGTACAATTATCTACACTTTGCCAAAAGATGGCAGGACTTATAGAGTTAAAAAAGTTTTCAAAGTCCGTTTTCAGTAGATAATTGTTGTGAACATGGGCAAGAGCGTTTTCTCTGATGCTCTTTCCTTCACAATATGCCATAGCAGTAGGGTGTACAGGGAACGTATATATAGCCAGAAATGCCCTCTGGTACTCTTTGAGTTCCTTAGATGGCTGAGCTATAACTCTATGTCCGTGTGACCTTTTTGGGATCTTGTATACACGATATTTGCTTGGGGCATCCATCAAAAAACGTATGACTTCAGACTCACTGTTTCCTAGGTATCTTGCTAGTTGTTTCACAAAGTTCATAAATCTCTCAACAAAAAAAAACCCAAAAGTACTAATACTCTTGGGCTTAGCTCTTTACTAGAGACAGCGAAATGTACTGACTTCTTCGCTGTCTAAAGGAGGAACGAGTTTAGACAGCGAAGAAGTCAGTACATTTCGCAACTAATCTCGTTCAATAAGTTAGAGTCTGGCTAATCACCCGACTAGACGTAATTCGTCTTAAGCTAAAGAGCTCTTTAATACTACTCCAACCCTTTATATTTAACAATGCTTGTTAGTAAGCTAAATAGATGCAGCCCTACACTTATGCATTTACAGAATAATTGTAAGCCCCGTCACTCGGTGTTAAGCATAATTCATACTAGCTTGAATTTAACCTAGTCCAATAAAATAACTAGTACAGTTATTTACAGAACTCCAAGTAAAAGCACTTTTGCCATTCTGGCGAGAGATTAAATCAAGGGATAGAAAGCAGATTTTCAGTTTTTTTGCATTAGAAGCTTAAAAAGTAAGCTTGAGTTGGTTGTTGTTATTTCAATTTAAAGCATGGATTTAAAACATTAGACATTGCGGCTAACAGTTATATTAAACCGTTTATGCTTTTTGTACCCTCCATTGATAAACCCTCGTCAAAAACGCTTGCCCAGCGAACCATAGCCCTTTAACTTTAGTGGTGAATTCACCATCATAATAACTGGGTAAACACTCTCCCGTTTGCTCATCAATATTCAATTCATAATGTAACTTAATTGGTCTATCTTTTGACTTGCCAAACACACCGCCCATAACGTTGTTATACCCTTGCCAATCACTGTTATCTGCGGCCAATCTTGCTTGCTCTAGCATTGAAGAATTATTTTCAGCATCAGTCTTAAATAGCTTTGTACGGATTCTTCGAAGTTCTCGCCACACAGAAACACTAGCGCCACCAATTTGCTGAAATTGGCGAATACACCAGCAAGAGGCCCAAGCATCAATCCGTTGTGCCACTAAAACGGAGTCATTGCCAAATTTATCTGTACCTAACCCTTCACCATCAATATTTTTAACGATGTATTTTAAAATATAGCCCGTAGCAGAGCCCTTATTTGGGTCAATCTTCTTAAAGTCACAGCGATTCTCTTGAGCTCCTTTTTCATCACCATCAACCTCTAAGGCATAATGACGAATAATATCTTGCATAATTTCGAGCTTTTCAGCTTCAATAAAAAACAACATGTGCCAATGAGGTGTACCGTCATGCTGTGGCTCAACCACACGAAATCCATAAGGGTTGATGTTCTTTCGCTTGAATTCAGCTCGTGTTTTTTGCCATTGATGATTTAAATAGGTATTGGCTTCATCTGGCATTAGCCCTTGCCATTTGGGATTAGGTGCACCTGATTTTGAAAATGCTCGGTGATACTTTGAAGGGCATGTAACGGTAATAAATAATGCCTCATGTCCCTCATCTTTAGCCAAGTTTTCAAAGCCTCTAGCACGGCAAATTAGTTCGTCTTTTCTGATTTTTGGATTTGAAACATTGAGGTCTGATACCTCCTTTAATGTGTAACGCTGCCCTGCATCGTTAATGATGACGCTAGAACTCAATAATTCTTCATTTCTCAACCGTTGAGTTATTCGGTTCTTGGTAGTGATATTGCTAGCGTAAATCTGTCTTTTACTATTAACAAAATTGAGATGTAATGCAGCTTTTTCATTGGCCTGAGTAATAACTTTACGAAACTTCTTTAACCACCAGCGCTTATCTGAATACCGTTTTATACAACCTGATATTTTCATCGATTGATTCAGTTCTAACCGCTTAAGACCAAATGACTCAATGTACCTAGATAGAAACTCATACAATGTTTGCTGTTGCTTCGAAGTTAAATCTGCAATCAACTCCTTTGTATCAGCAGAGCAATCTTTTATCTGACTTTGGTTAAATGCAGGAAGCCTTTCGGTATCATTCCCGCATTTTTCGGGATGGACTTGGTCAATTGCAGGAAGCAATTCGGCATCATTCCCGCATTTTTCGGGATGGACTTGGTCAATTGCAGGAAGCAATTCGGCATCATTCCCGCATTGTTCGAGATGGATTTGGTCAGTTGCAGGAAGCAATTCGGCATCATTCCCGCATTGTTCGGGATGGATTTGGTCAATTACGGGAAGCAATCCGGTATCATTCCCGTATTTTTCGGGATAAATTCGGTTAAATGCAAGAAGCTGTTCGGCGTCACTACCGAGTGTTTCTGGCATGCTTCCAAGATTAACCTTGCTATTTATATGAGATTGAGTTTCATCGAGCGCTTGATGATGAATACTGATAAATTGAATTGCACTAGGGTCTATAACAATACGCCTGCAATATTCAGCACACTCTTTGGCTTTGAGATTTATATCATCATCAAAACCAAAAAACATATGCGCTAACTTTTTCGGTAAAAGCTTAAATAACTGTGAGGTAGTGTCTAAAATATGACGATTTCTAAGATAGGGCGTTGGTTTAGCAAATGCTTCCTCTAATATCGTTCTTTTTATCAAATTAGAGGGTGTAACAGATTCTGTGTAACTGCAATTTAGTTAATATGTTTCACAATTCTATCTTCG